>NZ_JBEPNM010000001.1:0-689599 GCF_040546285.1 Pantoea sp. UYEF8 | reverse complement strand
AAGCGTCAGCGGTTAGGCATTTCGGACCATGACTACCAGTATCGGATGGGCGCATTCAGCATTGGATTTGGCATCAGCTACAACATGGCGATGCTGGACAGTCTGTTATCAACCGTCAGAGGTGCTCATGCGAATGACATGGTTCGTGCATGACCCTGTAGACACCGACACCGCCGCCGAACTCCTTTCCCGCTACGCCTCTCGCAACATCAAAACTCAGAAGACACTCGCAACCGACCCACGTCTGTGGCTGGTCAGCGCGCTGCTGCCGACGTTCCGGAACGAGCCAATACCGAGCAGGCAGTTTAAAAACCCAATGTGGAGCTGAGCATGACAACAAAGTATGACGC
This sequence comes from Pantoea sp. UYEF8, assembly GCF_040546285.1. Lineage (NCBI taxonomy): Bacteria > Pseudomonadati > Pseudomonadota > Gammaproteobacteria > Enterobacterales > Erwiniaceae > Pantoea > Pantoea sp. UYEF8. The sequence continues at coordinate 689,249 of NZ_JBEPNM010000001.1, read as the reverse complement.
CGGTAAGTGGCGGTTCAGTCTGGTGCCTATGAGTGCGATCAGGTCGGTTATCGACGTGCTGGAATTCGGAGCTAAGAAATACGCGCCGGACAACTGGAAGACTGTTCCTGATACCAGGACGAGATATTTCGATGCGACTATCCGTCACGTCACCGCGTGGTGGAGTGGAGAGAAAGACGATAGCGAAAGCGGACTGCCACACCTAGCACACGCAATCTGCTGCCTCCTGTTTCTTCTCTGGCTGGATGAGGAGCAACCCCATGCGTGAACGCTGCTGCCGCTGTCACATAACACTCACTTCAGAAGACAAGTATCACTACGGGGCTAACTGCGAAAATTGCGAGGTAGATTACCGCTATGAAGAACACGAACGGGACCAGCCAATCAAGTCCGCCTACTGGCGATGGCGAGCAGTGTGCTTCTGTTTGCGTTGGCTGTCCTCAGCTCCTTTCGCCGCAGGAAACCTATGCATGCGATACCTGCGCTGCAGGCTGGATGAAAGACGCAAACTTCAACATGTGCGGAGGGGAAGATAATGGCTGATTTAAAGGCAGGCGGGCTGGCAATTGTCATATCGTCGCCAGTACCGAAAAACATTGGCAGGGTTGTAGAGCTGGTTGAGTACTGGGGCATTTTGAATAGCCGATACACGGGAGAGGTTGGCCCAGCATGGAAAGTTAAAGTCGATAAGGAAATGATTTTGCCGAATGGTAGACCCAGTGATTTAACCGGCCTGATTTTTAGCAAAAAACTCATGCCAATCGACGGTGACGACTTCCAACACGAAGACGAGCAACAGAAGGAGTTGACGCATGGCTAAAGGCATCAAGCCTAAGCCGAAGAAATGCCCCATCTGCACTACCGAATACATCCCCCGAAGTTCTCTCCAGAAAGTCTGCCACAACTACAGATGTGCCCTGGAATTCAACCGACAGGTTGATGAGCGTAATGCTGCGCGTGAGCAACGCAAGCAGGAACGCCTACAGCGCGATGATTTGCGGCAACGAAGGGAAAGGCTAAAGGGTAAATCGGAGTGGAACAGAGAGGCTCAGGCAGCGGTTAATAAGTTCATCTTCTGGCGCGACTATGGCGACCCATGCATAGCCTGCGGCAAACCACTCAACTACGGAGTGCGGGGCGGGGCAGTAGACGCCAGTCACTACCGATCGCGAGGCGCGGCACCATGGCTCCGCTTCAATGTGTTCAACAACAATGCTGGCTGCGTTCACTGCAATCGTGACCTGTCAGGAAACCTGATCCCCTACCGAATAAACCTCATCGAGAAGTTTGGCCTGCACAGGGTCGAGCGAATCGAGCATGACAACACCGTTCGCAAATTCGATATCGAGTACCTGAAGCGAGTGAAATCCATATTCACGCGCCGGGCACGACATTACGAGAAATTGCGTAAACGTCAGATGGAGTATGCAGCATGACCGAATACCTCAGAGAAAAGTGGCAGAAACTCCGCATCTACAAAAGGCGCGGCGGCTTTGCAGTTGATTACCGGATCATTCACAACATGGCGAAAATGATGGGAGTTAAACATGGGGCTTGAAGCAACAGTCAAATATCATTTTGCGAAGACAGCGAGCTTTGCCGGTATGCCGCCTGCAACAGCCTCAGATGCTTTATCTGGCACTGACTATATGGCAGCTATGGGGATGACACAGAGTCGCGCTCCACTGGGTTACAGTGCGTTCATGGGTAAGGTTGGAGTAAGCGATAACGACGCCCGACGCGCCGTATCGTTATTAACTGAATATGCTTTGAGTACCTGCGATAAGGTTGCCGCCTTGCGCAAGTTAGACACAGATATTAAGCCAGCCGTTATGCAAACGCTCGCAACTTATGCCTACATGGATTATTTCCGCAGCGCTGCCAGCGTCAAGCCTTGCGAATGCTGTCAGGCGAAAGGGTTTATTGAGGCGGATGTGTTCACCATGAAATCACCGCTATCAGGCGGATCATCCCGAAGCGTGAAAGAGGTTGTTCGCGTCATCTGCAAAACCTGCAGAGGGAAGGGGGTAGTCTCGTCATCATGCCGTGACTGTAGCGGACGCGGAAGGGCAGTTCTGCGTAAAGAAACTCAACAGCAGGGTGTTCCGGTTATGGGGGATTGCAAGCAGTGCGGAGGACGAGGCTTTGAGAGGACCCCATCAACTGATGCTTACCGAGCTATTGCTTGCCTGACCGATGCTGTTAGCCTGGCTACGTGGGAGAAAAGCGGGAAAGCATTCTACGAGCAACTTATAGGTAAGCTGGAGATTGAAGAATCATGGGCTAACGCTGCCCTTAATCATGTGACTCGATAGCGCAATCGGAAATAGCTCATTATTTTATCGTGAGCTATTTACTTTTCCGGAATCCAGGGATATGATTCCTAACAGTTGAAGTTGCGCGCTGTTGTTTGACGCGTTAACTTAATCCAGTCAGTTCCATCACTGATAATGTGGATGCCAAAGAGCCTCGCGGCCTCACCAGTCGGCGGGGCTTTTTTATTTCTACCCGCTACAGGGGATAAGATTCACCTCATACCCTCTAGCGGATAAGTAACACCACTAAACTATTTCAAAGGTCAGCCAAAGAGCTGGCCTTTCTCGTTTATCGCCCCTCCCAATCAACTTCGACTCTCACCCTTTCCTGTGTGGCAGCGGGCGATCTTTTCTTCTAACAGCAATAGGCCGGTCTTACCGGGTTGCCGGAGACGGCTATGGCAGCAGAATACTTCTCAAAAGAGATACTCCTCGGGCTGGGCGGCGCTCTGTCAGTAGGCATTAATGGCTGGCTGGCTTTCAGCCGGTACTGGATAAGCAACAGGGCAAAGAACGCTAACGATAACCAGCAAATCGACATGCTCGATAAGCAGGAAAAGTATATCGAGCGGCTGGAGAGGACTAATTCTGAGCTCAGGGCAGACAATGCCGCGAAGGATGAAACCATCCGACAGTACTGGAAGACGATCGCTGACACTCAGGCCCGCCTGCAGATAATCGAAAGCTCTCAGAAGCACCTGGAGGAGCAGAACGAAAGTCTGAAAGCTCAGGTCAGGGAGCTGACCACATCAAACATGAATCTCGTAGCTCAGATAGCTGAGATGCGTAACGAATTGAGGGTATCGCGATGATTAGAGATAAAAATGGCGACCCCGTAATAACCTGGCAAATGCTCGTCGTCATCCTGGCGACTACGTTTGGCATCTACGCATGCGGCGTCGTGTCGGGCTACTTCTATTTTCGTGGTGAATATCTGGCTAAATCAGATGCCCGCGACCGGGTTGTTAACGAAATCAAAAAGCAGGTAGACCAGCTCCCGACTCAGCAGGAGTTAAAGCAGGTTGTGAAAGAGGATGAGGGCAAATGACGAAAGACGAAATCTTTAGCGCCATCCTCGGAAAAGAAGGTGGTTACGTTAATAACCCCGCAGACAAAGGCGGCCCAACCAACTGGGGTATCACTCAGGCTGTCGCCAGGGCGCACGGTTACACCGGTGACATGAAAGGCCTCACCAGATCTCAGGCTCTGAATATTCTTGAATCAGATTACTGGGTCGGACCGCGATTCGACCAGGTATCTCAGGTCAATAATGCGATTGCTGTAGAGCTAACCGACACCGGAGTAAATATGGGGCCATCGGTGGCCGCAAAGTTTCTCCAGCGTTCCCTGAACGTATTCAACAATCAGGGCAAGCTTTACGCCGACATCATGGCAGACGGTCAGATTGGCCCGCGCACTATCACTGCACTGCGATCATTCCTTTCGGCCCGCAGCCGGGATGGTGAAAAGGTGATGCTAAAGGCGCTGAACAGCCTGCAGGGCGCGCGATACATTGAGCTGGCAGAATCCAGAGTGGCTAACGAGACGTTCGCATACGGCTGGTTTGAGAGAGTGGAAATCTGATGGACGCCTTAAGCATGCTGCGCGGTTCAAGTGGCAACATCTCGCTAAGCCGTACACAGGCCATTCTGGGCTTTCTGGTGTGTAGCGGCATCCTCATCTGGCAGGCTTACAAAGGCGAGTTAAGCGAAGCAATCTTTATCGCTTATTTCGGCTTCTCAACAGCCGGATACATCGGTGCGAAGAAAATCGCATCTGACAAAGACCTGAGCGAGCAAAAGCTGGATGCAGGAATTGACCCGGGAGCTAAGCCATGAGCATTGAATACATCCTCGGCATTATCGGTGTCATTGCAGCTGCCATTATGACGGCCTTCGGTATTGGTCACTCCAAAGGCAAGGCTAAAGCAGAAGCCTCTGCTACTGAGCGAGAAACCAAAGCCGCTATTGAGTCCCAGCAGGCAGTTGCTACCCGCCAGACCGAAACCGCCAAAGAGGCATCCGATGTTCAAAACACTGTTACCCGCATGTCTGATGTTGATGTTGATGACGAGCTGCGCAGAGAATGGATCAACAAGGGTTGAGGTAGTTGATACCGCCTGCGCCTGGGTTAAGCCAATTCTGGTGACCGAAGCCGACATCATGACGATGGATGATCGTACCAAGCGCGCCATCCTCGCGCACAACAAGACGTGGAAAGCTAACTGCGGAACGGTGACCCAATGAAGGGCTACTCAACCTAAACCGCCGAAGTGAAGAGCAGCCTCAGAAAGTGACAAACCCCAAGAAGATTCACTCCAGCTAACAAGGCAACATCAGCCTCGCCATTGTGCGGGGCTTTTTTATGCGCCTCGCACGCGCAAACAACAACCCAGAGCCTACAGAAAGCGAGCCTGAGAGAAACCCGTATAGGTGCGGACCTCTCTGGGGCGAGTTTCTCTGTGCGACAGGCTCACTTTCTATAGGACTACCGCATGAACATTGTCCCACTGAATTACAAAGGTGAAGCCGTCCGCTTCAATACTGAAGGATGGATCAACGTTACTGGCGTAGCAGAGAGATTTGGCAAGCGCATCGATAACTGGATGCGCCTGGCGGAAACTCTTGAATACATCCGAGCTTTAGATGAGGCGCTAAGCGGCGAAGAGTCGCAGATTTTACATCCCTCACAATCGAGGTATGTAAAAACCAGCCGAGCCCGAAAGGATAGGGGCGGTGGTACCTGGCTGCATCCCAAGCTTTCAGTTGCATTCGCCCGTTGGTGTGACGCCCGCTTTGCTGTGTGGTGTGACCTGCATATTGATAGCCTGCTTCGCGGTGAGCTGACTGAGCAGCAGAAGTTTGAGCAAGCCTGCCGAATCCGTGATGCGAGAAAGGCGAAGGTGAGTGCTGGCGCAAGTGAAATGGCACGATGGAGGTGGGATAAGCCCGCTATTGAGGCGAATGTCGAATACTGGCGCGAACAATTACAACTCACGCTGGATATCGCAGTTTGACAGCCAACGCAAATTTGCGTCGACCGAGAGCCTCTTTCACAACGGCTTTCATCACAAGGCGCATTTGCGAGTGCGCCTTAACGTTAACGCTCAATGAGTAAAGTTAATTCTCGACTTCAAACTCATAAACTCCATCCACGCTGGCAATCATTATTGCGCAGTAAATGGTCACGTCTAAACTCTTCGCGCCATGCTTGGATAATATCGGGATGAATTGATCGCGGACATTTCTTTTGGCGCTGGATTTTTTATCAGAATCAGTTGCGCCAGTAATATCCATGCTTCCGGAAAAAGTCGTTTCAACTTTATCGAGCTTTTTCCAGCAAGTTAACTGAGCGATATCCCTCCTGACCTTATCTGCCTTTTCGCGGTCTTCGTCTAGTGGGTATTTATTGCCTACCGAGTAGGTTAATAAGAAGTCCTTCTGCATTTTCTACCTCTATGGAAAATTAAAAACACAAAATAACGCACCCTAAGTAATGGGAGCGCGCGTTACCAACACTATCCAAAAATCGGCAAGTCTCGTTAAATATTTAGAGGAATTTATGCATATGGCGACCAAATCTAAAACTGGCCGCCCTTCTGACTATCTACCAGAGGTGGCTGCTGACATCTGTTCACTGCTTGCCGATGGGGAAAGCCTGCGCAAAGTTTGTGAACGACAGGGAATGCCTAACAAGGCGACTGTATTCCGCTGGCTTGCGCAACATGATGAGTTTCGCGACCAATACGCGAAAGCCACAGAAACCCGCGCCGACGCCATTTTCGAAGAGATGTTCGATATAGCGGACAGCGTTGCCGAGGAAGCCGCTGCGGTTGGCAAAGCACGGCTTCGTATTGATACTCGCAAGTGGGCGCTAGCCCGGATGAACCCGAAGAAGTACGGCGATAAAGTCAGCCAGGAAATCGACCACAGATCATCTGATGGCACCATGGCGACCAAGCCTACAACTATCCAGCTGCTGCCTGTTGAGCCGAAATCATGAGTGACGCCGTTCAGCTCCCGATCCCCGCAAAGCTAGCACCCCTGTTCACTGCGGTCGGTAAGCGCTATCGCTGCTCACACGGTGGGCGTGGTAGTGCCAAGACGCGCACGTTCGCAATGATGACAGCCATTAAGGCATATCAGGCAATGATGAACAGGGAGAGCGGCGTAATCCTTTGCGCTCGCGAGTTCATGAACTCGCTGGAAGAGTCGAGCATGCAGGAAGTGAAGCAGGCAATACTCGGCGTTCCGTGGCTTGCGGCTCACTTCGATATTGGCGAGAAGTACATTCGCACGATTGATAAGAGCGTGAGCTACGTATTTGCAGGCCTGCGCCATAACCTGGATAGCATAAAATCAAAAGCCCGAATCCTGCTCTGCTGGGTAGACGAAGCTGAATCGGTGAGTGAAATCGCCTGGCAGAAGCTCAGTCCAACTGTTCGTGAAGAAGGCTCGGAAATTTGGGTGACATGGAACCCGGAGCGTGACGGCAGCGCCACAGATAAGCGATTCAGGAAAGAGGCTGGCGACGACTGCATCACTGTCGAGATGAATTACACCGACAACCCGTGGTTCCCCGATGTGCTGGAAGGTGAGCGTCTTAACGATCAGCGCCGTCTCGACCCTGCCACGTATGCCTGGGTGTGGGATGGCGCCTATCTCGAAAACTCTGATAAGCAGGTGCTGGCCGGTAAATACCGCATTGCTGAGTTCTCGGATACGTTGTGGAAAGAAGCAGAGCGGCTTTTCTTTGGTGGCGACTTTGGCTTTGCGAAAGACCCCAACACGCTGATCCGCTCCTTCATTCTCCATAACCGGCTGTACATCGAATATGAAGCGTACGGACTTCAGACGGAACTCGATCACATGCCAGCGCTGTATGACTCCGTCCCCGGTTCGCGTGACTGGCCCATCAAGGCTGACTCTGCGCGCCCTGAGACAATAAGCTACCTGCGGCGTAAAGGATTCGATATCTCAGCCGCAAAGAAATGGCAGGGAAGCGTTGAAGATGGCATAGCTCACCTGCGTGGCTTCGATGAAATCATCATTCACCCTCGCTGTAAGAACGTAGCGCGGGAAGCCCGCATGTGGTCATACAAAACCGACCGAATCACCGGCGAGGTGCTGCCGAAACTGGCCGACGGATATGAGCACTGCTGGGATGCGATCCGCTATAGCCTCGACGGGCACATCAAAGGCCGTTCTACGGTATGGGACATCATGTAATGACGAAGAAAAAAATTGTTGGTCGTCTTAGTGATGGCCTGGTCAGCTTAATGACATCCCTCGGGGAGAAAATCGGCGCCGTGCGCTACAGCAGCACTAAGCCCGATGTGCCGGATAAAGAGCTGCTCGCGATGTACAAAAAGTCGTGGGTAGTGAAGAAGTACATCGATAAGACGGCCGCCGACATGCTGAAGCTGCCGCGCACCTTTTCAGGCGACGTGGATAGCACTCTTGTGCAACGCATCGAAGATATTGAGGCAGAGCTTCAGCTGGATCAGGTGTTCAACGATGCGCTGAGCTGGGCGTCTCTGATGGGCGACTCGCTCATTGTGGCTGTCACCGATTGCTCTGACGAGCTGATCGCCAGTGAGGTCAATCTGCAATCAGAGGACATCATCAAGTTTCTGGTGTTCCGCAAAGGGGAGTACACGCCGGACAGCAACGTCATCACTGATGTCAGCTCACCTTACTTTGGTGAGCCGCTGACCTACCAGATAGACATCGGCAACAAACAGCTGCGCTTTCACCATACCCGGTGCCACCGGACAAAGCTTGGCCGGCACAGCATCAAAGACCGCGCAAAATTCGGCACATCTGACCTGCAGGCGCCCTATGAGCACATCAAGACATTCGACACAGCCATCCTGAGCACGGGTGACACCATTCAGGAAGCTAATGTTGACGTGCTGTTTGTGCCTGGCATGAACAACCAGATCGCCGCCGGTCAGGAGCAGCAGGTGCGGGACTATGCGCGGGTGATGAAGGAAACGAAATCATCTACCGGCCTCCTGCTGATTGACGCAGGCACACCAGAGGCGCAGGGGCGCTATGAGCAGAAGAACGCTCAGTTTGCCGGGCTGTCTGACGTCATCACCAAGATGGCAACCGTACTGGCTGGCGCGCTCGACAGGCCTATCACGGTGCTGTTCGGGCAGTCTGCCAGCGGGTTCAGCAGCGGGGAAGAGGATAACAAAGCCTATTACGAAACCATCAACGGCATGCAGGAAACACGCCTGCGGCCGATGCAGGATTTCGCTGACAGGTTCCTCCTCGATCGGCTGGCTGTTACTGAACTCATAACCTACGAATATCCGTCAATCGACAGCATCAACGAAACGGAAGAGGCAACGCGCTTCAGCCAGTATGCGACTGGCTTCAACACGCTTGTTACCGGCGAGATTCTGACCGAGGAGATTGCTCTTCGGGAGATGATTGCCCGTGGCGTCCTGAAGACGGTAACCGAGGAAGAAATTCAGGGCATCGTCAGCGGTGGTGCAGATTCCGGCTCATGGGGTAACTATGGAATTACAACAACTCCTGGAGCGCAAGCAGGGCCGCCGGAAGCCGCGGCGGCGTAAGATGCGGCCACCCACACCCAGCAAGCGCGCTGAGGTGTGGTATCGGGACCGGCTATCAGAGTTCATCAGCAGCATGACTCAGATCGTCACGGAGGAACTGGAAAGGCCAACGCTTACTGACGCACCAGACGAAAACCCGCTTTCAATCACCGCCAGACTCGCCCGTATCATGCAGCGGCTCGCCAGCATTTCAATCGGCGAGATAGCCAGCCGCATAGCCTCAGGGCTTGTTCGGAGGGCCAACCTTCAGAACAAAGAGCAGACGCAGCGCACCTACAAAGAAGCATTTGGTATCGACCTCACCGGCATGCTGGGTGACGGCGCTGTCAGGGAGAGAATGGAGGATGCAGTCCGAGAAAACGTTGAGCTGATTACGTCGATCCAGACGGACTTCATCAACGACATCGGGGAGAAGGTGTTTGGCAACCTGCTCGAAGGTGGCCGGAGCGAGAACCTGATAGGCATCATTCAGGAGCGCGGAAACGTCTCTCTGAGCCGCGCCCGCTTCATTGCCCGCGACCAGGCTGCAAAGCTCAACTCACAGCTGACAGAAGCGCGCAGTCAGGCGCTGGGGCTGGACGTGTACGAGTGGAGCGGCACAGGAGATGAACGCGAGCGTGACAGTCACTTCGCCCTGAACGGCAAACTCTGCAAATACTCCGATCCGACCGTCTATTCCGATGACGGCGGCAAGACATGGAAGAAGCGCAGCAGCATCGGTGCGTATGAGGGCAACCCCGGCGAGGATTACCAGTGCCGGTGCCTTTCTCTCCCTTACGTAGCGTGGGAATAAGCCATGACATGGAAACGAACACCGCAGGGGTACGTAATTACCACTGCGACGATAACCCGCGCCGGTCCGATTGAATATTACGGGCATGAGCTGGGGTTAACCGGCAGCGATGCCAACAAGAAGATCACAGTAACCCGCACGCTCGATGAGCTCTCCAAACCAGAAACCCTCGCCTCATTCAACGGCCTACCGTTCACGCTGACGCACCCAGACGATGGCGCAGTGAACGCGAACGACCACAAAGAGAAAGCTTCAGGACACATCGCTAACACCCGCATCAATGGTGATGAGGTGGAGTGCGACGTTTTCCTGACTGACTCAGCGGCGATTGAGGCACTGGAGAAGACAGGCATCCGGGAAGTTTCGGTTGGCTATGAGCCCGCAGAGCTGATTGACCGGGGCGGGCAGCTTTACCACATCAACATTCGCGGCAATCACGTCGCGGGCGTGTCAGAGGGGCGTTACGGGCCTCAGTGTAAGTTAAACGACAAAAAAGGTAAGCCGATGTTCAAAACACTAACCGACGCCCTCAGTTTCCTGAAGGGTAAAAAGCTCAAAGACGCAGACGGCGCCAGCCTGACGCCCGATGAGATTGTGGGGATGATTTCCGCGCTGGAAAAAGCCCTCGAAGATTTAAACGCTCAGGGAACCGATGAGGCAAATGCTCAGGCTCAGCAGGTTCTGTCACAACTGGCCGAACTGAAGGCACAACTCGAAGGCATGACCGTTACGTCTCCTGTTGATGCAGATCCGGACACCGCCGGCAGCGATGACAAAGACGCGAAAATCAGCGCGCTCGAAACCGAGAATGCTGACCTGAAAGACAAGGTGAAGGAGCTGGAAGATAAGCTGGCAGCCCTGCAGGCAGACAGTGAAACCGAGGCAACCCTGACCGACGCCAAAGCCCGGTTCCCGAAAGTTAATTTCAACGACGCCAAATCAGCCCGCGCCGTTCGCTCTGCCGTGCTGGTCAGCACCCGTGCATTCAACGATGCGCAGGTTAAAGCAATGACCGACAGCGAAGTCCGGGCGGCGTATGCAGCGATTCAGGCTACGGCCAAATCACGCAGCAACATCGGATCTCACCTGTTTAACGACAATAAGCCCGCTCCAACTAAAACGGCCACCCAGCGCCTCGGAGGTAAATAATCATGGCATTCGGATACACGGACTGGGACGGTGCAGACGGCACCATCCAACCAGGCTCCATCAAGCGCGCGTCCAGCTCTAACGACAAGGTGTGGGGCGAAGAGAACCTGACTGATACGCCGCTGGCATACGGCACGTTTGTTGCGGTTAACCCGGCAGGCGGCGTCATGCCTCTGGCAGCTGATACGCGCATTCACGGCATCGTGGTCCGCGATATTTACGGCGACGCAGCCCCTGCGAACAAGACCGCCAACATCGGCCACTTCTCACACGGTGACTGCGTTGGCGCGCTGACGGTTGACGGCGTGGACTTCGTGCGCGGCGATACGGCGTACATCGTTGCGACCGGTGCGGACGCTGGCAAGGTTACCAGCGAGGCAACCGGCAACATCGATTTGGGTTACTGGGTTGAAGATGTGAGCGCAGGCAACAACTGCGTGGCGATCACCCTGGGTTATGTACAGCAGCCAGCGCCGGCAGCGGCGGGAGAATAAGAAATGGCAATGGAAACCGCAGATTTTGAAAACGTACTGCAGGAAGCGCTGACCGAGCGCGATACCACTCTGCAGGAGCGCGAGCTGCCTGAAATTAACATCGGTGAAGCGCTGCCGATCAAAGAGGGTCTGGATTTTGCCCTCGAATACGTTGATTTCGGCGTCTCTAAGGTTGTCGGCTCAGTAAAAGACGGCATCATTGGCAATAAAACCAACAGCCTGAAAACCATCGATAGCGATATCGAGTGGATGAAGGCCCCTGTGGGCCAGTGGGCTAAAGCAGCCACCTGGACGCAGCAGGAGCTGGAGAAGATCGCCCGCCTGAACATCAGCCTGCAGACCAAAAAGCAGGATGACCTGTACGCTAACGCGCTGGCAACTATTCAGTATGCCGGTTACGTCGGCCATCAGGGTGTGAAAGGTCAGGAAGGCCTGCTAACCAGCACCGCCGTGCAGCTAATCACTGACGCGGGCAACAAAACCATTGCGGATATGACCTCTGCTGAGTTCGTTGCGCTGGTGCTTAACGCCTACAACGTTGCATGGAAGAAATCGGGCTACCGCATCCAGCCAACGCACATCGCGATGGACGCCAGTGATTTCATGCTGGCAATGCAGAAGTTCGATCCTAACTCGGCGATTGTTGGCACCGACCTGCTGCCGGTTGCGGCTATGGATCGCATCATGGCGGCGCTGCGTAAAGCGTCAGGTAACGAGGCATTCAGCATCACGTTCGTGAAGGTGCCAAGTAACTATGCAGTGGGCATCAAAACAGGCAAGACGCGCATGGTGATTTACACCTATGAGGCGGATTACCTTGAGATGGAAGTCCACATGCCGGAACTGCTGCCGGTTCGCGCCCGTGACCTGCTGACGTATGAGTGCGGTTATCGCTCAGCGTTCGGCGGCGCCATGTGGAAGCAGCCGCAGTCAGCTGTGTACGTGGATTACAAGTCCTCACCGCAGTAACAGAAGGGGGTAGCATGGAATTCACTGACCGTTACCCCGAATTCTCCAGCACCGCACCAGCCCGCATCAGCGGCGCTCTTGAAGATGCAGCAAACCAGATGAGCCGCAAAGTGTGGGGCCGCCTGTATGAACAGGGTCAGGCTGCATTAGCGGCTCATCTGCTCTTTGTATCTGGCGCGCTGACAGTCTCCGGCAATTCCAACGGTAACCCGATGAAGACGATCGCCAGCAGGTCCGTGGCGGGCGTTTCTGTCAGCTACTCGTCACCTGATGCCGGTTTTGGTGCAAATCACGATGGCTACGCATCTAGCGGCTACGGTCAGGAATACATCCGCCTACGCAAGCTGGTTGGCGTCCACGTGCTGGCAATTCGGTGAGGTTTACCACATGACACCTGAAGAAGCCCTGAAAGCCGCTACCGAATATCTGAGAAACCTTCAGGCGATGAAAAAGAAGCATGTCGCCGTTGGTCTCCCCGCATCGAAAGTGGCAGACAAAAAATATGCTGGCGGAGTTTCTGTCATTGAAGTGGGTGCAGCTCATGAGTTTGGCACGGATAACCTCGACGAGCGTTCTTTCTTGCGGGCTCCATTCACGCTTAAAAAGTCCGAAATAAACCGGGCCATCCAGGCGCAAGTTGCAGCTGTTGGGGCTGGGGAGAAGGATGCTGATACCGCATTGAATCTGATCGGTATAGTCGCAAGAAATATCAGCGTTAAGGCCTTCGAAACTGGCGGTTATGGCACATGGCCTGACATCAAGGAAGAGACAAAAGAGGCTAAAGGTTCATCGGGGATACTGATTGACACCGGCGAGTTACGCGGCGCTATCACATGGGAGGTTCGAAGTGAGTGATTTATCTGACCTTGACATGACCGATGCGCTGATTGGCTGGGAAATTCCCGTCAAACTAAAAACCCGCTCAGAGGTGACAGTCGATTTCGTGCCAGTCGTGACAGTGACCAGTGCTGACATTCTTGCGGTGGTTCAGAGCGCCAACAAAGAGAACCTGACGCTCGATAGCCTGGACTGGTCGAAAGAGTATCTCCTCGTGCATGCGCGGCTAAAAATCGAAGTGGGCCAGTTCATTGAGAAGGGAGGGCGTGACTACAAAGTCGTGTCACCGGCCGACTATATGGATTACGCCTTCTGCGCAGTCATCGCGGAGGAAACCAAACTCCCGTTACTGGTGCCAACGCCATGAGACAACCCCACCTGATAGCCGTGGCGCGCTTTGTGCGCGACCTGCTGGCCTATGACGAGCAGTTAATCAAGTTCGATCGCCAAAACGTCATAGCCAGCGATTTCGAGACGAGCTACATCGTCGTCAATGGCTCACTCCCGCAGACGGTGCTGGCCCGCGGGCATCGCTTCAATGGCATAACCGAGGTGACTACCTACACGGCATCCGTCAGTCACGCTGTGGTGCTGGAATTCTACGGCGCCAGTGCCTACACCAACGCCGAGGCATTCATGATGCTCAGCGAGAGCCAGAGAGCCAATGAGCTCAGGCGCAAAAACGCACTGACCATCATGGCCGTATCGAATATCACCGATGTGGGGCAGTTACTTGGCCAGACACACGGCAACCGCGTTCACCTCAGTTTCAACGTTCAGTACGCTCCGGCGCATGACGTGCAGACGCTGCGTATCGACACGCCGCAATTTCAATTTTTAGAGGACTAATAAATGTCGGCATCAATTAACAATGTCATCAATGTGACGCTTCTGGAAGAAGGGCGGGCAGCTGCGCGGGATAACATCAACGTGTGCGCAATCATGACCAGCCAGTCCGGCGTACTGAGCACAGCAGAGCGCTGGCGTTCATACAAGTCACCGTCTGCCGTTGAGCAGGACTGGGGCGCGTCATCTGATACGGCCGCTTTTGCTAACGAATTTTTCAGCACGAGCCCTAACCCGGTTGCTGCTGGCGGCACGCTGATTATCGGATACTGGAATGCAGCTGGCGACACCCTCCCGGCTACAGCAGGTTATTTGCGTGGCTCTGAGATTTCACAAGCCTCAGTACTGCCGGCCCTGCGACAGCATGCCGACTGGTCGTTCGCTATCAAGGTAGACGGCGTAAACCATGAAATCACCGGCATTGATGGAACAACCGCAGCAACCATGGAAGATGTGGTTCAGCAGATTCAGGCCAAAATTACCCCGCAGGTTGCGTCAGTCGAGTTTGATGGCTACCGAATTGTCATCACCAGCAAAACCACAGGTGACACGTCAACTGTAGGTGAGCCCACACGATCAGCAGCTGGCGGCACGTATATCACCGGGCTTATTGGCATTGCATCTGGCTCAGGTGCCGTGGAAGTTAAGGGTAAGGCTGAGGTTCAGGCTGATCCTGAAACACAACTGGAGGCACTGAGCGCTCTAAAAGCGGTTGTTAATATCAAGGGCGTCAGCTTCATCGATAAGATCCTTGATGCACAGGTGCCACTCATTGCGGGCTGGGCGAAAGCCAACGCCGTCATTGTGTATGAGACATTTACTGGCAGTGACGCACTGGAAGTTAACCCGGCTAACCCTGCGTGGGCTGTAACGCTCGCCAGCCAGACCAATTTCCGCATGCTGTTCAGCAAGTCAAATAACCGCAAGATGGGGGTAAGCTATATGGCCCGCACCCACACCGTCAATTTTAACGGTGAACGGACAGCCATTACCATGCACCTGAAAACGCTGAGCGTTCCTGCTGAGGAATACTCGCAGACCGAAATCGACAAGGCCAAGCGCATCGGCCTGGACATCTACACCACGATTAAAGACGTGCCGTGCGTCCTGTCCAGTGGCTCAAATGACTTTGTGGACAACGTCTACAACCTGATGGCCTACGTTGACGCGGTACAGACAGACTCCTTCAACCTCCTTAAAACCACGCCAACCAAAGTGCCGCAGACCTATTACGGCGTAGACCAGTTGGAAGACTGTGTGGAAAAAACCACCCGAGGGTTTGTGCGTGCTGGAGTATTCAGCCCCGGCACCTGGACGCTGCCTGATTTCTTCGGTGACCGTGAAATGTTCCTGCGCAACATCGAGCAGGAGGGCTTCTATGTGCTGGCTGGCGATCTGGCTGATCAGTCAACCGCTGACCGACAGGAGCGCAAATCGCCTGTTATTCAGGTGGCCGTGAAGAATGCCGGAGCTATCCACAGCGCCGACATCATCATCAACTTCAATAAATAGGGGCCGGTAAATGTCACAGATTGTTATTAGCGCAGATACCGCCACTATCGTACTGAACGGGCGGATCATCACAGATATCGCAGCGGGTGATTACATCACGCTGACGCCATCCAACGCCCTGACCAGTCGGGCAAACAGCGCACAGAACGGCGTTACCGTCGCTCGTCGGCTGGATGCCGGAGTGCATGTCATGGTGATGCGTGTGCAGAAGTTTTCAAACGACGACATCTGGCTTAATCAGCAGCGTAACGCGGCCATCCCTGTCATCTTCAATGGTTCGGTTAAGGAATCATTTGTGCGTGATGGCGCAGCGCTGAAAGAGACCTACGACCTGCAGGTCGGCTCTATCACGACCCAGCCAACGCAGACCAAAAACAACCAGGACACTAACGCACTCATGGAATACACCATCGAGTTCCGTAACGCTGTGCGCAAGGTATAAGCCATGTCAAAAGATAAGCAGAAAGAAGCGCTGGACATGATCCGGGCCGTTTACGATGACGGCTATGCAGAGATTAACGGCAACCGGTACGAGTTCTCAGCGATGACACACAAGAAGCGCCGCAAAGTATTCGCCTTCTTTACCGGCATTGCCAGTGAGCTTGGCCGGCAGTCTCTGGAGTTCCTCGATACTGAACGCTTCGAAGAGATTGAGCGGGTGATGTTTGATTACGTGCTGTTTGATGGCGTCCAGCTCTCCAAGCAGCCTGACCATTTCGAATCGCACCCCGCAGACTACATCATCCTGATCACAACGGCACTGCAGGTTATCAGCCTGCCTTTTATGGGCGGGAGCAATATGAACTCACGTTCAGAAGCTCCAGATGTTCAGAAATTTACGTTAAATCCTCGAACGTAAGCGATGACATGAGTATGTACCTGGCGCTCTCAAAGGCCGGGTACGGCTCGTACTCAGAGCTCATCAAACTGGATACACCCGAACTGCTGGACATGCTGGAGTTCGAGAACATCAGTGCTGATATTCAGCATTATGAAATGGAGAAATCCCGCAATGGCGATCGTTAATGAGCTCATCACTAAATTCGGGTTCATCGGCAACCTTGCACCGCAGGAAAACTTCAATGCCAACCTGAAAACATCCATTGGACTTCTGGCTGGAATGGGGGCCGCTATCGCAGCATCAGCGGGCGGGATTGCTGCATGGGTTACCAACATCAGCGACTCGATAGACCCAATTGTGCAGTTTGGGCGTGAAACTGGCATTGCCGTTGAAACCATTCAAAGCCTCGGCTATGCCGCTTCCGTGAATGGCTCCAGCGTTGATGCTCTGCAGGCCTCTCTCGGTGAGATGACCAAGCGCGTAGGTGAATTCATTGCTACCGGGCAGGGGGAGGCGAAGGATGTAGCGGCCAGGCTCGGTCTTCAGTTCAAAGACCTGAACGGACAGGTTAAGAGTTCTGACGTGATATTCCGCGAACTGGCAGACAAGCTTCATGGGATGAGTCAGGCTGAGAAATTCTCAGTGCTCGATAAGATGGGCATCGATCGCTCCATGGTACAGCTGCTATCACTGACCGGCGATGAAATTGAGGGGTTGCAGGAAAAGGCTGCGGCACTGGGTATTGTGACGCAAGACCAGGCGGATCAGTTCGCTGCCTACAACGACTCGCTGACCACACTCGGGAGAGGGTTTGACAGTATCAGGTTCCAGGTTGCGATCGGATTTGTGCCGGTGCTGAAAGACCTTGCTGATAACTTTGTAAGCGCGCTGGTAGCCAACAAGGATTTAATTCAGAACGGACTTTCAAGATTGGGCGACATAATCTTCTCTGTAGTTGGAATGATTCATCGATTACTGCCAATAGTAAAAGCCATCACCGTAGCATTTGCCGCATGGTGGTTAGTTACCGGTGGACTGGCGGCAGTGATGGGTGTGCTTTTATCTCCAGTATTGCTCATTACTTTAGCGATTGCAGGTGTTGTTATTGCTGTTGATGACCTGATCACAGCAATGCAGGGCGGACAGAGCGTCATTGCAGACTTCTTCAGAGATAACTGGGGTATCGATATTGTCCCGGCATTAAAGGCCGCAAAGGCCGCCGTGGCTGACTTCATCAATTATGCCAAAGATAGCTTTAAACCCCTGGCTGATGCGATCATCTCCACGTTTAAATTAGCTTGGCACCTGGTTACTGGTGCGTTTACTGGTGATTTTCAGGATGCGATTAATGACGCTCAGAACATCATTGATTCGCTGATGTCGTTCATAAAGGGCGCGTTCGGCGTCACTGGTGACGCGATTAAATACGTGTTCGGCGACGCTGGGGAATTTATCGTAAGCATTTTTACCACTGCTGTAGAAAACGTAAAACGGATGTTTTCCTCGCTATGGAAACTGGTGACTGGGGACTTTACAGGCGCGTGGGAGGATGCCTCTGGGGTATTCACCAACACCATTGATTTGTGGAAAAAACCATTCACAGCATTTGTTGAGTGGGTGAAGCTATTGTTTTCTGGCCTCTGGAAGCTGGTCACCGAAGACTTCGCAGGTGCGTGGGCTAATGTCTCAAAAATATTCACCAACACCGTCGAGTTATGGAAGAAGCCATTCACCACTTTCATTGATTGGGTGAAAGCTTTATTTGCTGGGCTTGGTGATTACATCGCCAACACCATCAGCAACGCAGCGTCAAATGCCTGGACTGCCACTAAGTCTTTTTTCGGGTTTGGTGATGACGAAAAGCAAGGTGCTGGGGGTGCAGGTGGTTACGGCGGGAATAATGGCATCCCGTACGGCAACCCGGGATTAAACGGTAATTTGGCATATTCTACAGGTGGCGGGTCTTCAAGCAATTCATTTAGTTTCGGGCAGAATGTGTACGTCACAGCTCCTGATGCAGTGGCTGCAGGTAATGCCGTGGTGGATAGCAGCCAGCAGCAGCAGAAAGAGGCGCAGCGATTCTTTGGGCGGGGTGGAAAATGATTAATATTCTCGACGGTTTCACCAAAGCCCAGGAATCAGGTAAGTCCACAGTAAAGAACGTTGGCATCGGTGGATTTGCGATGTTTGCCCGTGTCAGCGACTCAACACAATACCCGTCACAGGTTCCCGTCGA
Organism: Pantoea sp. UYEF8; assembly: GCF_040546285.1. Classification (NCBI taxonomy): domain Bacteria; kingdom Pseudomonadati; phylum Pseudomonadota; class Gammaproteobacteria; order Enterobacterales; family Erwiniaceae; genus Pantoea; species Pantoea sp. UYEF8. The sequence goes on along the minus strand of NZ_JBEPNM010000001.1, from coordinate 670,671 downwards.
TGTGCTGGAAGATGGCAGTAACGCATCTGACGACATCATTAATGGCCCTCTTGTGATCACAATCAGCGGCGTGGTTTCCGATGTGTATGCTGATGCTAAACCGGGAGAGTCATTCGGCATCATCCCCGACTATTCCCGGGTTGGGGAGGTCATTGAATACATCCCGGCGAAAACACAGCAGCAACTCCAGAAAATAAATGAGATTGCCGACCGGGTGGAGCAGAGGGTATTGAAGGCAAAACGCTTGTTCGATAAAGGCGCTGACCTGTTCGGACTGGTTGGCAACCCCACCACCGGGGGCGCTAAAGGACTGCGTGAGCAGTTCCTTGATTTCATTGAGGCGATTTATTATGGCAAACAGCTGATATCTGTTGATGTTGATTACAGGACGCACGAGAACATGGCCCTTAGCGGACTTACTCTGAGCACTGATAATCAGACGATGGAAACCAGATTTGAGGCAACATTCACGAAAATTAGCTTCACACAATTGACCACAACGCCAATCAGTCGTTACTTCAAATCACCATCTGCAGCAGCCAAAGGCAAGACGACGGGAGTGTCGAATAAAGGTGCTCAGACGCCAGCTGATAACTCCAAGGCCAATGAGGCAGAGGCACCAAAATCACTGGCAACAGCACTCGTGGGTGCGGTGAAGAGTTTCTTTTGAGGACTATGCATGGACCTTATATCTAACATCACTGATGAGCCTGCCCAGCGCCACGTCCTGCTGTTCGATCGCGGCGAGGCGGTAATGACGATCCGGCATCTTCCCCCTGTAGAGATGTGGAAGATGCGCATGGAGTACAACGGTGACTTTATTGATGGCGTAAAGCTATCGCTGGGAACGCTGCACTTTCGTCATAAAAACTGGCCGTTTGATATAGTCATTCTCGCAACAGACAACTCTGGAATTGACCCATACAGGATTGATGATTTCTCTACAGGTCGCTGTGAGATGTACCTGGTGACACCAGAAGAGATGACCGAGGTGCGCGGAGGTGATGTCCCATGATGGAGACATTTTATCGTGACTACCGCCTGACGGTTGGCATTGGCAATCAGGCTGTAATTATAGAGCCGCCAATGTCGGTTTCATTCAAAGCGCTTGAGTCTGTGGATAGAAAAGCACTTGGCAAGTTGACGGTATCGATAAACGGCTTAAAACCATCTACCCGACTACAGCTGGTTAAGGCTGAGGATGATAAAAAATATATCCCTGTGAGACTGGAGGTTGGATATAACGAAAAGTTGCGGCAGGTGTTTCAGGGGTCAGTGAAAAGTGGTGCATTGAAACGAGAAGGCCCGATCCATATCGTAACGCTTGAATGTGAGGATGGCGGTCACGACTATATCAATGCATTCACATCGCGCACCGTACGCGGTAAAGACCAGGTGGTTGATGCCGTATTGCAGGATATGCCAAACACGAAGAAAGGTTCTGTAACTGGCATGCAGCAGTTAATCAGGCCGAAAGTGCTTGTTGGCAGTTCGAGCAAAATATTAACTGACATGCTGTCTCCTGATGAGGCGCTATTTATCAAAGATGAGCGCCTCAATATTCTGAAATCGAATGAGGTGGTATCAGGCAACATACCGGTAGTGAATGCCAGGAGTGGGCTGCTCAATACCCCTCAATCGACTAAGGCAAGCGCACAGGCGAGTGGGAACCAGAAGAAGCCAACTCCAACTAACAATCCTGTAACTGACCCAGGCGGAAACAGCAAAGAAGACGTTGACTCCAGCACATTAGTTTCTCAGGTGAAAGGGCAGATCGTCTTCGAAACAAAGCTCAATCCATTACTCCGGATTGGCGGGCTTTGCTCTCTGGAGAGCGTGACAAACCCCGAGCTGAACGGGGTTTATAAAATCTACCAGATTGAAACCAATGGGCAGTACACCGGGCAGGCATGGACACAGAAGGTTGTATGCCAGCCAGCCGGTAATTACTTAGCTATCAATTAATTTTTATGGAATTGAGCTTTCCGCTCGTATCAGTTACACATGCTGCCATAGCCGGAATTGACACACCAAAAGCATTTTTCGATTCAAATGGCAGCATAACCTGATAACCGTTCCCATTTGGAAGGGCGATAACAGCGGGTTGTTTATAATCAAATGACTCAGGTATTTTAACTCGATTTTTTGCCGCTTTTACACAGTTATTGCCTGAATCAAACATAGCCCGGTCCACTTTGGCCTTGGTTGCTTCAGCGGCGATTTCTTCTGGTGTTTTTATTGGGGAATGGCGATCCAGGAGCCAGCCAATCCCAGCCATGACAACAAATGCTATGAATACCTTCTCTCCAGAAGAGAATTTTACTTTTCCTCCGGCGTTCTTAAATGCTTTTTGTTCGCTTCTTGAAAGTTTTCGATATTCTTTGTTTGTTAAAGTTCTGCTCATTATTTGTTTATCCTGAATGGGTTCCTGTTCACTCGTATCTGAATCGTCGAAAAAACCAAGTCGAGCATCCGGCTGACTAATATTTTTATCTGCTCTTGATTTAGATGTGGATTTGCTACCGCCGCTAAGATTGTCACTTGTATAAGACATGCCGGTGCCAGGCAAGCCAACAGTAGTTCTTGTCCCTTTCTTACCAACGTTTAACGATGCGCCAGCCTTGCCAATGGTTGCGCTGGTTATTCCCGATTTCCCAACATTGATATAAACGCCCGGGGCAATCTTAATACGCCTTCTAAATCTAAATCCCATAGGTGCCTCTGCTGTGTGTTAAACAAGTATGCAGGCCCGATCTATGCCGGTTTAATTATGAGTAAATCATATGGTTGAAGAACTCCACGACACTATTGGTCAGGGTGTCGATTTTGCCCTGGCTAACGTCCACACCATTGTCATAGCAAAAATCACTGCTGTAAACGAAAAAACCATCAATTGCGTACCAGTTATAAATCGTGTCTTGGATGGTGCGAGCGTCAGGTTGCCTGAGTTTATTGAGGTTCCGCCGGTCATTATGCAGGGCGGAGGGAGCTACATTGCTGAGCCTGTGAAGCCCGGTGATTACTGCCTCGTTCTGATATCCGAGCGATGCTATGACTCATGGTACGCCGGTAGTGATTTCGTTCCTCCCCTTGAAATGCGTATACACGATTACTCTGACGGCTTCGCGCTATGTGGCGTGAACCCACTCGCTTCTGCAATATCAATTCCAAAAAAGAACCGCCTCATGATGGGCAATACCGACCATTCGGGGGATATGGTTATCACAGGAAATCTGACCGTAAAAGGAGATATCACCTGCACAGGCCGCCTGACAGCTGGTGCGGCGACAATTGGGGGTATTGATTTTGGCACACATACCCATCGCGGTGATAGCGGCGGCAATACAGGAGGCCCTCAATGATTGTGTCTGCACTCGATAAAGATGACGACTGGGGGTTTGGCCGCGGGCGGGCGAATTACATAACAGGTGGCTCTGCCATTGCCCAGAAAGTTAAGTGCCGCATCCGGTCATTCAAAAATGATAACCCCCTCAATATGGCAGATAACATCGACTGGTTTTATCTGCTATCTGAGAAAAACACCGAACAGCAAATACTGCGCGAAATAGAGCGAGTCACACTGGCAACAGATGGCGTAATGCGGATTAACAATCTGGAGCTGACTGTCAATAAACGAACCAGATATCAGGTTGTAGAGTTGCGCATCCAGACAGTATTTGATGAACAGATAATCAACTTCCCTGTTAGCGGAGCGCGGAGCGATGGCACTACAGTTTGATAATAACGGCCTGCAGATTGACGATTTCCCGCAAATATTCCAGACGCTTAGCGATGGGTATAAAAGCATCTATGGTCAGGATATCGACCTCGACCAGGAGTCGCCGGACGGCCAGCGAGTAGCGATAGAGGCTCAGGCAAGAGCCGATATTGAGTCGGCGCTACAGTGGCTGTACTCACAGATGGACCCTGACTTTAATACCGGTGACATGCAGCAGGTCATTGCTAAATTGCACGGGCTGTACCTGCGCCCCGGCTCACGTTCTCAGCGCGACCTGAAGGTGACAACTGACCGACCGGTGCTGCTATACGATGGATACAAAATCCGTGACCAGGCTAATCAGATCTGGTTTGTGCGTCAGGATGTAACTGTTCCTGCAGGCACAACTACAGTCACATTCTTTGCAGAGAAGTTCGGTAAAGTCACTGGGCTGTTAAGCGACACATTTACGCAACTGACGCCAGAACTTGGCGTGGTAAATATCATCTCCGATGTGGCTGTGGTGGTTGGCAGGGATGAGGAGTCACCAGAGGAGTTCAGGCAGCGTCGCAATCGCTCTCTGGAAAACCCTGCGACCGGAAGCACGGGCGCCATATTCGCCAAAGTAGCCCAACTTGCCGGGGTAACAGATTTAAATATTGACGAGAACGACACCAGGCTTAATGACCCGCTGACAGGAATCCCGGCTAATTCTGTCTGGCTGGTAGTTGAGGGAGGCGCGGCGTCCGAAATTACCGAGGTTCTGGTAAAGCAAAAAGGTGGAGGCACTGGCACCAAAGGGGCGGTCACCGGGCGCTATGTTGAAACGCTTGTGAGGCCGGACGGCACGACACTTAATATTGCACACGATATGAACTTCGACAGGCCTGTTTATAAGCCGCTGCGTATTCAGCTAAAAGCGAAGCGAAAAGTTTCTTCTGATCCTATTGATATTGATTCGCTAAAAGAGGCTCTTGCTGGTCGCGTTATGCACATTGGAGAAGATGTTGACGCCAATGAGTTCTATGCAAATGGGTATAGTGTCAGCAGGCTGAACTTCGTTCTAACAGAATTAAAAATCAGTGACGATGGCATAAACTTTACTGACGGGGAATTGTCTCCGGGATTCCAGGGTAAATTCACATTAGATGTGGCTAACATAGAAGTTAATGAGGTGGCCTGATGAATTCCGACATTATCAACCGCTACACTCTGATGCTGATAAAGCAATACTGGGAAAAGCCAAAAGCCAAAGCTGAAATAGAGGCGATGCTCATTCAGTGGCAAATAATCGCCGATTTCATCCGCGATCCTGCCAATTTCGATATTGACCAGGCTGAAGGTTATCGACTCGATGTGATTGGCCGTATTGTTGGTCTGTCACGCAGCGTGCCGGAGGTGGTGGCTAAGGTGTTTTTCGGATTTGATGGTCACTCAGATTCGGCAGGATTCAGCAGTAAGAGCGACACATCATATATCGGCGCTCCGTTTTTCAGTAAATTTGCTCCGGCGTATGGCGATTACCAACTGGGAGATAATGAGTACAGGCGGTTCCTGAAAGTTAAAATAGCTAAAAATGCATCATCCTCCACTATTTCTTCTGATGACCGCGTTAGCCTGCAGGAGGTTATTCAGGAGGCATTTAATGGTGAGGCATATGTAACAGACAGAAAAGACATGACTCTGGCGCTTAACATTTCACCTCAGATTTCTCAGGAACAGTTACGTCTGATTGTGAGGCTTGGTTTGCTCCCCAAGCCGGCGGGTGTTCGCTACGACTATTTCTATCAAGTAACTCCCGGAATGACGTTCGGGTTCTCCAAAAACCCCGCAGCAAGGGGGTTTGGAAGCAAATTCAATGCCGCCTATCAGGGCGGTTTTTTTTCGAGGAAAATTCATGTCTAAAATTACACGATATGCAGGAAACCTGAAAGCGTTCGGGTCAGATGCTCAGGGTCTTGAGCGCACCTTGTTTGGTGAAACAAAGCAGGCTGATGATTTAACCTCACAGGTGACGCCAGCTTTCCTGCGTGGATGGGGCGTGGTTGGACCGTCAGAGCATCCTTCGCTGGAAGACTTCAATGCAGCGATGTATGCAATGAGTCAGTTCATTGCATATCAGCACCAAATGGGAGTTCCTGAGTGGGATGCGGCTCAGGAATACTATATTGGTTCGCTTTGTGTATATTCCGGGGAAACCTATTCCTCCCTGGTAAATAGCAATATCGGAAGCGCCCCGCCATCCGCGAAATGGACAAAGCTTATAACCGTTAAAAATGGTGTATCAAGTCTTAGTCCGCGCTCAATGACAGCCACATCCAGCGCTTCATTTACTGTACCAGCTGGAATTACCACTCTATGGATTTCCGCCTGTGCTGGCGGCGGCGGCGGCGGGGCCGCTGGCGGTGGCTCATCAAGTGGGGTTGGCGCTGGCGGCGGGGGCGGCGGTGCTGGTCAAGCCATTATCAGATCTCCTTACACCGTAACACCAGGTCAGGTTATTCCTATTACTGTTGGTTCAGCAGGAACAGCAGGTGCGCGGAGTAGCACAGGCGGCAATGGCGGTGCCGGTGGTAATGGTGGCAATACAATAATCGGTAGCCTCGTGACCCTTACCGGCGGCACAGGCGGCAGCGGAGGCGCTAACATTCCCGCCGGAGCGGGAACAGCTGCGGGAGGCGGCAGCTCTGGCGCTGGCTATCCGGGAGGGACATCCGGACAAGATGTTCTGGCTGGTAGTCCGGGTGGATCCGGTGGGGCTGGCGCTTCAGGGCCATTCGGCGGGGGCGGTGGTGCAGCGAGGTCCGGCGTTGCAGGCTCAACAGCAGCAGACGGCAGAGGCGCTAACGGATTTGGTGCTGGCGGCGGCGGCGGCGGAGGTCTGTACACTTACACCGGAAGTACAACCGGAGGCAACGGCGGTAATGGCGGTAATGGTTCAGGCGGAATTGTAACTATTGAATGGTGATTGAAATGGCTAATAAAGCGAAGGTGCGAAATTGGGCGCTGGTTAACAACAAAACAAACATTGTTGAAAACCTGGTGGTTTGGGATGGTGAAGCCAAAGTTGATTTTGGCAATGGATTAACTGCTGTTGAAGTTCCTGAAGGTGCATTCATCAGCACAGGATTCACCCACAGCAACGGTGAGTTTGTTGCGCCACCGCCTACCGAAGAAGAACAGCAGCAGAACGAAGAGCAGCTTATTGCTACCAATGCGGCAACCAAACAAATGTTGTTTGATGCGGCCACGTTGAGCATCAGCGTTCTACAGGATGCGGTTGATCTGGAAATGGCCACAGAAGAAGAAGCCGCGGCTTTGACTGCCTGGAAGAAGTACAGAGTGTTGCTAACTCGTGTTGATGCAAATACAGATAAAGATGTTAAATGGCCGGCTAAGCCATCATAAAAAAGCCCCGGCGACGGGGCAGAACGGACCGCGCCCATCTCAGCAGGCTGCGGGGTGTGATTTGAGATTAGTCACTCTCCGCTGCTGCTGCCCAACATAAAACCCTTTCACAACCGCACCTTTACAAATTTGTGAGCCGCTCCGCCTTGATCAAAACCATCGATCGATATTACTGTTTATCTATACAGCATTTATCAATGGAGGATTCTCATCATGGCGCGTACCGACGACATTCTTTTTGCATTCACTCAGTCCATTAAGATGGAGGAGAGCGGCCGGCGAACCATAACTACGCGTGACTTCGTGGCCGCGCTTGAGCGTTACAACTGGCACATGTCACTGCGTGAAGCTAATCAGTGGATTGAGAATTACACTCATAACTTTCGTGATATTTCCACAGAAGAGGGCGAGGCCCGCACCTTCCAGATGTTCAACCCGAACGGGGGACTCTGACATGGGATTTCCATCTCCTGCGCAGGACCATGTTGAGCACCGCCTGAGCCTGAATGACATTCTGATGCCGAACCCGGCCAATATGATGCGCGTTGAAACGCCGGAAGGATTTGTGCTGGTTGACCGCTCCATCCCGCCTAAGCCCGGCGACAAGGTTGCATTCCAGTTTGAGGATTACCCGCAGATTGGGAAACTGTTCCCCTCGGGCATCATCACTCAGGACGGCGAGACGATCGACGGGAAGGGACTTGATGGAGTAGTGGTGCTCGGAAAGGTGACGGCCGAGATACTGGCTGTGTATGAGCCATACCGGCCGACCATCTGATAGCTCAGGTTCGAATCCTATTGTGTGACTCGAACGAATGAAATGGTGTGTCGTAATTGTGTCGCCACATAACGCAGATGAATTTCTGATAACTGCACTTAACGACACAGTACGACACATCACTTTGCGCGAGCATGGATTTCTGGCCTTAAATCAGTGTGTTAAATGATGATCTACTATCTTCTAAGCCGTAGGTCACAGGTTCGAATCCTGTAGGGCGTACCATTTTTACTTCTCCTCAAGTCTAATCAAGTACACAAAACCCTATTCAGTAAGCTCCTTACCGCGAATCTCGTTATCTCAACGTCTACTAACATCTATTGAAATCAATAATCATGTGGGGGTACATTTGGGGGCAGGTCAGTTGGACAGGCACACGCTTTACACAATCCGAAACGGAGTAGCACAGGCCCTACAGGCGAAAGAGCGCCACCGTCAAAGGATGGCAGCGTCAGAGTTCAGATGGCAAAAGCCAGCTGAAAGAAGAAATATTAAGCGTCGGGGTGCAAATGATTATTGAGCGTCTTAATTAGAAGGACAGCTGTGTTCCCCAGGGAACCAATATCTGAAATCTGGTGTACCTGGAAGGTTGTTAACTTACCGATATTCATGGTTAGGGAAACATCAAGACCATCGAGAACCAGCATAGACGTGGCATGGCTCTGTGAAGCTAAAGTGAGGGCTAACTTCTCTATTTTGCTTGAATCCGCATCGCTAATGGTAACCGTTAAAGATTCAGGCTCAGAACCAATGCGCCTTATGTAGGTATATGAAAGGGCATTTCCCGTAATTGAATAGTGTTCCTGTGGATTGAATGGTGCTGAGGTTAGATCAAGCCTAAGCCATTCATTCTGCTTTGATAATTGATAGTTCCTGCGGTTTTTCTCGGCTTCCTCTTTGTCTAATCTGTAAAAGCTATAGCCAGCCAAGGCTAAGGCACAAATAAGCGATATTCCCCCTCCGCTTCCTACGCCGCCATGGTGTGAGCAAGCTCCCTGTATACCAATTGAAGGTGACTGCCAGCCATCTGAACACCCACCTCCCAATAAAGCTTTCATTCCAAAAAACACAGTAACAAACACAATACCTGGAACTAGCCAAAAGCGTCTTTTCATTTTTCATCCATGCAACATCAACAAGCCTACCCGTTCAGGTTACTAATTTCTGGGCATGGCCGCATCGACTTTAGCTTTATGGTCTGCCTGACGTTTCCATGCGCTATATATCTTTAGTCCACGCCTTACCAGCTTTCGTCTGATAGCCTGCATCGTTAAGCCGCTCTGCGATGATGCGAGCATTGTCAAAGCCCTGATTGATAGTCTCAGCAATGATGCGGATCACCTCCTGTTCGTCATATGGCGAACCCGGTACACCCTGCTTACCGACGATAAGAGCAGCGGCAGCTACTTCCATCCGCTCCACCAATGACATTAAGCGAGCATTAGGGTTATTCTCTGGACGGTTCAGTTTCTGTCGGATGGCATCGACAAGCCATGCGGTTTTATCGCCACTAGAAGAGCTAATGACTTTGAGGTCACAAAAACATTTGGGGGTATGTGTAATTACATAACAAGGAAAAATAACTAAATAACATGCACATATGATTTACTATTCAATCCTGTAGGGGCCAATTTTCTCTCCTGTTATCCTCTTCTGAAGTCCACTAAATCCCTTAAAACAAAACGCTTAACGAAACATTGCTATAGGGTGATATGAAGGCCATACAGCATAGCTGTCAGCAAAAACTGTTGTCACTGACTGGTCAGGCTTGTAAGCCACCGATTGGCATCAAACAACAATTAAGACATAACAATGATCAGTTGCCGAAAAGTAAGGGCAACCAAGACAGGATACTGCCAGTATTGTGCTTGATTCTTAGGCTGATGTTATCTGCTAGTCTGGAAAGCTCATGCCGGACATCCGCTCTGTGCCAGAAACGGACTTGATTCACTTCGTGGTAGGTTTATCAGCTCTGCATAAGTAATAAGAGTGAAATAAATCCGATTTGACAACCAAAGAGCACTTAAATCGGGACCCAGACATTAAAATCCTAAAGTGTAGTCATGAATAGCCGATATCAGATATTACTTATCAGTTTACAAATCATTTATTGAAAAAGAGGCTTGCGTTGAAGCGAGTAGAGCGCGATTTCATCTGTCTGTTTAATTGTGTGTGGTATCAAGATTTTCCTGTGTTCAAAGGTGAATATATCAACCGATCCAACTGGACCATTCATGTTGGCCTGGTCATGCGAGAGTGTGCAAAGTTGATGGGCGCGAGAACGTTTTTTGAACAGTGCGGGCGTACCGATGCAGTCTTACGATACCCAGATAATCAAATTTTAACCTATGTTGAGTGGGAGTATAATCAGGCAGACAGAGACAGCGTTAACGAATTAGACAAACTGCTTGAAAAAAACGATAAGTGTTATTTCTCCACGTTCATCTCGTATTGTCAGCATGAAAATATCAATATTGTTATTGAAAAAGCAACCAGAATATGGAGTGAAGCTAGTAGGCCTTTAATTTTTTTTCTTATCACTTATGAGCCTCAACCGAAAAAAAGCCGTCATTTTTTAGAACTCAGAACTTATTTCTTCTCAAAAAGAAAAACAAAACTTGTTCGCAAACAACCTGCGCTTCCGTGGGATATTGAGCAACGAAAATACAATGTTGAAGAAGATGCAGGATAAGAAGGGGGATAAAGTTTTCACGACAGTCTCGTTTCGATCCCTGACTAAAATTTTCTGTTCGTAAAAAACAAATAACCTCAGCTTCGCTGTAACCGTCTTTTGTGTACTAATGCGCCTCCAGGCCCATTTTTTGCTCGTAGTGGACTTTGCGCCCGGGTCAGTCCACTCTGTACCAATAGCGGACCTTTGTAACATCAGACTGTATTAATCAATGAGGGGCAGGTCATCTGGTATCATTCAGAACGTTTGCATGGAGAGCTAAATTGGTTTACGTCATACAAAGTAAATACATCAAATACGTGAACAGATTTATAGAGGTTTTCTATAACAAGAAAAATAAAGAAAAGTACCAGCACGAAACAGGAAATAAAAATATATTACTATGTATTATGGTAATGGTGTATTAATTAGTCAAAAGGGTGCCAGATATGCATTGCGATGTTAATCTGCCATAATAAGATATCTGTTAAACCCCTGGGGATTTATCCTGCTCAAATTTTGAATCGTTTAAGATAGTCAATTAATAACCTTTGCCGTAACGAATACCTGTGGGCATATGGCCAGACAACATAAATCGGTGTGCTGGTATCACTAATCTTATCCTCCAGCAGCGTACAAAGGGAGCCTGACTCCAGATGTTCTTTTATTGAAACGTTAGGTAGATATGCTATGCCATTACCATTAAGCGCCAGCTTAATGCGAGTCTCAATATCGTTACAAATAATCGATTGAGGAAGATGTAAAGATTTTATTCCCGGTAATGGCCATGTTTGAATCATGCCAGTATTTCTTGACCGATAGTGAATTAAAGTATGAGTGGTGAGTTCTTCTGCACTTTCTGGTTGACCATGCTGGGAAAGATAATCCGGAGAGGCAACAAGTACGCTTTGAATATCACCAATGTAGTAAGAGCATAAATTTCCATCAGGATCATTTCCGACACGTAAGGCTGCGTCGAAATTTTCACCAACCAGATCGACAAACCTGTCGGAAAAATCGAATTCGACTTCTATCTCTCTGTGTTCTTCCAGAAAAGTATTAAATCTTTCACTAAACAGATTCGGGATGGGGGCTACGCTGATTTTTAATCTTCCGACGGCGCTCTCAGTTGAAACCAGCATGGCATTTTGTATCTGATCGACTTCCTCAAGAATGCGCAATGCATGGTTTAAAAAACACTCACCTTCATAGGTCAATGAAATTCTACGGGTATTGCGTTGAAGAAGCTGTGCTCCCACGCTGTTCTCCAGGCTGGTCACCCGTTTGCCCACAGCTGAAGCGCTCAATCCCAGCGCACGGCCCGCTGATACAAAGCTCCCCACTTGCGCCACCTTCACGAACACCGAAATAGCGGAAAGTGAATCGATCATTTTTTGTACCTCAAGTTGGATTGCGGCCAAATCTGGCAGCATAGTCCGGAACTGCAGGTAGGTTATTCCAGAACGTAAGTTAATGTAAAGTCATTGTGGTGTTAATTGATATCACACCCCGAGTTAAAACATAGCCTATACACGGAAGCTAAAAGTGTAGGACAGCAATCTAATAATGCGAAGTGATGTTATCGCTCGTTGTGCAAATAATGGTTGGCTAAAATCAAAAGGAATAATATGAACGAAAATCAACAGCTATCTAATACTTTAAGTTTTCGGCGCGCACCGCTAGCCAAAAGTACTGATTTAACATGGCATATGCATGCGATACAGGAAGTGGAGTATCAGGTTTCAATCGTCAGAGATATATTAAATCTTAAAAATCCATCTTTAGCGCGGGCCTGTGCAAAGCATGTCGACAAAAACTTAAAGGCAAGTATCAAACGACTGGTTGTTATAGATAAAAAAGTTGATGAAATCTACGGTGAAAGATTCAAAGCTTACTTCTCACATTGGAATTTTGACATCCGTTGGAAAGTTATCTCAGGAGATGAGATTAACAAAAATGTCGAATCAACCATTCTGGTAGCTGAGGCGATGGCAGACGCCGGTTTATTGCGTCGTGGCGAGGTCGTCATCGGTATCGGTGGGGGTGTCTTACTTGATGTAGTGGGATTTGCCTCTAGTCTTTATCGTCGCGGTATACCCTACCTTCGTATTCCAACCACCTTAATGGGTCAGATTGATGCAGGTATAGGCATTAAAACTGGTATCAATCACGGAGATCATAAAAATCGTCTGGGAACCTATTTTGCGCCGACGTCAGCTTTAATCGATCCGTCGTTTCTTAAAAGTCTCAACCAACGTCATATTTCTAATGGTGTTGCGGAAATTATTAAAATGGCGCTTATTAAAGATAAGCCTCTGTTTGAATTGCTTGAAATGATGTCACTGCATCTGACTCCGGAAGCTTTTTCCTCAGAAGATTGCGCAATGAAGGAAATTATCACGCGCTCTATTGCTGGCATGTTGGCAGAACTTGAGCCAAATCTCTGGGAAGCAGAATTAGCCCGTTGCGTAGATTTCGGGCATACCTTCAGCCCTTCGCTGGAACTTCTCGCTAATCCGGTGCTGCTGCACGGCGAAGCGGTTGCCGTTGATATGGCGCTGTGCGTTGCGCTTGCTCATGGGCGCGGACTGCTGACGGCAGAAGAGACAGAACGTGCCATATCGCTGATACAAAAAAGCGGGCTGCCAATTTCAAATCCTATTTTTAATCTCGCCCTGTTGGAAGAAGCCCTCGTTGACACGATCAAACATCGTGATGGATTACAGCGTATTCCGCTTTCTGACGGTATCGGCAACGTGGCTTTTGTCAATGACATTACACGCGATGAACTTGCTGTTGCGTTGGCGTTCCTCGAAAGTCGCGAAAAGTTATTAAGCGGGGAAGTAGCAGCATGACCCAAACAGCCACTGTGATCGATATTGGCGGGACTCACATGCGATGGGCTAAGTGGTCAGCGGATAAAGGTGTGGGTACTCGCAAATCCATAACCACACCGAGCTTTCATCAGCACCCTGATATGTCTGTTCAACAATTGCAACAGCGGCTGGTGAAAACAATAACTGAAATTCCTGTCTGCGATCAGGATAAAACAGTGGGCATTTCTTTTGGGGCGGCGATGAATCATCGCAATGCAACGGTTTATGCTTCAGCGCCGCTTTGGGGAGCGCACAACGTTCCCTTTGATCTTCAGAGCGAGTTGATTCGCCTGCGGCCTGATGTCAAATGGCATGTCGTTAATGATGTCACAGCCGCCTTGCTGCACGTTATTACCACGCCACTGTGTGCCCAGGACCGCAAAGTCATGTTGGTGACAATTAGCACCGGGATTGCTGCGCGTACTATAGACAGAGCGACAAGGCATATTCCTTTTGACTCCTGTGGCCTGCAAGGAGAAATCGGTCATCTTCCCGCAACCACGAACCTGGGTCGCGAGATGGTGCATCTGCTGTGCGACTGCGGTGAATTAAATCACCTCTCTTCGTTTTCGTCGGGGCGCGGTATAGCAAGAATGGCGGACCTCTTTAAAGTTCGGGAACCGCAGCAGTGGGCGGATTCGATGCTTGGGAGAACAATTGAAGAAGGTAGCAATTTTGAACAGGCCTTCAGCAAGGCACTGCATACAAATGACCCGGTAGCGAAAGCGCTACTCAGCGCTGTGACGTTACCTGTTGCTGATGTTCTTCGCACTGCACTCTGTCTTGACCCGGATTTAGATAAAATTGTCATCACCGGAGGCGTTGCAGTTTCGCTGGGTGAACACTACAGATCTGCGATTCTCGAACATTTGCGCACTGCGGGTTTGTACCTGACCAGCCATCTGGATTTTGACTGGATAGCAACACGTATTGTGGTAGCTCAAGCAGACTGTCTTGCTGGCGCGGGGGTTGCCGCTACCTTTGGAGCCTGGTAATGAATCAGTGGCACAGAGCGTTAGTTCGCCATGACGGTAAAGTCGTGGTGATGGACAGGCCAACCCGCAAGCCAGAGGGTTATGAACTTACAGTCAAACCTATATACGCAGGTTTATGCGGAACAGATATCCAGATGTTACGCGGACTTCGTGATGATCCTAGCCAGATCCTCGGGCATGAAGGTATCGCACGTGTGAGTGAGGTAGGCAAAGATGTCCCGGCCAATCTGGCACCTGGAACGCTGGTTTGCATCAATCCAACGCATCGCAGCGATCCTGCATTTCTGTTGGGCCACAATGTCGAAGGTCTGCTCCAGGAAAATGTACTGATTCCTGCAATCGCAGTACGCGATGGCCTGGTTATACCGCTGAGCACCGATCACCATTCCGCGACAGCGACCCTGCTGGAGCCACTTGCGGCGGTACATTATGCCTTTGAGTTATTGTCAGACCACAACCCAGACACGCTGGTGGTATTTGGTGATGGTGTAATAGGCCATCTGGCAGTTCGGGCTGCAGCTGACAAACTGGTGGCTGGAATACGCATCCAGCATTTGCACCATACTGAACAAGGAATGGCATGGAGCAGGCGTTATGAAGCGGGTGCTGCACAATGCGTTCTGAATAATGCAGCAGGTATGGCATTACTCTCTTCACTTTCGGAAGGTGCACGTGTTGCGGTGCTGATCGCTACGCCACGTAATGCGACTCTGGCGTGTCTCGAAACTGCACTCCGCTACATTCGCGGAGAAGTCAGGATAAATTTACTGGGGGGGTTACCAGCAGATGCTGCTACGCCTTTGTTACCTGGTGTCCTCTTAAGCCAAATCAGAGCAGTGAATTGTGCCGGTAAGCCCATGCCCGGTGTGGTTCAGACACATCAAACCAGTCATGCCAAAACCGTCCAGCTAGTTGGCCAGCGTGGCGTAGCTAACCGTCATTTGAGAAGCGCTGCAGACGAACTAATGAAACAGCCTGAGCGCTACAGTTCTCTCATTACGCATACTCTTTCTCTGGAAAAGGCCGCTGATGTGATGACGCATCTTGCATCATCAGCGGAGCGACAATTCGATGGTCGCAGGTTAATAAAACTTGCGGTGCAATTCAGCACGGAAACTTGATAATAAGGAGCAATTAAAAGATGTCTATAACGGGTCGTCAGGCGCTAGTGGTTGGAGGTTCAACCGGGATTGGCAGAGCGATAGCAGAAGCCTGGTCCCAGGCCGGTCTGGAAGTCACAGTTCTCAGTCGGAATCCGCCATCAAACCAGGGAAAAATTCGCTGGATGTCAGTAGATCTTACGGACCATCAAGCTGTACAAGCAGCGCTGGCCGAGGCCGCCACCGGTCCTTTGCAGGCCGTGTGTTATGCGGCTGTGTACTATGGTGATCGTCGCTCTTTATTTTCAGAGACCGCATTAACCGAATGGCGCCAGCAACTTGAGGTCAATTTAAACGGGCTATGGTTGACGCTGCAGGCAACGTTACCTTCGCTACGTCAATCGTTGCCGGGTCTGTTTCTGAATGTCTCTTCTGAGGTGGTTTATAACGGTGGGCCCGGGCGTTCAGGTTACGCCGCAACGAAAGCGGCTTGCGCTTCACTGATTGACTCGCTGAGCCAGGAAGAAGATCCTGCAAAGGTCCGCTTTATTTCTGTGCTTCCAGCAGGAATGGTTGATTCTGCGGGCATTCGCCGTCGCCGTCCATCTGATTTCGATTACTCAGGTTATATGAGACCGGAGAGTTTTGACCGAGTCGCGGTGGAGCTGATCACAAATCAGAATCAGTTCATCAATGGTGCAAGCTTAATGGTTCAGGCCAATGGCCACTGGCAGCCTGTCCAGGAAGCGAAACCAGCATCACAGAGCGATCGGAGCAGGCTGTGACGCCGATGAACATTGGTTTAGCAGACTGGCGACTGCCTGTGAGTGGCCGGGACGCTATTCACCTCGCCGCTGAGGTTGGCGTAGAGGGGATTCAGCTGGACCTGGGCGGACCGGGCAGGTCGCCATGGCTGGACAATTCGCAAACATTGAAAGCCATAAGTGAAGCGCTTACTGAAACCCATGTTCATTTACTGGCTGTGTCGGCAAATGTACTTAATGATATTGGTTTGTGTGCTGAGCCAGCCAGTTCTGCGTCGCGGGAGGTAAAAAGTATTATCTCCAGAGCTATTGATACCGCTGATACGTTGGGAGCAGGGCTGGTGTTTCTTCCCAGCTTTCGCCGCAGTGAGATCACTAATCAGACTGAATTAGTCAGAACGGCAAAGGTATTACACTGGGCGTGTAGCCAGGCACAGCAACGAGGCCTTTTACTGGCAACAGAAAATGTGCTTAACCCTGACAATTTGCTGAAACTTATCCGAATGGTTAACTCAGCCAGCTTTCGCGTGGTTCTTGATACAGGTAATCCTTTAAAGGTAGGGCAATCTCCTCTGGGTGTAGTAAAAGTGGCTGCAAATTTAATTGCTCCACAAATACACATTAAGGTTATGGATGAAAATGCGCCACTAACGTGCAGCGACCAGATTATTCTTGACGTTATTAATGCGCTCAATAACAAAGAAGTTTTCGTCAGTACGTTAGTCCTGGAAAATGACTATCGAGATGGCGTTATTTCACGTCTTAAAAGTGATATCTGTTGGTTGAAAAAACACGCGATAAGACCATCGGTTACCAAAAACAGGTGCGGGAGTTCTGAGTTGATGCAGAAGTATGATGGGTGATTCCGTTAAGATATTGAACGTCAGCGAACTTCCTTCATTTTTAATTTTGTTTAGCTGATCAGATATTAAATGATGTTTTTTCCTGCATTTTAATAATGTCGTTACTGTCAGGTTGAATAATTGGGTTTCGACATAAAAATTTTCGAGGAGTTTTTTATGCCTATCACGCTATTTGCGCTGATGTTAGGAGTCTTTTGTCTGGGAACAGCGGAAATTATTATTTCAGGGCTGTTACCTGTGGTGTCATCAGATCTGGCGGTTACTCTTCCAGATGCCGGACTGCTGGTAACGGGATACGCATTAGGCGTAACGATAATTGGCCCGTTTGTTACACTCCTCACTTCCCGTGTTCCTCGTAAGACACTGGTTGTGGGCTTAATGGTACCATTTATCATTGGCAACGTATGGGCGGTACTGGCATCTGATTATGAAATGCTGATGGCAGCGCGCATTCTCACGTCAGTAAGCCACGGGACATTTGTGGCTGTTGCCTTCAGCCTCGCCGCTACGTTATCTCCCCCCGGTAAACAGGGCTCAGCCATGGCAAAAATTGCGCTTGGCTTTAATCTTGCAAACGCGTTAGGCGGGCCTTTGGGCACGTTCATTGGCCAAAACCTTGGCTGGCGTGCGACTTTTGTTGCTATCGTAATTGTTGCCATGATTTCAATGGCATTGATTGCAGTATTTATGCCAGCAAAATTACCGCAGGCTGAACAGTCTAAACCTGGGGCAATGCGTCGTGAATTGAGCTCGCTGGGCAATCCGACGTTTATCTTTGCGGTGATTACAACGGTGCTGGCACAAGGGGCCGTATTTACAGCTTCGACCTACGTTGTGCCACTGTTAATGGACATCAGCCATTTCTCACCTTCTGCCGTTTCCGCGCTTTTAGTCGTCTTCGGTATCGGTGCGATCATGGGCAACTTCGCGGGCGGCAGACTGGCGGATAAACACGTGATGCGCGGTGTGACAATAGTACTGAGCAGCCTGGTCATTGTGCTGGTTATTTTCTGGATGACCAGCGTGGTGCCGGTGCTTTCAGCGATCACTCTTTTCCTGTTCGGCGCAATTGGATTTTCAATTATTCCTTCCCTGCAGGCGCGCATTCAGTCACTGGCAGTTGCAGCTCCGACGCTCGCGCTGTCAGTAAATGTCTCAGCCTTTAATCTTGGTAACGGCTTAGGTGCCTGGATGGGGGGCACTGTACTTGATTTTGGTTTCGGTATTCGCGCAGTCCCTCTGGCCGCAGCCCTGCTTGCGGCAATTAGTCTGGTTATCACTTTGTTTGCATGGCGTCTCAGCCGTCAATCCCTTACGC
This sequence comes from Pantoea sp. UYEF8, assembly GCF_040546285.1. Taxonomy (NCBI): domain Bacteria; kingdom Pseudomonadati; phylum Pseudomonadota; class Gammaproteobacteria; order Enterobacterales; family Erwiniaceae; genus Pantoea; species Pantoea sp. UYEF8. The sequence goes on along the minus strand of NZ_JBEPNM010000001.1, from coordinate 652,180 downwards.
CGGTGCTTGAATCGTAACCGGTAAATAAAAATAATGTTTGCCTTTCTACCCGTTGTTAACGTTAGAGAGGCAACAGACTTATTGAATTTAGCTTTCAGGAATGAACATGTCTTATTTACCGACGACGTATAAAACAGCTGAACTCGCGAATGGCATTGTCAGAAACGTCACTAAAAATTTTCCACGACATACCCTCGGTGAAAATAGTGTCGTTATACGGCCGGACTATATCGGTATTTGCCGTGCAGACGTCAAAGAAATTATAGGTTCACGGGACGTTCCATCAGACAGGGGGCCTCTTTTTGGTCATGAGTTGGTAGGAACAGTGGTATTTGGCGGGACGAATAGCGGATTTCAGGAAGGTGAGTTGGTGACTTTCAATCCCAATATTACGCCAGACCGGACCACTGGTTTTGCGGAGTACGTGTTTGTTAATGGCTCCCCAGAACAACTGGATCAGGCCATTATCAGGGTTCCTCAGCAAGATATTATCCATCACATCTGGATGCCAGAGCCCATGGCATGCATTGTCCATGCTACTCAGAAATTGTTAGCGCTCACTGAAGCAACAGATCTGCAGGGGAAAAAGGTCGGTATAATAGGGGCCGGTTGTTCCGGGACCATGTTTGCAATGTATGCGAAATATTTAGGTGCGTCAGTTGCCGTTTTTAACCGGGGTAAAATGAGACGTGATTTCGCGCATGAAAAACAACTGCTGCGTGAAGATGAAGTTTTTGCACTAGATAACGCAAAGGATCATGCAGGCGAATTTGATATTGTCATGGTTGTATCGACTATTGTCACACAAGATATACTGGCAATGGCCGCTGATCTTACTGCCAGTAGTGGTACTGTGCTGATCTACGGAGGAACGCGTGAAGGTGATAAATTCCTGACCACCGGGGTTGATATAGATGTTATCCGCAGAAAAGAGCTCATTCGGGAAACCGAGTATCAGGGGCAAGCTTTACGGATTTGCGGCGCATATGGTTGTTACAAGGAAGATTATGAAGAAAGTTTTCGCCTTCATGCCACCTATCCACAGCAATTTCCATTAGAGAGTCTGGTTTCCACTGTTATTGAGTTTGATGATTTCGCTGATTTTGTGATGAGAGTAGCGGCTGGCGAGCATGATTATCCGGGTAAAGTCGTGGTAAGAATAAACCTTGAATGACGTTATTCATTGGCAGGGAGAAATTTATTATGCAGAACTGCTCCCCATAAATTAATACACCTCAATATAAGTATGCTTTCCAAAATTCCTATTTCGCTCATAGCGAACAGGGGAAGCAGTAGCAAGCAAAAATCACCAGCTGTGCAGGCAGCTGGTGGCTCACCATTCAGGAAAATACGAGGCTTAAGGAGATTAATGTTCACGCTAATTCCGGGCAGCGCTGGGCGTAGAATTTAAGATGAAGCATGAGGGCGATCAAATCGCCTTTTCACCGGTACCCGGATGAATGATAGCGGGGAGTCAAAGTGCCGTGCGCACGACCTGCAGCCGGTAAAGCGGTTCACCGATGAAAAGGGGAAGAGATCCGTTCGCTGGTCGTGCGGCTGATGAATGTGATCCGGACATAATTGCCGTATCAGACCTGAGTGATAAGCCTCTGGCAATCTGGCGGTAGGTAAGAGCCGCAATGCGTAGGGTGTGGCCTGTAGAAAAGCCATCACCAGGCAATTTTTCTGCGGTAAGTTTTGCCCGTTAAAAGCGGCCTTGTCTCAAATCGCAGCTTCTAAAAACTCAATAAATGCCCGAACTTTCGCATTAAGTGCCGAACGTTCGGTGACGCAGGCATAGATATTCATTGGCAGGGACTCAACGCTGCTCTCGCCATTGTGCCCTGACCAGTACAACGGTCTTAACTGACCACTGTCTATCAACGGCTGAGCAACGAAGCTCGCCAGACGAGCAATGCCGCCCCCGTTGACTGCTATTTTTGCAATAATATCAATATCATCACTGATGAAGCTGGGGTCAGGTTTTGCATTGACAGGTTGTCTGTTGACCATAAACGTCCATGGCAGAAACCGTCTGTCGGTTGGATAGCGGAAAACCAGGCAGGCGTGCTGGCTAAGTTCTGCGAGTGTCTGAGGCGTGCCAGCACGGTCAAGGTAAGCGGGAGCTGCGCAGAATATAAACGGCAATGACGCGATTTTCCTGGCGATCAGTTGATCATTCAGCTGCGCCTCAATGCGGATACTGACGTCGACGCCTTCCAGCCGATGGTCGACGTTGCGATCGGTAGCGATCAGTTCGATATCTATGTCGGGGAAGGACGCTTTGAAAGCGGGCATAAGTGGCGCCAGAACGTACCGACCAAACGCGGCTGTAGTAGCGATACAAAGTGGTCCCTGCGGTTTGGTTTCATTGGCCGCAGCCTGCGAGGCGAGCTCTATATCATGTGGAATGTGGCGTACTTTCTCGAAATAACGCTTACCGTTTTCAGTTAAGGTCATGCTACGGGTGGTGCGCGATAGCAGTCGCACGCCCAAATGCGCCTCAAGACGAGAAAGACTCTGGCTAACTGCTGCCGGGCTCATACCTTTAGCGCGTGCCGCCGCTGCAATACTGCCGTTCTCCACCACGCGGATAAACGTGCTGATCAGCCCTAAAACGTCCATCTTATCCTCAATGCTTCATTCGTCACTTTTGTTTAATAATGATTAAAGCATAACCACGCTACAACCGTCCTGATAAGCTTGTTAGGTTAGCAGCAGTTCCGTTCATCTTTATTAAACAGGATATCCCGATGACTGATGCTATCGCTAAAAATACCCGACGAAATCGCCTGCCAAAGCGCGCTGCACCGTACATATTTGCTTTTTATATGGCGACCATCATGGCATTCCTGATGAGTCTGGTCATCACGGTAGCCGAATTCGGAATGGGACCCCATTACCTGACAAATGTGATGAATGCTTACCAGGTCGCCATGCCAGCGGCTTTCTTTTGCATACTGGTTGTCCGTCCTGTCGTTATCCGTCTTGTTGGATTGACCGTTCACGGTCACTGAGACCTGAAGAACGGCCATGCGTTTTTCGTGCATTTAAAAACAACATTGCTGGCTTCTGTCAGCCGCGTTAAGAGGGCAATCCTGAATCATCCGAGATGAGATCCTCAGCAAAGCCGGCAGGGCAGGGCTGGACGGCTTTCAGCCACGCGAGGTGTTTATGGGGCAGGGAAACTGCCCGATATGATCACCCGTAAAGCGCCTGATTATCCCGCTGGGTCAGTGTTAAACGTAACGAAGGGTAACCAGGTTTTAGTTTTATCCATTCTGGCAAGGCGTCTGGTTTTAACTGGCTATGCTGGTAAGTAACTGGAACACGCCAGTCATTACATGGAGAAAAAAATATGAAGAAGTTAACGTTTGGCATCATGGCCGCTGGCCTGCTTTTCAGCATGAGCATGCAGGCTGAGGCGAAGGGATGCCTTAAAGGCGCTGCTGTTGGAGGTGTCGCTGGCCATGTTGCGAATCACGGCGTTGCAGGTGCCGCTGCCGGCTGCGCTGTAGGCCATCACATGGCTAAGAAAAAACAAAAAGAAGCAGATAATCAGCAACAAAGTCAGAAATAACCTCCTTCAACCGCTATCACCGGGCTGTTTGAATTAAACCTGTTTCAGTCACGACTGATTTCAGCCCATTTTCAGTCGCTGGCTGGCCAGGGTTGAAAACCACCGGTTGGTGTCAATCAATGATGAAAAGATAACCGTTATCCGTTGCCGCAAAAGTGACGGATAAAGTGAGGAGAGCTGAGCAAGGGGAAGTGACAGCTTGCCCATTCTTCCCTGCGCAGACCGGTTTAGAGAAAAAATGCCAGTCCAGCGACATGCTGGTTCGCGTAATAAGAGAAATGAACTGTGGCTCTCTTCGTTTAAAAGAGAGCCACAGGTTAGCCTATCAATATCGCTCTGATGTCATTAACGTTGGTTAATGTCGGTCCGGTTATCAGCAGATCGTTAATCGCATGAAAATAGCTGTAGCTGTCATGCGCGTTCAGATAGCTAAGCGCATCAAGCCCACAGGTTTTGCCGCGCAACAGCGTATCAGGAAAAATCATCGCACCCGCCGCATCCTCGGTGCCATCAATACCGTCACTGTCTCCCGCGATGGCCCAGATTCCGCTTTCTCCCCGCAAGGCGCAGGCCAGCCCAAGTAAAAATTCGGTATTACGCCCGCCTTTACCTGCCTTTCCCTCGCTTACCGTCACCGTTGTTTCACCCCCTGACAGCAACACTGCTGGCCCCTTCAGCGGGTAGCCGTGCTGCTTCACTGATTTTGCGATGCCCGCCATGACGGTGGCGACCTCCCGGCTCTCACCTTCGATGGCGTCGCCGAGTATCAGTGGCGTAATACCGTGATGACGTGCCGCACTGGCCGCGGCCTGTAAAGCCATCGCGGGTGTGGCAATCATCCTGACCTCACCGACCGGCAGCATGCCTGACAACGCCGACGGCTGGCTCAGCAGATGGCGAACTGCGGCGGAGACCGGAATAGCGTAGCGTTCGAGCACCTTCAGCGCATCTTCTGGTGTGCTGCTGTCAGCCACCGTCGGACCGGATGCCACATCCGCCGGATTATCACCCGGAACATCGCTGATAATCAGCGAAACCACCTGAGCAGGCTGCGCCAGTGCCGCCAGCCTGCCACCTTTTACTGCCGACAGATGACGCCTGACCAGATTCATCTCTCTGATGCTGGCACCGCTGTGCAGCAGTGCTCGGGTAACCGTCTGTTTATCGGCCAGCGTGATACCCGGCGCGGGTAAGGCCATCACGGCAGAGCCACCGCCGGATATCAGCGCCAGCACCAGATCGTCGGAAGTCAGGCCGCGCAGCGTTTCCAGAATCAGCATCGCCGCCGTTTCACTCATCGCATCTGAAACCGGATGTGAAGCCTCCAGAATGCGGATACGCCCGGCAGGCACGGCGTGACCGTAGCGCGTTACCACCACGCCACTGACATCCACGTCTGGCCAGGCGGCATCCACCGCCGCTGCCATCGCGGCCGACGCCTTGCCCGCCCCGACCACTACGCAGCGGCCGGCGGGCTTCTGCGGCAGCGCAGCCGGTACGACAGGCCCGGGACGGGCACTGTCAACCGCCTGCTTAAAGATTTTCTCCAGGATCGCTGCGGCCCGATCGTTTCTCATTGTCAGGCACTCTCGGCAACGGTTGAATGGGATTCGATGAACTGCACCACGGCACGCGTGACATCGGCCGTTGTTGCCGTGCCGCCCACATCGGGCGTCAGGATGCCGTGGGTGCAGACGTGTTCGATGCCTTCCATGATCAGCGCGGCGGCCTGATGCTCGCCCAGATGCTCCAGCATCTGCACCGCCGTCCAGAAGGTAGCGATCGGGTTAGCGATGCCTTTACCGGTGATATCAAAGGCCGAGCCGTGAATCGGCTCGAACATGGAAGGAAAGCGCCGCTCAGGATCGATATTTGCGGTAGGCGCTACCCCCAGGCTGCCCGCCAGCGCGCCCGCCAGGTCAGATAAAATATCGGCGTGCAGGTTGGTGGCGACGATGGTATCCAGACTCTGTGGATGCAGCGTCATGCGGTGTGTCATGGCATCAACCAGCATTTTGTCCCACTGCACATCCGGAAACTCCTGCGCCACCTCAGCGGCAATTTCATCCCACATCACCATGCCATGACGCTGCGCATTGGATTTCGTTACTACCGTCAGCAGCTTACGCGGTCGGGATTGCGCCAGTTTAAAGGCATAACGCATGATGCGCGTGACACCGACGCGGGTGAAAATTGCCACTTCGGTGCCGACTTCTTCCGGCAGACCTTTATGGGTGCGGCCACCGTTGCCCGAATATTCGCCTTCGGAGTTTTCGCGCACGATCACCCAGTCGAGATCGCCCGGCCCGCGGTTGCGCAGCGGCGACGTGACGCCGGGCAGAATTTTGGTCGGCCGCACATTGGCGTACTGATCGAATCCCTGGCAAATCGGCAGGCGCAGTCCCCAGAGGGTGATGTGATCAGGCACATCCGGTGCGCCCACCGCGCCGAAATAGATCGCATCGAATTTTTTCAGCGTCTGCAAGCCATCTTCCGGCATCATCACACCGTAGCGTTTGTAGTAGTCAGAACCCCAGTCGAAAGTCTGAATATCAAATTTCAGCTGCGGATCGCGCTGTGACAGCGCCCTGAGGACGTCAATGCCGGCTGAGATGACCTCAGGACCGATACCGTCAGCAGGAATAGCGGCAATAGAATAGTTACGCATGGTGTTTCTCCGTGTCGATTAATGAGTGTGAGGTTGATGAAGTTCTGTGGTCTGTGGCTTTTTCGCTTTTCCGGCCAGAATCAGTACCGTCAGGGCTGAAACCATCAGCAGTCCGGCCACGAAATAGAGGCCCCAGGTATAGCAGCCGGTTTGCTGGCGGATGATGCCAATCATCATCGGGCCGACAAATCCGCCGAGGTTGCCAATCGAGTTGATGGCAGCGATGCCCGCCGCCGCCGCCGGTCCGCTCAGAAACAGGGTAGGCATGCTCCAGAGCGGCGGCTTGGATGCGCTGATCCCGACCGTAACCAGCGTCAGGGCGATAATTACTGAGAAAAGGGTAGTGACGCTGCCGGCGTAAATCAGTCCGGCTGCCGCCAGCAGACAGGCAGCGATAACGTGCCAGCTGCGCTCATGGGTCCGGTCGGAGTGGCGGGCCCAGAGGATCATGCCGAGAACGCCAAGCACCGCCGGGAAGGCATTAAGAAAACCGATCTCTAACGATGAGGCACCGAAGCTGTGAATAATCTGCGGTGCCCAGATACCCAGGGTATAAAGGCCGGCCGAGGTGCCAAAATAGACCAGCGCCAGTGCCAGCACCCGCTTATCCGCCAGACCGCGCCATGCGCTGCTGTGGCTCTGGCCCACCGCCCGCGCCTGCTCTTCAGCCTGCATGGTATTTTGCAGCCAGGTCCGCTCTTCTTCGGTCAGCCATTTGGCTTTGGCCGGTCGGTCAGTGAGCCAGAACAGCACCACGATGCCCAACAGTAAGGCCGGGACTGCCTCCAGCACGAACATCCATTGCCAGCCGGCGAAGCCCATCAGCCCATGCATTTCCAGCAACGCCGCGGAGATAGGAGAGCCAAGCGCGGTGGAGAGCGGCGCTGCGGCCATGAAAATGGCGGTGACCTGCGCACGTTTTACCGCCGGGAACCAGTAGCTGAGATAAAGAATGATGCCAGGAAAGAAACCGGCCTCGGCCACGCCGAGCAGAAAGCGCAGGATATAGAAGCTGGTGGTGCCCTGCACAAACGCCATACAACCCGAGACCAGTCCCCAGGTGATCATGACGCGGGCGATCCAGATACGGGCACCGACTTTATGCAGAATCAGGTTAGACGGGACTTCAAACAGAAAGTAGCCGAGAAAAAAAATCCCGGCACCGAGCCCGAAGACCATCGGCGAAAAACCCAGGTCCTGATTCATGGTCAGGGCGGCAAAGCCAATGTTAACCCGGTCGAGAAATGCGATGAAATACAACAGCATGATAAAAGGAATAATCCGCAGCGTTACTTTGCGCATCACCTTTTTTTCGAGGTCATTGTGCATAACAGGATGCTCCACAGTCAGGTAGGGTTGTTATCGTTTTGTTGTGAACTCAGTATGCTGTTTTAACTGGCGTTATCATCGGCAAGGGTTTATATAAATAATTTGCATAATCTGAATGCGGGCAATAAATGGATATAAATCAGCTGAGATGCTTCGTGGTGGTAGGTGATGAGCTTCACTTTGGCAGGGCTGCCCGCAAGCTTGAAATGATGCCTGCGTCACTGAGCCGTTTTATCCGGTTACTGGAAGAGGATCTGGGTATTCGCCTGCTGAATCGTTCGACCCGAAACGTCTCCCTGACCCGGGAAGGCGCGGAGTTTCTGATTGACGCTAAATCCGTTGTTGCAGATTTTGATGCGTTACGGCTTAAGTTTCGTAAAAATATGATATCGCAGAAAAAAACGTTGCGGATCGGTGCCATTGACAGTGCGGCGAGGGGATTACTGCCGAAACTGCTCAACCTGTTCGTTAGCGCTTTTCCTGATGCGGATATCCATATCAGCGAAGATAAATCGCACAGTCTGATCCCACGACTGACCTCCGGCTGGCTGGATCTGGTCTTTGTCCGGCCGCCAGAACAGACCGACGTCACCCTGACCACCCGCTTTATTGCCCATGAAACCTGTGTGCTGGCGGTGCCGGCACATCACCGGCTGGTGGATTACGACCGGGTGAGCATAGAGGATTTTTGCAATGACCCCGTCATCGTGCCGGAAAGACGCACCCGTCCTCACAGCCATGACCTGACGATGAACCTGTTCAGAGCGGCCGGCAGGTACCCGGTGATTGCGCAATATGCCGAGGAAAAACAGACTATCCTGAGCTTTGTTGCCGCCGGACTGGGCGTGGCGCTGGTTCCTTCCTCTTACCGCAACATGAACGCGGATGGCGTAAAGTATCTGCCGCTGGCTCCGGTCGATGATATGGAAATTGAAGGGCTGCCGCTGTGTGTGATGTGGCACCAGGGAAACAGGGATAGGTACGTTAATGCCATGCTGACTATCCTGGCGGACAATCGTGAGATTTTGACAAAAGACCTGTAGCGCCAGGCTTCAGCCCGCAGTTCGCCGACGCGAGCCGGGCACTAAAGTGGATAATTTATGACTGAGAAAACCTACTATCACAGCGATTCACTTGAGATGAATTCCCAGGTCATCAGCTGTACGCCCGGGCCGGATGGCCGTTTCCGCGTCATTCTTGCGGCAACCCTGTTCCATCCGCAGGGCGGGGGACAGCCTTCTGATCAGGGAACCCTTAACGGTGTGGCGGTGCTTCAGGCCGTGCAGGAAGGTGATGAAGTGATACATCTTACCGTTGCGCCGGTTGCCGCCGGGCCGGTTCATCTCGCCGTCGCGCCTGAGCTTCGCGCTATCCACACCCGCTATCATTCCGCCGGGCATATCATCGGCGTGGCGGCCGAAAAGTATGGCTGGCATGGTATCAAAGGGAATCACCGCCCGGGCGAGGGCCGGGTTGTATTTGAAGCGATTGGGCTGACCACTACGGTAACGGCGGAAAACCTGGCGGCGGAGGTAGCAGAGATAGTGGCGCGCGATCTTCAGCGGATACTGTCGGCCGAAGAGGGGCGCCGTAGCGTCACCTGGGGCGATCTGACGCCCTACGCCTGTGGTGGCACGCACGTGAACAAAACCACCGAAATCGGTAAGGTTCGCATCGTTAAGGTTAAAGAGAAGAAAGGTCAGTTATCGGTACAGTACGAACTCGATGACTGATCTGCTCCTGCTGCTGACACATCCTTAGCCATCCGCTAATCAGGGGATTATCCGCAGCATCTCCCGGCACCGCACAGAGCATCCTGAACATTGTGGGGAGGGTCACCGATCTGGCCGGAGCGATGGACAGCCTTTCCCTGGCCTCTTCCGGGCAGGTCCTGCCAAAAGGGAGTTGCCTGCACCCTGCCACAACTCAATCACTGAGCGGGCCTCATCCCGCAGCCGCTGTCATGGTTTTGTCATAACTCGCTCACCCTGATGTCAGAGTGGGTTTCATATCCTGTAGGCGAACCTTCCCAAACAGGAGCACGAAGATGAAACTGAACAGCATTACTCTGGCCGTGGGCATGTTGCTGGCTATCGCTGGCGCTGAGGCGCAGGCACAGTCGCAGCCGGTAAAAAATATTGTGCTGGTACACGGCGCTTTTGTTGGTGGCGCGGGCTGGCGTCCGGTCTATGACCGGCTGACCCAGGATGGATATCACGTGACGCTGGTGCAACAGCCGCTGACCAGCTTTGCAGAGGATGTGACGGCGACGCGACGGATTATCGATCAGCAGAATGGCCCGGTGATTCTGGTCGGTCACAGCTACGGCGGGGCGATCATCAGTGAAGCCGGTAACGACAGCAAAGTGGCGGGTCTGGTCTACATTGCCGCCCATGCGCCGGATAACGGTGAAACCGAGGCCAGCAACGGTAAAAAATATCCCAACAGCGCACATCCGTTTGCCCGCTCGGCCGATGGCTATCTGACCATTGCACCACAGTATTATCACAGCGATTTCGCTGCCGACCTGCCTGCTGTGCAGGCCGATTTTGAAGCGCATGCGCAGATGCCAACCAACGCTGCGGTGTTCACCGCTAACATTGCCGATCCGGCGTGGAAAACCCACCCCAGCTGGTACATGGTGGCGAAAGCTGACAAAATTATCAGTCCCGATCTGGAGCGCATGTATGCCAGACGCGCGCACAGCCATACGGTAGAAATTGCCGGTGCCAGCCATTCGGTGTATCAGTCGCATCCTGATGATGTCGTAAAATTGATCGAGCAAGCCGCGCAACAGGCGCAGCCCTGAAAATAACCAGCAGGAAGAGGCGCATGAAAATTCTGGTGATTGAAGACGAGGCCAAAGCTCGTGATTACATGCGCAAGGGATTGACCGAAGCCGGTTTTATCGTCGACGTGGCGGAAAATGGCGTTGATGGTCTGTTCTATGCCCGCGAGCATCATTACGATCTGATTTTACTCGACGTGATGATGCCCGGCCTTGATGGCTGGCAGGTGATGGCGGCGATGGATAAGCAGATCCACACGCCGGTCATCTTCCTGACGGCTAAAGGCACGCTGGAAGATCGCATCAAAGGGCTGGAGCTGGGCGCGGATGATTACCTGGTCAAACCTTTTTCCTTTGCCGAACTGCTGGCGCGCGTCCGTACTCAACTGCGGCGCGGCAGCCAGCAGAAGCTGCCGGATATTCTCACGCTGGCCGATTTACAGCTCGACGTTTTTAAACGGCGCGTCGAGCGTGGCGGGCAGCGTATCGATCTCACCAACAAAGAGTTCAACCTGCTGCATCTGTTCCTGCTGCATCCTGGCGAAGTGCTGACCCGCACCGTGATCGCTTCCCGCGTCTGGGACATGAATTTTGATAGCGACACCAACGTGGTCGATGTGGCGGTTAAACGTCTGCGGCAGAAAATTGATGGCCCGTTTGCCTATCCGCTGATCCACACGGTACACGGTGTGGGTTATCGCTGCGAAGCAGAAGCGTGAAGCGACGCTCCCTGGCGCTGCGTCTGTCGCTGATGCTCAGCGTCACGGTGATCGCTATTTTTTCACTCTGCGGATTTGCGCTTTATCACTCACTGGCCCAGCAGATTGGCGTGCGGGACGATGCCGCACTGCTGACGCGCATCGATCAAATCCGTACGCTGCTGCGCGATGAAGATGCGATTACGCTGATTCAGCAGAAACCGCGACTGTTCGCCAATATGCTTGGCAATACCGAGTCGTTGCTGGTGCTGCGTTTTCCCGGTCAGCCACCGCTGATCGTGGTGAATCCCGGCCAGCGTCCTCTGCCGGCAATTACGCCGGTTGCCGCTGACCAGCCGCTGACGCTGTCGTCGGTGCATCATCTGGTCAGCGCCAACGGCACGCCGTTTATCTCGGCGGCGGCACTGACGCCGACCCGGGATGGCAGCGGGCAGATTGAGATCCTCACCGGCCGCCTGATGCGTGACCGGACACAAACCCTGAGCCATTATCGTCACCAGATCCTGCTGGCGACTGCGCTGGCGGCGTTGCTGGTGGCGGCGATCAGCGTCTGGCTGGTGCGGCGCGGTTTGTCACCGCTGCGCAGCCTGACGGCGGAAGCGGAAGCGATCGATGTGCGTCACTTGTCCCGCCGGATGCCGCAACAGTCGCAGGCTGAATTACAGCCGCTGGTGGCCGCCTTTAATCAGATGCTGAGCCGCCTCGACGTCGGTTATCAACAGTTGAGCCAGGTTTCTGCTGATATGGCACATGAACTGCGGACGCCGATCGGCACGCTGTTAGGCCAGACCGAAGTCGCGCTGAGCCAGACGCGCAGTCAGAGCGATTATCAGGCGTTGCTCGGCTCCAATTATGAAGAGCTGGAACGGCTGGCAAAGATGATCGACAACATGCTGTTTCTTGCCAAAGCCGAAGATGCCAGTCAGGCATTAAATGAACAACCTCTCGATCTGGCGCAGCTTGGCGGCAAACTGCAGAGCTATTTTGACGATATGGCAGAGGAAAAGGCGATGCGGCTGGAGATGCAACTGCAGGGCGAACTGCGGGCCGATCCGCAGTTAGTGCAACGCGCGCTGGCCAACCTGATGGCCAACGCGCTGCGCTACGGCGATGCGGGCACGCCGGTGAGCGTCTGCAGCAAGGTCCAGCCGACGGCTATCGAACTGGTGGTGGAAAATCACGGCCCGACGCTGAGCGCCGAACAGCAGGCGCGCGTTTTTGATCGTTTCTGGCGTGCTGAGGCGTCACGGCATCAGGGCAGCAGCGGGTTAGGGTTGTCTATTGTGCGCAGCATTATGCGCTTACACCACGGGAGCTGTGAGGTGAGCAGCGCGCACGGCATCACCCGGTTTACGCTACGCTTTCCGCGACGCGATTAACCGGGAGATTGCGGCCCTGCTGGCCCGGAAAATGTATCGATGCTGGATCAGCACAATGCAGCCCGTCAGGCGACATAACCCGCCGGTTAAACCCCCAAAGTGCGCGCATTAACCGGCTGTGCTCACCGGTTTGCTGCCCCATATTCCCTGACAAAGATCATAGATGCGTCAGCCAGGCTACCGTAGTCTGTGCTGAACGTCGCGACAGCGATAAGCCTTTATGACAACCGCCTGTTTACCGCGCAACTGCCTTCATGCAACACGTGGGACCAGCAATGAGAGCCATTAACGTCATGGATCGATCACGCTGATTACTGCCACAGCCCTCCGTTGTTACTGCGTAATCTGTCATGCCATCGCCTCAGGATGGATCAGGGAAGAGGGTTACCCTCAGCGCGCCCGCGTCAGCAACAGCCAGACCGGGAAAACGGCGTAAAGCGCAACCAGCCAGCGCGCTGAAGCTGCGCCACAGCATGCGGGATCGCAGAGCAACACATCACCGACTAGCCGGGAGGCATTGAATTGTAATGACCATGCAGAACGTAGAGACCCTGACCCCCTCGCGTCCGCGCTGGACGATTAAAGATACCGTCTGGATGATGGGCGTTTATGGCGCTACGGTGGGAGCAGGTACGCTATTTTTACCGGTTGAAATCGGCACGCTCGGCCCGATTGTCTTCATCATGATGTTACTGCTGGGATTGCCGCTGTCAGTGATCCCTCATGTGCTGATCTGTCGGGTTTTCATGCGGGACAACCAGACGGCGGATAAGTCCCTGCCGCTGTTTGGTGCTTACTTTGGTGCCAAAGGCAAACAGGCCATCAAGATGTTTTTCTGCACCGCGCACTTCCCGATTACGCTGGTATACGGAATCTCGCTGGTGAGCACCATCAACGACTATTACAGCAATCATCTGCATCTCGGCACGCTGAATCGCGGCGCGCTGGTGTTTGTGGTTCTGGGCCTGCTTTTCCTGATGCTGAGCAAAGGGCGTGAAAAGGTGGTAAATACCCTGAGTGTGTTAGCTATTCCGTTCGCCTTAACCATTCTGCTGATTGCCATTATCCAGATCCCGGCATGGGACATATCCAACTTTCTCCGGCAGCTGAGCGCCACCCGCCATGCGCCTGCCGGTGAGACGCTCAAAAATCTGTGGTTAACGCTGCCGCTGATTACCTTCGCTTTCTGCTCTACGCCGATGATTAGCCCGCTGGCGTCGTGGTATCGCCAGGCGGGCAACGGTGGTGAGAAGCAATCGGTGTTTGTGGTGCGGGCGGCCTACGGCCTGATTTTTGTTTCGATTGTCTTTTTCGTACTCAGCTGCGTTTTGAGCTATCCGCATGAAACCTTTGTCAGAGCCAAAGCGGATAATCTGAATATCATGTCAATTATGCAGGGCAAAGGCGGCTTTAGTTTGCTGGCGTTGATTGCGCCCTTCATCGCGCTAATCGGCATGACCAAATCTTTTCTCGGCATTTCGCTGCCGGTGGCAGAGACGTTAACCACCCTGACCGCCGACGCAATCAGGGCGACCGACGCGGCCGGTCAGCGTAAGGCCAGACGGATCGCTTTCGCGCTATTGTTCGGCTTGTCGTATGCGATTGTGTACCTTAATCCCAACGTTATTGGCCTGATTGAAACCGTATGCGGGCCGCTAATCGCTATTTTCCTGTTCGTGATACCGGCTTATCTGATTTATACCCGTGAAGCACTGCGTCCGTTGCGTGGCGCGAAGGCTATCATCGTCATTATGGGCGGGCTGCTGACCGTTTCCGCGCTGCTCTATTCAGCCATTTAACCGCGAATAAATAAGCCTTCGCCGGTGCGACCCGCGCCGTGATTATGTCGCACTCACTGGCGGTTCGGGCTGATGATTAACCCTGGCCGGATTGGCTGTTGCCCGGCCAGTTCCGACCCGATGACTGGCACGCATGAAACTGCGGGCGTGCCGGGCGAGCTGTTTCTCCGTCACCAGACCGTGACTTTTTAATCCATCACCATCCAGCGCAATATTTCCTGACGACCTCGCAGCTTCACGCCCACCGAAATGACTATTGCCATATTCCGGCAAAATATTCCTGTTTTAAGCATTTGTGATCGCTGCATATATTCACTGAGAATGAGTTCACACCATCACGAGGATGATAACACCCTTAAAGCGCGTGATTTATCTGGCTTTCTGAGGTTAACAAAACATCGCCACCTCAATACTTTTTTCCTCCGGGAAAGTTTTTAAATATCAGGAGAAAGATGCCAGTGAAATTTATAACCGGAATGACCTTTATTGCCCTTGCGCTGAGTGCGCACAGCGCGGTCGCTGCCGAACAATCGGTGCCGACTGACAGCTCAGTGCATGTGAAAGCCGATCCGGCGTTGAAAAGTCTGATACCGGCCGATATTGCGCAGCGAGGCTTTATTGTGGCCGGAACCAATCCCAACACGCCGCCAACCACCTTCTATAAAGACGATAATAAAACGCTGGCTGGCCGTGAAATCGACATCATGAATGCCGTCGGTGAACGTCTGGGGATTGCAGTACAGTGGCGCGACACCGGCGGCTTCGACAATATCATTCCGGGCCTGAAAACTGGCCGTTACGACGTGGCGCTGTCAAATATCAACGCCACGCCAACCCGCCTGAAACAGATCGATTTTGTCGGCTATTACAATGCCAGCCGGCTCGGCATCATTTCAAAGAAAGACGCGGCGATCGCCCCGTTCACCTCACTCAGCGACGTGTGTGGCAAAGAGGTGGGGGCCGGTTCGGGCACTACTCAGGTGACCCGGCTGGAGGAGGCCAGCAAAGCCTGTGAGGCGGCAGGCAAACAGCCGATCAAGGTTTCTGTCTTCCCGGATCGTCCGGCCGGCGTGCAGGCGGTGGTCAGCGGTCGGGTGCCAATGTTCCTCGGGCCGTATGAAGGGCTGCTGTGGCAGGTGAAGGTGATTAAACCGCTGACCATGAGCGGTGAGATCAGCGTTAATGATGCGCCGGTCTCGGTGGCTTTCCCGAAAGACTCTGCGCTGGAACCGGCAGTTCAGGCGGCGCTAAATTCACTGATCAAAGATGGCAGCTACCAGAAAATCCTCGATAACTGGGGAATTGGCTTTGGTGCGGTGACCGAAGCCAGACGTAATCAGGACATTTTCAAATGAGTGCGCCTGATGACCACACCGAGGATCTGAGAATTGTCGGTAAACGCTACTATGGACGCTGGCTGAGTGCGCTGGTCGTGCTGTTGTGCGTGGTGGCGATGGCGAACTCGATGATTAACAATCCGCGCTTTGAGTGGGACGTGATTGCGGCGAACTTTACCGCGCCCTCCATTCTGCAGGGTGTGTTAATGACGCTGCAACTGACGGCGATCTCGGTGGTGCTGGGGTTTGCTTTCGGCACGGTGCTGGCGCTGATGCGCCTCTCCGCCAACCCGGTGCTGGTCGCGGTAAGCTGGGCCTATACCTGGTTTTTCCGCGGCGTGCCGATGCTGGTGCAGCTGTTTCTCTGGTACAACATCGCGGCCCTTTATCCCAAAATCGCGCTGTCGATCCCCGGCTATGGCGAGATCTGGAGCGCCCAGTCCAATGCGCTGGTCAGCCCGTTCAGCGCCGCGGTGATCGCGCTGGTGATGCATCAGTCTGCTTATGCCGCAGAGATTGTGCGTGCCGGCATCCAGAGCGTGGGTAATGGGCAGGTTGAAGCCGCACGCGCCCTCGGTTATCGCCCGGCGCAGATTTTCCGCTATACCGTGTTACCGCAGGCAATGCGTGCCATTCTGCCGCCCGCCGGTAATGAAATTATCGGCCAGTTAAAAACCACCGCGGTGGTATCGGTGATCTCACTGCAGGACGTGCTGTTCTCGGCGCAGATTATTTATCAGCGCACCTATGAAGTGATCCCGCTGCTGCTGGTCGCGACGCTGTGGTATCTGCTGATGACCTCGGTGTTGTCGGTGGGACAATATTACGTCGAACGTTATTTTGGCCGCGGCGTCACCCGCCGTGAAACGCGCCGTTTATGGCCGTCACTGGCGCGCTTTTCTGGCTTGAAAACCGCAAGGAGCAGCAGCAATGGCTGAAGCGATCGCACTGCGCAAGGTCACCAAGCGCTTCTCCGGCGTGACCATTCTCGATGAAGTTAACCTCGATATTCCCGCCGGCTCGGTGACCGTTATCCTCGGTCCGTCCGGTTCGGGTAAATCGACTCTGCTGCGCTGTATCAACCACCTCGAAAAGCTCGATGGCGGCACCATCCGCATTGGCGGAGAGAGGGTGGGATATCAGCAAAAGGGCCAGGCGCTGCATGAACTCAGCAGCCGGGCGATTGCCCGCCAGCGCGCTGAAATCGGCATGGTGTTCCAGCAGTTCAATCTGTTCCCGCACCGCACCGTCTTGCAAAACATCATTGATGCACCGATGCGGGTGAAAAAACAGAATCGCCAGCAGGCGACCAGCAAAGCGCTGGCGTTGCTGAAACAGGTGGGTCTGGACGGACGCGAGCAGGAGTGGCCGCAAAATCTTTCCGGCGGTCAGCAGCAGCGTGTGGCGATTGCCCGTGCGCTGGCGATGGACCCCGGCGTGCTGCTGTTTGATGAGCCGACGTCCGCGCTCGATCCTGAGCTGGTCGGCGAAGTGCTCCAGGTGATAAAGCAGCTGGCGCACTCCGGGATCACCATGGTGGTGGTGACCCACGAAATTGGCTTTGCTCGCGAAGTGGCGGACAACATTGTGTTTATGGAAAGCGGCAAAATTATCGCCGCGGGTCCGACACAACAGGTGCTCGACGATCCGGCCAACGGACGGGTCAGAAACTTTATTGCAACGGTGCTGTAAGCAGCGTTTTTTGTTGCCCGTAAGCCAGGAAACGTGATGACGCAGAAACCGGTAATGCACAGCGCGCATTGGGGGGCTTTTCATGCCCGGCGCGAAGGCGATCGCCTGATTATCGATCCGTTCGAGGGCGATCCCCATCCCAGTCCTTTATTGCAAAACTTCCAGCAGGCACTCAATCATCCGGCGCGGGTTGCCCGCCCGATGGTGCGGCGTGGCTGGCTGGAGAATGGGCCGGGTCCCGACTCGCGTCGCGGGGTCGATGACTATATCGCCATCGACTGGGACGACGCCCTGCAACGGGTGGCGCAGGAACTCTCGCGGGTCGGGCAGACCTGGGGGCCGGTGGGAATTTTTGGCGGCTCATATGGCTGGTCCAGCGCCGGTCGCTTCCATCATGCACAAAGTCAGGTGCACCGCTTTCTTAACACCACGCTCGGCGGTTATGTCCGGTCAGTCAACAGTTACAGTTCCGGCGCGGCCTCGGTGCTGCTGCCGCACATCGTCGGTGAGATGAACGAAATTGCCCGCCGTGGCGTGAGCTGGGAAGAGATCGCCAGCCACAGCGATATCGTGCTGGCCTTTGGCGGACTGGCGCTGAAAAATTCTCAGGTCGCCAGTGGCGGTTTGAGTGAGCATACCGAACGTGATTTTATGCAGCAGGCGGCGCGGCGCGGAACCCGCTTTATCTCGGTCAGTCCGCTGAAAAGCGATCTGCCGGACGACGCGCGGGGCGAGTGGCTGGCACTGCGACCCGGCACCGATGCGGCGTTTATGCTCGGTCTGCTGGCAGTGCTGATCGAAGAGGCGTTAACCGATGAGGCGTTTCTGGCCCGTTATTGCGTCGGCTGGCCTGAGATGGTGGCTTATCTGCGCGGTGAAGAGGATGGCGTAGTGCGCGATGCGCACTGGGCGGCCAGCATCTGTGGCGTCAGCCACGACGTTATCAGACAGTTCGCCCGTCAGCTGCACGGCAAACGGGTGCTGGTGACGGTGGCGCATGCGTTACAGCGCGCCGAGCATGGCGAACAACCGGTGTGGCTCGGCCTGGTGCTGGCGGCGGCACTCGGCCAACCCGGCCTGCCCGGCGGCGGCTACACCTATGCGCTTGGCGCGTTGGGCCATTATGGCAAACACCATAATCTGGTCAGCTTTCCGGCCTTACCGCAGGGTAAAAATGGCATCGACCGCTTTATTCCGGTGGCGCGGATTGCCGATATGCTGCTGAATCCGGGCACCCGATTTGATTACAACGGCCGTCAGCTGCGCTATCCCCATATCCGTCTGGCTTACTGGGCGGGCGGCAATCCTTTTCATCATCATCAGGATCTGGCGCGCCTGCGTCAGGCTTTTTGTCAGCTCGATACTTTTATCGTGCATGAGAGCGCCTGGACCGCCACCGCTCGCCACGCCGATATTGTGTTGCCCGCCACCATGACGCTGGAGCGGGAAGATATCGGCGGTGCGCCAACCGATCGGCATTTAATCGCGATGCAGCCGGTGGCTGCGCCTTATGCTGAAGCGCGCGATGACTACACGATTTTCAGTGAACTGGCGCGGCGGCTCGGCAGGCAAGAGGCGTTTACCGAAGGGCGTGATGCGCGTGGCTGGCTGCAACATCATTACCATCAGCTACAGCAAAAACTGGCGGCACATCAGGTATCGATTCCGGATTTCGACACGTTCTGGCAGCAGGGCGTGCTGACGTTGCCGCAGTTAAAGGATGGTGGCCGGATGATCAACGCGTTTCGTGCCGATCCTGATGCCGCACCGCTGCCGACACCAAGCGGAAAAATTGAGATCTTCTCCGCCACCATCGCCAGCTTTAACTATCAAAACTGTCCGGGTCATCCGGTGTGGCGTGAGCCGCAGCAAAAGCCGACGGCTGATCATCCCTTCTGGTTGATTGCCAACCAGCCAGCGACGCGCCTGCATAGCCAGCTCGATTTTGGCGATTTTAGCCTGAGCGGTAAGCGCGACGGACGGGAAGTGTGCAGCCTCAATCCGCAGGATGCGGCCCGGCTGGCTATCGCCGAGGGCGATCTGATTGAGCTGTACAACGATCGCGGCCACGTGCTTGCCAGTGCCCGCGTCACCGACAGCATCATGGCTGGCGTGCTGCAGTTGCCTACCGGTGCCTGGTACGATCCGGTCGATCCTGCCGCCGCCCGCCCGTTATGCCGTCACGGTAATCCGAACGTGTTGACGCTGGACATCGGCACCTCCTCCCTGACCCAGGGCTGCAGCGGACAGATTACGGTGGTGCAGGTGCGGAAATTCAGGGGCGAACGGCCGCCGGTGCGGGCTTTTATTCCGCCACACTAAGCCGCTATGGCCGCAGACTTTGCAGCAGTGCGTCTGTCACTGCCTGCAAATCGGCGGTTGAGCGGAGCGCGCTGTGCGCCAGCAGTTCCGGTGAGCTGTCACCCAGTGCCAGTCGCAGTTTACGCCCGACATCAACGCCCTCCGCCAGCGATTCCTGCCGCGTGCGCTGCTGATGCCGTGTGCTGCCATCCGCCAGCGACAGCGTCACGCGGTGAAAGCGCTGTGCCGGATTGAGGGCATCCGGCGGCGCAGAAGGATCCGGCATACGGCGAACGCGGGCGGCCAGCGGCATAATCTCCGGATTAACATCGCCTTCGGCAAAATCTGACAACCGCAGATCGCCGTAAATCAACATCGCGGCAATCACATATTCGAGGCTAAAGCGCGCTTCGATACCGTTGACTGGTACCGTGACCGGGGCGGCAATGTCACCGCCGGGCGGAAAGGCGACGGTGATAGCCACGATCTGGCGCAGCAGTGCATCAAGCGGCTGGCCGCTGGACAGCCACTGCTGGCGTAGCAGACCCGCCGCTTCCGCCGCGCTGTGGGTACCGGCGCAGGTCGGGAACGGCTTAAACTCCAGCCCGGGGGTGCTGATACGCCAGGGCTGACCCCAGTTCTGCGTCAACTTTTCCGGCTGCGCCTGGCCATCACTGCTGGCGGCCAGAAAGGACTCAATCACATTTTCTGGTCGGCCCGTCATGCCAGCCAGCGTCAGCTGGGCCGAGGTCACCGCACGTTCCGCCGCCAGGCCGGCATGCAGCGGTTTTACCGCCGAGCCAAACTGAGCGCGTAAACCGCTGGCCTGGGTAGCCGCGATCCCCAGCAGGCTGGCGGTGGCGGCAGCGGACAGGCCGAGGAAACGAGCCAGCGCCGCGGCGGCGGCAAGGGTGCCCAGCGTCGCGGTGTTGTGATAGCCCAGCGCATAGTGCTGCTGGCTGGCCGCCAGTCCCAGCCGGCCGGCCGTTTCCACCCCCACCACATAGGCATCACAGAACTGTTCCACGCTGGCGGCGGGCTGGCCTGACAGCCAGGCAAACAGCGCCGGCAGGATCACCACGCTGGGGTGACCGCGGAAATCGGCATGGAAATCATCATAATCGAGCGCATGACCGGCGTAGCCGAGCAGCAATGCCTGCGAACGGATGCCGCCATCACCGTAGACGGTACGCAGGGCCGGTAAGCCGCTATCGGGCACCTGACCCTGTAACACCGGCCAGCTCACCGCCAGAAAATCGGCTATCCCTTGTCGCGCGTGGTCGCGTGTCCGCGCATCCGGTTGACTGTGGACGATGCGCTCAGCCAGCGCGGCGGTCCCGCTCATCAGGACGGCTCCGGCAGTGTGAGTGCTGTCCGCGCCAGATCGGCCAGGTAGCGTGCGGTGGGCAGCAGCACGGCATCATTAATACGAAATGCCGGATGATGCAGCGCATAGGGTTCTCCGGTACCGATCATCATAAAAGCGCCGGGCAGCTGTTGCTGGTAAAAGGCAAAGTCTTCGCCAATCGGGCTGGCTTCCACCACCCGGGCTTCAAATCCGCTGGCGCTGGCCTGCTGCAGTGCAACCTCTGTCCAGTAGGCATCATTCACCACGGACGGCGGTCCGGCCTGCCAGTTAAAGCTGATTTGCGCATCAAACGCCGCGCCGATGCCCGCCACCAGGGTACGGAAGCGCTGCTCAAGCCGTTCGCGGGTAGGCTGCGAAAACGATCGCACCGTCCCCTCCAGCCAGGCACCTTCCGGAATGACGTTCCAGGTGCTGCCACTGTGAATCTGCGTAATCGAGACCACCGCGTTATCGGCGGACGGGGCGTTACGGCTGATCAGCGTCTGGGCAGCGGCGACAATCTGCGCCGCAATAACAATCGGATCGTTACCCTGATGGGGTTTGGCCGCATGACTGCCGATGCCGGTAATGCTGATATCAAAGCGATCTACTGCGGCGGTAAGCGGACCCGCTTTACTGCCGATCACTCCCGCCGGCAGCGAGGGATCGTTATGGAGACCAAAAATCACCCGCGCATCGGCGAGGGCACCGGTAGCGATCACCGCTGGCGCGCCCTGGCCCGTCTCTTCCGCCGGCTGGAACAAAATGCGCACCCGGCCGGACAGGCTGGCTTCCTGCTGCTTTAACAGGATTGCCGCACCGAGCGCCGCGGTGCAGTGGAAATCATGGCCGCAGGCGTGCATGACTCCAGCACGTTCCGATCGAAAGCTGACGCCGGACTGTTCCTCAATCGGCAACGCATCAATATCAGATCGCAGCACCACCAGCGGTCCCGATGACGATCCTATCTCCGCCACCAGGCCGGTTTTCAGCGGTAGATCGAGGATGCGGATCTGATGCTGCTCCAGCTGCTGCCGCAAGCGGGCGGTGGTTTCAAATTCCTGGTTCGACAGTTCCGGAAAACGATGCAGTTCATGGCGCAACGCGATCAACCGTTCGCCCAGCGCCGCCTGATCTAAGGTGCTCATGCGATGTTCCCTTGTGGTGGTACCTGACGGCTCAGCCAGGCATGGTGTGCCGCTTCATCCAGCACTTTCTTCATATAGAGGGTGATGTGGCCTTTACCGAGGTCAGTGGTATGCATCGGCTGGAAGCCACGCTTGAGGTAGAGCTGTTGCAGCCACGGATGGCTGAGGGCGGTACCGAGAGAGACGGCCGGTGCGCGCAGCTGACCAATCAGGATCTCCTGCTCCAGCCGATGGAGAATCTGCCGGCCAAAATGCTGGCCAGCATAATCCGGATGCGCGCCAAACCAGCCGATGTGCGGCAGGCCAAACGGACCGGGCAGCGGCCCCCAGGGATAACGCAGGGTCACTGAGGAGACCATTACACCGTCGGCATACAGCGCATAAACTCCGTGACTTTGCAGATGGCGCAGCGCCTTATCCCGATCGGCCGTGGCGGCATCGAAATGGATGCCGAGTGCTTTTACCGGCGCATAAGCGGCGTGCATCAGCGCCAGATAGAGAGTGATTTCATCTGCTCTCACCTGACGAAAGTCGAGTTGCATAATATTTCCCGGAATAGCCACCCGGCGGGCGGATAATTAAGTCAGCGTTTAAGGTTAATGAGATTAACAGTTAAAACCCGGTGGCTATATCTGAAAAATAACTATCCTAATGCCTATTTGTGAAATTGAATTGGCCGGTTTTTGATTGCTTAAATTGGTGGTTGCCGTAGTATGAAAAAAACAAATGACGCTATAACAAAACGCCATTAACTCCATGTAATAAATTAACTTTATCGGTTATAGCCTCCCTTATAAACCGGCGTTACCTGTAACCGGCCTTACCTATAAACAGGATAGAAACGTGTTAGCGATTAAATCTCCGCGCGCCTACGCGCATGAGGCTGGCCTGCGCGCCCGTGCCGGTGAATTTATTAAACCTTACGCCACGCATATTCGTATATTTACCTCGCCGCACGCCTGGCAGGCGGTTAATCCGGAATTAAGCCAGAGTCTTGAGACCAGCGGAATTAGCTGGCAGCTGGAGTATTTACCCGGTGAATGTACTGAACAGGCGATCGCCCACTTAAAACACAATACCGAACAGCAGGGGGCTGAGCTGCTGCTGGCGATTGGCGGTGGACGGGTACTGGATGCCGCTAAAGCCGCAGCCAGCCAGCTCCCGGCCGTCACGCTGGTTAACTTTGCCACCCTGGCCGCCACCTGCGCCGCCTGGTCGCCGCTTGCCATCATCTACAGCGATCGGGGAGAGCATCTGCGCAGTCAGCCGCTGGGGAAAATGCCCGAGCTGGTGCTGGTAGACAGCGAAGTGATCGCGCGCAGCGACGTGCGTTACCTGAAAGCGGGCATTGTTGATGCGCTGGCAAAATATTACGAATTCCAGCCGTATCAGCGTCACAACCCGGACGACCTGGCGCTGGATCTTAAAGTGATGACCGCACGGCGGGCGCTGGAAACCTTTCAGCAGTGGGGTGACGCGGCGGTGGCAGCCAACCAGCAGCAGCAGGTCACGCCGGCACTGGTCAGGGTGATTGATGCCAGTATCGTGCTGGCCGGACTGGCGAACAGCGTGCGTGACGTGCTGCCTACGCCGGGCGTTGCCCATGCCATTCATAATCAACTGACCCACCAGCCGGAGCTGCACCACTGGCTGCACGGCGAGAAAGTCGGGTACAGCCTGCTGGTGCAGTCGCTGATTGAACATCACGGTGAGCCTGATGCCGGGCTGCTGGCACTGTTACGTCAATATGCGATGCCGCTAACGCTGCCGGCCCTGAGTGGCGATCGCGCTGCACGTCTGCACACTCTCGCGCAGCAGATTAAGTTTCCCCAAGCCAGTGCAGAACGCCTGCCGTTTACCATGACCGCGGCGACGCTGGAGCAGGCACTGCTGGCGACTGACCACCTTGTTTAAGCCGGGCTGCGGCCCGACTTTTCACCTTTACCGACCAGGAATCTTTTATGCAACAGCCAACATCATCACGTCGCCTGCGACTCGGTCTTTTCGTTCAGCCGGTGGGACAACACGTCAGCGGCTGGCGTCTGACCCAGCAGCTCGGCGATCCCACGGACATCGACTGGCTGATCACCCTCGCCAAAAAAGCGGAAGCGGGTAAGTTCGACCTGTTTTTTGTCGGCGATGCGCTGGCAACCAGCATGTACCGACTGCCGTCGACCATGGCCCGACTGGAACCGCTGACGATGCTCTCCGCGCTGGCGGTCAATACCCGTCGCATTGGCCTGGCGGCGACCGCCTCTACCACCTTTAGCGATCCCTTTACCCTGGCGCGCAGCTTCTCATCGCTGGATCACATCAGCCGGGGGCGCGCAGCCTGGAACGTCGTGACCTCGTTTTCAGACGATGTTGCCCGTAACTTCAGCCGCAGCGATATGCCCGACCACGCCGCACGCTATGCCCGGGCGCGCGAGTTCCTCGAGGTCACCAACAAGTTATGGCAAGGCTGGGAAGAGGGTGCGGTTCAGCCCAACAAGCAGACCGGTGAATATTTTGTCGATGACAAAATCAAGCCGATCAACCATCAGGGCGAGCATTTCCAGGTACAGGGCCCGCTTAACATCACCCGTTCTCCGCAGGGGCGTCCGGTGATTATTGAGGCCGGTTCCTCTGCCGATGGTCAGAAGCTGGCGGCTGAGACCGCAGAGGTGATCTTCACCGCCGCCGCCAGCCTTGAGGAAGCGCAAACCTTCTACCGCAGCCAGAAAGAGCAGGTGGTTGCTGCCGGACGTAATCCGGATCATGTGGTGATCATGCCTGGCGTGATGCCGATTGTCGGCCGCACGCGCGAAGAGGCGCAGGCGCTGTGGAAGGAGCTGAATACGCTGGTGGATATTGATAATGGGCTGCGTCAGCTTTCGCTGCGATTCAGCATGGATCTCAGCCAGTATCCGCTGGATGGCCCGGTGCCGGAGGTGCCGCCGGGTGAAGGGAACCAGAGTCGCGTTAAGCTGATGACCGAAATGGCAAAACGTGAAAACCTGACGCTGCGTGAGCTGGCAGCCATTGCGGCGGGTTCACGTGGGCACCGGGTGATTGTCGGTACCGCGCAGGATATTGCTGATGATTTCCAGCTGTGGCTGGAACAGGGCGGCGCGGATGGCTTTAACATCATGCCCGCCATCATGCCGGAACAGCTCGACCTGTTTGTCGAACGGGTGATCCCGGAACTGCGCCGCCGTGGGCTGTTCCATGACGATTACCCGTTTGCCACGCTACGCGAGAACCTGGGTTTGCCCGTGGTGTAACGGCAAGGATCGATCGGTTACGCTGGCGAGGCGCTATCCACTCCGCCGGATCATCGGGAAAACAGTTAAACCCGGCGGCTCAGGTCGCCGGTCTGTTTCGGAACCGGCCTTAATCAGCCGACAGCAATCCACCTGCCAGCAGCCTGAACGCCTCAATCGCTTTGGGCAGCGTTTGTCTGGGATTATCGCTGGCTGCCACCCAGAGTGCAGCATTAAATGCGCTGCCGTTGAGCAGGCGTGCCGCAGCTTCCACATCGACCGGCCTGAGCGTGCCGCTCGCCGCCATTTGCGCTAAGGCGCTGCGGGTGGCTTCCAGGCAGGCATTCTGGCTGGGCCAGCGGGTGGGATCGCCAAGAAAGGCCGGCCCATCAAGCAATACGATACGCTGCACTTCCGGGTCGAGCGCCATTTCAATGTACGCGGCCCCCTCCAGCATCAGCTTTTCCCATGCGGTATCAGCGGCGGCGGCAACGTCTCTGGCACGCAGCGCTATCTCGCTGTCCACCTGCGCCACTACCGCAGCCAGTAAGCCTTTTTTATCGCCAAAATTGTGGTACAGCGCCCCCCGGGTAAGCCCGACGCTGGCCGTCAGGTCATCCATCGATGCCTCGGCGAATCCCCGCTCGGCAAAGGCCTTGCGGGCAGCAAAGATCAGTTTACTGCGATTCTCTTTCATTGTTTCAGCACGACGACCTGCAGCCATATTTCCTCCCTCGTTGATACGCTGCGTATATTAATTGACATACGAGGCGTATGCATGATTTATTCATATACGGTTCGTATCTGAATCGGGGCGTGGTTTTCCATGCGCCGTCACGTCAATCCACAATAAGGCGATTTTATGATGCAGCGTGAAGTGATTTTCCCGGCAGGGCGTCATGCGCTATACGAAAAGCATGGCTATTCTGCGGCGATTAAATCCGGTGATTTGCTGTTTGTTTCCGGACAGGTTGGCAGTCGCGCCGACGGTTCGGTTGAACCTGAACTGGCTGAGCAGGTCCGACTGGCGTTTCGTAACCTGCAAGCCACGCTGGCTGCAGCGGGCTGTACGCTGGATGATCTGATAGACGTCACCACATTTCATACCGATCCGGAAAACCAGTTCGCCACGGTGCTGGCGATTAAAAATGAAATATGGCGGCAGGCGCCTTACCCGAACTGGACGGCGGTCGGCGTCAACTGGCTGGCGGGCTTTGATTTTGAAATCAAAGTGATTGCGCGGGTACCTGAAGCGGCGGATAACCACTGAGTCAGCCGGCCGAGCTGTTGTAAAAAGAGGCCGCTTCAGCGGGAGAGATAAAGCCGGCTACGACAAAGCCGGCAGTCTGATCGGTGCGATATCGGGGCTTATGACGCGCCGCGACGATCACCCTTACCGGCCTCTGCAGGCGGTAAAGGGCGCCGCTTAGTTCAGGATTGCCTGTTCCACGCTACAGCGCACCCGCAGGCCGGAGAGGGCGAGATCGCTCAGCGCACGGGTCGGTGCTGCGCAACCCGCGGCGATAATGTGGACTTTCATTGGCTGGCTTTGGGGAGAAAGCGCCGTATGCGTGACACAGTGCTGCGTCATCATGCCGGTGAGATAGATATCGGTAATACCGTGCTCGCTGAGTAACGGTTCGAGATTCGTGTTAAAAAAGCTGTCCGCTTCAGCCTTAACCACCACCGGCGCATTGCCCAGCGCCGCAGCAATATCCGGATGAAACGCTGCGCCTTCGCTCTCCGGGCGGAAAAAAGGTGCCTCAGCGGTGGCGATATGCTGAACGCCGACAATCAGCCATCCTTTTTGCTGCGCGTCGTTAATCGCTTTAACGGCCGCCTTACACGCCTCATCTGCTGCTTCAAGCGGAAAGGCCCCGCCGGGGAAGTAGTCATTCTGAATATCAATCACGATCAGGGCATTTTTCATGGTGGATCCTTTATTAACAGGGAAGGAAGAGCGTGGTGTTATCGTCAGTCAGCCATATCACGATCATCTGCGTTATGAATATCCTTATCGGCGACCCGATCACATTACCTGCTCATTGATCGGGCAGGCGTAACGCGTTACTCGGTGGCCTCAGCCAGCCTGCGGGCTGCTGGTCGCTTACCCCTGCGGCCGGCTGAATGGCGCGTTCATCCATTGTCATATTATGACGTAGTTGCAGCCGTCAGCCGTTTCTGATGCCAGGCCAGCCACAGCAGCGGCAGCGCAAGCAGCAGCACCCACGGCAGTAACAGCAGGTTCATGGTTTTCCAGCCGTACAGACTGAGCAGCGATCCGGCACTCAGTGAACAAATAAGAGAGAAGATAAACACGCTCATGTCGTTGACCGCCTGCGCCACCCCTTTTTCACTGGTGGTATAGGTCGTCGCAAGCAGGGTGGTTCCGCCGATGTAGAGAAAGTTCCAGCCGGTGCCGACCAGGATTAACGCACCGGCAAATCCTCCCCAGCTGACCCCGGTACAGGCCAGCCCAATGTAACCCAGCATAAGCAGGACGCCGGTCAGCATGATGCTAATCACACCAAAGCGCGCAATCAGTTTGCCGGTAAAGAAGGAGGGCAGAAACATACCCAGCACGTGCAGCTGGATCACTTCAGCGCTCTGGCTAAGGTCAAACGCATGATGATGCATTGCAATTGGCGTCGCCGTCATCGCAAGTACCATAATGCCGAATCCGGAGGCGGCGGAGAAAAGTGCCACCAGATACGCGGGCTGGGACAGCACGGTTTTCCACGGCCGGGCTGCGACCGGATCCGGCACGGCGCTCTGCGGCGGCGGCATCTGCAGACCGGAAAGCACCACCACGCCGAGTAACGCCATAATCCCCATAAAAAGAAACGAGCCGAGGTAAGGGATCGCGAACAGGGCGCTGCCACTGCGCGCCAGCAGCGGCCCCAGCAGGGCGGCGACGACGCCACCGGCCAGCACCAGCGAAATCGCTTTCGCCCGTAACGCGGGCAGCGCCGCTTCGCTTGCCGCAAAGCGGTAAAACTGTGCGAAAGCCTGATAAACGCCGAGGAAAAACATGCCCAGACACAGCAGCAGAAAAGAGTGCAGTGCCATTGCTGTCATTGAAACGGCGGCGGCAACAATTCCGCTCAGCGCACCGCTGATAAAGCCGGTTTTTCTGCCGACTTTGCTCATCCACAATGACGCCGGAAACATGACAAGAGCGGTGCCGAGGCTGGCCATCGACAACGGCAAGGTGATCAGGGCGGGCGAAGGGGCCAGCAGGTCACCGGCCAGACCGCCAATCGTCATTGTCAGGATAGAAATGGTCTGAAATATCGCCTGGGAGCCAGCCAGTATCAGCACCGGGCGATGGATATTTTTCATTGTGATTAACGCTCCGCAACAGAAGATCAGGCAGGCTGACAGCCGGTCCGTGGGCAGAAAGCCGCATCCCGCCGGATGAATCGAGCCGACCTGTCTGGTATAGCGAAGAGTGTAAAGCGTACCGTGCAGTGGCGTGAGTTGCCCGCCAGCCATTAAACGATGACATCAGGCCAACCTCATGCCTCGCGTTTTACCGTTGAGTTGAAGCAGGCGGCGGAGCAACAGGGGAAACTGACTTTTCAGGCTGAGGCGAGGCGGGGAGCTGTATTGCAACAGCGACAGCAGTGGCAACAACAGCAGCAACAGTAACAGCAGCAGCGGCAACCGCGGCAAAAGTGGCAACAACGACAGCAGCAGCGGCAACCGCGGCAAAAGTGGCAACAACAACAACAACAACAGCAGCAGCAGTGGCAATGGCTGTGCCAGCGCGCCGTCATGGCAAGGCGCGCTGGCAGATATCGTAGTGAGAAAATTGCCGGCACTCAGCCGTCGTTATTGCTATTTCAGGCCCAGCTTGCGGGCCAGACGATGAAGGTTACCGGGATCAAGCTCCAGCTGGCGCGCCACTCTGGCCCAGACTTTGCCATTACTTTCATAGACATGGCGGATGTAGTCATACTGGAATTTACGGGTGGCATCGTTGAGACTCATCATTGGCATGCTGTTAACCGATTCGGTCAATCGTGACTCAGGCGGCGCCTGATTCTCGAAGCTGAAATGCTGGGGAAACAGGATCACTTCGCCGGTTGGCGATTCAGCCTGGGCGATAACCGCCGCCCGATAAATTGCATGCTCCAGTTCGCGAACGTTGCCTGGCCAGTCCGCCGCTTCAAGCAGGCTGCTGGCCGCCGGACTCAGGGCCACGCTCATCAGCCCGAACTTCATCCGGCATTGCTCGCAGAAGTAACCGGCCAGCAGCACGATATCGTCGCGGCGCTCATTCAGCGACGGAACAAACAGCGGGAAAACGCTTAAGCGGTGGAACAGGTCCGCCCGGAATCGCCCCTCGGTGACCGCTTTACGCATATCCATGTTGGTCGCAGCAATAATCCGCACATCAACGGTCAGCGCTTTGTCCTCGCCGACCCGCTGCAGGTCGCCGTACTGAAGCACGCGTAGCAGTTTGGCCTGCAGCGAAAGCGACAGTTCGCCAATTTCATCCAGAAATAAGGTTCCTTTATCCGCCAGCTCAAACTTACCCGGACGATCGTGAATCGCGCCGGTAAAGGCCCCTTTTACGTGACCAAAAAGCTCACTTTCCGCTACGGTTTCCGGAAGCGCTGCGCAATTGAGATAGATCAGCGGCCGGGCCGCGCGATGAGAATGGCGATGGATCGCCTGCGCGATGAGTTCCTTGCCGGTTCCGGTTTCGCCCATGATCAGCACGATGAGGTCAGAGGGCGCAACCACGCCGATCTCTTTTTTCAGATGCAGCAGCGCGGCAGATTCACCGATGATCTGCATCTCCTGATCCTCTTCAGGCCGGAAGGGCAGCGGGGTAAAAGAGGAGGCCGGCTTTTCTAACTGTTCCATCAGCAAAGCATTATTTAACGCACCGGCGGTCAGGCTTGCCAGCACGCGCAGCTCTTCATCGCTAAAATTATCAAACTGGGTAGCGTTAATGCCGTCGAGGGTCAGCGCCCCGATCAGCCGCTGTCCCGAAAAGAGCGGCATCCCGACGCAGGCATGCACATGTAATTCACCCTGTTCGGGGATCAGGCCGTCATAGGGATCGGGCAGCGTGCTGTCGGCCGGGAAACGCACCACATCACCGGCGCGCGCAATCGCCTCAAGCCGGGGATGGGCGTCAAGTTTAAACCGGCGTCCCATCACGTCAGGTGCCAGGCCAGCGGTGGCCAGCGGTCTGAACTGCTGTTTTTCATAGCGTAACAGCGCGGTAGCGTCGCAGTGCAGCGCGGCGTGGATACTCTTAATCATCTGGCTAAAGCGATCGCGGCCGCTTACGCCTTTTTGAATATCCACTGCCAGCCCAGCCAGCGTCTCAACAGATAAAGCCATATAGTCACCTGCACACGGGTTGTCTTAATAACAATGTATTACGTTGTTATAAACACAATATCACGTTGACCTGATGAGGAATATCAAGCACTTAAAAAATGGCACAAAGTTTGCTCTATCTCATACAGAGACTTTTTAAGGAGCAGAACCATGTCCGACCTGAAAACGACGCACGTGCTTACCACAGAACAGCTCGAAACCGCCGCCAATTCATTGCGCTGGGCGGCGTTCGGCGGTCCGCGTGGACCGGTGTTTACTTACCGACAGAGTGCCCCGGACCGGCTGCATTTCGAAACGGTGTATAACGGACGCAAAGCCTGGGTCGATTTAGATATTCCCTACACCCCGGTCTCCCTTATCGTCGCAGGCGCACTGCTGCTCCAACAGCTTAATACTTATATGGGGTAATGCCATGAACCATAGAGAAGAGGTGAACAGGGCGGTCGAGGCCGCCTTAGCGAACAATGTCATTCGCGAGATGAATACGCTGCTGTGTGCGCTGAGTGAAGATCCCGAACTGAGCCGGGAAGAGCGCTATAGCCAGCAACAGCGCCTGCGGATGGCGGTGTTTAAACACAGTACCGAAAAACAGGAACTCGCTGAACAACGCCGTAACTGGCTTACTCGCGGCGGAATCATTGGCTAACCGGAGATTGACGATGACCCAGAGCATCCCACAACATTTTGTTCATACCCGCTCCACGCCTTTCTGGAACCGGGAAAGTGTGCCAAAAGCACTGTTAACCCATCACAACACCCGCGCAGGCGTCTATGGCCGGCTATCGGTGATGCGCGGTGCGGTAAAATATTTTGGTTTTGCCAGTGAAAATGAGACAACCCACGAAATGGAAGTCACCATTAACGCCGGGCAGTTTGGTATCAGCCCGCCGCAATACTGGCATCGGATTGCGCTTTTAACTGACGACACTTACTTCAATATCGATTTTTTTGCCGATCCGGATGTCGCCTTAACCGGCAACGGATTTGAGCGTGAGGTACATATCCCGCCCAGGACAAAAAATTAATTTTCTTCAGACTCGCTGCGGCGGGTTTTTTATTGCCCGTAGCCTTGTCATTAAAACAATGCATTGTGAACAAAACAATTTACACCCATGTCTTTAAAACAATGTTTATAATTTAATTTTATATAAAACAATGAGTTAAAAGTTGGCACGGCAGATGCAAAGAGATACGGGACTATCACTTACACTGCGAGAATTTCTGATGAATATCCATGTTAAAAATAACATTTCCTGGGTGGGTAAACGTGACTGGGAAGTCGAGCATTTTCACGGTAAAGAGTACAAAATGCAGCGTGGCACCAGCTATAACAGCTACCTGATTCGTGAAGAAAAGACGGTGCTGATCGATACGGTCGATCTCAGATTCCGCTCCGATTTTGTCAAAAACCTGGCTGAAGAGATCGATCTGAAAAAAATCGACGCCATCGTCATTAACCACGCTGAAGAAGATCACTGTGGCGCGCTGGCCGAGTTACTGGCGCTGATCCCCGGCACCCCGATTTACTGTACGGCAAACGGCGTCGACTCCATCAACGGGCATCATCACCATCCAGAATGGAATTTCAACATTGTTAAAACCGGTGACTCACTGGATATCGGCAACGGTAAAAAGCTGATCTTCATTGAAACTCCGATGCTGCACTGGCCAGACAGCATGATGACCTACATGACGGAAGATGCGGTGTTATTCAGTAACGATGCC
The DNA here is from genome assembly GCF_040546285.1 of Pantoea sp. UYEF8. Classification (NCBI taxonomy): domain Bacteria; kingdom Pseudomonadati; phylum Pseudomonadota; class Gammaproteobacteria; order Enterobacterales; family Erwiniaceae; genus Pantoea; species Pantoea sp. UYEF8. The sequence goes on along the minus strand of NZ_JBEPNM010000001.1, from coordinate 619,764 downwards.
TTTGGTCAGCATTACTGCGATGAACATCTGTTCAACGATGAAGTTGATCAGAACGAATTATTCGACCAGTGCCAGCGTTACTTCTCTAACATCCTGACCCCGTTTGCTCGCCTGGTCACCGCGAAAATCACCGAGATTCTCAGCTTCGGCCTGCCGGTTAGCATGATCGCAACCTCGCACGGCGTGGTGTGGCGCGACAACCCGGTACAGATCGTTGAGCTGTATCTGAAATGGGCAGCCGATTATCAGGAAGATCGCATCACGCTGTTCTACGACGCGATGTCGAATAATACCCGCATGATGGCCGATGCGATTGCCGAAGGCATCCGCGAGACCGATCCGCGGGTGGCAGTGAAGGTTTATAACGTCTCCACCCACGACAAAAATGAAATCATCACCTCCTGCTTCCGCTCAAAAGGCATTCTGGTCGGTTCTTCCACCATGAATAACGTGATGATGCCGAAAATCGCCGGCATGCTGGAAGAGATGACTGGCCTGAAATTCCGCAATAAACGCGCCTCAGCGTTCGGTTCTTATGGCTGGACCGGCGGTGCCGTGGACCGGGTCGCCACCCGACTGCAGGATGCCGGTTTCGATATGACCATCGCGCTTAAAGCGAAGTGGCGTCCCGATCTCTCCGCGCTGGAAGCGTGTCGCGAACACGGCCGCAAAATCGCCCGTGAATGGGCGCTCTCTCCGCTGCCTGACTCAGCGCCAAAGCCCGCTGAGGAAGCAGTGCCAGCCGCGATTGCAGCCGCCGCAGCGGTAAACCGTGATGGCGTGGCGATGGCAGAAGCGGGCGAAGGCGCTGAACAGAAAATGATCTGTACCGTCTGCCAGTGGGTGTACGACCCGGCAGACGGTGAACCAAATCAGGGCGTTGAACCTGGCACCGCATGGCAAGAGGTACCTGACGATTTCTTATGTCCGGGATGCGCACTGGGTAAATCTGTGTTTGATCCTTTCGAGGGCTAAGCGAATGTCTGAAGATATTGTGATTATCGGCTCCGGGTTCGCCGCCCGGCAGCTGGTTAAGCACCTTCGTCAGCAGGATAAAACGGTACCGATTCGGGTTCTCGCGGCCGACAGCTGCGATGAGTACAACAAGCCTGAGCTGAGCCATGTGATCAGCCTGCGCTGCGCGGCCGATGACTTAACCCGTCAGACGGCAGCGGAGTGGGCCGAAAGCCAGAACATCATGCTGCATCCTTGCACTGTGGTTAGCGACATCGACACGCTGGCGCGCAGGGTGAACAGCAGCGCAGGCGATTTTGCTTACGGAAAGCTGGTGCTGGCCACCGGTGCCCGGCCTGTGATTCCGGCGATGCCGGGCAGTGAACTGATCTACACGCTCAACAGTCAGCAGGAATATCGCCAGTGCGCCACCGGGCTGATGAATGCGGCACGGGTGCTGATCATCGGAGCCGGGCTGATCGGTACCGAACTGGCAATGGATCTTAATCGTGCCGGTAAACAGGTAACGATTATTGATCGCAGTGCAGGTCTGCTCGCCGCGCTGTTGCCGCCGGAAATCAGCGGTCGTCTGCAACACCGATTAATCAACAGCGGCGTGCAGATGATGTTCCAGACTGAAGTGACTGAACTTGCCCGCCAGGCAGATTCTGTTGCAGCTACCTTCAGCGACGGAGAGAAAAAGTGTTTTGACGCGGTGGTGTGCGCCATCGGCTTACGTCCCGATTCAGGGCTGGCAAAAAGAGCGGGTATCGAGGTGCGTCATGGCATTGTCGTTGATCGCACGCTCGCCACCTCGGTTCCCGATATTTATGCGCTGGGCGACTGCGCAGAGATAGAGGGAAAACTGATGCCTTACCTGCAGCCGGCGACGCTGGCGGCGATCACCCTGGCCAAAAATCTGACCGGACAGGCCGCTAACCTGACGCTGCCTCCGATGCTGATCAAGGTCAAAACACCGGATATGCCGCTTCAGCTGGCGGGCGATCCGGCTAATCCGGCCTACAACTGGCAGATGGCGTTCTCTTCAGACGGCGTGATCGCGAAAGGTTATGACCCGGACGGGGTGATGCGCGCTTTTGTGGTCAGTGAAGATCACATGAAGGTGGCGTTCAGCCTGCTGAAGGCGTTAAACACCCCAGCAGCCACTTAACCGCATCGGTAACGCCGGCACGATACACCAGACCGCTGCACGCTTCCCACGGTGCAGCGGATGTCAGACGCGATCCTGCCGGCTTCTGACCGCTATTTAACTTGCCAATAGGTCCTGTTATGAACACTTCTGAAGACGCAGTAGTTAGTCATATTACGCTGCACAATCCTCCCTCCTGTACCTGTGCCCGGATTATCTGGCTTTCGATGAACTGCGATGCCTTTGCGATGAATATCGGTACCGCTAACGGTGACGCACACATTGATGCCAGACTCGGTTCAGTTTATCGCAGCACCCGCTTTCACCCGGAAGCGCTTAAAGAAACGGTTAACGATTTATTCTGGGAAATTTGGGCGGTATGGGAGCCTGAAGAAGGGATTAAAGTGATGGAGCGCGGGTAAGCCGGTTTTACGGCCGGTCAGGAGGCCGCTGACGGAAAGCCGGTATTAATGCCGTTCAGGCAAGAGTCTCGACCAACATCACGCCGCGCCGTGTCCGGCAGAGCAGGTGAGTGTTCTGCCGGAGCGGGCAAGGCGTCTGCCGTTCATCACGGGCGGCGGCCGGGTGTCGTCCGTTCATCTGCGGGCAGCGTTCATCCTCTCTTTTCTCAACCGTCCGCATCACCGCTGCACAACCTGGCCGGCTCCCCGGTTTATCACTTCCCCGCCTGATCATATCCACGATCGACTGCACCCTATTTACTGCATTTTTATATTCCGCTTCGCACTCTTTACGCCTTTTTTATCTGCCATCCGGTTAACTGTCTGCTCAGTAACCTTCACGATTCAGTCACGCTGAAGACCGGCTGAGATCGGAGAAGGCGAGGGGGGATACCGTTTTTACGGTCGCCCTGTCAGCATTCAAATGCAGCGCCCGGATCAGCGGGCAATCGATACTCTCTCGCTTTGCCGGCGCGGCTGAACAGATGAAGGGGGCGATTATTGTTAATCCGTATGATTCTGATGAGATTGCGGCGGCTATTCATACCGCGCTGCGCCTGCCTTTATCCGTCAGGCAGGCGTATCACCAGCAGCTGATAAAGGAACTGCATATTCATGACAGCCACTGGTGGTCAGCGCGCTTCCTGAGCCAGCTGAGCGGGTCACCAGGTGATACCGGAGCGATGCCGGCAGCGGGTCTGATAGATTCCGCCGGGTTTGGTAACCGGCCGCGCTACTGACAGCCCGGCATGGGTGTCTGGCGGACAGAACGGGCGTGACAGGACCCGCTAGCCGTTAAACCTGACGGTACATTCAGCGGCATTCAGAATGCTGGACGCAATGAAGATATCCTGCTTTCCGCTTTGGTTAGTACAGGGATATTTTTCCGCAGGAATGACTGCTCTGAATGATGGTTTGTTGCGGTGCAGGTTTGATAAAAAATTAGACAGCATGGCTGTTTATTACTGAACACTTTCCATTAGCAAAAAATGGTTGAGTAAACTGTGTTTTATCCTGGCTAAATACCGTGAATCATGCTGGGTTTTCTAGAGGGTGGGATTATTTATCAAACTGGAACGTGAGCGACAATAAGCAGCAAGTTAACGGATAAAACAGAGCCGTGGCGTGCGCCACGGCCAGAAAATTATGCAATCTGCCACTCGCTTTCAACATCTGCCTTCGCTTTAGAGAGAATGACTTTATTATCATCCACCTCTTTTACCCAGCTAAAGGGAATAATATGGTGTTGCCCGCCCGCTTCAGGATCGCTTTTTGCCAGCTTGATTTTATCGTCACCTTCAAAATGATCAACAACCCCTACGTGTTCACCATTAACATCAACGACCTGAGCGTGGTCTAAAATTTGTGATTTATCTACCATGGAAATTTCCTCCTTATTCATTTGTGAGGTCATTGCCTCAGACCGATTAATCCTGGTTGCTGAAGCTGAATTACGCCAGCATATTAACAAAATGAAATATTTTACGGGCTGCCGGAGAAAATAACGGCTTCGTCAGTTAGCTGAATAAATCAGTTAATTATGGTCCTGATCGGCGTAGCGCCAGAATATCGGTCGCTGCCCTTGCTGACTGCCGTGCCCCCCGGACTCATAGTTCGCTGAAAAGCAGGCCCGGTCAGCGTTCAGACGGATTTTGCGACCATGCCGATGGCCGCCAGCAACATAATGCTACCCGCCGAGCGGAACAATATGCGCTGGGCGCGGGGGCGGGTTAAAAAGTGCCGAATCCGCAGCGCAGCCAGAATAAAAATCGCGCCCACCAGCAGCAGGACCAGAATAGTCAACGGCACCAGCATCATGGCCCAGGTTTGCAGTGAAACCCTATCCACGGAGATCACCAGCGGCAAAATAGCCAGATAAAAGGCAATGGTTTTGGGATTACCCAGCGTAATAGTCAGGCCTGAAAGCCATGCCGAAATCAGCGCTTTTCGACTCGCCCGCTGGTCAATATTGATGGCATGCGGAACATAATGCCAGAACTGCCAGGCGAGAATGCAAAGATAGAGCGCCGCCGCCCGGTTAAGTTGAGTAAAAATAACCTGTGGGCAGTGAACGCCTTATTTAATCCTTTGTGGGGCGCGGCCTCGTTTACCGTAGTTATGACTTATGACGGTATGGTTTTTATTAAAGTCTGGATGTCTTGTTATCCAAAAATAGCGTTAATAAACCGATTATATTGCCGGGCGCGCCGCCTGTTTCCCGGCCTGAATAGCTGTGTATCGGCACGGGTTTAAATTATTGCCAGAAGGCGTTTCGCTATTAAATACGCTGCCTGTCGTCGCCGCATCTCCAGTAAGCGCGCTATGCTGGTCAAATCAGGCCGCACCCGACGGCAACAAGTGCAACGTCTACAGGAGAAGGTATGTCAGCGATCGATTCAATTTCCACCGACGGCGGCGTCTGGATCAATCCGCCGCCGGTACATCATCTTGAGCAGGGTGAATTACGCTTTGAGACGGCGTTTAACAGCGATTTCTGGCAGCGCACCTGGTACGGTTTTGCCCGGCACAGCGGACACGCTTATGGATTCTGGATCGATGAGGACTTTACGGTACAGGTGCAGGTCAGGGCGGATTTCAGCCAGCTGTACGATCAGGCCGGGCTGTTTATTCAGGATGATGAGACGCACTGGGTTAAGGCGGGCATTGAATTTAATGATGACCAGCCGGCGTTAGGCTGCGTGGTTACGCGCGAGAGATCAGACTGGTCAACCGGCCTGTTTCCCGGCGATCCGCGCAGCTTCTGGCTGCGGGCTACGCTGGTTAATGAGGCGCTGCGCATTCAGTACTCAACCGACGGCGAGCAGTGGCCGCTGTTACGCCTCTGTCCGTGGCCCGGCCGTGGGCGGCGCTTTGTCGGGGTGATGGGCTGCTCACCCGAACGTGCCGGGCTGGCGATTCGCATCGCACACTTCACGCTCAGCCCGCCACTCGGCAAAGAGCTGCACGATTTGTCCTGAACATCTGCCATAAACGGCGCCTGGCCGTGAAAGGTGATCGATTGGCTGAGATCACCTGCCACCGCTGAGTATTGCTGTCCGACGGCGCGCGCCGGGCCTGTTCCGGCACCGATCGCAGCGTCTGCTGAGGCACCGGCGCTGGCAGGGATCGACGGTAACAGCGACCTTGCCGCACCGTCTGCCTGAAACTCAGCTCACCGGCGTCGGACGGTGTGCAGGAGTCTGCTTCTTAGCACTTTTTCAGGCGGTGACGGCACGGTTGCGCGCCACGATCGCCGCATGCGTCAGCTCTCCGGCTGACATGAACTCGTTGATCAGCGCATCGCGGTTGTGCGGTGCGCGGTCGCGGTCGGCCGCCTGTAGCGCGCTAATCAGCGCGGGCTGGGACAGTTCAGTGCAGTAGGCGGGCGTACCCGGCTGCTGACGCCATGAGTCGCTCAGCGAACCCGCGTCAACCGCATCAAAACCGGTCACGTTGACCAGCGTCATTGCCACGGCTTTCGCCTGCGCATCGTCACCGGCAACCGGTATCGCCAGGCGATCGGGCTGACCCGCCGGCTGGCCTTTTTCGGCCAGCGTCGCCGCCAGTACCGCATTCCACGCTTTAATCACCGGACGGTGCAGCTGTTCGCTGGCCCACTGGCTTTCTGTCTGCCCCTGCTGCAGTGCCGCAATATCGCCGTCGCGGAACGGATAGTAGTTGCTGGTATCAATGATGATGGCGTCCGCAGGTGCAGCGTTTAACAGGCTGGCCAGCGCCGGGTGCTTATCGAAAGGTATCGCCAGGATGATCACTTCGGCGTCCTGAACGGCGTCTTCGCGGGTTACCGCCGTGGCACCCACTTCTCTGGCCAGCGTCTGAATCGAGTCAGGACCACGTGAGTTTGCCAGTCGGATGGTGTGACCGGCGGCGGCCAGTTTGCGTGCCAGGGTTGCGCCGATATTGCCTGCGCCAATGATGCTGATATTCATCTGTTTCCTCTTTGTCGATGGGCGTTATTGTTGCGCCGGATGGGCGAAGTCGAGCAGGGTGTCGCGTAGCGCGGCCAGCTCCTGATCCGACAGGTTGCAGGCGGATTTAATGCTGTCGGTAATCGTCCACAAGGTTTGCTGCAGGGCGGCACCCTGCGCGGTCAGCGTGATCAACACCCGTCGTTCATCATTACGGTCGCGGGTGCGGACAATCCGCCCGGCCGCTTCCAGCCGCTTGAGAACCGGCGTAATGGTGCCGGTATCCATGCCCAGCCGGTTCCCCAGATCGCCGACGCTGCGTGGCGTCTCGCTGAACAGCTCCAGCATTACCAGATATTGCGGGAAGGTCAGGCCCAGCGGATCCAGAAAAGGTTTGTGCATCCGGTTCATCCGGCTGGCGGCGCCATACAGGGCGAACGACAGTTGTTTGCCGATGTCGGCACGTGACTCGCAACTCATGATTTACCTTGTGTTTGATTATCTAGTGCAACAGATAAAAGTGTAGGACAAGCGACGCCGCGATTAAAGCGCTGTCAGCAGGTAATTTGTGCGGTTTCGCCTTTGCGGGAACGGGCAGGGATTTTCGCCCCCGGCTGGCGGGCTCCGGGGGCGATGGCGGGGCTGTCAGGCGGCCATGCGGCGGCACGCTTCAGCGCAGTGATGGCAGGCCTTAGCGCACTGCTGGCAGTGATCGTGCTGGTGCTGACCGCACTCGTCGCCGCACTGCTGACACAGGTCGGCGCACAGCTGGCAAAGCGGGCGGGCTGATTCGCTCTGCAGCGCCATAAACTGCGCTGCCAGCCGACAGAGACTGGCACACTGCATGTCCAGCCGGATACAGTTGCGCATCATCTCAAGGTTCTCTTCCTGCAGGCAGGATGCCGCACAGTGATCGCAGGCTGTGGCACACAGATAACAGGCCTCAATGCACTTTTTAAATTCGTCGTTCATGTTGCCTCCTTATGTGGGTTTGCCTGTTTAAGCCTGGAAAAGAACGCTGATTATGCAAACAGCGAATAAGTTAATCATCTTTTCCGCACTTCGCTTATTCCAGCGCGCGGGCAGCATTCTGAGCCGGTGTGCGCTGACCGGCATTGCATATCTGCCCGTTATAGTCTTAATTATTAAGCCTCAATCAGCGGTGCCTTATTGCCCGTGGAAGACGACCGACGCCTTAACAGGGAACGCTATGCATCGCACCATCGGCCCGATACGACACCTGATCAGTCCGCTACTGACGGTGGGCCTCGCTCTCGGATGGGCAGACCAGGCCGCTGCTGATACCGTCTGGCTGAACAATGGCGACCGGCTGATCGGCACGGTGCGCTACCTGAGCGATGGCAAACTGGCGATAGAAACTGCCTATGCCGGAACGGTCACCCTCGACTGGAACGTGGTCAGTACCCTGGCGAGCGAAAATCCGGTCAATGTCGAAAACAAGAAAACCGGCGAGCGCTATCAGGTCCGGCTCTCCGCCTCCGATCCCGGCTATATCTGGGTGGAGCGCAATGAGCGTGAAGAGAAGATCTCGGTAAAGCGTATCGACGAGTTTATGAAAGCCAAAGTCCGCACCGATCAGCTGTCGTGGACCGGCAACATCGACGCCGGCATGAAGGTCAAAAAAGCCTCGACCAAAACCGACGATTACAATTTCTCCCTCAATACCAAACTGGCGCAGGGCAAATGGCGTCACGATATCGGCGCGACCTATAACCGCGAGCAGGAGAATGAAGACGTCAATACCGACAACTACAGCCTGCGTTATGCTTTTGATTACCTGTTCCGGGAGCAATTTTTCTGGCAAACCCGCGCTACCTACAAACGCGACTGGGTCGAAGATCTGTCGCGTCAGGCGCTGATAGGCACCGGACCGGGCTACCAGCTGTGGGATACCGAACTCAGTTCCTTCTCGGTATCGATACTGGGCGGGGCGTTTGGTTATGGCTACAGCGACGGGCGGGAAGAGAAACACTTTGGTGCCTCGGTACGCTGGAGCTATCAGCGTTATCTGTTGGGCAAATCGGTCACGCTCTACAGCAACGGTGACGTTGGCCATTCGCTGGATGACGATGGTGTCTTTACCCTGGATGCCGAAGTCGGCCTGCGTTACACCCTGACCTCGTGGTCAACCCTGCATCTCGGCTATCACCGCAACCTGGTGAACGGCACGCCGGATACCCTCAACGAAGGGACTTTCTCAACCGGCCTGGGCGTGAAGTGGTAAGGCATCGGGCAGGGGAGATTGCAGCAAAGTTTTACCGTTTTTCTTACGATCCCGGCACGGCTTTGACTAAGCTGCTGATACCGACAAAGGGAGAGTGCAGAAGATGATCGTAAGCAGCAGGGGCTATCGTCCGGGATGTGCGGGCGAAGAGGTGGATGTCGAGAAAATCAGTGAGGTGATTAAGCAGCCGGATGCGTTTATCTGGCTTGGCCTGTGGCAGCCCGATCCGGCGTTCATGGAGAAAATCAAAGAGGAGTTCGGGCTGCACGAACTGGCAGTCGAGGATGCTCTCTATGCCCATCAGCGGCCCAAGATTGAGCATTACGGCGAATCGCTGTTTATTGTGGTTAAGACGGTGCGGGCAAAAGATGACAGCTGCGAACTCGGCGAAACCCATTTCTTTGTCGGGAAAAATTTCCTGATCAGCATCCGTCACGGCGCGTCAGAAAGCTATTCACCGGTGCGTGAGCGGGCAGCAGAAAACCCGGCGCTGCTTAAGCTCGGACCGGGTTATCCGCTCTATTGCCTGCTCGACTTTATTGTCGATCGCTATGCGGAACTCTCGACCTCACTGAATGAACGGGTCGGCCAGATGGAGAACGATCTGTTCAAAAGCGAATTTGATCGTCAGTCGGTGCAGGCGGTCTACACTCTGCGCCGTCATCTGCTGACGCTGCGCAATGCCGCGCTGCCGCTGGAGGAGATCTGTAATCAGCTGATTCACCTGCATGAAGATCTGATCCCGCGCCCGCTGCGGGCCTATATCCGTGACGTGCAGGATCACGCCCGTCATGTGGTGACCGACGCCGAGGATATGCGCGAGATGCTGACCAGCGCCATGCAGGTCAATCTGGCGCTGGTGACGGTACAGCAGAATGAGGTGGTGAAAAAGCTGGCGGGCTGGGGGGCGATACTGGTGATCCCGACCGTGATATTCAGCATGTACGGCATGAACTTCGAACATATGCCCGAGCTTAAGTCGCTGTATGGCTATCCGCTGGCGGTCGGCATAACCCTGCTGGCCTGCGGCGGACTGTGGGCGAAATTACGCCGTTCAGGCTGGCTGTAACGTTGCGGACAATTACCCGGTAGTTTATTTACGCGCTGCGCTTAGCCTTATTTAAGCGCAGCGACAACCACGGCGAATAATAACTATTTTTTCAGTAAGGCCAGATTATTCTGCAGTGGAAATAAGCCTGGCCTGGTCCTGTTTCTATATCCGGCGCACGGCTTAACTGGCCGCTTTTTTATTTGTTCGCTACGCTGATAATACAATCGTATAACACCGCCGCCCTGGCGAAATAGAGTTTGCACTGCTGATTTGCAGCGCTGATATGCGGCGACGCATTTACATCCGGAGAAATTCAGATGACAGAACGGATTAACCCTCCGCGCTTATTAACGTCTGACGCTCATCCACCGCGTCCTGTGCGGGGCGCTAAGGGTAAGCCCGATCGTGACTGACGCCGACTGGGTTTTAATCATAGCCCGGACGCAGTTCGCGCTAACCATGGGCATGCACATTACCCTCGCGGCGCTGACGCTGGGGCTGGCCCCTTTTCTGGTGTGGTTTGAAGCGCGCTGGCTGTGGGGCAAACAGCAGGCCGCCCGCGATGCGCTGCACTTCTGGCTGACAATCTTTTCCCTGACGGTGGCAATCGGCGCGGTCTCTGGCGTGGTGATGGAGTTTCAGTTCGGCACTCACTGGGCGCGCTTTTCACATCAGGTCGGCGGCGTTATCGGGCCGTTGATGTTTTATGAGGTGCTGATCGCCTTTTTTCTCGAATCGGCGCTGACCGGCGTAATGCTGTTTGGCTTCAATAAAATTCGTCCGGCGGTGCATTTCGCGGTGACCTGTCTGGTGGCGGCCGGGGCGTTTCTTAGCGCCTTCTGGATTCTGGCCGCTAATTCGTGGATGCATACGCCGGTCGGTTTCAGCCGTGATGAGAACGGCGTGTTTCTGGCCGAAAGCTGGCGATCGATCTTACTATCCCCCTCCTTTCCGTGGCGCTTCAGCCATATGGTGATGGCATCACTGATTGCCGTGGCGGTGCTGGTGATGGGCGTGGCGGCCTGGCGGCTGCGCCATTTTAAAGCTGAGGCTGCTTCACGCCTGATGCTCAACAGTGCGCTGACCTTTCTGCTGTTTGCCGTGCCGCTGCAGATCGTTCTGGGCGATCTGCACGGTGAAAATACCCGCGACTATCAGCCAGCCAAACTGGCGGCCATCGAAGGCGGCTGGCATCCGCCGGCACCCGGCGAGGGCGAACCGCTGCGGCTGTTTGCGCTGCCGGATCAGCAGGCGCAGCGCAACCATCTGGAGATCAGCCAGCCCAATCTCGGCTCGCTCTATCTGCGGCACAATCTTACCGGCCACATCAAAAGTCTCAGCGAATTTCCCGCCGATGCGATCCCGCCGGTGCTGCCGGTCTTTTTCGCCTTTCGCCTGATGGTGGGCTTAGGCGGGGTGATCCTGCTGACCACGCTAGTAGCCAATGTGCAGCGCTGGCGCGGGCGATTACCGGTCTCAGCGCGCTTGCTGCGCTGGCTGACCTGGCTCTCGCCAGCCGGCTTTGTCGCGCTGCTGTCAGGCTGGGTCGTAACCGAAGTCGGGCGTCAGCCGTGGACGGTCTATGGCATGGTGCGCACCGCACAGAGCGTGTCGCCGCTGGCGCTCAGCACCACGCTCGGTATTTTCCTCGCGGTACTGCTGATCTACGGGCTGGTGTTCGCCCTCGGCTTACACTATCTGCTGCGCCGGATTAAGGGTGAACTGCCGTCGGGAAAACCGGTGGTTATTCAGCTGAAAACGCCCAATTAGGAGTCCGCCATGGCCGATCTTTCTGCGCTGATCATCTGTCTTTCGCTGCTGCTCTATCTGCTGCTGGATGGCACCGACCTCGGCGTGGGGATGCTGTTTTTCTGGTTTCACGACGACCAGCAGCGTGAACTGATGACCCACAGCATTTTGCCGGTGTGGGATGCCAATGAAACCTGGCTGGTGCTGGCCGCGGGCGGCTTGCTGGCGCTGTTTCCGCCGGTCTACAGCCTGCTGCTCAGCGAGCTGAGCGCGCCGCTGTTCGCCATGTTACTGGCGCTGGTGGTGCGGGCGATGGCGCTAGAGTATCGCGCCCAGAGCAGCACCCGCTTACGTCACTGGCTGGACCGCATTATGGCCAGCAGTTCGGCGCTGGCGACCTTTATTCAGGGCTGGTGCGCCGGAATGATCATCAGCGCCCAGCCGCACACCGGCCTGCCCGATGGACTGAGCATGGTTCCGCTGATCAGCGGCGTGGGCTTAATGGCGATTAATTCGCTGCTGGCCTGCTGCTGGATCGGCTGGCGGATTGGCGACAAGGTGCAGCCGCTGGCCGAAGCACAGAGCTGGCTGTGGTGGCTGCTGGCGCTGCTGGTGTTTCTGATCGAACTCTATCTTAACGCCGACCTCTGGCAGCAAAGCTGGCAGCGCCCGCTGGGGAAAGTGGCCGGTGCGGCGATCGTCATCCTGTGGATCGCCTTGCCGCTGGCGCTGTGGCGCGCCCGGCCGCTGGTGCAGCTTCTGGTGACGCTGATGCTGATCGGCGCAGTGTTTATCGGCCTGCTGTGTGGTCTTTATCCGTGGTTAGTGCCGCACCAATTTACCCTCAGTGAGAGCGCGTCATCACCGGTCACCCAGGGGTTTGTGCTGGTGGGCGCGGCCATCGCCATGCCGCTGACGCTGCTTTATCACAGCTGGTCGTTCTGGATTGAACGACGCGGTAAATAAACCGACGCCCGCTATGCTTTAGGCAGGATGCAGTTTGGCGGGTGGTACTGACAGGAGGCGAGGCAACGGTGAAAAAAGAGCAAATCAGCAGTCGGGATTACCCGATAAAAGAAGATGTCCGCTGGATACGCCGTGAATGGCTGATTCAGCGCGTCGGCGAGTATCTCCTGATCCTTCTGGTGATTCTCGGCGCGTGCGGGCTGTTTTCAAAAGGGGTGCTGAGTAACGGCAGCGCCGTGTCGCCGGATGGCGCGATTCGGGTGGAGTATGAGCGTTTTGGCCGGGTCCAGAGCAATATGGACATGACGATCCGCATCAAATCACCGACGGCGGAGCGGTTCAGCGTCACCCTCGGTCACGGGGCGCTGGATAATCTGCAAATTCAGACGCTGCAGCCGCAGCCGCTGGAGGCGATTACCCTCGGCAGCGATCTGCGGCTGACCTTCTCGTCGCGCGATACCGGCCCGGATCACGCCATCTGGCTCGGCCTGCAGCCACGCAGTCCAGGCCGCATTGCCGTCAGCGTCAGCAGCGGCGAGCATCCGCCGGCCCGTTTCACCCAATGGATTTATCCCTGACAGGAGCGCTTTATGGAAACGGTATTACGTGCGGCGGGTATCTATCTGGTGCTGATGGTGGTGATCAAAATCGCCGGCAGACGCACGCTGTTGCAGATGACCTCGTTTGATTTAATCCTGCTGCTGATCATCAGTGAAGCGACCCAGCAGGCGCTGCTGGGCGACGACTTTTCGGTTACCGGTGCCGCCCTGACCATCATTACGCTGGTGACCATCGATATCGTGCTGGGAAAACTGAAAAACCGTTTCCCGGTGGTCGAGCAGGCGATTGATGGCGGTCCGGTGATCCTGGTTGAGAATGGCAATTTACTGACTGAACGGATGAAAATGACCGGCATCAGCCCTGATGATGTGCTGGAAGCGGCGCGATCGAGTCAGGGACTGGAACGGTTTGACCAGATTAAATATGCGGTGCTGGAGGTAAACGGCCACATTTCAATTATTCCGCTGCCGCAAAAATAATTGGCAGCGCGCTGTCAGGCCCTGCAGGCGTTGCGGTCCGGCGTCTGCAGGTGATTTTTCCTGTTCGGTCAGCGCGTTAGCGTATACCTGCCCGGCGAGCGTCACGCTTCGCTTATTCTGCCGTTCCCCTTGTGATTTTGCGGATTTAGTTCAGACTCAGCTCTCCACTCACGTTTTTATAACCAGAGCTGGCCTGACTCCCAATCAGCGTTATGCTTTCACGGTCAGGTTCAAAGTGAATAAATTTAACAGTTTTACCTTCTATCCGGTCACCGGCTGGCACATCGGGCCGCTTACCGGTCATCAGGCGCTGGTGCTGCAGTTTGGTTACCACGATCCCAAAGCCCCGTTCACCAAACGCCAGCAGGAGTCTCTCTATTTCGGCATGACCCTGGAGATGGCGAAAAAGCTGGTGGTTAATCTGTCAGAACACATTGATTATGCTGAGCAACACGCAACAGAGTCCTGATTCGGACGGTGGCTGCAGGCGATTAAGTGTGACTCCCTATTTCCCCGCTCCAGCGGATGGCGCATAAACCCGCAGTGCCTGCGCAATCAGGCGAAAATGCGCTGGCGTCTGCCCGATAATCTCGCCGTCCGCATTGATGTAATGAGGACGACGCGTCTCAATGATCAATTCAGTGGTGCTGAACGCCCGCACGTTACGCCAGCGCCCGTGGGTGCCGCGTCGCAGCGCAGGCAGCAGGGCGATCAGCTGCCAGCTTCGCTGCAACTCCAGACTGTAAACATCCAGCAGGCCGTCATCCGGAGTCGCGCGCTGTTCCACCGTCATACCACCACCATAAAACCGACCATTGCCGACCGAAACCTGCACGGTTTTGACTGGCGTCCGCTCACCCTGATGGATCAGCGTGGCGCTGAACGGGCGACTCTGGCGTAACAGCCGCAGGGCGGCCAGCGCATAGCCGCCGATACCCCAGCGTTTTTTCGATTCCGCCGTCAGATTCCGTGCCAGTTCCGCTGAAAAGCCGATGCTGCAGACGTTGAGGAACAGGTGCTGATTCACTTCGCCGAGATCGACCGGGCGCAGGTTACCGTCAGCAATAACCTTCACCGCCTGCTCCAGACTGGCACCGATGCCCAGGGTGCGGGCAAAATCGTTGGCGGTACCGAGCGGTAAAATACCGAGCGGCAGACCGGTCTGCATCAGGCCGGGCGCGGCAGCATTGAGCGTACCGTCGCCGCCTCCGACGATGACCGCATCAACGCGATCGGCGTAAGCGTTAATCAGCTCAGGGTAGCTGCGCGCATCCTCGTCGGGCGGCTGCAGCAGGGCGATGCCGCTATCGGTAAGCAGCGTTCTCGCCCGGCTGGCGTCGGTCCGCCCTTTACGCGAGCGCTGATTGATCAGTAGCAGGGCGGTATTAAGCGGTGCAGGCATACCTGTGGTCTCTCCTGGTGGTGACGGAGCGGCAAGTACAGCACTGGCACCACCGGCTCACAACCGGCCTTGCGCTACTTTACGCAGCGCGACAGGCATACCGACAGATAATAAAGATCGTCTACACTGCTAATGTTCAGGTCCACACGCAGGAGGAACAATGACGGAACACGAATTCAGAACGTTGTTAGCCGAACAGGGTTTTGATGAACCGGTACTGGTCGAGCGCGCAGCCGCCACCCAGCTCGATAATCATGTCCATCCCTTTGAGGCGCTAGCCCTGATTCTCAGTGGCGACATCACCATCAGCACCGAGCAGAGTGACATCACCTATCACCCCGGAGAGACGTTCCATCTTCAATCCAACGAACTGCACCGTGAGGCGTTTGGCCCGCAGGGCGTGCGTTATCTGGCGGGGCGCAAATACGATTAAGGCCCGATCTGAGACTTTATGACCTCTTCTGACGATCTTTTTACCCGTCTGGCACAGTCGCCGTTTCGCCAGCGTTTCCGGCTGGGACGGGCAGAATATGACTACGCCAGCAGCAAAGGCGAAGCGGTACTGCGCCAGCATGCGGCGGAGTTTATTGCCCAGCGGCTGGCCCCGGCCCGGCCGGCCAATGACGGCAAACAGACGCCGATGCGCGGGCATCCGGTGTTTATCGCCCAGCATGCGACCGCCATCTGTTGCCGCGGCTGCCTGAGTAAATGGCACCACATTGCGCCGGACCAGCCGCTGAACGCCGGGCAGCAGGCGTATCTGGTGGCGGTGTTGTTGCAGTGGATTGACCAGCAGATGCAGCGACCGGCACCGCCTGCCCGACCGCAAAAAGCGAAGGCAAAACCGGATGACGATCCGCAGCTGGCGTTATGGTGAGGGCGTGAATATCGGGCGGATAGCGATTTTTCTGGCGCAAACTGGCCCTTTTTCATTCCTGGTTTATTCTTAAATCTTTCCTGGCCGCGCTATGCCAGGATTAAGACCTGACACGGCAACTATTCAATACAGAGGGAATTATGAAGAAAACAATTATTGCACTGTCTGCTATTTTACTGGCTTCGCCAGTCTTTGCCGCGACCACCACAGACAACACCGTTGCAGAAGCGCATAAAGGCGCGGATACCGCGAAAGAAAAACTGCATCAGACGCAGCATCAGGGCGAAGAGTTAAAGCTCAAGTCTCAGCATGCGGCTGAAGGCAAAAGCGATGCCACCAGCAGCAAAGTGACTGAAGGCGCGCAGAAAGGCTGGAACAAGACCAAAGAAGGCACCGAGAAAGGCTGGGATAAAACCAAGCAGGGTGCTGAAGATCTGAAAAACAAAGCGACTAACTAAGCCGCCTGTTGCCAGATTAAACAGTCTGTCAGATTAAAAAAGAAACCCACCGTCAGGTGGGTTTTTTTATTTACTTTTTGCTGGCGCTGGCCGTTTTCTCCGCCTCGGCGGCGGCTAATGCCGAGACTTTGATTTCGGCTTCAGCTGCCGCATCCGCAGCCGCAGCGGCGGCTTCAGCCGCGGCTTCGGCTGCGGTGTCTGACTGTTTCTTGCCTTCCTCGATCACCTCTTCATCAATCTCTTCGATGTTTTCGCGGTTATCGCGGCCTGACAGCAGATTCCAGCAGGCGATAAACAGCGCGGCAATCACCGGACCGATCACAAAGCCATTAATGCCGTAGATTTCCATACCGCCCAGCGTGGCGATCAGGATCAGGTAGTCAGGCATTTTGGTATCTTTGCCGACCAGCAGCGGACGCAGAATGTTATCCACCAGGCCCACAATCACCACAAAGAAGCCCACCAGGAACAGACCTTTCCACAGCGCGCCGGTGGCAAAGAAGAATACCGCTGCCGGCACCCAGATGATGGCGGAACCGACCGCCGGTATCAGTGACAGGAACGCCATCAGCGCACCCCACAGCAGGCTGCCGTCAATGCCGGTAAACCAGAACGCCAGACCGCCGAGTATCCCCTGAACCACCCCGACCACCACGGTGCCTTTCACCGTGGCACGCGCGACCGCAGCAAATTTCACCAGCAGGTGATGCTTAACGTAGGTCGACAGCGGCAACGCTTCCAGGATCAGATGCACCAGGTAAGAGCCATCTTTCAGCAGGAAAAACAGCAGATAGAGCATCACGCCAAAGCCCACGGTAAAGCTAAAGGTGCCTTTACCGATGATGAAGGCGCTGCCTGCTACGTACTGGCCTCCCTTCAGGGCGAATGAGGAGAGTTTCTCCTGAATCTGCGTGGCGTTATCCAGATTATTTTCGGCGAGGAAATGTTTCGCCCAGCGCGGCAAATGCTGCAACAGGTCAGCAAACACCACCGGGAACTGCGCCGAGTTTGTCTGGAGCTTGTGGTAAACCGCGTTAGTTTCGACCACCAGCGAGGAGGCGATTATCGCCAGCGGCGTGAAGACGATCAGGCAGATACAGAGCAGGGTCAGCAACGCCGCCAGACCATTGCGCTCGCCCATTCGGGTCCGCAGGTAGGTTTTTAGCGGATGGAAAATCACCGCCAGAATCGCCGCCCATAAAATCGGCGAAAAATAGGGTGACAGCACCTCAAAAAAGGCGAGGGTAGCAATCGCCAGAATCAGAATGAAAAAACCGATGTTCAATCCTTTAAAACGCATGGAAAAACCTCATGGTAAACGTCCCCTGATAATCCTGATTGCCGCGTGTGCTGCGCGTAGCCTCGTTCAGACGAGCGCTATCGGGCAGCTTTCGCGTCAGGATTTTACTCTGTTAAGGGTGCCAGCTACAGCACCATTCTGACTAACAAATTGAAAGATAAGGCGCAAATACTTAACCCGCCGATGCCGCTCGCAGCCTGACCTGGGCTGCAGGCAGGGCCTGGCTTTGTTGCGGCGCGCTAAATCCTACCTTAGCGTAGCGGTTTCGCCCATTATTGGTAGCAAACAGATTCACGATCGCTGGCTGCGCTGCCGATATATCTCTGAGCGCAATGAAACGATGGCGGTGAATAATGAACAGAATAGTGATGTCAGGCGTGCTGGTGATGCTGTTAAGCGGCTGCGCCACCAAACAGTATCCGCAGGCGTCCGCGGTAACGCCTGAAGAGACGGCGGTGCTGGATTGCAGACTGCTGGATCAGGAGATCGTCAAAGCCCACAGCGTGCAGAGTGAGATTGATCAAACCGGCCGCTTCGATGCGCTGACCGTGATGGGCTTCATCGGGGATTTTGGTATCGGTAACGGCATTGCGAAGCTCAACGCCAGCCATAAGGCGGATTCGCGACTGCAGCAGTTGCAGTCGCTGAAAGCGGCGAAGTGCAGCCAGCGCGTGGCCTGAGCCGCTGGCTGCCTGACCGGGGTTAACCGCGCGTGCGCTGGCTGAGATGCTGCATCCTGACATTTTCAGCCGCGCGTTTACCGGCGAGAAAGGCGTGGTCAGAGTTGTAATACTCCCACTCGCTGTATCGGCCGGATAAGTGAATATCCTGCGTCAGCAGCCACTGCCGGATCAGCGCCACGTTACGGCTGCGTGCATGGTCATACACCACATAGGCGTAGGGCATATCAACCTGCGACGCGCACAGCAGCCGATCGTCATCGCGAATCATCCCGACCCGGATGCAGTCCTGACGGCAGCGCTCAATCAGCGCCTCGCCCTCCAGCGGCAGCGGGTTAGCGGCATTGTAGGTGATCTCGCAGGTTAAGCCGAAACCGCCGGGCGGATTACAGTGCGGACTGGCATTGCCCTGCACGAAGATGCGATGAAACAGGGTATCGCCGGGATAGTAAATCCAGTGTTTATCCGTCAGCCCGGCGCGACCGATCCCCAGATTGACGCAGCGGACTGAGACAAACTGCAGCTGCGCCGCCGCCTGCTGCACCGTATCCGGTACCTCATCACCCATCAGTTTAATCAGCTCCGGCAGCGGCATAGTGCTGATCAGCTGTTGATAGCGATAGTGGCGTCCGTCGGCCAGCAGCGCGACGTGCGCCTGCGGATGAAGCCGGATTAAGCGCGCCCCGGTCTCGAGCTGGCACTTCAGATGTGGCAGAAAACCGGACATCAATGCCTGGAAGCCGCCCCGCAGCGGATAGCCAAAGCGGGCATTCGGACCAACCGGTTTCGCCAGCGGCTGTAGCGCGCCATCAATAATCTGCGCCAGATCCGGTAACGGCACCCGTCCGCCCAGCCACGAGGTTTCCATATCGGTCAGCGGCACTTTCCACAGCTTCTGGTTGTAGGGCAGGGCGAAGTGTCGTGCGATGCCTTTGCCCCAGGTGCGCAGGATAAAGTGATGGAAATCTTCCTGATCCTGCACCTCGCCAACGCCGTTGCCCTCATCAGGCAGCGCACCGTCGGCGCAGCAGTCACGCCGCTGACGTGCCCGTTCCAGCGGTACGGCTACGGGCGCGCTTTCGCCATAACGTGCTTCAATCGCCCCCAGCACGCACTCCTTCACCACCTCAACCGGCAGACCATGCAGCGCAGACTGGAACGGATAGCGGGTAAAGACGCCGTCGGTATAGACCCAGGCTTCACGCGCCTGCCAGTGCAGGTTGTCGCCCAGCAGCATCTGATACAGCTGCAGGACGTAAGAGTCCTGCGAAAACATAATGTGGCCGGCGTAATCGAAGGTGAATCCCTGATCCTCAACCGACCGGCACCAGCCGCCAAGTGTGGCATTTTTTTCCAGCAGCACCGCGCCTTCACCGTAGTGATAACCGGCGCTCAGGCCGGTCGGCCCGGCACCGATAATCAGGCACTCCACCGCGGCACTCTCCAGCATCGCCGGGGTTAACGCGCTGACGTTAGCCTGCTGCGGTTCGGTCAGCGGCGGGCTGGCCGTTGTCAGTGTCTGTTTGCGTGTCAGCGCCTGCTGGATCAGCGCGTGTACCTGTTCCACCGTGCTGTCCCACGAGGTGGCAGCGACTTTTGCCTGCATGTTTCCCGCCAGCGCCAGCCGGTCGGCCGCGCTGAGGGCGATTGCCCGTTCACAGGCGGCGATAAACTGCTGATGATCACCGGCGACGGCGACCTCATCGGCATAGTGGCGGGCGACGTCGGTAATGGCGGTACTGACAATCGGCAGTTGCGCCGCCATATACTCCAGCACTTTGGTCGGCGAAATGTAGCGGGTTGAGGCGTTGAGCGCGAACGGCATCAGGCAGACATCCCAGCCCGCGAGGAACTGCGGCAGCGCCTGATAAGGCTGCTGGCCGAGCCAGTGAATATTGACACGCTGCGGCAGGCTGGCCGGATCTATTTTCACCACCGGGCCGACCATAATAATCTGCCAGTCGGGATGACTGTCAGCCAGCGCGGCGATCAGCGGCAGATCGATGCGCTCATCCAGCACGCCATAGTAGCCAAGACGCCGGGCGGGAATCGAATCCTGCAACGGATGGCGGTTGCTGCGATCGCGCGCCTGCTCAAAATGGACGGCATCCACGCTGCTCGGGAAGCAGTACACCTGCGGATGTTTATCACGTTTGGCTTCATACAGGCTGGAGCCGCCGGTAAACACCAGATCGGCGCGGGTCATCAGTGCTGACTCGCGCTGCTGAAGCTGGCGCGGAGCATTGTGAAAGGCGGAAAGCTCATCCATGCAGTCGTAAATTACCAGCGCCGGATTAAACGGCGTCAGCAACGGCAGCGCCATCGGCGTATAAAACCACACCAGCGGTTGTTGATCTTCGTCCATCAGCGGAGCCAGCAGCAGTTGCAGCGGGGCGATCTGGCTGTCGTGAAACCCGGCAGCCTGAATATCGGTATGCGGCTGGATCACCGTAATATTGGCGGCCGGCTGACTCTGATGCAGTCCTGGCGGCTCGGCCTGCCAGACCGGCTCTTCGACAAACAGCACCCGATAGTGCTGCGCCAGGCGCGTCAGTAACTGCTGCGGACGCTGAAAAACAAAGCCCCAACGTAAATGGCTGAAAACAATGAGTACTGGTGGGTTGTTCATAGCGGACTCCTGACAATGCCGTTGTGATAGTTGGATGTGTTGCAAAGATTGCTGCGCCTGGCGCAAAGCGTCAGCGTAAGGGTGCTGTAACTGACGGGCGTAAGGATCGGGTCCCAGCCAATCGAGATCCCACAGGCCGCTGCGGGTCCAGAAGGTGGGTTGCTCCCATAAAGGCCGATCAAGGATGGGATAGAGGCAGATGCCGAGCAGGTCGACGCCTGCCAGCAGCGCCTGCGCGACCTGGGCGCCAATCTGGCCGATCCAGGCACCGCGTCCGCTGCCGACGTGGCTGGTTTCCGCCAGCAGCAGCGGGCGCTGATAGCGCTGATACACCTGCCGGAGCAGCTGATGTAACGGCGCTCGACGGGGATCGCCAAGGTGCCAATAGAGGCGCTGATTCGATCCCTGCTCCCACTGATTATCGTGGTAGTAATTCACGCCGATCAGGTCGAGATAACGTTCTGCGCCTCCGAGTTCGGGATGCAGCCTGCCGCTCAGCATGTCCCACGCCTGATACTGGGTTTCACGCATCAGCGCGGCGGTCTGAACGCTGTCGGGATCGGCCGGATCGGGCACGATATGGATCAGCGGATCGCAATGCAGCAGACGCGCCCGCGGATCGGCCTGCCAGATCGCATCGCAGGCCGCCAGCGTGGCCCGCACCAGCTGCTGTTTAGCGGCATCGGCGCAATCCGGTTGTGGGCAACTGGCGCAGGCAAATACGCCAACCGAGATACCCCAGCTGAGAAAAGAGATTTCATTCATCGGCGAATAGACCGGTGCGCTGTGATACCAGGGAGCCAGAAAGCGCGCCAGCGCGCCGCAAAAGGCGGCGAAACGGCTGACAAAGTCGTGGTCAAACAGGCTCAGGTCGTCGGGCCAGCCGTAATGGCAGAAGGTCCAGCTTAGCTGGATGCCCTGTTGTTGGGCCGCCTGCATCCGGGCGGCGACGGTTGAAAAGTCATAGCGGCCATCCCGTTCGCACAGTCGCCAGCCGACGCTTTCGCGCACGGTTCGGATAGCGAACGGTGCCAGCGCGGCATAATCCTCTGCCGCACGCGCCTGATGCTGGTTCAGGTCGTTCATCGACAGCGCGACGCCCGCAGGATTGATGTGATCGGCACCTTCATAGCCGGCCTGCCAGAAACTGGTAAAGGGGGTCATGGCATCTCCCGTAAAACAGCAACACTTATCCCGCTGACAAGCCGTAGCAGAACGGGTCAGGTGAGGGGGGCAGTATGTAAAACAGACTGGCCGGTGTGGCCACTCTGCACTGGCGGGCGCTCCTTGCCAGAATCAGCCGTCGCAGCGTTGCAGGCAGCAGGGCCTGACGCATTGACGACGAGTGAGGGATAGCGGGTAACAACACGCAGCGCTATCGGCGGGAAAACTGCTGGCTTCTCGTAGTGTTACTGAGGGTTATGGAAGCCTTACTGGAAAGTATAGGTAAGGCGAGGTTCTTCGCAATGTATTGATGTAAAAAGAAAAAGCACAGCGGCAGAATATAGCCATTATAAATCAGGAAAATTTAAGCTTTGAAATTTAGCGTAAGACGATAAGCGAAACGTCACCGGTAACGGGCGATTTTAAGCTTTGTGAACCTTTTCCATGAGATGCAAAGCGGGCAGACTCAGCGGCCGGGGAAGGTGCTGCTTCGCTTGCCTTTTCATCTTCCACCAGCAAGATTAATTTATCACTGGCCTCGATCGGCAGGCGGTTAACCGACCGGCCACGGCATCGCGGCTCCTTTTGACTGACAGGATGTTTCACAGCTTATGTTCTCATTCGACTGGCACCGTTTCTTACTCAACGATCAACCCGCCACTTTTCTGTTTGAGGTGGTAGCGCGGGTGCTGATCGCTTATCTGGTGGTGTTCACCTTTTTGAAAGTCTCGGGTCGCCGCGGAGTGCGTCAGCTGTCGCTGTTCGAACTGGTGGTCATTCTGACGCTCGGGTCCGCCTCAGGTGATGTCACTTTCTATGACGATGTGCCGGTGTTGCCGGTGATCATGGTGTTTGTGGTGTTGCTGACGCTCTACCGGCTGACCACCATGCTGACTGCGCGCAGCCCGCGCTTTTCACGTCTGATTCAGGGCGATGTGATTACGCTGATCAAACAGGGGCTGTACGTGCTGGAGAGTCTCGATCATCTGAACATTTCGGAAGATGAGTTCTACATGGAGTTGCGACAGAGTGGGGTAGAGCATCTGGGGCAGATCCGGCTGGCGCTGGTGGAAGTAGATGGTCAGCTGAGCATCTACTTTTACAACGACGATGAGATGCGTGCCGGTTTAAGCGTATTACCGCCCGAACACCGCCAGGATTTCGATACCGTGCCGCACAGCGGACTCTATGCCTGTACCCACTGCGGCCAGACGCAGCAGATCGCCGGTCAGCAGCAAGCGGTCTGCCCGCGTTGCCAGCGCCAGCGCTGGTCGGTTGCGCTGCAAACCCGCCGCCTGCACTGACGACGGGCGTCAGGTCAGGTCAGGGCTGCGGGTGAATTGGAGTAATAACCCGTTGTGCGATCTGACCGGGATTGCATACGCCGGACAATTTTCTGAAATTCCGGGCATAGCAGGTGATCGCTGGCAGGACAGTGCGCGACGTGTCTCAAACCATCACGGACCTTTTTCAACTGACGAATCGTGTTATCGATCTCGTCGGCTTTAGCGATGAGCAAGAGTCGATCCAGCGAGAGTTTACCCTGTGCATCAAACAGACTGGCAATCTCATCCAGAGTAAAACCGGCGCTGCGGCCCAGTGTGATCAGCGCCAGTTTTTCAAGCACGCTGGCGCAGTATTGCCGACGTAATCCTTTGCGGCCAATCGATTTGATCAGCCCCTTCTTTTCATAAAAACGCAGCGCTGAAGGCGCAAGCCCGCTGCGATCGGCGACATCAGCAATATCGAGTTCTTTTATCATTGACTTAAACCTCACTTCACGTTGCATCCTCTGAATCAGCATACCATCTGATTATCACAGGAGAATTCACGTGACTGAGATACTGCTTACCGGGCTGCTGGCGACCCTGATTATGGATGGCTGGAGCCTGGCCCGACGCTACCTGTTCGCGGTACCTTCCCTTAATTACGCCCTCGTTGGCCGCTGGATACTGTGGATGAGTAAAGGACGTTACTTTCACCACACCATTCACGATACGCCTGCAGTCAAAGGCGAAACCTTTACAGGATGGGCCGTCCACTACCTCACAGGAATGGCCTTTGCCTTTATTCCACTGTTATGGCGAGGCCAGCAGTGGCCAGAACATCCCGATCTATTAAGCGCAGTGATAAGCGGTCTTCTTAGCCTGATGGCTCCCTTTTTCATCATGCAACCCGCCCTCGGGTGGGGGATTGCCGCATCGAAGACGCCCGTGCCTGGCAAAGCCAGGCTGAATAGCGCTGTGACTCATCTGGTTTATGGGCTGGGACTTTATTTAGCCGCTGTCGGGCTACAGCCACTGATCTGAACCGCAGCGAAACAGGTGCTGAGGGTACGTTTTTGCTGGATCTACTGTGGTTGAACGGCGGTTAAACCGGTCGCGAGGTGTTTCCGGTTACCACATAACTTTGCCTGCCACTGACAGAAAATCAAACAGATTCGGGCAGCATAGCGACCTCCATCCCTCTGCAGGAGTCACCGATGCGCATCAGGCTGGCCAGTGCGTTACTGTTTTTGCTGTTATCGTTTGGCGCGTTTTCACAGCAGCTGATGAGCGAGAGTCATCCTCACTCACACAGCGCACGGTTACTGGAGCAGGGGAGCCTGGCGGATACCGCCGATACCCCGGATGAACATCTGCAGGAGCGGCCGGAGCGGCGGGTCAGCCTGCAATGCAAGCCGTGGCGGATGTAGCGTCCGGCGCAACCGGCGGAGAAAGCAGCCGGTGCGCCGAGGCGTACAGGTTACAGTGTGGCCTGAGTAGCCGTCATGCCGGGCACCAGAATCACTTTGCGGCACTCTTCCTGTCGCTTCTCAAAAATCTCATAACCCCGGGCGGCGTCTTCCAGCGGCAGATGATGGGTAACAATCTCTTCCGGCTTAAGGTGACCCTGTTCGATCAGTTTAAGCAGGTCCGGCAGGTAGGCGTGAACGTGGGTCTGGCCCATCTTAAAGGTCAGTCCTTTATCAAACGCATCGCCGAACAGGAAGCCGTGAATAAAGCCAGCGTAGACACCCGGCACGCTGACGATCCCGCCACGACGCACCGCCGCAATACACTGACGCAGCGCCTTACCGCTGCTGCCTTCCAGCTTGAGATTGCTGAGCACGGTTTCCGTCAGGCTGCCTTTGGCCTCAAACCCGACCGCATCAATCACCGCATCAACGCCACGGTGGCCTTCGCTGTGCTCGATGATCCAGCCGGCCGGGTCGTTGATTTGATCGAAGTTGATCGGAATCACCCCGTAGCGATCGCAGGCAAAGTTCAGGCGATAGTCGTTATGGTCGATCATGTAGATCTGTTCGGCACCTTCCAGGCGGGCACAGGCGGCGCTGAGTAATCCCACCGGACCGGCACCAAAAATCGCCACGCTGGAGCCCGGTTTAACTTCGGCATTTTTAACCGCCTGCCACGCGGTAGGCAGGATATCGGAGAGGAACAGCACTTTCTCATCCGACAACAGTGAAGGCACTTTGAACGGGCCGGTATTGGCTTTCGGCACCCGGACATATTCCGCCTGTCCGCCCGGCACGCCGCCATACAGTTTGCTGAAACCAAACAGCGCTGCGGGCGGGGTGATGTTTTTACGATTGAGAATGGCGCCCCGACCGCTGTTGGTGGTTTCGCAGGCAGCGTACTGATGCAGATGGCAGAAGAAACAGTCGCCACAGGCGATAACAAACGGGATCACCACCCGATCGCCTTTGGCGACGGCCGTGACGGCGCTGCCTGTTTCCACCACTTCACCCATAAACTCATGACCGAAAATATCGCCATGGCCGGTACCGGGGATCTTGCCGCGATAGAGGTGCAGGTCGGAGCCACAAATGGCGGTGGCGGTGACGCGCAAAATGATGTCATCGGCGGCTTCAAGTCCCGGATCGGGCACGTTATCAACGCTGACTTTATGCGGACCGTGATAGGTTAATGCTTTCATCTGTTGCACTCCTGCGGATTAGTGGACTGTGGCCATGTGCTGGCACGCGGCGACAAAGCGGAGAGATTCAGGAAACCTGAAACCGAAACCTGCCTGAAGTGTAGCCAGCCTGCAGGCAGTAAGCAGAGCGGCAGGGTCAGATGAAACGGTCCAGCCTGGTTGATAAGGTGACAGATTGCGCCGCGAGATGGCCGATCAGTCCGGGATGATGCGCTGCCAGCCGGGCAGGGCGGCAAATGCCCGTCGGTAAGCAGTGTCGATTTGGGCCGGCACCTGTTCAATGTAGCGACGCGCATGTTCACGCGTGTCACCCTCCAGCCGCTGCAGGTATGCCACTGCCTCATCAAGGGCAGGAATACGGCCTTCTACGCCCGCCATGCAGGCGGGTAATGCGGTCCAGATCAGGCCTTCAATGCCTCTGGCACGCGCCCAGTCCGCCAGCGGTCCCGCCGACGTGTCGGTGACCGTCAGAATGCCCAGCCCATCCTCCCGGCTGTCCGGAATGCCTTCCCGCTCACGCAGCGCGCGACAGGCGGTCTCCAGTGAGGCGGTATTCAGCCAGGCCCACAACACCGGTACCGGTGTGGCATTGAGGCAGATGGCCGTTGCCAGTTCACCGCCTTCACTGATGCGGACAAATTCAATCGGCACCCGCGGGCCATCACAATGCCAGGGGCTGGCCACCGGCAACGCACCCGATTTCCAAATCAGCGATCCCCATCCAAGGCAGGCAATTTTCATTCTGTTCTCCTGTGTCGTGTGTCAGCCGATGCCTCAAGCATAGCCAAAGCGTAGCCCGGCAGGCTCACTCATCGCGCCGCCCGGCGACGTCAGTGCGGTAAAAGCGGCGTAAAAGTGGCATTATCGGGCAGTGACGTGGCGCACAACCTGACGGTTTTTTCAGCGATTTATGCGCATTAATCCGCATAGCTTGAACTTTTATCGTCAGGTAGTGTAAAAAGAGGCGCACGCAATCGATTACCTGTGCGTCAGCGGGTCAGGAAGCCATCCTGGCAAACAAGCTGACGCAGTGATGTCTGGCCCGGAGCGGACGCGGCAAGCTGGCGCTTTCTGCTCTGGCAGTCAGATGACTGGCGGCTTTTAAACGGGAAGGGCAGATGAAAACCACGCAAACAGGCACGCTGGGCGCGCTTGAAAGTGACGTCGATACGGCATGGCGTAAAACCGATACCCTATGGATGCTGGGCTTATACGGCACCGCGATTGGTACCGGCGTACTGTTTCTGCCGATTAATGCCGGCGTGGGTGGACTGATCCCGCTGATCATTATGGCGATACTGGCTTTTCCGCTGACCTTCTTTGCGCACCGCGCCCTGACGCGCTTTGTGCTCTCCGGAAAAAATCCGGCGGGCGACATCACCGACGTGGTCGAAGAGCATTTTGGCACCGGCGCCGGTAAGCTGATTACGCTGCTCTACTTCTTTGCCATCTACCCGATTCTGCTGATGTACAGCGTTGCCATTACCAACACGGTTGAGAGCCTGATGGTCAATCAGCTGGGACTGGTGCCGCCACCGCGCATCCTGCTGTCGCTGTTGCTGATTGTCGGCCTGATGATGATTGTGCGTTTTGGTGAGCAGATGATCGTCAAAGCGATGAGCGTGCTGGTTTATCCTTTTGTGGCGGTATTGATGCTGATGGCCTGCTATCTGATCCCGCACTGGCACGGCGCCGCGCTGACCACGCTGAACAGCGCTGCGCCTGGCGGCAACGGTTTATTGATGACGCTGTGGCTGGCGATCCCGGTGATGGTCTTCTCCTTCAATCACTCGCCGATCATCTCGTCGTTTGCCGTGGCGAAGCGTGAAGAGTATGGCGAGGCGGCAGAAAAAAAGTGTTCCCGCATTCTGGCCTGTGCCCATCTGCTGATGGTGGTGACGGTGATGTTTTTTGTCTTCAGCTGCGTGCTGAGCCTGTCGTCCGCCGACCTGCACGCGGCCAAGGCGCAGAACATCACCATTCTTTCCTATCTGGCTAACCACTTTCAGGTGCCGGTCATCGCCTGGCTTGGCCCGATAATTGCGATTGTGGCGATCACCAAATCGTTCCTCGGGCACTATCTTGGCGCGCGTGAAGGCTTTAACGGCATGGTAAATAAGGCGCTGCGCAGCCGCGGCAAACAGATCGCGCCCGCCCGGCTGAACCGCCTGACCTCACTGTTTATGTTGCTGACTACCTGGCTGGTGGCGACCCTCGATCCCAATATTCTCGGGATGATTGAGACGCTCGGTGGCCCGGTGATTGCGATGATCCTGTTCCTGATGCCGATGTACGCGATTCAGAAAGTCCCGGCGATGCGTCAGTACAGTGGCAAAATCAGTAACCTGTTTGTGGTGCTGACCGGCCTGATCGCCATCTCTGCCATCTTCTACTCACTGGCGCACTGAGCGGTTTAACCGGGTAGCCGCGGCGCAATCCGGTTGAGGTGGGCCAGCAGTTCGCCCGCCTGCTGTTCAGCGTACACCGCAATGTTGTGCTGGCGTAACAGGGCGGCGGCGACACCCGCACCGGGTTGACGCTGGCCGCTGAAGCTGCCGTCGTATATGGCCTGACTGCCACAGGTCGGGCTGCCATCGCTGAGCAGGGCAAAGCGGCATCCTTGCTGCTGCGCGGTCTCGAGTGCCAGCCACGCGGCGAGCAGATAAGTCTGCGTCATATCCCGTCCGTCTGATTCCACTACCCTGGCCCGTCCCGCCAGCACATCGGCACCGCTGCCGCCGACAATCTCAGCCGGCAGGCGCGGAGTGGGTAAACCGGCAGCAAGCTCAGGGCAGTGCAGCACCAGCCGCTGCTCGCGCTGCCACTGCGTCAGCGCGGCCAGCACCTGCTTTTTGTCACTGCCGTTGTAGCGCACCCGAAAGCCCATCAGGCAGGCGCTAATCAATATCTTCTCACCGCGCTTCTGCATGCTCAGCGGCCTCCGGGCTGACGTATCTATTCAGCAATGGTTTACTTTTGTTACTTATTAGCATGTTAGAGTTAACGCGAATAATTATTATTCCTTAACCGGGTGCTGAAAAATGAAAACCAGGCTGCTTGCTGCCACCACAATTTTGTTGTCAACCGCCTGCGCGGCCACTACGTATCCGGTCACGGTGACCGATCTTGATGGGCAAACCATTACGCTGCAAAAAGAGCCGCAGCATGTGATTTTGCAGGATGGACGCGACATTCTGGCGCTGGCCTTGCTGGACCGACAAAATCCGTTCCAGCGGGTGGTGGCGTGGAATAATCTGCCCAAAAAGCAGGATACCCAGACCTGGGATCTGCTGAAGCAGCGCTGGCCGCAGGCTTCTTCCATCGTTGACATGGGCTTTAACGATCAGGGGCAGGTTGATCTGGAGAGCGTGCTGGCGAAACAGCCCGATCTGATGATTGCTCAGCTGCGTGCTAAACCGGCGCTGACCCAATCGGGCGTGCTGGCAACGTTAAAAAATCTGCATATTCCGGTGCTGTTCCTCGACGATGAGCTGCAGCCGAAGCAGAACACGGTGCCGGGCATCACCCTGCTCGGTAAAGTGCTGAACCGCGAAGCCGAGGCCAAAGCCTATACCGATTTTTATCAGCAGCGCTGGCAGCGGATTCAGCAGGGCGTGGCGCAGGTGCAGCACAAGCCGACGGTGTTTATCGAGCCGATAGCCGGTAACAGCGATAACTGTTGCTTCACTCACGGTCATAACGGCTGGGGTGCACTGGTGGAAGCGGTGGGCGGCAAAAATATCGGCTCAGCGCTGCTGCCAGGCAGTTCCGGTTTCGTCTCACTGGAAAAAATCATCGCCATGAAGCCGGATGTCTACATCATGACCGGCTCAAAACGGCCCAACAGCAACGTACTGCCGTTTGGTTACGCGGCCAGCCAGCCAGAGATTAATGCCACCTTCAGCCGGTTGCTGTCCCGTACCGGGCTGGCGCAGATCGCCCCGGTGAAACAACAGCGGGTTTACGGTGTGTATCATCATTTTTATAACCATCCGTATAACATTATTGGCATGGAGATCCTGGCGAAAGATCTCTATCCGCAGACCTTCAGCGATCTCGATCCGACCGCGGATTATCATCATATCGTGAGCCACTTTACCCGCTTACCCGACGCGCCGATCGTGCTGAGTACTCCCTGACGCTGCACGCTGCAGGGCACCGGTGAGTGCCCTGCTTATCAGTGGGCCTGAACCGGTCAGCATTGCGATCTATTTCCACCATCCTCTCTGCCAGACGTTTGTCCTTATTCCTGACTTTTTCGCCTGCCGAAAGATTAATTTAAGAAGTGGCGAGGAAAATAAATAATATTCTGTAAAACAGGATTTATCATCACGATAAAAATAGCCAGACAATGCTATGTTTGACGGGCAGCACTGGTGATGTGGTGTTGCGTGCTCAGGTTATTGCTTGATTTTATTAAGGGTTTCACCTCATCTGCTGGTGTGGCGTGTTAATTACCGATCGCTTTCGATCGGTTTTTTTTATATATGGCGTTAGCCAGCTGGCCTGATTCCCGCTTCAGTTTGATCGCGCGCGTTAAATAACGATCCAATTTGTCACCGGGCGATGAATTAAGAATATTCTCAAGGAAGCCCGAGCCGCGCTGGATATCCGCTGTTTGCCAGTTAATACAGCGTTAGCCAGCTCAGGGCCAGAATATGGAGAGAAATCGGGCCA
The DNA here is from genome assembly GCF_040546285.1 of Pantoea sp. UYEF8. Lineage (NCBI taxonomy): Bacteria > Pseudomonadati > Pseudomonadota > Gammaproteobacteria > Enterobacterales > Erwiniaceae > Pantoea > Pantoea sp. UYEF8. The sequence continues at coordinate 589,093 of NZ_JBEPNM010000001.1, read as the reverse complement.
GTGTTAAGAAAGCGCTAAGCAAGCGTAATAGTGTGTAAGTTACCGGTTTTTAAGACTTTTACTGATGCTGACCCGCCAGATTATTGCCACTATGATGCTCAACGGTGCCTGAATAACCGTTATCTTCGGAGGCAGTACCATGAAAAAAACAACCTTAACCGTTATCGCTTCACTTTTTGCATGCAGCACGCTTTTTTCTCACACCGCACTGGCGGATGGTCCGGGCGACGGGCACGGTCAGCGATGGCAGCAAGGCGATCAATCGCACGCTGACAATCGCGGCCACGACCGCGACAAGGGACACGACCGCGATAAAGGACACGACAACCGCGGCAATAATGGCCGGCATAACGATGGCCCGCGTGCCGATCGCGATCATTTCGCCTGGAACGGCCACGATTTCCGTCGCGGCCATCCGATTCCGGCAGAATATCGTGGCGATCGTTACCGCATCAACGACTGGCATGACCGGGGTTTACGTGAACCGCCGCGTGGCGAACACTGGGCCTACATCGACGGCAACTATGTGCTGATCGCTGCTGCCACGGGCGTGATTACCTCGCTGATTCTGAGCAGCGCGCTGAACTAATTACGTAACGAAAAGCGCGTAGCAAAAGTCACGCAACGACACCCGTCCATCGAACATGCTGCACCCCACTTCGCCCAGGGAAGGGCGTCCAGCGGTTGGCCCTGGCCTTCCGTTACACTTTCCGTTTTGCCGCGTCAGCGGCTATCCTGACAGTCCACTCACAGAACCCCGGCATGTAAGGAGTCATGATGACGACGGTTAAGATGGTTGCGGTAGATATGGATGGCACCTTTCTGGATGACCAGAAGCAGTATAATCGATCCCGCTTTCTCGACTGCTATCAGCAGCTCACCGCCCGTGAGATTAAATTTGTCGTTGCCAGCGGCAACCAGTACTACCAGCTCAAATCCTTCTTCCCGCAGATCGCCAGCGACATCGCCTTTGTGGCGGAGAACGGCGCGTGGATTATCGATCGGGATGAAGAGCTGTTTTGCGGCGCTTTTGACCGTCACGATGTCGGGGCGGTGATCGACACGCTGCAAAACGGTCACTATCCCGGCCTGCGTTATCTGTTGTGTGGGCGTAACAGCGCTTATTACTTTGAGGGCATGGAAGAGACGTGGCTGGTTAAGATGCGGCACTACTGTCACCGGCTCAGGCCGATTCGCAGCCTGGAGGAGACCCAGGATGACCGGCTGTTTAAGTTCGCGCTTAATCTGTCGGATGACTACATCGAACCGCTGATGGCCGATATCGAACGGCTGCATCAGGGCAAAGTCGCAGCGACCTCCAGCGGACATGGTTCTGTTGATCTGATTGTGCCGGGTAACCATAAAGCTCATGGCCTGGACTTACTGGCACAGCGTTGGGGCATCGGCCACCACCAGGTGCTGGCGTTTGGCGATGGCGGTAACGATCTGGAGATGCTGAAACAGTCAGGCTTCAGCTTTGCCATGGGCAATGCGCCGGAGCGGGTAAAGCAGGCTGCCCGCTATCTGGCCCCGACCAATAATCAGCAGGGGGTACTGCAGGTGATTGAGCAGATGCTGGCAGGCGAGGGACCGTTCGCCGCTCCGGCGGACTAAGGTCGCGACCCGGCGCGGTCGGATATGCCCGGCGCGGCCGGATATGCCCGGCGCGGCCGGGCAAGGCCAGCTACGTCGCGTGGATCAGTGGGTCAGGGGCCACGCCTGTGTAAGCATGGCGTGCATCTGTTCGCGACTGTAGTTCACCAGCGAATTTTTGCTGTTAGCACGAGCCAGGATCCACTCCACCTCGTCGGCGGTCAGGCTGGGCCCACCGCGCCAGAACGGGGTAATCGCCTGCTGCTGCAGCCACTGCTTGAGGTAGCTGGCCGGTGAATCGGTCGGTTCGCTGAAAAGCTGCGGATGCAGCTCATCCATCAACGCACGCTGCTGCGGATGTGTGCTGTCAGCCAGCTGGTCGAGGAACGGAAACAGCAGGCGTCCGCACACTTCGCCATGGTGAAACGGTTTTATTGCTCCCAGCTCGCCGGCAATACCGTGGATCACTCCCAGTCCGGCGCTGCTGAGACTGACGCCGCCCAGCCATGACGCCATCATCATCGCTTCACGCGCCCGGTCGCCGTCGGCATCCTGTCGGTTGAGGTTGGGCCAGGCCTGAACAAACTGGCGTAAGCCGGTCAGCGCCAGCTGGCGGGTAAACAGATTGCCCTTGCTGGAGAGCCAGGCTTCAAACAGATGGGTGAAGGCATCAATGCCACAGGTCGCCAGTACCGGGTCGGGCGCCCCCTTCAGCAGGTCCGGGTCGAGAATTGCCACCTGCGGCACAAACATCGCATGGCGCAGTGAGGCTTTCACCTGGATATCGTGCTGGTCGGTGACCACCGCATTTTGCGTTACTTCACTGCCGGTACCGGCGGTGGTCGGGATGGCGATCAGCGGCAGCGTCACCGGCTGGACCGGCGTGTCGCCGACTTTTTCCAGATAACGCGCGGTCGGCAGCGGATGCTGCATCATGGCACTAAAGGCTTTGGCCGCATCCAGCACGCTGCCGCCGCCAATCGCCACCACCCGGTCCACATGGCCGCGCCAGCGCGCGACCCAGCCGTCAATGTCAGCAGGCGAAGCTTCATGGCTGACAATCTCATAGCCAATAATCTGACGGTTAAGCTCCGCTTTCAGGCGGTCATAGGCCGCGCTCTGTAAAAACGATTGTCCACAAAACAGCAGGGTAGGCTGAGACTGCGCAGCCAGCAGCGGCACCAGCTTATCAAGACTGCCGCGTCCGAACAGGGTTCGTTGATTACTGTACAGCTCACTCAGATTCTCACTCACCAGCGCATCCTTTTACATTTTCGCTAAAATCAGAGTGTAACGAAAAGCGCGCCGCCAGCGCTGGCAAACTTTCTGATAACGCCGCGGCAAAAAGTTGATCACCTTCGCAAAACAGAAATTCACTGGCGGCGGGGTGGTGCTTTCCTGCGGATGTTACCCTTAACATGTTATCGGTAACAGCGGTTGTCGGAATGTTAAAAACTCTTACAAGCGCACTGTTTTGTAGCCCTCAGGGGATGATGATAACAAACCGGCACTGAACGCCGTTCAGTGCGCAAGGTGGAGAAAACCTATGCCATTACTCTATGTGGCGATCGGCGTCGCGTTACTGCTGCTGCTGATGATTCGCTTTAAGCTTAATGGATTTATCGCGCTCATTCTGGTGGCGCTGGCGGTCGGTGTGATGCAGGGCATGCCGGTCAATAAAGTGATTACCTCGATTAAAACCGGTGTGGGCGGCACGCTCGGCAGCCTGGCGCTGATCATGGGCTTTGGTGCCATGCTCGGTAAGATGCTGGCCGATTGCGGGGGCGCGCAGCGGATTGCCACCACCTTAATCGAAAAGTTTGGCACAAAGCATATTCAGTGGGCGCTGGTGCTGACCGGCTTTATCGTCGGCTTTGCGCTGTTCTATGAAGTGGGCTTTGTACTGATGCTGCCGCTGGTGTTCAGCGTGGCCGCATCGGCGCGCGTCCCGCTGCTCTATGTCGGGGTGCCGATGGCCGCCGCGCTCTCGGTGACGCACGGCTTTTTACCGCCGCATCCGGGTCCGACCGCCATTGCCACGCTGTTCAATGCGGATATGGGAAAAACGTTGCTGTTCGGTACGCTGCTCGGCATTCCTACCGTAATTCTGGCCGGTCCGGTCTATGCCCGCTTCCTGAAAGGCATTGATAAACCGATCCCGCAGGGGCTCTACAACCCGAAAACCTTTACCGAAGCAGAGATGCCGGGCTTTGGCGTCAGCGTCTGGACCTCACTGGTTCCGGTGGTGCTGATGGCGTTGCGTGCGGTGGCCGAGATGCTGTTGCCGAAAGGCCATGTGCTGCTGCCTTACGCCGAGTTCTTCGGCGATCCGGTGATGGCTACGCTGATTGCGGTACTGATTGCGATCTTCACTTTCGGTCTGAACCGCGGCCGCAGCATGGATCAGGTGATGGAGACCCTGAGCGATTCGATCAAAATCATCGCCATGATGCTGTTAATTATCGGTGGTGGCGGTGCCTTTAAGCAGGTGCTGGTCGACAGCGGCGTGGATAAATATATCGCTAACATGATGCACTCTACCCAGCTCTCGCCGATCTTTATGGCGTGGTCGATTGCGGCAGTACTGCGCATTGCGCTGGGGTCGGCAACGGTTGCGGCGATCACCGCCGGTGGTATTGTTGCGCCGCTGATTGTCACCAGCGGTGCCAGCCCGGAACTGATGGTGATTGCGGTTGGTTCAGGCAGCGTGATTTTCTCTCACGTCAACGATCCTGGCTTCTGGCTGTTTAAGGAGTATTTCAACCTGACGATCGGTGAAACCATTCGGTCGTGGTCAGCGCTGGAAACCATCATTTCCGTCTGCGGCCTGATTGGCTGCTTACTGCTGTCGATGGTGATTTAACCCGCAGCCGCTGGCAGACAATCTGCCAGCGGCGTGCTGTTCCCGCCTGCGTTACACCGCCAGCGCGCGGAAAGCCGCCAGTTCCTCCGCCGACATTCCCGCCTCTGTTGCTGCCTGACAGATCTGCTGCCAGCTGGTGCTATCCAGCGGAATGCCCTCACGATCGCGGGCAATACGATTGGCCTCTTCCCATTCACCCGGTACCTGAATCGGCGCATCACCACTGGGTGGCGACGCTTTAACCCAGTCAAGAAAAGCTTCCGCCTCATCCTGCATCGCGGGCGCATCAAACGCCGCCGGATTGAGGATAATGGTGGTCATGCAGTTAAAAATGGCGTCATTGCCGCTTTGCAAGGTGGCCTGATGCGTGGTGCGTCCACCCGACAACGCTCCGCCGAGAATTTCACACAGCGTCGCCAGCGCATAGCCCTTGTGCAGACCAAAGGGCAGCAGCGAACCATGCGGTGACTGGTGCATCACGCCCGGGTCGGTCGTCGGCTGACCCTGCGCATCGATCAGGTAACCCGGTGCGACTTCGACACCCTTGTTCCATGCCACCCGGGTTTTGCCATAGGCAATGCCGCTGGTGGCGAAATCGAGCAGCAGTGGCCGGGCATGCGGGCGCGGGAAAATGGCGCAGAATGGATTGGTGCCAAAGCGCCGATCGCTGCCGCCGAATGGCGCGACCATCGGGTCGCCCATCACGTTAACGAAATGGAAGGAGACGAAACCCGCCGCCGCGCATTGCTCGGCCCAGTGACCGATACGGCCGATGTGGTGCGAATGGTGCAGACCGACTGCGGCGATGCCCAGTTTCTCCGCCCGTTCGATACCGAGCTTCATCGCTTCCCAGGCGGCGACCTGACCAAAGCCCTGATGGGCATTCAGCGTCAGCACCGCACCGTTGTCTTTATCCAGCGTGGGACGCTGATTGAGTTGCAGATGTCCCTGTTTCAGTGACGCCATGTAGCTGGGGATCATGCCGACGCCGTGCGAATCGTGTCCGGCCAGGTTGGCGGCCACCAGATGATCGGCCACCAGACGCGCCTCTTCCTGCTGACTACCGGCAGCAAGCCAGATCGCTTCGGTGAACTGATGCAGGCGCGTGGCATTAATGTGAAGTAGGGTGCTCACGTTGTACTCCTTTTCAGTGGGATAGGTCATCCTGCGGCGAAAAAGGGACAACGGCAAGTCAGTTTTTAAGCCGGAAAAGGGCCGCAGTGTGCGGCCCGGAATTTCTCTCAGAATGCGGCAGAACAGCTTAATGTGGCTGTTCAAAACCGGCTTTAATCATTTGTTCCCGCAGCGCACGCGCAATCTCGCGGTTGCCGCCAGTGACCGGATAAATCACGTTGTTCACCACATCATCAAGGTAATGCTCCTCAAACTCCTGCATCGTGAGTTGAGTGCCGCCTTCATCATTGATGGCGAAAGAGCCTTTGATGTGATCGCCGCTGTTTTTTGCCTTTAGGCTGTAGCGGCCCATGCTGGTATTAATGGTGGTCATAAGATCTCCTTGCTAAGCATATTCAGGTGATAACCAAAGAGGCCTGCCTTGCCGGTTAAATTTTAGCCAGGATTTATCTGCAAATCGAAAAACAGCCGCCGCAAAAATTTCGCGTTGCGATCCGCTCCGCAGAATTTCGATTAAAGCAGCGATAAGCCGCCGTCAGAATGAAGGCCGGGCAAGGGAAGCGGCAAAGGTCATTTTTTTGGCTATACTGTTTACGGGAAAGGTTTTTTATTGGAGAGGGAGAAGGAAATGAAAATTATTCTGTGGATTATTGCCATCATTTTTATCGTGGGTCTGCTCACCCTGACAGGGGTCTTCAAACTGATTTTCTGATCGCGCTTTTCGGTTTCAGCTTCAGCGGGCACCTTACTCAGGTGCCCGAGGCATTTTTATGCTGATCAATCAGGCAATGGGCGATCGGGTCCATCGGCGTTTCAGGCAGCAGATCTTTCGCCTCCAGTCGCTTCTTACAGTGTGCACAACAGGCACCGTGGAAAGTGAAAGCTTCACCATCGCGTTCAGTAAAAATAAACCGGGCACTTCCGCATTGGTTACAACGAATTTTCATTACCATCCTGATGCTCTTCTCCCTGTTAGTCACAAAGGTGGATTTAGCCGCTGATCAATCCGACAGGTAAACATTCCTTATTTATTCCCTGCCAATATTATCCTGCCGGGTGCAGAAAAAAATAGTGTCTTATGACCGCTATTGTTTGTTGCCAAATGCGTATGGAATAGCAGAAAGGCATTTCTTTGATTTGAATCAATGTTTTTAATCTTTAGCCTGAAATATGAGCAGGCAGGCGGTCTGTGGGGTCTCCTGCGGCACCACAGCCTGATCTGGAACAGGTAAAAAGCAGATTTAACTGACAGTGACGCCAGCGCTTAAGTCGCATCTCTGGCAGGTGATTGCTGCCGCAGGCGGGCCGGAAGAGGAAAATGGGCTGAAAAGCGGATAAAAATGACAAAAACGGCCTGACCGGCGGCGATGTCATCGGCTGAAATGGCGGCGTAAAGGCGATCCTTATCGCCGGATGGTCTGCTTATCAGCAAAATGGATTTTAATGCTTAATCTGAGCTAAGCCTGAACTCAACCTGGATCACTGAGCGGAAAATCATCCAGTTTCCAGCAGGTTACCGCCGGCTTGATGACTATTCCCCTGCAACAAAAAGGGTTTTTTTGGCAAGGTAAAAAGTAGGAAAGTGTGATGGGTAAGCAGAAAGTCGAAATTTATCACTTTTTCATCAAATCGCACTGGACAAATCCCTCCGCAATTGCTGTACTAGATGGCGACACAGTTTAGTGTCCATTTTTCATGTAAAGGTAATATAGATGTCTAAGATCAAAGGTAACGTTAAGTGGTTTAATGAATCTAAAGGATTCGGTTTCATTACTCCTGAAGATGGCAGCAAAGATGTATTCGTACATTTCTCTGCAATCCAGAGCAACGGCTTCAAAACTCTGGCTGAAGGTCAGCGCGTTGAGTTTGAAATCACCGACGGCGCGAAAGGCCCATCTGCTGCTAACGTTATCAGTCTGTAAGTTAACAGTCAGAATTCTAAAAACCCGCCTTATGGCGGGTTTTTTTATGGCTGCCATCCGCGACACCTCCGCATCAAAAGCCCCTGCAGCGGCGTGCTGGCCGCACAAACTGCGCGGCGCTTCACAATAAATCCTCGTAACATAATCCTAACAACCTTACTTGCAGCTTTTTATTGTCCAACGCTATATAACAAGGTGACGGCAGCGGGCGACTGAGGAAACAGGATGAATATACGTCAGGCGAATTTAAAAGACAGTTTTGCGCTCAGTGCACTGCTGAGTGAGTTAGGTTATGGCGGCACCGAAAATTTCATTGAGCAGCGTCTGGCGCAGTTGAGCAGCGATCGCAGTGAAGCATTGCTGGTGGCCGAGTTCGGCAATCAGGTGCTCGGCTTTTTATCGATGCACTTTATCCCGCAACTGGCGCTGGCCGGGGATTTTGCCCGCATCAGCTACTTCTGCATTGCGGAAGGTGAGCGCAGCAAAGGGGTCGGCCAGCAGCTGTTACAGCACGCCGAATCACTGGCAACTCAGCGCGGATGCGATCGGATGGAAGTGCATTGTCATCAATCCCGCCTCAAGGCGAATCAGTTTTATGCCCGTGAGGGTTATGTTGAATCGCCGCGCTACCACGTTAAAGATCTGCCCGCGCGCTAGCTTCACGGCCGGACGCGATGACCAGCGCTTCAGCGATCATTTCACGCTGTTCATCTTTCAGGCTGGCAATACTGACCCGGATAAACTGCGTCGGTCCCAGCCGGCAACGCTCACCGGGTAGCACGGCGATACCGCGCGCGGCCAGCGTAATCATGGCAAATTGCTCTGAGGCCACCGGAATATAGAGACTCAGTCCATCCTGTGGCGGCAGCATCAGTCCACGCTGCGCCAGCGCCTGCCGCAGTTGCTCGCGACGCTGATGATAAACCTGTCGTGCCGTGGCTATCTGCTGCTGGGTCACCTCATCCTCCAGCAACCACGCTACCGCATCCTGCAAAATACGGCTGGTCCAGCTGACGCCAAAGTTTCGCCATGCCTGAATACGCTTTACCATCTCCGCCGTGGCGGATAATACCGCCAGCCGCAAATCGGGTCCGTAGGCTTTGGAAAAGGAGCGGACGTGCAGGGTACGCTCGGGAAACTGCGTCCCCAGACTCCAGCTCTCCGCGGCCGAAAGATCACCAATGCCATCATCTTCCACGATCAGCGTGCTGCTGTTCGCCAGCACCTGTGCCAGCGCCTGACGCCGCGCCACACTGATTGTCCGTCCGGTGGCGGAATGGGTGCGCGGCTGATAAATCAGCATCACCGGCGCGCGTGTCAGCAGGGCACTTAACACCTCAGGCAACGGCCCCTCATCATCACAGGCCAGCGGCAAAATCTCAGCGCCGACATTATCCAGCATATCAAGCAGGCGGGTGGCGGTGGGATCTTCAATGATCACCCGATCGCCAGGGGAAACCAGCGTCTGCACCAGCAAATTCATCGCATCGAAGCCGCCGTCGGTTGCCAGGAAGGCTTCCGCCGGATAAGGCCAGCGCGGCGTTATCGCCTGCAGCAGCGGCGCTGAAATGGCTTCACGGGTGTAGCTGTTCAGCTGTGGCGATCGCAACGCCGCCTGCAGTGCATTTTGCAGCTCAGGTAACAAAGCCGGATCGGGGGAGGCCATCGCCAGATCGGCGCGAATGTGTTCGCCATAATTGCCGATCTTTTCAAAGCGGATCGGTCGCGGCATGACGCTATTGCCGCTGACCCAGACACCGCTGCGTCCTTTACCCGCCAGCACTTTATGCTTCTTTAGCTGCGACCAGGCAGCAGAAACGGTTGCCGGGCTGATCCCCAGCCGCTCCGCGATCTCCCGTACCGCCGGCATCTGCATCCCGACAGCAATCTGCCCGTCACGAATCAGGCCTGATGCCGCCTGAGCAATCCCTTTTACTGATGGAGTAGTTATCTGGTTACAAAACCAGTTCAGATCGACCATTTGCGTCATAAGAAAATACTTTGTTCAGTAACAAATTAATGATTGTTCAGGTCAGTATTCCGGATCTAGTATCAAATTCAAGCACTATTTGATGCATTAACCCGCCCGGCCTCGCGGCACGGCGTAAACGGAGAGATCATGGCAAGGCTGAGTATCAGACTGGCAGTGCGCGACTGGGACTACTTTACTCCCCTGGCGCTGGGCGATATCACACCGGACGACTTTGATCTGCAGATCGATCGGGTCGGAACGCTGGTTAATGACCTTGCCAGCAGCCCCGATTATGACGCCGGCGAAGTGTCATTCAGCCGTTACGCCCAGGCGCGGGCCAGAGACGATGCGTCACTGCTGGGCTTACCGCACTTCCTGATGCGCGGTTTTCGTCAGCGCTGCATCATTACCACGGCGGAGAGTCCCATCACGACGCCTGCAGAGCTGAAGGGCAAAAGAATCGGTGTTACCGGCTGGCAGGATTCGGGCAATACCTGGACGCGTACGGTGCTGCGCGAAGCGGGAGTCGGGATTGATGACGTCCGCTGGTTTGCCGGGCGGCTGACAGCCGATCATCCGATTGTCGACCGGCTGGCGGGGTTTGGCCGACCGGGCCGGATTGAGCCTGCGCCAGGCGAGCGCCCCCTGATTGAGCTGCTGAAAGCGGGTGAGCTGGATGCGGTGTTTACCCCGTTTATGCCGGAAGGCTTTTTTCTGCCGGCGTCCGGTCTGCGTCAGCTCCAGCCTGACTTCTATCAGGCTGAGCGGGCCTACTTCAACCGCGTCGGCTATGTGCCCGGCATTCATATTCTGGCGATAAAACCGGCGCTGGCGGCGCAGCATCCGTGGCTGCCTGCCGCACTCAGTGAGGTGATCGATCGCTCCTATGCTTTGTGGATGCAGAAAAGGGAGAAATATGCCGACACCACGCCGTGGCTGCTGGACGATTTGCGACGGACCGCGCAGGAATTACCGGCCAGCTGGAATGAGAATGGTTTTGCCGCTAATAGAAAGATGATTGCGGATTTTGGCCGTGAACTGTTCCAGCAGGGATTAACCCACAGATTACTGACGCCGGAAGCGATATTTCCGCTGGCAGGAGGAGAGAAATGATGAAAGTTGCGATGGGACAATTTGCCGTCAGCCGTGAATGGCAGGAGAACGCCACCCTCTGCCTGACGTTAATGCAGCGGGCCGCTGCGGGCGGTGCCGATCTGCTGGTGCTGCCGGAAGGGGTACTGGCGCGTGATATTACCGATCCCGATTTAGTGTTAAAGGCGGCGCAACCGCTGGACGGCCCGTTTGTCAGCCAGCTGCTGGCGGCCAGCCAGCATAACGCCCTCACCACCATGATGAGCGTGCATGTTCCCGCCGCAGAGCAAAAAGCCCTCAACGTGTTGATCGCTATTCGCAACGGCAAAATCATTGCGGCCTATGAAAAACTGCATCTCTACGATGCCTTCGCCATGCAGGAGTCGCAGCGGGTGAATCCGGGCCATGTCATTCCGCCGCTGGTCGAGGTGGCGGGGTTAAAAGTCGGTCTGATGACCTGTTATGACGTGCGCTTCCCGGAGCTGGCGCGCCGGCTGGTGCTGGATGGTGCAGACCTGCTGGTGCTGCCTGCCGCGTGGGTAAAAGGACCGCTGAAAGAGATGCACTGGGAACTGCTGAACCGCGCCCGGGCGCTGGAAAATACCTGCTACGTGGTGGCTGTCGGGGAATGTGGTCCGCGCAATATCGGCAACAGTCTGGTGGTCGATCCGCTGGGCGTGGTGATCGCTAATGCGGCAGAATCGCCGACGCTGATGTTTGCCGATATTGATCCTGACCGCATCGCCTACGCCCGCCGCGTGCTGCCGGTGCTGGAGAATCGTCGTTTCGCCCGTCCCGAGCTGAACTGACACCCCTGACCCTGGAGGACGAACCATGATTAACCGCGTAACCGCCTTAACGCTGGCGCTGAGCCTGACCGCCAGCCTGGCGCAGGCTGCTGACACCCTGCCGACCCAGACGGTCGATCAGGCTTTACATGACCGCCTGCCGGATCAGATCAAAAAAGCGGGCCGGATGATTTCGGTCAACAATGGATCTTTCCCGCCGTATGAGATCGTCAATGGCCCGCATTCGATGGAGGGCGCCTCGGCGGATCTCACTACCGCACTGTCGCAGCTGCTGGGCGTGAAGATCGATCACGCCACGGTGAGTGGCCTGTCCGGCGTGCTGACCGGCATTAACGCTGGCCGCTATCAGCTGGCGATTGGCCCGATTGGCGACTATCCGGATCGTCAGCAGAAGGTGGACTTCATCGATTTTGTGCAGGAATTCGTGGTGTTTGGCGTCCAGAAGGGCAACCCGGCGCAGATCAATCAGCTTGATGATACCTGTGGCAAACGGATCGCGGTGATGGCAGCAGGCTCTGCGGAACAGGTAATCCGTCAACAATCGGCGCGCTGTACCGCCGCCGGCAAACCGGCAGTCACGGTGCAGGCCTTTACCGATCAGCCTTCGTCGATCCTCGCGGTGCGCTCGAAACGCTCGGATGCTTTTTTCTCCTCCCAGGCGCCGCTGACCTGGTTTGTCAATCAGGCCAAAGGCCAGCTCGAGCTGGCGGGCAAAGGACATAAGAACGGCTTCGGTGACATTTTCCAGGGCACCGTGGTGCCGAAAGGATCGCCGTTAGGCGGCGTGGTTCTTGATGCTTACAAGGTGCTCTATCAGAACGGGACCTATGCCGCCATCATGAAAAAATGGCAGCTGGAGGACAACATGACCGCTGCGCCAGGGCTGAACCTGGCAAAACAGGAGGCTAAATGAGCCTGAGCCGCCACGATTCGCCGATCAGGGAACAACAGCGTGATGAGGCGCAGTTGCGCGACGTGGCTTTCGCCCGCAGCGCGCCGGCCTATGGACGCTGGGTCAGCTGGATTGTGGTGCTGGTGGTTGGCTCTAACCTGCTGTGGCTGGTGATGACCAACCCCAATTTTGAATGGCAGGTGGTGCTGAAGTGGTTCACCGAAGGCTCGGTGCTGAAAGGGCTACAGGTTACGCTGGGGCTGACGCTGGTTTCGATGGTGCTGGGTACGCTGCTGGGGCTGCTGTTAGGCGTCTGGCGGCTGTCGGACAACCGACTGTTGCGCGGCATTGCCGGGCTCTATATCTGGTTCTTTCGCGGAACGCCGCTGCTGGTGCAGCTGATTTTCTGGTACAACCTCTCGACCCTGTTTCCTGCGTTATCCCTGACGTTACCGTGGACCGACATCACGCTGGCGCGCTGGAATACCAACGATCTGATCACCCCACTGACCGCCGCCATCGCCGGGCTGGCGCTTAACGAAGCGGCCTATATGGCTGAAATTATCCGCGCCGGACTGCTGTCAGTGGATAATGGTCAGATTGAAACCACCCAGGCGTTTGGTATGAGCCGGGCGCGGGCCCTGCGGCGGATCATTATTCCGCAGGCGATGCGTTCGATTATCCCGCCCACCGGTAATCAGCTGATCAGCATGATCAAGGCAACATCGCTGGTGAGCGTGATTGCTATGGGCGATCTGCTCTATTCGGTGCAGGCGATCTACAACCGCACTTTTGAAATTATTCCAATGCTGATGGTCGCGGTAATCTGGTATCTGCTGATTACCTCGATCCTCAACCTGGGTCAGTCCGCCATTGAGCGCTATTACGCGCGTGGCACCCGACGGGTGACCAGCGTAGCGAAGCGCCCAGGCGCGCTGGCGGCCACCGCACAGCAACAGAAGGAGGAACAATGAGCCAGGCTGAGCCGTTAGTCTGCGCCCGTAACGTGCAGAAGCGTTATGGCGACAATCAGGTGTTGAAAGGGATCGATCTTGATGTCTGGCCCGGTGAGGTGGTGGTGATCCTCGGACCTTCAGGCTCGGGTAAATCGACCTTTCTGCGCTGCATCAACCATCTCGAAGAGATGAATGGCGGATCGATACGGGTCGGCGATCAGCAGATCGGCTACGTGCTGAAACGCAACCTGCTGCATCGCCTGTCCTCACGTCAGATCGCCCGTCAGCGCCAGAAGATTGGCATGGTGTTTCAGCAGTTCAACCTCTATCCCCACATGACGGTACTGCAAAATATTATTGAGGCACCTATCGGCGTGCATAAATTTCCGCGTCAGCAGGCGCTGGCGCATGCCCGGTCACTGCTGGCAACGGTGGGATTGAGCGACAAGGCGGATGCCTGGCCGCGTCATCTGTCGGGCGGCCAGCAGCAGCGCGTGGCGATTGCGCGCGCCTTAGCCATTAAGCCGCAGTTAATGTTGTTTGATGAGCCCACTTCGGCGCTGGACCCTGAGCTGGTGGGTGAAGTGCTGGCGACCATGCGAACCCTGGCCGATCAGGGACTGACGATGATTGTGGTAACCCATGAGATCAGCTTCGCCCGTGAGGCGGCCGACCGGGTGGTGTTTATGGATGGCGGCGTAGTGGTGGAACAGGGGACGCCGGAACAGGTGATTGCTAATCCGCAGCATCCGCGTACTCAGGCTTTCCTCAGCCGTTTTATCTGATAAGATCGCCGCTCCGATCTTACTCTGTTACAGATTGCAGTTGTGGCAGCACGCAAACTGCGCGTAAATAACAGTCACCGTTATTCGCTGAAGTTGAAAGGTTAAATATGGAAGGTATCAGTATTGCCAAACTGCTGATCATCGGTGCGCTTATCGTACTGCTTTTTGGCACCAACAAGTTACGCTCTCTGGGTGGCGATCTGGGCTCCGCAATCAAGGGCTTCAAGAAAGCCATGAAAGATGAAGACACCAGCGCAGCCCGAACTCCGGCTGAAGAAGTCCCGGCTGAACGCGTCGTCAATAAAGATTAATCAGTTATTTACTGAAAATAATTGTTACTTGTTATGTCAGACCGACATTAAAAAAACCAGGCTGTTTCCAGTCTGGTTTTTTTGTTTTCAGGCGAGCGCCTGACGTTACGCCACAGGCAGCCGGCTTATTTAACTTCGAGCCCTTTGGCCTGCATGTCCGCATGATAAGAAGAGCGGACAAACGGACCGCACGCCGCGTGGGTAAAGCCCATCGCCATGGCTTCTTCTTTCATCTCATCAAATTCCGCCGGACTGACGTAGCGCTGAACCGGCAGGTGGTGACGGCTGGGCTGCAGATACTGGCCGAGGGTCAGCATCGTGACGCCGTGACGACGCAGATCGCGCATTACTTCGACGATTTCCGCATTGGTTTCACCCAGACCTACCATCAGGCCAGATTTGGTCGGAATGTGCGGGTGCGCTTCTTTGAAACGCTCCAGCAGCTTCAGTGACCACTCGTAGTTAGCACCCGGACGAACCTGACGATAAACGCGTGGCACGTTCTCCAGGTTATGGTTAAACACATCCGGCGGGGTAGCGGTCAGAATATCCAGGGCGCGATCCATCCGGCCGCGGAAGTCAGGCACCAGAGTTTCGATTTTGATGGTCGGGTTCTTTTCACGAATCGCACTGATGCAGTCGGCAAAGTGCTGAGCACCGCCATCACGCAGATCGTCACGGTCAACCGAGGTGATCACCACATAACGCAGGCCCATGTCAGCGATGGTTTGCGCCAGCTTGCCGGGCTCATTCGCATCGGGTGCATTAGGGCGGCCATGCGCGACATCGCAGAAGGGGCAACGGCGGGTACAGATAGCGCCAAGGATCATAAAGGTGGCGGTACCGTGGTTGAAGCATTCGGCCAGGTTTGGACAGGAGGCCTCTTCACAGACCGAGTGAAGTCCATTTTTTCGCATCGCGGCTTTAATGCCCTGAATACGACTGGAGTCAGCAGGCAGCTTGATTTTCATCCATTCCGGCTTACGCAACATCTCTTGCCGTTCAACGGCCACGGTTTTCACCGGGATCAGCGCCATTTTGTCTGCGTCACGATATTTGACGCCGCGTTCCATCTGAATTGGTTTACTCATAAATCAGCAGGTTCCGGTCGGATTGCGATTTGAAAGCGTTCTCACTCAACCCGAGAAGGGTGCTTTCAACTTTATTTGAAAAAAGTGCAAAAATTATATCATCTCATCGCCCGGGAAGCAGCCACCGTTAGCGTGGATAAGTTACATATTTGTAAATTCGCATTCAGCGTTAAGGCTGAATCGGCAAATCTTCGTCTGACCATTCAACATTTTCATAACCTGTCAGGCGGGCAAACGCCGTCACCAGCGGGGCCTGCACCTGATCCAGCCGTACGTCCGGTTGAAAATGCTGCAACTGGGTCATGCTCATACCGGCATAGCCACAGGGATTAATGCGCGAAAAGGGCGCCAGGTCCATGGCGACATTCAGCGCCAGGCCGTGAAACGAGCAGCCTTTGCGGATGCGCAGCCCGAGTGAGCAGATTTTTTGCTCGCCGACATAAACGCCTGGCGCGTCGGGACGCGCGCGGGCGCTGACTCCAAAACCGGCCAGCGTGGTAATCACCGTCTCTTCCAGCGCCGTCACCAGCTGGCGTACGCCAATTTTGCGTCGCTTGATATCAATCAGCACGTACATAACCTGCTGACCCGGTCCATGATAGGTGACCTGGCCGCCGCGGTCGCTCTGCACCACCGGGATATCGCCGGGCATCAGCAGATGTTCCGCTTTTCCCGCCTGGCCCTGGGTAAAAACCGGAGGATGCTCCACCAGCCAGATCTCATCCCGGCTCAGGCTGTCGCGCTGATCGGTGTAGTGGTGCATGGCGTCGGAGACGGATTGCCAGTCGCGTAATCCTGACCGGCGGACGAGAAGGGTATCAACTGACAAAACGATGGCCCGCTTTAACAAAGTAAGCTGAGAATAACGTCGGCAAACCGTCAGGAAAGGGCGCTTCGCCGACCCGGCAAATCAGAGCACCATGCGTACGATTTCGATTTTACCCAGCTCTTCATACAGGCGTTCAACCTGCTCTATATGGGTCGCGGTAATGGTGATATTTACGGAGTGATAGTTGCCCTTGCTGCTCGGCTTAACTTCAGGACTGTAGTCGCCGGGCGCATGGCGTTGCACCACTTCAACCACTTGATCAACCAGCTCCGGTTGCGCCAGACCCATTACCTTGTAGGTAAACGGGGTAGGAAATTCGAGCAGTTCATTCAGTTTGGTTTTCATATTAACTCCGGTGCATAAAAAACAGACTCCCGCCTGAGCGGGAGCATCATAATAACCTGTAATGGGGGCGATGGGGTGACTTTTCAATCACCCGCCACGCTTAGCCGAACCAGTGATGGAACATCAGTTTGATGTAATCAACGATGCGGCTGAAGAATCCGCCTTCCTGGATCTCATTCAACACCACCAGCGGACGCTGTTCGATGGTTTTGCCATCCAGCTGGAAGTTGATGCTGCCGACCACCTGATTTTTCTTCAGCGGCGCATGCAGTTCGGTGTTGTTCAGCACATAGCTGGCTTTCAGATCCTTCATCCGGCCACGTGGAATGGTCAGGTACGCATCTTTTTCAACCCCAAGCTGAACGCGATCGTTGTCACCAAACCATACCGGCTCAGAGGCAAACTCTTTGCCCGCTTTCAGCGGTGCCACGGTTTCAAAGAAACGGAAGCCCCAGGTCAGCAGTTTTTTGCTTTCGGTCTCGCGGCCTTTGTAGGTGTGACCTCCCATTACCGCGGAGATCAGACGCATCTGGCCTTCGGTAGCCGAAGCCACCAGGTTGTAACCTGCTGCATTGGTATGGCCGGTTTTAATGCCATCCACGTTCAGGTTGGTATCCCACAGCAGACCGTTACGGTTCATCTGACGGATATTGTTGAAGGTGAACTCTTTCTCTTTATAAACGGCGTACTCTTCCGGTACGTCGCGGATCAGCGCCTGGCCAATCAGCGCCATATCGCGCGCCGAGCTGTACTGACCTTCAGCATCCAGGCCGTGTACCGTCTGGAAATGGGTGTTCTGCAGGCCAATCGCTTTAACGTAGTTGTTCATCAGGTTGACGAACGCATCCTGGCTGCCGGCGACATAGTCCGCCATGGCGACACAGGCGTCGTTACCCGATTGCAGCACAATCCCACGCGTCAGCTGCGAAACCGGAACCCGATCGCCTGGCTTGAGGAACATCAGCGATGAACCTTTAAACACCGGGTTGCCGGTAGCCCAGGCATCGGGACCGACGGTGACCAGATCGTCCTGATGGATTTTGCCGGCTTTAACCGCCTGACCAATCACGTAGCTGGTCATCATTTTGGTCAGACTGGCGGGATCGCGGCGTGCATCAGCATTTTTCTCTGCCAGCACTTTGCCCGAGTTGTAGTCGATAAGGACATACGCTTCGGCATCAATGTCCGGTACGCCCGGAATCATGGTCTTGAGATTGACGTCATCAGCAATAGCGGCATGGCTGAGAGAGAAGGCGATCAGTGATCCCACTGTCAGGCGTTTCAGCAAACGAGATGATTTCAGCGTGTTCATGTGTAGGACTACAACATCCGTGGTTTTGAGGTTAAAAAAGTCACTCATCATACTCAATGGCTGGCTTTCCGGCATCGGGCATGATGATTGGGTTGTTAGCAGACGTAACGGTAACCGTTCAATCAGCGACGCGTATTGGTAATAAATGAGGCGTTCTGGCCGTCACTGCTCAGGCGCTGTTGCAGCGCAGCCGCTTCGGCACGGGTCGGATAACCGCCGAGCTGGACACGATACACATTGCCCGCCGTTTCTACCGTGCCGGGCACGCCATAACGCTGGCTCAGGCTTTTCATCAGCTGCTGCGCGCGCGCCGGATCGTTCAGCGCGCCGACCTGCACCACATAGCCGGCAGCAGTCTGCGTCGGGCTGGCCGCAGCGGGTGCGGCGCTGGCTGGCGCTGCCGTTACGGCTGGCGCGCTGGCTGGCGGTTGATTGCTTTCCAGTACGCCGCTGGCTAACGGCTGGGGTGCGCCGAGAAAACCACTGCTCTGGACCGGCGCGCCCATGTTGTCACTGCTCTGCAAAGTGCTGTTGCTGATCGCCTCAACATTTTGTTGTGGTACCGGCTGAGAAGCGGCTGCGCTGCCGCCGCTCATCACCGAGCCGCCGCTGAGATCCGGGCGAGCCGGCAGCGAATAACTCTGTTTCGCCACTACTGTCCCGATGGTACCGGGACCTGAGAGCGTACCATCCGGCGCGACCTTAATGTAATCGACGCGAACCCGTGAATTGTTGGAAATGTTCAGGCGATCGCCGGCGGCGCGCGAAAGGTCGATGATACGGCCAGGCGTATACGGGCCACGATCGTTAACCCGCACCACAATCTGGCGGCCATTGGCGATATTGGTCACGCGCACGTAGCTCGGCAGCGGCAGAGTAGGGTGCGCGGCGGTCAGGGCGTCAGGATCGTAAGCTTCGCCGGTGGCGGTGCGGTTGCCCTGCGCTTCTTCGCCGTACCAGGTGGCGAGGCCGACTTCGCTGTAGTTCGACGGATCTTTAATGATGCGATAATTTTTGCCGTTGACGCTGTAATCCTGGCTGGTGCCGGGATTGATCGGCTCATAGCGTGGCTCAACGCCGGGTATTTCTACCACCGGACCATTATAGGCCGGTTGCGGCGGCGCGGTATTTTGGGGTTCGGGCGTGGTACAGGCCGCCAGAACCAGTGATGCCAGTGCAACGCCAAGCCATTCCTTACGCATCTGCTGCCTCTTAAACACTTTTAGATAACATTTTTCGGTGAGTATGGATCGACATCACAATGCCAAATCCCGCCATGAGCACGATAAGCGCGGAGCCGCCATAACTGACCAGCGGCAACGGCACGCCAACTACCGGTAAGATACCACTAACCATGCCAATGTTAACGAAAACATAAACGAATAAAATCAGCATTAAACCGCCCGCCATTACCCGGCCAAACGTGGTCTGGGCGCGGGCTGCCACAATCAATCCCCGCATGATCAGCAGCAGATAAAGCGCCAGCAGCACCAGTACCCCAACCAGTCCTAACTCCTCCGCCAGTACCGCGAAGATAAAGTCAGTGTGGCGTTCCGGCAAAAACTCCAGCTGTGACTGGGTGCCCTGCAGCCAGCCTTTGCCGCGTAGTCCGCCAGATCCGATGGCAATTTTTGACTGAATGATGTGGTAACCGGCACCCAGTGGATCGCTTTCCGGATCGAGCAGCATCATCACGCGGTCACGCTGATAGTCGTGCATCAGGAAGAACCACAGAATCGGGATAAACGCCGCCACCAGCAGCACCGCAACGCCAATCAGCTTCCAGCTCATACCGGACAGGAACAGCACAAACAGTCCGGAGGCGGCAATCAGAATCGAGGTACCGAGATCGGGCTGAGCCGCCACCAGCAGGGTGGGCACAAAAATCAGGATCAGTGCGATGCCGGTATTTTTCAGCGTCGGCGGACAGACATCGCGGTTGATAAAGCGTGCCACCATCAGCGGCACGGCAATTTTTGCGATCTCCGACGGCTGAAAGCGGACGATACCGAGGTCAAGCCAGCGCTGAGCACCTTTACTGATCTGCCCAAACGCATCTACCGCAATCAGCAGAATGACGCAGATGATATAGAGATAGGGCGCCCAGCCTTCGTAGACGCGCGGCGGCACCTGCGCCAGCACAATCATGATCACCAGGCCCATGGCGATCTGGCCGATTTTACGCTCCATCATGCCCGGGTCCTGGCCACTGGCGCTCCAGATCACCACGGCGCTGTAAATCAGCAGGCCGAGAATCACCAGCATAAACAGCGGATCGATATGGATGCGCATCCAGATCGATCGTTTCTGCGGACTATCGTTCATCGACATGTTTATTCACCTTCGTAGCCGGGCGGCACAGGGGCTGCGTCCGGCAGAACTGTATTGTTATCACCTAACATGATGTGATCCAGAATCTGGCGCATGACGGTACCGACAGCCGGTCCGGCGCCACCGTTTTCCAGGATAATGGTCACCGCGACCCGAGGTTTGTCATAAGGGGCAAACGCGGTCATCAGCTTATGGTCGCGTAATCGTTCGGCAATTTTATGCGCGTTATAGGTTTCATTCTCTTTCAGGCCAAACACCTGAGCCGTCCCTGATTTGGCGGCGATTTTATAAGGCGCGTCAGCAAAGCTCTTGTGCGCGGTTCCGTTAGGGCGATTTGCCACGCCATACATTCCGTCTTTGGCAATTTCCCAGTAGCCGGAATGGATGTCGCCAATCGGTGCCGCAGGCGGCTGGCGATAGGGCACCAGAGTGCGCCCTTCGCGGGTGGCGCGCAGCATATGCGGTACCCGGATGACGCCATCGTTAATCAGGATCATCATCGCTTTGTTCATCTGCAGCGGCGTCGCGGTCCAGTAACCCTGGCCGATGCCCACCGGGATGGTGTCGCCCTGATACCACGGCTTTTTAAAGCGTCTGAGCTTCCAGTCACGGGTCGGCATGTTGCCCGCGCTCTCCTGTGGCAGATCGATGCCGGTGCGACTGCCGTAACCAAACTTGTTCATCCACTCCGACAACCGGTCAATGCCCATGTCATAGGCGACCTGGTAGAAGAAGGTATCGGCGGACTCTTCCAGCGCTTTGGTGACGTTCAGGCGGCCGTGGCCCCATTTTTTCCAGTCGCGAAAGCGCTTCTCAGAGCCGGGCAGCTGCCACCAGCCTGGATCGAACAGGCTGGTATTGCGGTTGATCACGCCGGCACTCAGGGCTGAGACCGCGACGTACGGTTTGACCGTTGAGGCCGGTGGATAAGCGGCCTGGATGGCGCGATTATACAGCGGACGGTTTTCATCGTTGAGCAGGCCGCGATAATCCTTACTGGAGATACCGTCGACAAACAGATTCGGGTCGTAGCTCGGCGTTGAAACCATCGCCAGAATTTCGCCGGTACGCGGATCGCTGACCACCACCGCGGCGCGACTGCCGGTCAGCAGCGTTTCGATATACTGTTGCAGCTTAAGATCGATGGTCAGATAGATATCACGGCCAGCCTGCGGTGACTCTTCATGCAGCTGACGGATCACCCGGCCGCGGTTGTTCACTTCAACCTCTTCAAAGCCGGTTTTGCCATGCAGCAGATCTTCGTAATAGGCTTCAATGCCGAGCTTACCAATATCGTGGGTCGCGGCGTAGTTAGGCCATTTTCCCTCTTTATCGAGGCGAGCAACGTCACGATCGTTAATTTTGGACACGTAACCGACTACGTGCGTCAGGGTCTGACCAAACGGATAGTAACGGCGCTGATACCCTTTGACTTCCACGCCGGGGAAGCGGTACTGATTCACCGCAAAGCGCGCGACCTGCACCTCATTCAGGCCGGTTTTTACCGGAATAGAGGTAAAGCGGCGCGAGCGTTTACGCTCTTTTTGAAAGTTTTCGAGGTCGTCGTCGGTCAGTTCGAGAATCGGACGCAGGTTATCCAGCGTCTGTTGCAGATTATCAACTTTTTCCGGCACCAGTTCGGCCTGATAGATGGTGCGGTTGAGGGCCAGCGGCGTGCCGGTGCGGTCATAGATGATGCCCCGGCTGGGCGCGACCGGAACCAGCTTAATGCGGTTTTCGTTTGAGCGGGTGCTGTAATCGTCGAAGCGTAAAATTTGCAGGTGGTAAAGGTTAACCACCAGCACCGAGGAGAGCAGTAAGATACCGACGAAAGCGATAAACGCCCGACGGACAAAGAGTTTTTGTTCGGCGCTGTAATCGCGAAAGGCGTTGCTTTGTAATTTCATCCGCTACTTGTCATGTCTGATGTGGGCTGATCGGTCATTCACGATGATAAGGATGATTTGTCGTTATGCTCCATGCACGATACAGGCTTTCGGCCACCAGCACGCGCACCAGCGGATGGGGCAACGTCAATGCTGACAGTGACCAGCTCTGTTCTGCCGCCGCTTTACAGGCCGGCGCCAGCCCTTCAGGACCGCCAATCAACAGGCTGACATCGCGACCATCCAGCTTCCAGCGCTCAAGCTGCTGCGCCAGCTGTGGGGTTTCCCACGGATGGCCGGGAATATCCAGCGTGACGATGCGATTGCCTTTGCCGACCGCCGCTAACATCGCCTCACCCTCTTTTTCAAGGATGCGTTTGATATCAGCATTTTTGCCGCGTTTACCCGCGGTCACTTCGGTCAGCTCCAGCGGCATATCTTTCGGGAAGCGGCGCAGATATTCCATGAAACCGGTCTGCACCCAGTCAGGCATTTTGGTGCCGACGGCAACAAGTTGCAGTTTCACCGGTTAGCCCCAGAGTTTTTCCAGCTCGTACAGCTGGCGACTCTCTTCCTGCATCACATGCACGATGACATCACCGAGATCGACAACCACCCAATCTGCTGCGCTCTTGCCTTCAATGCCTAACGGCATCAGGCCGGCCGCACGGGACTCCTGCTCAACGTGCTCGGCGATCGAGGTGACGTGACGCGTGGAGGTGCCGGTGCAGATGATCATGAAATCGGTGATGCTGGATTTGCCCTGAACGTCGATGGTGACAATGTCCTGGCCTTTGAGATCATCAATCTTATCAATAACGAACTCTTGGAGTGCTTTACCTTGCAAAAGGTTCCCCTCTAAAACTGGTGGTGACGAGCCGGCTGTAAGCCCGGATTATGCAGCCAAAAAATTAAGCGGCGCAGTATAGCATGCCCGGATCAGTCGCGATATAAGCCTGCGCGGTCGATATAATCGATAACCGCAGCGGGCAGCAGGGCGTCGCAGGACTGGTTGTTATGGCGACGGCGACGGATCTCGGTAGCGGAGATGTCATACAGCGGCGTTTCTGCCAGCCAGATATGGCCAGCAGGCTGAAGATGAAGCTGTTTTACGTCATGCGCAAGATGCTGATCGAGCCAGCGCTGCATTTCGGGCGACGACATCCGGGTCGGATAGCCCGGCCGCTGACACACCAGCAGGTGGCAGAGTGACAGCAGATCCTGCCAGCGATGCCACTTTGGCAGGTTCAGCAGCGAATCCTGACCGATGATGAAGCCCAGCGGTTGCTGAGCGCCGCGTTCGGCACGCAGATTTTCCAGCGTGGTCACGGTCCAGGAAGGCGTGTCGCGTTCCAGTTCACGGGTATCAATGTCAAACAGCGGCAATCCGGCGATGGCGCAGTGCAGCATCGCCACCCGCTGGGTCGCGCTGGCTTCCGGCTGAGGACGGTGCGGCGGCACATTGTTCGGCAGCAGGGTGACTTTTTTCAGCCCGGTCTGCTGCGCCAGCGCTTCAACCGGACGCAGATGCCCGAAATGGATCGGATCGAAAGTGCCGCCAAACAGCGCGTGTAACTCAGACATGAGCGAAACTCGCGGGAAACGCGCGGCTGCTGAGCAGCAGCGTCAGGGTTTGCAACTGCGGCCATACCGGCTGGCCATAATCCTGCTTCAGGGTGATCTCAATCTGGCTCAGCAGATGGATTGCCCGCTGCAAACGCGCCGCATCCAGCCGTTGTAACGCATCGGTAAACAGGGCGCGACGGTTCTGCCAGATGCGCTGTTGATCCATCAGATTACGCAGCGGCTGTTGCGCCTGGTGACGTTGCAGATGCAGCAGCGTCAGCAGATCGCGTTGCAGGGTACGCAGCAGGATCACCACTTCGCTCTCTTCCCGCTCCAGCTGATGCAGGATATGCAGAGCGCGGCGGCTTTTGCCCGCCAGCACCGCGTCGACCCAGTGGAAAGGGGTGAAGTGCGCCGCATCGCTGACCGCTTCTTCAACCCGCGGCAGCGTCAGTTTGCCGTCGGGCCACTGCAGCGACAGTCGCTCCAGCGCCTGCGCCAGCGCCAGCAGGTTGCCCTCATAGCAGTAGCACAATAGCTGCACCGCCGCGTCATCAACCGCCAGCTTCAGCGCTTTGGCGCGGTTCGCTACCCAGCGCGGCAGCTGCGCCTGCTCTGGAGTCTGACAGGGCACTAATACGGCGGAGGCCGAAAGCGCTTTAAACCAGGCGCTGTTTTCCTGCGCTTTGGTCAGCTTCGGCATCCGGCAAATCAGCAGAATATCCGCATGCAGCAGTTGCGACAGCTTAACCAGCTGCTCAGCCATCGCGGCATTCGGACCATTGTCGGGGAAGTGCAGGGTGAGCGTCTGACGCTGGGCAAACAGGCTCAGCGACTGACAGCTGACAAACAGGCTTTCCCAGTCGGTCTGGGCATCGAGGGTGACGCTGAAGTGTTCTTCGAATCCCTGAGTTGTCGCTGCCGCGCGGATCGCGTCTGCGCTCTCCTGCAGCAGCAGGGGTTCGTTACCGGCCAACAAATAACAGGCGCGCAGCCCCTCACGGAGCTGCGCGCTGAGTTGCTCAGGATAAATCCTGATCATTGCAGACTGGTGGCAGAGGAAGAAGGGACTTCCTCTGAGTCCTGACCCGGCACCGGAATCGCTGACTGGCGCAGGGTATCTTTATTGTTGAGCTGTGCCGCATGGACCGTCAGCAGTTTACGCACCAGCTGCTCGGCAGCACGCTGGCGCATCTCCTGCACAATCATGTCCTGCTCAGCATCTTTCGCCAGCGCCGCATTCGGGTTATCGAAGAACGAACGATAAACCGTGGTGCTGATCGGATAGATGCCTTTGCCCGGCAGCAGCACCTGGGCGGTCAGGGTCATTACCAGCTGGTACTCAGCGGTTCCGCCATTGATAAAGACCGATGCGGTATCGCGGCCCTGCAATTCGCTACCCAGACGCAGCGTCGGGATATCGGTGCGGTTCTGCTTGCTGTCCTCAACAATACGCACATTGTTGATACGCAGCTGCTGCCGCACGGTACGCGCCAGTGGACCGTAAGGATCGCCGGTTGAAACAATCAGGGTTTTCAGTTCACTCGGCACCTGAGTGGTGCCGCGCGGATGAAAACCACAGCCAGCGGTGATCACCACCGCCAGCATGACAAACAGCCTGATAATCGGATGTCGCACAGTTCCTCCTGAACTTAACCTACGACCAGGTTAAGCAGTTTGCCCGGTACATAAATGACTTTACGAATCGTCACGCCGTCCAGGTACTTCGCCACCAGATGCTCCTGGGCGGCGCGTGCCTGAACCTGTTCCTGCGTGGCATCGGCCGGTACGGTAATTTTACCGCGTACTTTACCGTTTACCTGCACCACCACCAGCAGTGAATCTTCCACCATTGCGGCTTCATCAGCAACCGGCCAGCTGGCTTCATCAATCGTCCCTTCGCCGCCCAGCGTCTGCCACAGAACATAGCTGGCATGCGGAGTGAACGGATAGAGCAGACGGACAATCGCCAGCAGCGCTTCCTGCATCAGTGCGCGATCCTGCTCGCTTTCCTGCGGCGCACGTGCCAGCTTGTTCATCAGTTCCATAATTGCGGCGATGGCGGTGTTGAAGGTCTGACGACGGCCAATGTCATCCGCCACTTTGGCGATGGTTTTGTGCAGATCGCGACGCAGTGACTTCTGCTCATCATTAAGGCTGGCGACATCAAGCGCTACGGTTGTGCCTTTCTGGGTGTGGTCGAAGACCAGCTTCCAGACGCGTTTCAGGAAGCGGTTAGCGCCTTCCACGCCCGATTCCTGCCACTCCAGCGTCATATCGGCCGGGGAAGCAAACATCATGAACAGACGCACGGTATCCGCGCCGTAACGCTCGACCATCAGCTGAGGATCGATGCCGTTGTTCTTCGACTTCGACATTTTGCTCATGCCAGCGTAGATCACTTCGCGGCCCTGGGTGTCAACCGCCTTGACGATGCGGCCTTTCTCATCGCGTTCCACGTTCACGTCGACCGGCGATACCCAGTTACGCTCACCGTTAGCACCGAGGTAATAGAAGGCGTCTGCCAGTACCATCCCCTGACACAGCAGGCGCTTAGCCGGTTCATTAGAGTTAACCAGACCGGCGTCACGCAGCAGCTTGTGGAAGAAGCGGAAATACATCAGGTGCATGATGGCGTGTTCAATACCGCCCACATACTGATCGACCGGCAGCCAGTAGTTCGCCGCCGCCGGATCCAGCATGCCTTCCTTGTAGCTGGCGCAGGTGTAGCGCGCGTAGTACCAGGAAGACTCCATAAAGGTGTCGAAGGTGTCGGTTTCACGCAGCGCTGGCTGACCGTTGACGGTAGTTTTTGCCCACTCCGGGTCGGCTTTAATCGGGCTGGTAATGCCGTCCATCACCACATCTTCCGGCAGGATCACCGGCAGCTGATCTTCTGGTGCTGGCATAACCGTGCCATCTTCCAGCGTGACCATCGGGATTGGCGCACCCCAGTAACGCTGACGTGAAACACCCCAGTCGCGCAGGCGGTAGTTCACTTTACGCACACCCACGCCTTTGGCGGCCAGCGCGTCAGCAATCGCATTGAAGCCTGCGGCGTGATCCAGACCGTTAAACTCACCTGAGTTAAACAGCGCGCCTTTCTCGGTCATCGCCGCGGCGCTGACGTCTGGCTCGCTGCCGTCAAGGTTCAGCACCACCGGCTTAATCGGCAGATCGTATTTGGTGGCAAATTCCCAGTCACGCTGATCGTGTGCCGGAACCGCCATCACCGCACCGGTGCCATATTCCATCAGCACGAAGTTAGCGACCCACACCGGGATTGGCTCGCCGGTCAGCGGATGGATAGCGGACAGGCCGGTGGCCATGCCTTTTTTCTCCATGGTCGCCATTTCCGCTTCGGCCACTTTGGTGTTGCGGCATTCAGCGATAAAGTCAGCCAGCGCCGGATTATTCACCGACGCCTGAGTGGCCAGCGGATGACCAGCAGCGACCGCGACATAGGTCGCGCCGATAAAGGTGTCCGGACGGGTGGTGTAGACGGTAACTTTCTCTTCGCTGTCCGCGACGTCAAAAGTGATCTCAACCCCTTCAGAGCGGCCAATCCAGTTACGCTGCATGGTCTTGACCTGCTCAGGCCACTCTTCCAGCGTATCGAGATCGTTCAGTAACTCTTCCGCGTAATCGGTGATTTTAATGAACCACTGCGGGATCTCTTTGCGTTCAACTTTGGTATCGCAGCGCCAGCAGCAGCCGTCAATCACCTGCTCGTTAGCCAGTACTGTCTGATCGTTCGGGCACCAGTTAACCGCTGAGGTTTTCTTATACACCAGACCTTTTTCATACAGTTTGGTGAAGAACCACTGTTCCCAGCGATAATATTCCGGCTGACAGGTCGCCAGTTCACGGCTCCAGTCATAACCAAAACCCAGCAGCTTAAGCTGGTTTTTCATGTAGGCGATGTTGTCGTAGGTCCAGGGCGCCGGTGCGGTATTGTTTTTGACCGCCGCGCCTTCCGCAGGCAGACCGAAAGCATCCCAGCCAATCGGCTGTAGCACGTTTTTGCCGAGCATACGCTGATAACGCGCGATTACGTCGCCGATGGTGTAGTTACGAACGTGGCCCATATGCAGGCGGCCAGAAGGATAGGGCAACATGGAGAGGCAATAGTATTTTTCTTTACCTTCCTGCTCAGTCACTTTAAACGTTTCGTTTTCATCCCAGTGCTGCTGCACGCGGGATTCAATCTCTTCCGGGCGGTATTGCTCTTGCATGGCTGCCTGTGGTCCTTAATGAATAACACTTTGCTGACGTTAAGATCCGCATAGCATACCCATAAGGCCGCGCATCAACAACATTTCCCACTTTCGCTGGCGCGATTTGTGTCGAAAGCGTCAAAGCCTTCACCCTTTTGTAATTCAACTGACAGACGACACGGCAAACACCACAAAGCGACTAAACTTAATCCAGCGATGACCTACATAAAGGAGAACAAAATGAATAAAGTGGCTCAGGAATATCGCGAGTCGTTAGCGGTGCTGACCGAGCGTCTGCGTCAGGGCGATCGGAATATTGATAGCCTGATTAGCGAGCGACGCAGCCAGCTGCTGGCACGTCCGGATCTGACGCCTGTTGAGGTCGATCAGGCGCTCAGCTCGGTGCGCCGCGATTTAGAAGAGTTTGCACGCAGCTATACCGATGTTGAAGAGCCGCTGGCCGATTCGCTGTTTATGCGCATCATCCGTGAAAGCGTCTGGAAAGAGCTGGCGGATATCACCGATAAAAGCCAGCTTGAGTGGCGTGAGGTGTTTCAGGATCTGCATCACCATGGCGTCTATCAGAGCGGCGAAGTGGTGGGGCTGGGTAATCTGGTGTGTGAGAAATGCCAGTTCACCCGGGCGATCTACACGCCGGAAACGCTGTCACGCTGCCCGGAGTGTGGTCACGATCAGTTCCAGCGTCAGCCTTTCGAACCCTGAAAATCTGGCGGGCACCGGGCCTGATGCTGGGCAGTTAAGCGATGGGTGATAACGCAGTCTGGTGCCGCTCAGGGGCTGGCGGTTCTCGCGCCGCTGCGCGGTTCCTTCACTTCATTCCTCTGCCTGACGGACCGCCGGGGATGGCACATCCTGTGGTGCCCCGCCTTTCGCCCGCGTCCTGCGGGCTCTCCTGGCAGACTCATTCTGCTCAGCGCTGCGGATTGCCTGTCCCTGATCGACCCCTGCCTGCTCTGAAACTTCAGTGTGTATGGTTAAAAAGGGCAAAATAGTGGAGGCCTGAGCGCCTCTGCTGCTGAAAGGGCTATCCGCAGCGCTGAGGCGTGACGTTGGGCCAGAACTCCACGCCGGGAAGCGTGGAGAGTTCGGGGCCGGCCAGGGAGGGCCGATCCGCGAACGGTTCGTCGGCATGACGTCAAAGCCGAAGGCACTGCGTCAGCGGCGGGAGGAGGGCCCGGCAGCAGCAGAGGTGCTCAGGCCCACACCCCGGCCCGCTCGCGCAGTAAAAAAAGGCTGCCACGTTTGACCGTGGCAGCCTTTGCAAATTTAACTTTAACTGGCCAGCATCAGGGCAACCGGGCCCGCCTTTCTCTGGTGCAAAAGATCCCGTTCAGAAAATCAGTGCAGAATTTTTGCGAGGAAGTCTTTGGCGCGGTCAGATTGCGGGTTATTAAAGAAGTCATCTTTGTTGGTGTCTTCGATAATTTTGCCTTCATCCATGAAGATCACGCGATTGGCGACTTTACGGGCGAAGCCCATTTCATGCGTCACCACCATCATCGTCATCCCTTCATGCGCCAGTTCAACCATCACATCCAGCACTTCGTTAATCATCTCGGGATCAAGCGCGGAGGTCGGTTCATCAAACAGCATCGCAATCGGGTCCATGCAGAGCGCGCGGGCAATCGCCACACGCTGCTGCTGGCCGCCCGACAGCTGACCGGGAAACTTATCGGCATGCGCCGATAACCCCACCCGATTGAGCAGCTTCAGCCCTTTATCCCGCGCCGCGGCTTTATCGCGCTTCAGCACTTTCACCTGCGCCAGCACCAGATTATTGATAATGCTGAGGTGCGGGAACAGTTCGAAGTGCTGGAACACCATGCCGACCTTGCTGCGTAGCTGGGCGAGATTGGTTTTTTTGTTGTTCACTTCGGTGCCGTTCACCGTGATAACCCCTTGCTGAATCGGCTCCAGGCCGTTCACTGTTTTAATCAGGGTCGATTTACCGGAGCCGGACGGTCCGCATACCACCACCACTTCACCTTTTTTAACCTCGGTAGAGCAGTCGGTCAGCACCTGAAAGTGACCATACCACTTAGAAACGTTTTTCAGGCTAATCATTTAAACCGTCCTTTTTCTTTTTAGATAACTGACCAGCAGTGACGCGCTCAGGCTGATAACGAAGTAGACCAGACCGGCAAACAGAACCATTTCAACCTGGGTACCGTCGCGTTCACCAATTGTGGACGCTGTCCGGAAGAAGTCCGCCAGGCTTAAGACATAGACCAGCGAGGTATCCTGAAACAGTACGATCCCCTGAGTCAGCAGCAGTGGCACCATGGCACGAAACGCCTGCGGCAGGATGATCAGTTTCATCGACTGCCACTGGGTCATGCCCAGCGCCAGAGCCGCGTTACCCTGACCGCGCGAAATACTGATGATGCCGGCGCGAATAATTTCGGAGTAATAGGCCGCTTCAAACAGTGAGAAGGCCACCATGGCGGAGATCAGGCGGATATCAGTTTTCGGCGATAATCCCAGCACCTGCTGCAGAAAACTCGGCACCACCAGATAGAACCACAGCAGCACCATCACCAGCGGCACCGAGCGGAACAGGTTAACGTACAGTCTGGCGAACCAGCTGACTGGCTTGAGGGTCGACAGGCGCATCACCGCCAGCAGCGTGCCCCAGATAATCCCGAATACCACTGCGGTAATGGTGATCTTGAAGGTGATCACCAGGCCGTTAAGCAGATAGGGCAGGCTGGGAGTAATTGAACTCCAGTCAAACTCGTACATTACTTGCCTCCCCCGTTGCCAGGCAGACGCACTTTGCGTTCCACCAGGCTCATTAACAACATGATCACCAGGTTAATCGCGATGTAGGCCAGCGTAATGGCGGTGAACGATTCATAGGCGTGTGCGGAGTAGTCCAGCAGTTTGCCCGCCTGCGCCGCCATATCGACCAGCCCGATGGTCGAAGCGATGGCGGAGTTCTTGACCAGGTTGAGCATCTCTGAGGTCATTGGCGGCACAATCACCCGATAGGCGTTTGGCAGCAGCACATAGCGGTAGGTCTGTGGCAGGGTTAAACCCATCGCCAGACCGGCATTCTTCTGACCGCGCGGCAGTGACTGAATGGCGGCACGCACCTGCTCGCAGACGCGGGCGGCGGTAAACAGACCAAGGCAGATCATTGATGAGATGAAGAACTGAATGTTGGGGTCCAGCTCAGATTTAAACCACATGCCCAGCTTTTCGCCTACCAGTTCCGGGGCCACCAGATACCAGAAGAAGAACTGCACAATCAGTGGAATGTTGCGAAACAGTTCGACATAGCAGGTGCCAATGGTCGCCAGCAGGCGATTAGGCACGGTACGCAGAATGCCAAAAAGTGAACCTACGCAGAAGGCAATAATCCAGGCGCAACAGGAGACGGCAATCGTCACCTGAAAACCGGACCACAGCCAGCCGAGATAGGTCGTGTTACCGAACGGGGCCTGTTCGAGAAATATGCCCCAGTTCCAATCGATACCCATAACGAGCTCCGGTAAAAAAGGGTAGCTAAGCTACCCTGAAGATTGATGAACGGCGTTTTCTCTCCTGGACCAGGGGAACGACCCGGTTCAGTCTGTCTGTCCGCGCCGCGGTTTCAGCAATCGAGAGGGCAGCCAGGCCGCCCTTGTTATACCCGTCGTCATTCAGGCTGCATTTTTGTTGGCTACGTTTACTCACCCGAGTCACTTACCTGAGTAAGCTTATCGGGATTCATTCTCTTGCCGCCTCAATGCAAGCTGAAATCCATTGGGTATTTTGTTGTTAGTTCAGTGCTTTATCATTCGGCGTTTTGAACAGCGCTTTCATGTCATCCGACAGTTCAAAGTTCATGTTCAGGTTCTTCGGTGGGATTGGCTGTTTGAACCAGGTGTCGAACCATTTTTCAGCCTGGCCTGAGGTCTGCGCTTTGGCGATGGTTTCATCCACTAAGGTTTTGAACTGCGGATCGTCTTTACGCAGCATACAACCGTAAGCCTCTTTGGACTGCGGCGTACCTAAGATTTCCCAGTTGTCGGGTTTTTTCGCTTTGGCGCGTTCACCGGCCAGCAGAGCATCATCCATCATAAAGGCCACGGCACGGCCGGTTTCCAGCGTACGGAACGAGTCGCCATGATCCTTCGCGCTGATAATGCGCATTTCCATTTTCTGCTCGTCGTTCAGTTTGTGTAACAGCACTTCAGAAGTGGTCCCGGAGGTCACCACCACGGTTTTGCCTTTCAGATCGGTGAAATCTTTGATCGGACCGCCTTTTTTCACCAGCAGACGGGTACCAATGACGAAGATGGTGTCAGAGAAGGCTGCCTGTTTCTGGCGCTCAAGGTTGTTGGTGGTAGATCCACACTCAAAATCGTAGGTGCCGTTTTGCAGCAGCGGGATACGGTTTTGCGAGGTAATCGGGATCATTTTGATCTGCAGATCAGGCCTGTTCAGCTTCGCTTTAATGGCGTCCACAATGGCAGCGGAATAGGCTTGTGAGTAGCCGACGACTTTTTGCTGGTTGTCATAATAAGAAAAGGGAACTGATGATTCGCGGTGCCCGACCACAATGACGCCGTTGTCATTGATCTTCTTCAGGGTGCCGCTGAGATCTTCCGCCTGGGCCGCTCCCGCTGCTGCGCTGATCAGCAGAAGAGATAATGCCACTTTGCGTAGTTGCATGTTCCAACTCCTTCGTATGGAAAATGCACAGGATATAACCTGTGCTGATTATGATGTTGTGTGTATTTCCTGCTGCTTTTCTGGCTATCCCGTAGCGCAGCTGCGCGCAGAATAGTCACTAACATAGCGGATTGTTAACGCGATGAAACAAAAAAGTTTCTTTTTTGCGAGGTGATCCGCACCAAAAAAAGGCAATTTTTCCTGCCTGCGCGTTAACGGTGCAAGCGAAACGATTATTTTGGTGCAACCGGCCTGCTATCAGCGTATGCAGTGCGCCTGTTTGCGAAAAACACTGAAATAATTAGCAATCATCGTGCCAGAAACGGGTTCCGGCGCGCTAACGCAGCAGAGTCTGCGGTGAGGGAAGGGGAAAATAGCAGGCAAAAGCGATAAAAAAAGCGAAGCAGCCGCTTCGCCTTTGAGCAGGGTGAATCAGCGTCGGCGACGCAGCACCGCCGCCAGGGCGGCCAGCGCAGCCAGAATCCACACCGGCCAGACGCCAGCGTGCGCATAAGGAGTTTCACCGGTGGTCGGTACCACTTTGTCGGTTAACACTGCGCGGCTGAACTGCGGCAGCATCTTTTCAACCTCGCCGCTGGCATTCACCACTGCGGTCACGCCGTTGTTGGTGCTGCGTAACAGCGGACGGCCCAGCTCCAGCGCCCGCATCCGGGCCATCTGGAAATGCTGCCATGGGCCGATCGAGTGACCAAACCAGGCATCGTTAGAGACCGTCAGCAGGAAATTGGTGTCGGGATGGAAGTTGGCGCGCACCTGTTCGCCCAGCACAATCTCATAGCAGATGGCGCTGGTCAGGTTGTAACCGGCCACCCTGAGCTGCGGCTGAAGGTAAGCGCCACGACTGAAAGCAGACATTGGCAGATCGAAGAACGGTGCCAGTGGGCGCAGCAGATCGGCCAGCGGTACAAACTCCCCAAACGGCACCAGGTGATTTTTCTGGTAGCGATTGCCGCTGAAGTAGTTATAAGGCGCGTTGCCGCCTAACACGATCACCGTGTTGTAATCGTGATAGCGGTTCTGCTCGAGGCGCGAGTCTACGATGCCGGTCACCAGAGCACTGCCGCGCGCGCGTAGCTCATCATCCAGCGAGCGCAGGAACGGCTGCTGATTACTTTCCAGATCGGTAATTGCTGATTCCGGCCAGATGATAATCGGGGTTTTGCCGATCAACGGCTGGCTGAGTCCGCTGTAAATGCGCAGCGTGTTCAGCAACTGTTGCGGGTCCCACTTCATCGACTGCGGAATATCGCCCTGTACCAGGGCCACATCGACTGCACGGGCCGGTAACGGCTGAACCCACTGGACGTAGCGCAGCGGCCAGGGTAAGGCCAGCAGCAGCAGGGCCGCGACCAGGCTTTTTACATTGCGCTGTTGCAGGGCATACACCAGCAGACCGGCGACCACCATCAGCAGAAAGGTAATGGTTTCCACGCCGCCCAGCGGCGCTACGCCTTTCAGCGGGCCATTGATCTGGCTGTAACCAAACTGCAGCCACGGAAAGCCGGTGAGGATCCAGCCGCGCAGAAACTCGGTGATCTGCCATAATGCCGGCGCCGCCAGCGCCAGACGCCATAACGTCGTGCGCGGCCACAGGCGATTGAGCAGCCCGGCAAACAGCGCCGGATAGATCGCCAGATAGGCCGCCAGCAGCACCACCAAAAAGACGTTCACCGGACCAGGCATCCCACCAAAGGTCGCAATGCTGACGTAGACCCAGTTGATGCCGCTGCCGAACAGGCCAAACCCCCAGACGAAGCCAATCGCACTGGCCTGAGGGCTGGTGCGATTAAGGGTCAGAAGCTGTAAGCCGCACAGCGACAGCAGTGCGGCGGGCCAGAAATCGTAAGGAGAGAAGGCGAGGGTGCCAGACGCACCCGTTAATAAAGCCAGCAGCAGGCGAACCCGCTGACGCGGGTAAAGTGAGGCTAAAGCCATAAACTTATTCGTCATCCAGTTGAGGTTGTGGCGAATTATCCGGAATAGTGACATGAACCTGGATGATACGGCGGCTGTCGGCCATCGCAACTTTGAACTGATAACCTTCGATGTCGATGCTCTCACCGCGCGCGGGCAGATGGCCGAAGCCCTGCATCACCAGGCCACCAATGGTGTCGACTTCGTCATCGCTGAACTGCGTGCCGAACACCTCATTGAAATCTTCAATCGCGGTTAACGCCCGCACCGTAAAGGTGTGGCGGTTAAGCTGACGGATATCACGATCCTCTTCGTCGTCATACTCATCCTCAATCTCACCGACGATCAGCTCCAGAATGTCTTCGATGGTGACCAGGCCGGAGACGCCGCCGAACTCATCGATCACAATCGCCATGTGGTAACGCTGAGAACGGAACTCTTTCAGCATCCGGTCTACGCGTTTGCTTTCAGGCACCACTACCGCCGGGCGCAGCACTTTCTCAATGCTGAACGGTTCAGATTCGCTGCTCATAAACGGCAGTAAATCTTTCGCCATCAGGATCCCTTCAACGTGATCTTTGTCTTCGCTGATCACCGGGAAGCGCGAATGCGCCGACTCGATAATCACGTCCAGACACTCTTCGAGGTTCTGATTGCGTTTCAGGGTAATCATTTGCGAGCGCGGGATCATAATGTCACGCACGCGCTGCTCCGCAATATCCAGCACCCCTTCGAGCATGTCACGGGTATCCTGGTCAATCAGGTCTTTATGATTTGAGTCGCGGATCAGCTCCAGTAGCTCATCACGGTTTTTCGGTTCACCGTGAAAAAGTTGGTTGATCAACAGGGAAAAGAATCCCTTTTTACTACTGGGTGCATCGCTGTTTTGAGAATGGTCGTCGCTCATGGCGGTTTTTAAAGATCTCTCTGGTGAGGAATTAACGCTGCCAGCGCAGCGCTGGCAGCAGGATAGCCGGAACCCGGAGGTCAGGCGTCTTCTTTCTCCGAAATGTACGGATCAGGATAACCAAGAGCAAGCATTATCTCGGTCTCCAGTGACTCCATCTCTTCGGCTTCGTCGTCTTCAATATGGTCGTAGCCCAGCAGATGAAGCGTGCCGTGTACCACCATGTGTGCCCAGTGGGCCTCAGTGCTTTTGTGCTGCTCAGCCGCCTCCTGCTCGACCACCTGACGACAAATAATCAGGTCACCGAGCAGCGGTAGTTCGATGCCAGGCGGCGCTTCAAACGGGAAAGAGAGCACGTTGGTCGGTTTATCTTTACCGCGATAAGTCAGATTAAGCTCATGACTTTCCGCTTCATCAACCAGACGCACCGTTACTTCGCTTTCCGGCTGGAAAGGGGTGACCGCCGCTGAAAGCCAGCGGTGAAACTGGCTTTCAGTGGGCAGATCGGCGCTGTTTTCACAGGCGATCTGCAGGTCAAGAATCACCTCGCTCATTTGCTCTCCTGCGTTACGCTCTGGGCGGCCAGCGCCTCGCGTTTACGCTCTTCAGCCTGCTGGTCGCGACGTTTCTGATCGGCCGCTTCCCAGGCTTCATAGGCGGTGACGATACGGGCTACAACCGGGTGGCGCACCACATCTTCACTGTGGAAGAAGTTGAAGCTGATCTCTTCCACTTCCGACAGCACTTCAATCGCATGACGCAGGCCCGATTTAACGTGGCGCGGCAGGTCGATCTGAGTGACGTCACCGGTAATGACCGCTTTAGAGTTGAAACCGATACGCGTCAGGAACATCTTCATCTGTTCGATGGTGGTGTTCTGGCTCTCATCGAGAATGATAAACGCGTCATTCAGCGTACGGCCACGCATATAGGCCAGCGGAGCCACTTCAATCACGTTGCGCTCCATCAGCTTCTCAACCCGCTCAAAGCCGAGCATCTCGAACAGTGCGTCATACAGCGGACGCAGATAAGGGTCCACCTTCTGACTCAGATCGCCGGGCAGAAAGCCGAGCTTCTCGCCCGCTTCAACTGCCGGGCGGGTCAGCAGGATTCGGCGAATCTCCTGACGTTCCAGCGCATCGACCGCCGCCGCGACGGCCAGGTAGGTTTTACCGGTCCCGGCCGGGCCAACACCAAAGGTGATGTCATGGTCGAGCACGTTCGCGATGTACTGTGCCTGGTTTGGCGTGCGTGGCTTGATAACGCCGCGCTTGGTCTTGATATTGACCGCTTTGCCATATTCCGGCACGCTTTCGGCGGTCTGCTCCAGTACCCGGCTCTCTTTGATCGCCAGATGGATCTGGTCCGGCTCAATATCCGGAATATCGCCGCGTACCGGTGCGGTATCCACATAGAGTGTTTTCAGAATGTCAGCCGCCGCATTCACGCAGAGTGCGCGCCCCACCAGCTTAAAGACGTTGTCCCGACGGTTGATCTCAATGCCCAGACGACGTTCAAGCTGTTTCACATTATCGTCAAATGGACCGCACAGGCTCATCAGACGACGGTTATCGGCCGGTTCAAGGGCGATTTCACGAGTTTCGATATTCAAACGAATCCTTTGGGTCACTCAGGGCCAGTTATGAGGTGTGTCTGACGCACCGTTGGGCTTAACCGGATGCACCATAACGAAATTATTTATGCCGTAACGCCTGGGCGCAAGCTTAAGAAAAGATATTTGGGCGGCACTTTCAGAAACCAAGTGCAACAAAGTGAAATTGGCGGCAATGCTGCGCGCATTGCCGCAATTATGGCAGGCATCAAGGCTGGAACAGACCTACGCCGATCTCGTTCTCTTTACGGGTACGGGCGATAACGGAAGCCGGGCTTTCTGCCATACGCAGTCCCATCTCTTCTTCGGTACGCACCAGTTTGCCGCGCAGCGAGTTGGTGTAGACGTCGACGATTTCGACATCAACGAACTTACCGATCATCTCAGGCGATCCCTCAAAGTTCACCACCCGGTTATTTTCGGTGCGGCCAGAAACTTCCATGACGTTCTTACGGGAGATCCCTTCCACCAGGATACGCTGCACCGTGCCGAGCATCCGCCGGCTGATAGCCATCGCCTGCTGATTGATGCGATCCTGCAGAATCCACAGACGCTGCTTTTTCTCTTCTTCGCTGACGTCATCCGGCAGGTCAGCCGCCGGGGTGCCCGGACGTGCAGAGTAGATAAAGCTAAAGCTGATGTCGAAATTGACATCGGCAATCAGCTTCATGGTCTGTTCGAAATCCTGCTGAGTTTCACCCGGGAAGCCGATGATGAAGTCAGAACTGATCTCAATATCCGGGCGCGCCGCGCGCAGCTTACGGATAATCGCCTTATACTCCAGCGCCGTGTGCGCCCGTTTCATTAGCGTCAGGATGCGGTCAGCACCGCTCTGGACCGGCAGGTGCAGGAAGCTCACCAGCTCCGGCGTATCGCGGTAAACCTCGATAATGTCATCGGTGAACTCAATCGGGTGGCTGGTGGTGAAGCGAATACGATCGATGCCGTCGATGGCCGCCACCAGGCGCAGCAGTTCAGCGAAGGTGCAGATGCCGCCATCAAAAGTGGCACCGCGATAGGCGTTAACGTTCTGGCCGAGCAGGTTAACTTCACGCACGCCCTGGGCCGCCAGTTGGGCGATCTCCAGCAGAATGTCGTCGCTCGGACGGCTGACTTCTTCACCGCGGGTATAAGGCACCACGCAGAAGGTACAGTACTTGTTGCAGCCTTCCATGATGGAGACGAAGGCGGTCGGACCTTCTGCACGCGGCTCGGGCAGACGGTCAAATTTCTCGATTTCCGGGAAGCTGATATCCACCACCGGGCTTTTGCTGCCGCGCACGGTGTTAATCATTTCCGGCAGACGGTGCAGAGTCTGCGGGCCAAAGACGATATCGACGCAGGGCGCACGCTGGCGAATGTGATCCCCTTCCTGCGATGCCACGCAACCGCCGACGCCGATGATCAAATCCGGGTTACGCTCTTTTAACTTTTTCCAGCGCCCCAACTGGTGGAAAACCTTCTCCTGCGCTTTCTCGCGAATAGAACAGGTGTTGAGCAGCAGAATATCCGCCTCTTCAGCGACCTCGGTCAGCGTGTAGCCGTGCGTACTGTTCAGCAGGTCAGACATCTTAGATGAATCATACTCATTCATCTGACATCCCCAGGTTTTGATATGCAGTTTTTTTGTCATCGAACTAGCCATTGATTCAGTGCAGTGGAGTGCAGGGCGCGTATTGTAATGCTTTGATGCTGTTGTGACCAGCCTAAGGGCTTTTCTGATCGTGCCAGAATTTTCCGGTACACTTTGCTTCAATCAGACCCGTGTTGCGCAGGCTGGCGGGAAAAGAAGAAGGATATAAGCAATGCAGGATAACCAGTTTGATGTGGTGATCGTCGGCGGCGGCATGGTGGGAGCCGCGCTGGCGTGTGGGCTGACGCAGCAGCAGTTCCGCGTGGCGGTGATTGAGCGCGCTGAGCCGGCCCCGTTTGCGGCAGAGAGCGATCCCGATCTGCGGATCTCGGCCATCGGCTCATCGTCGGTAGCGTTACTGAAGCAGCTTAACGTCTGGTCGCGGGTTGAGGCGATGCGATGCGCCCCGTATCGCAAGCTGGAGACCTGGGAGTGGCAAACCGCACAGGTCAGCTTCGATGCCGCCTCGCTCGGCCTGCCGGAACTGGGTTTTATGGTGGAAAACAGCGTGCTGCAACGGGCGCTGTGGGAAGAGATGCAGGCGCTTGGTGTTACGCTCTGCTGTCCGGCCACGCTGGAGAATTTGCAGCAGGAGAATGGCGGCTGGCGCGTCGACCTGAGCGGCGGCGAGACGTTGCATGCCCGGCTGGTAGTGGGCGCAGATGGCGCTAACTCACAGGTGCGGCAGATGGCGGGGATTGGCATCCACGGCTGGAGCTATGCGCAGTCTTGCCTGCTGATCAGCGTCACCTGTGAACATCCGGCCGGCGATGCCACCTGGCAACATTTTACTCCGCAGGGGCCACGCGCCTTTCTGCCGCTGTATGACAACCGCGCCTCGCTGGTGTGGTATGACGCCCCAGCGCGGATACGCCAGCTCCAGGCGATGGCGCTGCCTCAGCTGGAGAAAGAGATTGCCAGCCACTTCCCGGCGCGTCTGGGGCGGTTTAAAGCCCATGCTGCGGGCGGG
Organism: Pantoea sp. UYEF8; assembly: GCF_040546285.1. Taxonomy (NCBI): domain Bacteria; kingdom Pseudomonadati; phylum Pseudomonadota; class Gammaproteobacteria; order Enterobacterales; family Erwiniaceae; genus Pantoea; species Pantoea sp. UYEF8. The sequence goes on along the minus strand of NZ_JBEPNM010000001.1, from coordinate 549,450 downwards.
TTCCCGCTGGTGCGGCGTCATGCGGCGCGTTACGTGCTGCCAGGACTGGCGCTGGTGGGCGATGCGGCACACACCATCAACCCACTGGCGGGGCAGGGCGTTAACCTGGGTTACCGCGATATTGATGCGTTAATTGAGGTGCTGGTGACCGCGCGCGGTGCGGCGGAAGACTGGGCGGCTGAGCGGATATTGCAGCGCTATCAGCGTCAGCGTCGCACCGACAATATGCTGATGCAGGGCGGGATGGATCTGTTCTATTTCGCCTTCAGCAATCAGCTGGCACCGCTGCGCTTTGCACGTAACCTTGGGTTGATCGCTGCCGAGCATTCCGGGGTGCTGAAGCGTCAGGTGTTGCGCTATGCGCTGGGATTGTAAATCAGCCTGAAAGCGTTGTACGGCTCGTTATAAGGCGGGCCGCTACAATCGACCGTCATTGGACAGGGAAGCACAAAAACAACAAAGCCCGCAAAAGCGGGCTTTGTTGTGCAATTTGGCTGGGGTGCAGGGATTCGAACCCCGGAATGCTGGTATCAGAAACCAGTGCCTTACCGCTTGGCGACACCCCAATAGGTGTTAATTCAAATTGTCTTTTGTGTGGCTGGGGTGCAGGGATTCGAACCCCGGAATGCTGGTATCAGAAACCAGTGCCTTACCGCTTGGCGACACCCCAATAATATGGTGGCTACGACGGGAATCGAACCTGTGACCCCAGCATTATGAGTGCTGTGCTCTAACCAGCTGAGCTACGTAGCCAAATTGTACTGCATTTCGATGATGGCTGGGATACCTGGATTCGAACCAGGGAATGCCGGTATCAAAAACCGGTGCCTTACCGCTTGGCGATATCCCATTCGTCCACTCGCAGCCACGAGATTCATCGAAATTGGCTGGGGTACCTGGATTCGAACCAGGGAATGCCGGTATCAAAAACCGGTGCCTTACCGCTTGGCGATACCCCATCCATGCTGCCGAATAATGAAATGGTGCGGGAGGCGAGACTTGAACTCGCACACCTTGCGGCGCCAGAACCTAAATCTGGTGCGTCTACCAATTTCGCCACTCCCGCAAAAAAAGATGGTGGCTACGACGGGAATCGAACCTGTGACCCCAGCATTATGAGTGCTGTGCTCTAACCAGCTGAGCTACGTAGCCATCTTTTTTTCGCGTTACCTTCATCGGCGTTGCGGGGCGCATTATGCGGAGTTGACTTAACAGCGTCAACAAGTTTTTTGCCGTTTTTTTGCTGATAACCGCTGTTTGACCGGCTTATAACCAGGCTGGCGGTTTATTCAACAATTTTTCAGTGAATACAACGCAGATGATAAAAAAAATGGGCCATAAACGGCCCATTTTTCATCAGTTCAGACGCGGTTATTTATAGGCTGACTGATGCACACCCACGGCGCGACCTGATGGATCGTCCATGTTTTTGAATGCTTCGTCCCATTCAATCGCTTTGGCTGACGAGCAGGCCACTGATGGGCCGCCAGGCACGCACTCTGCCGCGCTCGGTAACGGGAACAGCTCTTCAAAGATTTCACGATACAGATAAGCCTCTTTCGAACCCGGCGTGTTGAACGGGAAACGGAAGTGCGCAGTGGCCAGTTGCTGATCGCTGATCTGCTGCGCAGCAACCTCTTTCAGGGAGTCGATCCAGCTATAGCCAACGCCGTCTGAGAACTGCTCTTTCTGCCGCCATGCCACGCTTTCCGGCAGGTATGAAGAGAAACATTCACGCAGGATGTGCTTCTCCATTTTGCCGTTGCTGCCACACATTTTGTCGGCCGGGTTGATACGCATCGCCACATCGAGGAATTTTTTATCCAGGAAGGGGACACGCGCTTCCACGCCCCAGGCTGACATCGCCTTGTTGGCACGGGCGCAGTCGAACATGTGCAGCGCCTGCAGTTTACGCACGTTTTCTTCGTGGAACTCTTTGGCGTTCGGCGCTTTATGGAAGTAGAGGTAGCCGCCGAAGACTTCATCTGCGCCTTCACCCGACAGCACCATCTTAATGCCCATCGCTTTAATCTTACGTGACATCAGGTACATCGGCGTGGAGGCGCGGATGGTGGTGACGTCGTAGGTTTCAATGTGATAAATCACATCGCGAATTGCATCCAGACCTTCCTGCACGGTGAAATGAATTTCGTGGTGCACGGTGCCGAGATGTTCCGCCACGGATTTAGCCGCTTTCAGATCGGGCGATCCCTCCAGGCCCACTGCGAACGAGTGCAGCTGCGGCCACCAGGCATCACTTTTATCCTGATCTTCGACCCGCTTAGCGGCAAAGCGCTTGGTGACGGCAGAAATGATTGACGAATCGAGTCCGCCCGACAGCAGCACACCGTAAGGAACATCTGACATCAGATGGCTTTTTACTGACTCTTCCAGCGCATGCTTCAGGCCCGCAGCGTCGGTGGTGTTGTGCTCTACGTTTTTGTATTCCATCCAGTCACGCTGCCAGTAACGACGGATTTCGCCATCGGTGCTGGAGAGGTAGCTGCCCGGCGGGAACTCTTTGATTGAACGGCAGACCGGCACCAGCGCTTTCATCTCTGACGCGACATACAGGTTGCCATGCTCATCGTTACCCATATAGAGCGGGATGATACCGATGTGATCGCGGCCGATCAGGTAAGTGTTTTTTACACTGTCATACAGGATAAAAGCGAACATGCCTTCCAGATCGTCGAGGAAATCGACCCCTTTTTCCTGATACAGCGCCAGGATGACTTCACAGTCAGATCCGGTCTGGAACTGATAGCGATCGCTCAATTCTGCGCGCAGTGCCTGATGGTTATAGATTTCGCCGTTAACCGCCAGAACATGAGTGTGGTCGGCGTTGTACAGCGGCTGTGCGCCGTTGTTGACGTCAACGATTGAGAGACGTTCATGCGCCAGGATTGCATGGTCATCAGCATAGACACCAGACCAGTCCGGGCCGCGATGACGCATTAAGCGTGAACATTCCAGCGCTTTTTTGCGCAGCTCAACAGGATCGGTTTTCAGATCCAGCACACCAAAAATTGAACACATAACTGACTCCTGAGCTCACCTTACGGCGATGTTATCTTTTGCGTTTGTCCGGCAGCCTGACGCTGCGTGATGTATAAGAAAATGCGCTATTTGGTGCATTCAATGCAAGAGGAATCGCGATTTACTGATAAAAAGATTGTTGTCATGGCGATAAAATTGAATAAACGACAATATAACAACGTTTTTATTGTTGAATCGATAATGAAATGCATTTTCTGGCTGAATTTTAGCCGAAAGAGAGGGCGGGTAATCGGTCGAAAAGAGGGGGACGCATCACGCTTTAGCCCGATGCGTCATAAGAAAAAGGCATCAGAACAGGTCAATATCCGCGACTGAAGGGTAGATCCAGTCCGGCCGGAACGGCATGGCATCAATATCGCTTAAGGTTGATACGCCCGATAGCACCAGCACCGTTTCCAGCCCGGCCTGAAAACCGGCCAGAATATCGGTGCGCAGATTGTCACCGACTATCACTGTCTCTTCCGAATGCGCCTGCATCTTGTTCAGGGCTGCACGCATAATGTAGGGACTCGGTTTGCCGACGTAGAACGGGCGGCGACCGGAAATCTTCTCGATACCGGCACACAGCGCGCCACAGGCCGGAACAAAGCCGCGCGCATGGGTATCGGGGTTGGTGGCGATGAACCGCGCGCCATTGGCGACAAAAAAAGCCGCCTTATGCATCATGTCCCAGTTAAACGAGCGCGTTTCCCCGACGATGACAAAATCAGGGTTGATATCGGTGATGGTAAAGCCGGCTTTGTAGAGTTCGTGGATCAGCGCACCTTCACCTATCACATAGGCTTTTTTGCCTTCCTGACGGCGAAGAAAGTCTGCCGTGGCCATCGCCGAGGTGTAGAACACCGAGTCCGGCACTTCTACGCCCGCCGAGGCGAAACGGTTGGCCAGATCCTGCGCGGTTTGCGAAGGGTAGTTAGTCAGCACCACCAGCGGCATCTCTTTCGCCAGAATGCGCTGCAAAAACTCCTGTGCGCCGGGAACCGCCGTGTTGTCGTGCATCAGCACGCCATCAATATCACAAATTACGCTTTTAATGGTCATAGTCAGATCCGATGTGGCCCGCCAGAGTGGCAGGCTGAGCTTATTCTTCGAGAAGATGTTGCAGCAGAATGCCGTTAAGCATGGCACGTTTTGCCAGCGCAAAGGCGCCGATTGCCGAACGATGATCTAAGGTCGAACGTACCACCGGTAGATTTTTGCGGAAGGCGGCGAGCGCCTGAGTGTTAATGCAGCCTTCAATCGCGGGCAGTAGCACTTTCTCTGCGTCGGTGATTTCACCGGCCAGCACCACTTTTTGCGGATTAAACAGGTTGATGGCAATCGCGATAGCTTTACCGAGGTAGCGGCCGACATATTCGATCACTTCGCAGGCCAGCGCATCACCCTGATTAGCCGCTTTACAGATTTGCGGCATCTGGCACGCCTCCAGCGTCAGCACGCTGGGATAGCCCTGATTCAGCAGATGACGTACCCGACTTTCAATCGCGCCGTTGGCGGCGATGGTTTCGAGGCAGCCAAAGTTACCGCAGTGGCAGCGTTCGCCCAGCGGATCGACCTGAATGTGGCCAATCTCACCGACGTTACCGTTGCTGCCGAGAAAAATATGCCCGTTGGCGATGATACCGGCCCCGGTGCCGCGATGTAAGCGCACCAGAATGGAGTCGGCACAGTCGCGGCTTGCCCCAAAGTAGTGCTCAGCCAGCGCCAGGCTTCGGATGTCGTGACCGACAAAACTGGTAACATTAAAGCGTTCTTTCAGGCTGGCGACCAGCGGCCAGTGACTGACGGCGATGTGCGGCATATAGCGGATCACCCCGTTAATCGGGTCAACCAGCCCTGGCAGGATCACCGAAATCGCGATCAGCTCGCGTATCTTGCGCTGGTGCTGCTCAATGAAGGCGCTGATGGCGTTGAACAACGCGTGCTGCAACGTCTCCTGAGTGCGTTCCGGCAGCGCATAATCCTCTTGCGCCAGCGATTTTCCGCTCAGATCAAACAGCGTCAGGGTCGCGTCGTTGCGTCCGAGTCGGACGCCGATGGTATGGAAGTTGCGGGTTTCAGTGATGATGGAGATGGCGCGGCGACCGCCGGTGGAGGCTTGCTGGTCCACCTCTTTGATCAATCCGCGCTCTATCAATTGACGGGTAATTTTGGTGACGCTGGCGGGCGCAAGCTGGCTGAGTTCGGCAATCTGAATGCGCGATATCGGCCCCTGTTGATCAATCAGCCGGTAAACGGCCGCACTATTGAGTTGCTTAACAAGATCGACATTTCCTATTTGTGACTGGCCGCCAGTGGTCATTCAGTGCTTACTCGCTCAGGACGTCGTCTCCGTTGACAAACGTCTTAATGATTTTAAAGTCGCGCGTAAACACAGTCAGGTTCGCGATTTTTCCTGCTTCGATCGAGCCTAACTGCTTTTCCACGCCCATCGCCCGTGCCGGGTAAAGTGACGCCATGCGCAACGCTTCATCCAGTGCAATGCCAACATGTTCCACACTGTTCTGTACTGCTTCAATCATGGTGAGGGCAGAACCGCTCAGCGTTCCGTTTTCATCAACGCACAGCCCGTCACGATAATAGATTGTTTTACCAGCAAAAATAAACTCGCTAATCGCCGCGCCAGCCGGTGCTGTGGCATCCGTTACCAGGATCAGCTTGTCGCCTTTAATGCGCTTCGCATTGCGAACGTTAGCGTAATGGACATGTAAACCATCCGCAATAATGCCGCAGTATACATCAGGCGAATCAAACAGCGCACCGATAAGACCGGGTTCACGACCGGCAAAGGTCGGCATGGCGTTATACAGGTGTGTGGCGAAGCTGATGCCCGCAGAAAAGCCCGCTTTGGCTTCTTCGTAAGTGGCGTTGGAATGCCCGGCGGAGACGATGATACCCGCTTCAGTCAGCTGACGAATCACGTCGCTGCCGGCATTTTCCGGGGCCAGCGTCACTTTTGTGATCACATCCGCATTTTCACACAGGTATTGCACCAGGGCGGCGTCGGGCAGGCGGATCAGCGCCGGATTATGGGTGCCTTTCTTCGCTTTGCTCAGCCACGGACCTTCCAGATGCAGCCCGAGCGCCTGATGCTGATGTTTTTGCAGGTAAGCGCGCATGGTTTCGATCGCCCGCTGCATTAATTCGTCACTGCTGGTGATCAGCGTCGGTAAAAAGCTGGTGCAGCCTGACTTTTCGTTGGCGCGCTGCATGATTTCCAGCGTCTCTACGCTGAGCGCGTCGATGTCGTCATTAAACTGAACGCCGCCACAGCCATTAAGCTGCAGATCGATAAAGCCGGGCGCAATGATGGCACCTGATACATCACGCTGCTCCACGTCTGCAGGCAGCGACTCACGTGGGATCACGCGGTCAATGCGCCCGTTGGCAATCACCACCGCGTAATTGTCCAGAATCTGGTGGCCGCTATAAATCCGGCCATTAACTAATGCGAACATCTCTTCTCTCCCGTCCTGACCTGCCGCTGCCCGGGGCAACAGCAGGTACGACAAATTTTTAGTTACACGCCTTTCATATTTTCCGCTTCCATCTCGCGGAAATATTTCACGGTTTTCACTTTCAGTTCCATGGTGGCTGGCTCGTCACACACCACCACCGATTTCGGGTGCAGCTGCAGACAGCTGATGGTCCACATGTGATTAACGTTGCCTTCGACCGCCGCCTGTAGCGCCTGAGCTTTAACGTGGCCGGTAACCAGAATCATCACTTCTTCCGCGTCCAGCAGGGTGCCGACACCCACCGTCAGCGCATATTTTGGTACCTGATCGACATCGCCGTTAAAGAAGCGAGAGTTTGCCACGCGGGTGTCATGCGTCAGGGTTTTAATCCGGGTACGTGAAGCCAGCGAAGAGGCCGGTTCGTTAAAGGCGATGTGACCATCGTTGCCAACGCCACCCATAAACAGGTGAATTTTGCCCAGCGCGCGGATTCTCTCTTCATACTGGCGACATTCTGCGTCAATATCCGGCGCATTACCATTCAGAAGATTGATGTTTTCTGGTTGAATATCAACGTGATCAAAGAAGTTGCGATACATGAAACTGTGGTAGCTTTCCGGGTGCTCTTTTGGCAGGCCAACATATTCATCCATATTGAAAGTGATAACATGCCTGAAACTAACCTGGCCCGCTTTATGCATCTCAATCAGGTGCTTGTAAGCTTCAAGCGGCGTACCGCCGGTGGGTAAGCCCAGCACAAAGGGTTTGTCTGCCGTTGGGTTAAAGGCATTAATCCGGTTCACAATATGGCGTGCTGCCCATTTGCCGACCTGGGTTGGTGTAGCTAAAGGAATCAGTCTCATGTTTCACCTCAATTAGGAAAATGGAAAAGGGGGCGCGCGAATCCAATGCGTTACTCATCAGCCTAAACGGATTCTGTCATCCCGCCACGGCCTGAGTGCGCCTTAATATTTCGGATCATAAAATAAGTTTGCGGGTATAGCCAGATGTTGCCGCAGTAATCGATGTTTTTTGGTGATAAAAGTCACAGTTATGGTGGTTTTAATTTGCGAGGCGAATTAATTTATCATTACACTTCGCTGCGTGATATGAAGTGTCATAAGGTCTTTGCAGCCGACATAACAATATTAAGCGGCGCAGAGCGACAAGCCAGGCTCATAGGGGGAAAGGGTAAATGTTAGGTTACTTACAACGCGTTGGCCGTGCACTGATGGTGCCGGTAGCAACCCTGCCAGCGGCAGCGATATTAATGGGGGTCGGTTACTGGATTGATCCAGTCAGCTGGGGCGCAGGCAATGCGCTGGCAGCGCTGTTTATCAAATCCGGTGCCGCCATCATCGAACACATGTCAGTGCTGTTCGCTATCGGTATCGCTTACGGGATGTCCAAAGATAAAGATGGCGCAGCAGCGCTGACCGGCTTCGTCGGGTTCCTGGTAGTGACCACACTCTGTTCGCCAGCTGCGGTGGCGATGATTCAGAAAATACCGCTGGAGCAGGTACCTGCTGCCTTTGGCAAAATTGAAAACCAGTTTGTTGGTATCCTGGTCGGTATTTTATCGGCGGAAGTCTATAACCGCTTCAGCCACGTCGAGCTGCCTAAAGCGCTCTCATTCTTCAGCGGACGCCGACTGGTACCGATTCTGGTGTCGTTCCTGATGATCTTAGTCGCCTTTATCCTGATGTATATCTGGCCGGTGGTATTCAACGGTCTGGTCAGTTTTGGCGAGCATATCCAGAAACTGGGTTCAGTCGGCGCCGGTATCTACGCCTTCTTTAACCGTCTGCTGATTCCGGTAGGTTTACATCACGCGCTGAACTCCGTGTTCTGGTTTGATGTGGCCGGGATTAACGATATTCCTAAATTCCTCGGCGGCGCACAGTCACTGGCTGATGGATCGGCAACTGTCGGCATCACCGGTCGCTATCAGGCGGGCTTCTTCCCCATCATGATGTTCGGTCTGCCGGGTGCGGCGCTGGCAATTTACCAGTGTGCACGGCCGGAAAACCGCGCCAAAGTTGGCGGTATCATGCTGGCGGCAGCGGTGGCAGCCTTCTTCACCGGCATCACTGAGCCGCTGGAGTTCTCCTTCATGTTCGTGGCACCGGTGCTGTATCTGATCCACGCCGTGCTGACCGGTATTTCCGTCTTCATCGCGGCCAGCATGCATTGGATTGCCGGCTTCGGCTTCAGCGCCGGGCTGGTGGATATGGTGCTGTCGACCCGTAACCCGCTGGCAACGCACTGGTACATGCTGATCCCGCAGGGGCTGGTGTTCTTCGTCATCTACTACGTGGTGTTCCGTTTCACCATCAAAAAATTCAACCTGATGACGCCGGGCCGTGAGCTGGCAGTCGCTGGTGATGAGAGTGATGGTTATGACGTCAACGTCGATAAAACCGATAACGGTGAAAGTGCAACTGAAACGCTGGCGCGTCGCTATATTGGCGCGGTGGGTGGCTCAGACAACTTAACCAGCATTGATGCCTGTATTACCCGTCTGCGTCTTAACGTTAATGATTCAGCGCAGGTCAATGAGGGCGTGGCTAAACGTCTCGGCGCGTCCGGAGTGATTCGCCTCAACAAGCAGAGCGTACAGATTATTGTCGGTACTCAGGCAGAAGGCATTGCGTCGGCGATGAAAAAAGTGCTGACCAAAGGGCCGGTAGCCGCCACCAGCAGCAATGCAGCTGCAGCTGCACCGGAAGCCGTTAAGCCGCAGGCGGTACTGAACAGTGAATCACGGGTTATCGCCACGCTGCTGGCACCGGTGAGTGGTGACGTCGTTGCGCTGGATGCGGTACCGGACGAAGCCTTTGCCAGCAAAGCGGTGGGTGACGGTCTGGCGATCAAGCCGAGCGACAAATGGGTGGTTGCACCGATAGCCGGTACGCTGGTGAAAATCTTCAATACCAATCACGCTTTCTGTCTGGAAACCGACAACGGGGTTGAGATTGTGGTGCACATGGGGCTGGACACCGTGGCGCTGGAGGGTAAAGGCTTTACCCGTCTGGTGGAAGAGGGCGCCAGCGTGGCGGCCGGTCAGCCGGTACTGGAGATGGACCTGGATTTCCTGAACGCCAATGCCCGCTCGATGGTCAGTCCGGTGGTGGTCAGCAACAGCGATGATTTTGCCGGCCTGACGTTACTGGCCAGCGGTAAGGTCGTGGCGGGTGAAACCCCGCTGTACCAAGTGAAAGGCTAATCCCCGCAACAGAAGCCACAAGGCAGGAAGCGATTCCTGCCTTTTTTGTTTTAAAGGCTGAACAAACGGTTGTTTCCCTCTGGCGCTTTGTGGATCATACTCCGTTACTTCGTGGTACATATCACCCGCTATTCGTATTGAGGATTTTTGAGATGAGTGAGGCTGAAGCCCGCCCAACTAACTTTATTCGTCAGATCATCGACGAAGATTTGGCGAGCGGTAAGCACAGCAGCGTGCATACCCGTTTTCCGCCGGAGCCCAATGGCTATCTGCACATTGGTCATGCGAAATCGATCTGTCTGAATTTTGGCATTGCCCAGGATTACCAGGGGCAATGCAATCTGCGTTTCGACGATACCAATCCGGTCAAAGAGGATATGGAGTTCGTTGAATCCATCAAGCGTGACGTCAAATGGCTGGGCTTTGAGTGGAGCGGTGAGGTTTGTTACTCATCAAACTATTTTGATCAGCTCTACAACTATGCCATCGAACTGATCAATAAAGGGCTGGCTTATGTCGATGAGCTGAGTCCGGAAGCGATCCGCGAATACCGTGGCACCCTGACTGCGCCGGGTAAAAACAGCCCGTATCGCGATCGCAGCGTGGAAGAGAACCTGGCGCTGTTCGAGAAAATGCGTAGCGGTGAGTTTGCCGAAGGCACTGCCTGCCTGCGCGCCAAAATCGATATGGCTTCTAACTTTATCGTGATGCGCGATCCGGTGCTCTATCGAATTAAATTCGCTGAACACCACCAGACCGGTAACAAGTGGTGCATCTATCCGATGTATGACTTTACCCACTGCATCTCCGATGCGCTGGAAGGAATTACCCATTCACTCTGTACGCTGGAGTTCCAGGACAACCGTCGTCTGTATGACTGGGTGCTGGATAACATCACCATTCCGGTGCACCCGCGTCAGTATGAGTTCTCGCGCCTGAATCTTGAGTATGCGGTGATGTCAAAACGCAAACTGACGCAGCTGGTGACAGAGAAGCACGTTGAGGGCTGGGATGATCCGCGCATGCTGACCGTTTCTGGCTTACGCCGTCGCGGTTACACTGCCGCGTCAATCCGCGAGTTCTGCCGCCGTATTGGCGTCACCAAGCAGGACAATATTGTGGAAATGGCGTCGCTGGAATCGTGCATCCGTGACGATCTGAATGAGAATGCGCCACGTGCTATGGCGGTGCTCGATCCACTGAAAGTCGTGATCGAAAATCTGCCGGCTGGCCATTACGAAAGCATCACCATGCCTAACCATCCGTCTAAACCGGAGATGGGCACGCGTGAAGTGCCTTTCAGCCGTGAGATCTGGATCGACCGGGCGGATTTCCGTGAAGAGGCCAACAAGCAATATAAGCGTCTGGTGCTGGGCAAAGAAGTTCGCCTGCGCAACGCCTATGTAATCCGTGCTGAGCGGGTGGCAAAAGATGAAGACGGCAACATCACCTGCATCTACTGCACCAGCGATGTTGATACCCTGAGTAAAGATCCTGCTGATGGCCGCAAGGTCAAAGGCGTGATCCATTGGGTGTCGGCAGAACACGCGCAGCCAGCCGAGTTCCGCCTGTATGATCGCCTGTTCAGCGTGCCAAATCCGGGTGCAGCCGAGGATTTTCTGTCGGTGATCAATCCAGACTCGCTGACCATCAAACAGGGCTTTGTTGAGCCAGGCCTGCGCGATGTGGAAGCCACCACGCCGTACCAGTTTGAGCGTGAAGGTTACTTCTGCGCGGACAGCGTCTATTCGAAGCCGTCACAGCTGGTGTTTAACCGCACCGTTGGCTTACGCGATACCTGGACTAAAGCCGGCGAATAATCGTTGGTGCTGACCTGATAAAATGACAAAAGGGCGACTTATCGCCCTTTTTTATTGTCCTGATTTTTGCCATCACCGAGGTTTATTCTGCAAGCCTTTTTCAGCGATTGTTACGAAGTTGTGAGAGAAATCTGAGTTTAAAAAAATTAATCAATTACCAGATGTGAATTATCCGCTTTCAGGTAGGCTATGCCCTCACAGACATAGCTCAGCGAGTGATATAAGGAAAAAAAATGACCGTTCTCGCCCAGGAAGCCAAACACAGTGTCGTCGTTTTACATCAACTTATTGAACGTATTTTCAATCAACCTGCCGGCTCTGATGACAGTTTCGAGCTGATGATGTCCTATTTTCATCCCGATTTTCGCATGGTTACCCCGCGCGGAACTCAGCTGAACCTGAATGAAGTGGAAGATCTTTTCCGTCAGCTACAGGGCCAGCGGGAAGGGATGCGTATCGCAACCTGCGAGCACGTGGTCATTTCCCATCAGGAGAAAGAGGTCACCGTACAGTACCGGGAGATGCAGATGCTGAACGGCAATAATCAGAGCCGCATCGCACTGGCGATTCTGGATTACAGTACCTCGATTCCGCGCTGGCGTTATCTGCAGGAAACGCTGGTTGCCTGAGCCGACAGCGAAAAAAGAACAAAAAAAAACCGGTGAATTCACCGGTTTTTTTATTTCAGCCTGCGTCAGACTTACTGATCGTGCAGCGTCTCATCTTCACGGCAGTCGCCCAGTGCACAGTGACCATACAGATAGAGACTGTGGTTGGTCAGCTTGATGCCGTGGCGGGTGGCGATTTCGCGCTGACGGGTTTCAATCGACTCGTCGCTGAACTCAATCACTTTACCGCAGTCCAGGCAGATCAGGTGATCGTGGTGATGCTGCTGGGTCAGCTCAAACACCGACTTGCCGCCTTCAAAATTGTGACGGGTCACGATACCGGCATCATCGAACTGGTTCAGCACGCGGTAAACGGTGGCCAGGCCAATCTCTTCGCCGATGTCGATCAGGCGTTTGTACAAATCTTCCGCGCTGACGTGATGGCACTCAGGTTCCTGAAGCACTTCCAGAATTTTCAGTCTGGGCAGCGTGACTTTCAGGCCAGCCTTCTTTAATGCGGTATTGTTGTCAGTCATGCGGATTTTGTCCTGTTACTTATATTCACTTTTGTGGCGCTTGGCCTTGAATGTCGATCTATACCCATTCTCATTTGCGTCTCATTATAGAACTGATGCAGTGAAATGAAAACCGAGGGGAGTGCCTAAATCACCCTGGGCTGTATGGGATATGTCACCGAGCCGGGGAGGATTTCTGCAGGAGTCTGTTAACATTTCGCTTAGTCCTATCTGCTGCCAGAGAAAATAAGCGGAAGATCGATGCGGGTATTCTACAGATTAAACGAAGAAAGTTAAAAAAATGTGGCTATTATTTCTATAGGAATTTCCGTTGCCTCAATGTGAGCTGGCGCTCACATTGAGTCGGCTACCCTCAGGCTTCGAGGATCTCTTTAAGCTGCAGTTCATCAAAAATCTGCTTAACCCATTTCTCGACGCGCGCATTGGTCAGCTCTGGCTGACGATCTTCGTCAATCGCCAGGCCGAGGAAGTGGGTATCGTCAGCCAGGCCTTTTGACGCTTCGAAGTGATAGCCTTCGGTCGGCCAGTGGCCTACGATCACTGCGCCGTGCGGCTCAATGATGTCGCGGATGGTGCCCATCGCATCACAGAAATACTCGGCATAATCTTCCTGATCGCCGCAGCCGAACAGGGCAACCAGCTTGCCGTTAAAATCGATCTCTTCCAGCGTCGGGAAAAAGTCATCCCAGTCGCACTGCGCTTCACCGTAATACCAGGTCGGAATACCCAGCAGCAGGATGTCAAACGCTTCCAGATCTTCTTTAGTGCTTTTCGCGATGTCGTGCACTTCTGCAACGTCTTTACCCAGCTGTTTCTGGATCATTTTTGCAATGTTTTCGGTGTTGCCGGTATCGCTGCCAAAGAAGATGCCTACGAGTGCCATGAGTAAAATAACCTCTTAAATCCTGATGATGAGATGTGTGCCGCAGCACATTTCAGCGAATAATAGCAGACGAGACAAACCCGCGGAACGGTTAAAGCCTCGACATTTGCCTCTGCGTGCGTTTTGCCCGCATTAATCCAGTTTGAGTTGCGCCAGCAGCATTTGTTCAATCAATTCGCTACGGCTGAGATTGCGCTGTTCTGCCAGCGTATTGAGCGCTTCGACGGCTTCACTGTTCATTTTCAGTTCGACACGACGAAGCCCGCGCCCTTTGTCACGTTTCAGTTGATTGCGCTTATTGATGCGCAGCTGTTCATCACGCGAAAGCGGACTGGTTTTGGGTCGACCTGGGCGGCGCTCATCAGCAAACAGATCGAGCGTCGTGCGGTCAGTGTGTTCTTTTGCCATGGCTTAGTGAAACTGAATGTGCGGGCGCCAGACGCTCGCCGCGCAGATTATAAATTATTGGCCGTTACCGCGGCAAAATGACCGGCGGCAAAATTTTAGCGCGCCATCATACTCCACGCTAACTCCGGACGCCAATCCTAAACATTTGCCGCCAGGTATTTGCTTTTAAAGCGCAAAAAAGCGACGGACGCTGCGTAATACGGCATCAGGTTTTTCGGCGTGCACCCAGTGTCCCGCGCCGCTGATCACATGCGCATGAGCCGCCGGGAACTGCGTAATCAACGCCTCGCGGTACTGATTATCCAAGTAGCTGGAGTCACCGCCGCGAATAAACAGCGCCGGATGCGGCCAGGCGGGAACCGGCTGCCAGCCAGAAATGGTGGTGTAGTTGTCCCACAATACCGGCACGTTGAAGCGCCATTCACCCTGCTGGAAAGATTTCAGCAGGAACTGAATCACACCCTCTTCATCGAGCAGGCCACGCATCACCTGCGCAGCTTCACTGCGGGAAGTCACGCCCGCTTCCGTTACCGCGCGGATCGCCGCGAAAATGGTGTCGTGGCGGCGGGTCTGATAATCCACCGGTGCGATATCGATCATCACCAGACGTTCGATACGATCTGCCGCCAGCGCACTCATGGTCATGGCAATTTTGCCGCCCATCGAATGACCGATTACCGCCACCCGATCGATGCCGTGCGCATCCAGCGTCTCTAACATATCCTGTGCCATCACAGCGTAGTTCATCTGATCGGATCGCGGTGATAATCCATGGTTGCGGACATCAACCTGCAGTACCGGCGCGGCATCTTTTAACCCGCGAGCCAGCACGCCAAGGTTATCCAGCGTTCCGAACAGGCCGTGGATCAGCAGGATGGGCAGGGAATCAGTCGGGGATTGTTCAGTTTGCAGACGGGCGTTCAAAATCATGGCAAAGTTCTTAAGTTTGAGACCTAAGCTTAGGTTATCATGGATTCACCTTTTCAGGCGCGCCGGTTCCGGCGGCATTAGGACATATTCTGACTTTTGCCCGTAAACCGTTTGATTGCTAACAACCCGCCTGAATTTAACTTTATAATCCTCATGTTAGAACCCGCTCACCCTTCGAATCGCCAAACTTTGCTTAGGGCTTTTCAGGAAACAAGTGGTTCTGTCATGAGAAAGAACCGTACGGAATAAGATGAAAACGATCGAAGTTGACGAAGAGCTCTACCGTTATATTGCCAGCCACACGCAACACATTGGTGAAAGCGCATCCGATATTCTGCGTCGTATGCTGAAGTTCACGGCCGGTCAGACAGCACCTGCTGCGCCGGCACAAAATGCAGCGTCCGGTGCGGCGAAAGAGACTCAGCCTGCCGTGGCTGGCTCACGTCCGCAGGATCGGGTACGCGCGATGCGTGAACTGATGCTTTCTGATGAATATGCGGAGCAGAAGCGGGCGGTTAATCGCTTTATGCTAATCTTGTCAACGCTCTATCGTCTTGATACCGCAGCCTTTGCTGAGGCAACTGCATCACTGCAGGGCCGTACCCGCGTCTATTTTGCGGGTGATGAGCATACGCTGTTGCAAAATGGCACCCATACTAAGCCGAAGCACGTACCCGGCACACCGTACTGGGTGATCACCAATACCAATACCGGTCGCAAATGCAGCATGATCGAACACATCATGCTCTCAATGCAGTTCCCGCAGGAACTGACAGAGAAAGTTTGCGGCACCATTTAAACTGAAGCGTCAGGGAGAAGCGCCAATGGCCAATCACCCCCGTGCCGGGCAACCCGCCCAGCAGAGCGATTTGATTAACGTTGCACAATTAACCTCACAGTATTATGTCCTGCAGCCCGACGTGGCGAACCCGGAACATGCGGTGAAGTTTGGCACCTCTGGCCATCGCGGTAGCGCAGGGCGTCAAAGCTTCAACGAGATGCACATTCTGGCGATTGCGCAGGCGATTGCAGAAGAGCGTAAAAAGAACGGCATCACCGGTCCGTGCTACGTGGGTAAAGATACCCACGCGCTGTCCGAGCCGGCGATCCTGTCGGTGCTGGAAGTGCTGGCGGCGAACGGCGTGGATGTGATTGTGCAGCAGGATAATGGCTATACGCCGACCCCTGCCATCTCTAACGCCATTCTTGAGCACAACAAAGCCGGTGGCGCACTGGCCGACGGCATTGTGATCACGCCTTCACACAACCCACCGGAAGATGGCGGCATCAAGTACAATCCACCTAATGGCGGACCGGCTGATACCAACGTCACCAAAGTGGTTGAAGATCGCGCGAATCAGCTGATCAAAGATGGCCTGAAAGAAGTTAAACGTCTGCCAATCGATCAGGCACTGGCCAGCGGCCACGTGGTCGAGAAAGATCTGATCCAGCCTTACGTTGAAGGTCTGGCGCAGGTCATCGACTTCCCGGCGATTCAGAAAGCCGGTCTGAAAATTGGTGTTGATCCGCTGGGTGGTTCTGGTATTGCTTACTGGCAGCGTATCGCTGAGCACTACAAGCTGGATCTGACGCTGGTAAATGACGCTGTCGATCAGACTTTCCGCTTTATGCATCTGGATAAAGATGGCGTGGTCCGCATGGACTGCTCCTCTGAGTGCGCCATGGCCGGTCTGCTGGCTTACCGCGACAAGTTCGATCTGGCGTTCGGTAACGACCCGGATTATGACCGTCACGGTATTGTCACTCCGGCAGGCCTGATGAATCCAAACCACTATCTGGCAGTGGCAATCAACTACCTGTTCCAGCACCGTCCACAGTGGGGCCAGGATGTCGCCGTTGGTAAAACGCTGGTATCCAGCGCGATGATCGACCGCGTGGTTAACGACATCGGCCGTAAGCTGGTGGAAGTGCCGGTTGGCTTTAAGTGGTTTGTTGATGGTCTGTATGACGGCAGCTTTGGTTTCGGCGGCGAAGAGAGCGCCGGTGCCTCTTTCCTGCGTTTCGATGGCACGCCATGGTCAACCGATAAAGACGGCATCATCATGTGTCTGCTGGCGGCAGAGATCACTGCTGTCACCGGTAAAAACCCGCAGCAGCATTACGATGAACTGGCCGGGCGCTTTGGTGCACCAAGCTATAACCGTCTGCAGGCGTCCGCAACGTCTGCCCAGAAAGCCGCGCTGTCGAAGCTGTCACCTGAGATGGTGAGCGCCGATACGCTGGCGGGCGACCCGATTACCGCGCGTCTGACCGCTGCGCCAGGTAATGGCGCGTCGATTGGTGGCCTGAAAGTGATGACCGACAACGGCTGGTTCGCCGCGCGTCCGTCAGGCACCGAAGACGCCTACAAAATCTACTGTGAAAGCTTCCTGGGTGCGGAACACCGCGCGCAGATTGAGAAAGAAGCGGTAGAGATTGTCAGCGAAGTACTGAAAAACGCCTGAGAAATCGGGCAATGAAAAAGGCGCCTCTGGCGCCTTTTTTTATGGCATAAAGCGATAGCCAATACCGGTTTCCGTCAGCAGATGCACCGGCTGGGTCGGGTTGGCTTCCAGCTTCTGCCGCAGATGCCCCATATAGATGCGCAGATAGTGGCTGTGCTCCACCGCATTCGGTCCCCACACCTGGCTCAGGAGCTGGCGCTGGGTCAGCACTTTGCCCGCGTTATTCAGCAGAATACTCAACAGGCGAAACTCAATCGGGGTGAGATGAATCTCCTCGCCGCCGCGCTGTACCCGGCGCGCAGCAAAATCAACACTCACATCCGCAAAGGTGACGCGGGCGTCGGGTTGCTGGCTGCTGTGCCGCCGCAGTGCGACCCGGACGCGAGCCAGCAGTTCACCGATACCAAACGGTTTGGTCAGATAGTCATCAGCACCGGCATCCAGCGCGGCGATTTTATCCTGCTCGTCGCTGCGTGCTGACAGCACAATCACCGGCATCGCGCTCCACTGGCGCAGGTCGCGGATAAAGTCGGTACCATCACCATCCGGCAGGCCTAAATCGAGGATCACCAGATCGGGTTTACGGGTGGCGGCTTCAATCAAGCCGCGCTGCAGCGTATCGGCATCAAAGACTTTCAGTGCCTCATTTTCCAGCGCCAGCCGCACAAAACGGCGGATCTCTTTTTCATCTTCAACGATCAAAACCGTGGTCACGCAAACCTGCCTTGAATAAACAGTGATGCGCTACTTTACCAACAAATTTTTCTGCCGTCCGTGCCGGTTACGCCGGGCTGATTTAAACCTGCGCGTAACCACGAAATAACATCTGTGTAACTTAATTACAGGTTAATTCTTAAACGACATATTTTCGGGTAAATAAGTGGTCTGATGAGTAGTAAAATTACACAATCAGGCGTAATCTTAGACACAGATCACATTCGAACCTTATAACTCTCCGGGAGGCGATAACCATGTATCAGGTTTATCCACGTTCCAAAATCATTTTGCGTCGCACGCTGGTGGTCCTTCTCGGCGTTGTTGCGTTACCCGTGATGCTGTTCCGTCGCGACCGCGCTCGCTTCTACAGCTATCTGCATCGGATGTGGTGCAAAACCAGCGCCAAGCCGGTATGGCTGGCGCAAGCAGAAGCCGCTGGCGGCGCTTTCTGGTAAGACGGATATCTGCTGAATCGGCCTGGTCATTGGACCAGGCTTTTTTTTTGCGTTTTTTCTTAAAACAACCGCGCTTTTCCCTGGCTTAACGCTGTCTTCCTGGCTGATTTACGCTACACTTAAACCTCTACAAGATTTCGGAGGTTGTACAAGTATGAGCGAAAAAATCCCGGTCGGAATCAGTGCCTGCTTGCTTGGTGAAAGCGTCAGATTTGACGGTGGACACAAGCGCCTTACTTTCGCTACCGAAGACCTCACGCCTTTTGTGCGTTTCGAGCCGATCTGCCCTGAAATGGCGATTGGTCTGCCGACGCCGCGCCCAGCCTTACGCCTGGTTAATCAGGGTGATGAGGAACTGCATCTGTGCTTCAGCAAAGATGGCGGGGAAGAGGTGACTGACCGGATGCGTGACTGGTCGGCCGAGCGCGTGAAATCGTTGCATCATCTGTCAGGCTATATCCTGTGCGCCAAATCCCCCAGCTGCGGCATGGAGCGGGTGCGGGTTTACGAGCCAGACACCAACAACAATCGCAAAGCCGGCACCGGCATTTTTGCTGAATTCCTGCAGCGCGAAATGCCGTGGTTACCGCTGGAAGAGGATGGGCGACTGCACGATCCTGCGCTGCGCGAAAATTTCATTGGTCGTATCTGCGCTCTGCATGAGTTCAATCAGATGTGGCAAAGCGGCCTGACCCGTCACCGTCTGATTGCCTTCCACAGCCGCTATAAATTACTGATGCTGGCCCATTCGCAGGAGAAATACCGCGAGCTGGGGCCGTTTGTCGCCTCAATGAACCAGTGGGACTCACTGGAAGCATTCGCCTTCGAATACCGTAATCGCATGATGGCGCTGATGTCACGACCCGCCTCGCGTCGTAATCACACCAACGTTCTGATGCACGTTCAGGGTTATTTCCGCCGCCAGCTCAGTTCACCGCAGCGGCAGGAACTGGCGACGCTGATTGATCGTTACCGCCAGGGCACCCAACCATTGCTGGTGCCGATTACCATTCTGAAGCACTACATGGCGGAGTTCCCGCATCCATGGCTGGCTGAGCAACGCTATTTCGATCCCTATCCGGAAGCGTTGTGTTTACGTTACGGACAATAATTCAGGAGTGTTATGACCACCCATCTGGTCTGGCTGCGTAACGACTTACGCCTCAACGACAATCTGGCGCTGCATGCTGCCTGCCGCGACAGCGAGGCAAAGGTGATTGCGCTCTATCTCGCCACGCCGAAACAGTGGCAGCAGCACGACATGGCGCCGCGACAGGCGGCCTTTATTCATGCCAGTCTGCAACTGCTGGCGGCGTCGCTGGCCGAGCGGGGTATCGCTCTGCATTATCAGTCGTGTGAGACCTTCGGTGACGCGGTCGATTACCTGGTCAGCTTTTGCCAGCAGCAGCAGGTCGACCAGCTTTTCTACAACTATCAGTATGAAGTCAACGAACGCCAGCGCGATGCGGACGCCGAGAAGCGTCTCGATCAGGCGGGCGTGATCTGTCAGGGTTTTGATGACAGCCTGCTGTTGCCGCCTGGCAGCGTACAGAGCGGTGACCGCTCGATGTACAAAGTTTTTACCCCGTTCAGCAAAGCGTTTGTCCGCCGCTTGCAGCAAACCCTGCCGGAGTGTGTGCCCGCGCCGAAAGCGCGTCCCGGCGCGCCGCTGGAAAACCCGGCGATTCCACCGTTTGATTATCCGACCGACAGCGTTGACCAGACGCTGTTTCCGCCCGGCGAAGCCGCAGCCCTGAAACGCCTGCGGCAGTTCGCAACCCAGCCGGTGCTGGATTATCCCGCCGAGCGCGATCTGCCGGCTCGGGACGGCACCAGCCGGTTATCGGTATATCTGGCGACCGGGCTGTTATCGCCGCGACAGTGCCTACACCGCGTGCTGCATGAACATCCTGACGCGCTGGACAACAGCCGGGCGTTTAGCTGGCTGAATGAGCTGATCTGGCGCGAGTTTTATCGTCATCTGCTGGTGGCGTATCCGACGCTGTGCAAGCACCAGCCCTTTATTAGCTGGACGCGACACGTGGAATGGCAGACTGACGCAGCCCATTTCGACGCCTGGAAAGCAGGGAAAACCGGCTATCCGATTGTGGATGCGGCGATGCGGCAGCTCAACGCGCTTGGCTGGATGCATAACCGCCTACGAATGATTACCGCCAGTTTTCTGGTCAAGGATCTGCTGATTGACTGGCGCGACGGTGAACGCTACTTCATGCAGCAGCTGATTGATGGGGATCTGGCGGCGAACAATGGCGGCTGGCAGTGGGCAGCCTCGACCGGCACCGATGCCGCGCCCTATTTTCGCATCTTCAATCCGACCACGCAGGGTGAACGCTTTGATCCGCAGGGCGAATTTATCCGCCACTATCTGCCGGAGCTGGCAGATGTGCCGGACAGCGATATTCATCAGCCGCTGCTGTGGGCCGCGAAAAATCATAAGAAACTCGATTATCCGCCACCGATCGTGGAACATAAGAGCGCCCGTAAAAAGACATTAGACGCCTTTGAGCGCGCGAAAAGCGCGGCCTGAGGCGATCAAGGAGCCACGATGAATCATTACCAACTCGAGACGCTGATCAATCAGCAGCTGGAGAGCCACAACTTCAGTGATTACGCCCCAAACGGTTTGCAGGTTGAAGGGCGCAGCGAAGTGAAAACGGTGATTACCGGCGTTACCGCCTGTCAGGCCCTGCTGGATGAAGCCGTAGCACGTCAGGCAGATGCGATAGTGGTGCACCATGGTTATTTCTGGAAAAACGAACCGGCCGCGATAAAAGGCATGAAGCGTCGTCGTTTGCGTACGCTGCTGGCCAACGACATTAATCTCTATGGCTGGCATCTGCCGCTCGACGCCCATCCGCAGTTAGGCAACAACGCGCAGCTGGCGAAGCTGCTGGATATCGAGGTACGTGGCGAAGTGATGCCGCTGGTGTTGTGGGGTGAACTGGCCGAGCCACTCACCGGCCAGCAACTGGCCGATCGCATTGCCGATAAGCTGGGACGTGAGCCACTGCACTGTGGCGACAACGCACCTGAACTGATTCGCCGCATCGCCTGGTGCAGCGGCGGCGGGCAGGGCTTTATCGATCAGGCTGCTGCTTTTGGTGTGGATGCTTACCTGACCGGTGAAGTGTCGGAGCAGACCATTCACAGCGCGCGTGAACAGGGACTGCACTTCTTCGCTGCCGGACACCATGCGACCGAGCGCGGTGGCGTCAAAGCGCTGGGCGACTGGCTGGCACAACACCACGGTCTGGATGTGACCTTCATCGATATTCCGAATCCTGCCTGATCCCACTCCCGGTCCTGCGCCCCGCCGCAGGACCTAAATCTGTTGACACATCTCCGTCACTTTCGCATAACTGTTTGCTTTGAGTAGATAAGCAAACGGCTGAGCCGTGCGCCAGAACCGGTCTGGCACGCGAGATTTCAGCTCAACGGGAGGTCGCTGTTGCAACGAGCACGTTGTTATTTACTGGGTGAACGCGCGGTGGTGCTGGAACTGGAACCACCCATCTCGCTGGCCAGCCAGCAACGAATCTGGGGTCTGAACCAGCGCCTGCAGGCGGTCGCGAGCGTTCAGGAGGTGATCCCCGGCATGAACAACATCACCCTGATACTGCGTGATCCACAGCAGAGCGCGCTGGACGCCATTGAGCGGCTGCAGCGCTGGTGGGAAGAGAGTGAAGTGCAGATACCGGAATCACGTCAGGTGGCGATCCCGGTCATTTATGGCGGCGAGGCTGGCCCCGATCTGACGGTAGTGGCCGAACACGCCGGACTCTCCATCCATCAGGTGGTGGAGTTGCACAGCAGTACCGACTACGTGGTCTATTTCATCGGTTTTCAGCCCGGCTTTCCCTATCTGGGTGGGCTGGATCCGCGTCTGCATATTCCTCGTCGGGCAGAACCACGCGTCGCCGTGCCCGCCGGATCGGTCGGTATCGGCGGCAGCCAGACCGGTGTCTATCCGCTGGCGTCACCGGGCGGCTGGCAGCTCATCGGCCAGACGCCTGTCGCGCTGTTTGATCCGCTGCAGCAACCGCCGACGCTGCTCCGACCCGGTGATACCGTGCGCTTCGTGCCACAGAAGGAGGGCATATGTTGAGGATCCTGCGAGCCGGACTGGCCGCCACGATACAGGATGCGGGTCGTCACGGCTGGCGGCAGTACGGTATCAGCCTCGGTGGGGTGCTGGATCAGCCCGCGATGACCACCGCTAATTTGCTGGTGGGAAATGCGCCAGACAGCGCGGTGCTGGAGATGGTGCTCGGCCAGTTTAAGGCGGAGTTCACCCGCGACGGCTGGTTTGCGCTGACCGGCGCTGGCTGTAACGCAGAACTGGACGGTAATCCGGTATGGACCGGCTGGCGCACCCCGGTTAAAAAAGGACAGGTGCTGTCGCTGGCGATGCCGGTACACGGCATGCGCAGCTATCTGGCGGTGCAGGGCGGGTTCGATCTGCCGGCGATGCTCGGTTCTGTCAGCACCGATCTGAAAGCCGGATTTGGCGGATTCCACGGGCGCACGCTGCAGGATGGCGACTGCCTTCCGCTGGGCAAACCGACCCGTCAGTTTGCTCGCAAAGCTGGCGTCCGGCAACTGCTGTGGGGCAACCGCATTCGCGCGCTGCCGGGTCCGGAATACCATGAGTTCAGCCGCGAGGCGCAGCAGGCGTTCTGGCGCACAGCGTGGAAGCTCAGTCCGCAAAGTAACCGGATGGGATACCGACTGGAGGGACGTCAGCTCAGCCGGGAAAACCCGCGGGAACTGCTGTCGCACGGGCTGGTACCGGGCGTGGTGCAGGTGCCGCCTAACGGTCAGCCGATTGTGCTGATGGCGGATGCCCAGACCACCGGCGGCTATCCGCGTATCGCCTGTATTATCGAGGCTGACCTCTATCACCTGGCGCAAATCCGGCTGGGTGAACCGATTCACTTCATTCATTGCACTCTGCCGGAGGCGATGCAGGCGCGTCAGCATCAGCAGCGTGCGCTGGACCAGATGGTATGGGGACTCGCTGATGAAAATTGATTTAAACGCCGATCTCGGTGAAGGCTACGACAGCGATCGCGCGCTGCTGCAACTGGTCAGCTCGGCCAACATCGCCTGTGGCTTTCACGCCGGCGATGCCCAGACCATGCTGCAATCGATCTGCTGGGCGAAAGAAGCCGGAGTAGCGATTGGCGCACATCCGGCTTTTCCCGACCGCGAAAACTTTGGCCGCAGCGCGATGCAGCTGCCGCCGGAAACGGTCTATGCCCAGATGATCTACCAGATTGGGGCGTTGAAAAGCCTGGTAGAAAGCGAAGGCGTGCGGCTGGTTCATGTTAAGCCGCACGGCATGCTCTACAACCAGGCGGCGGCCGATGCGGTGCTGGCCGACGCCATTGCCCGGGCGATTAAGGCGGTGGACAGCCAGCTGATTGTGGTCGGGCTGGCGGGCAGCGAATCGATTCGGGCGGCGGCTCACTATGGTCTCCGTACCCGTGAAGAGGTGTTTGCCGATCGCGGTTACCTCAGTAGCGGTGCGCTGGTGCCGCGCAGCCAGCCCGGAGCGCTGATTGAGGATGAACAGCAGGCGATCGATCAGACGCTGAGCATGGTGCAGCAGGGCAAGGTAAAAAGCATCAGCGGGGAATGGGTCGCGGTTAAAGCGCAAACCGTCTGCTTACATGGCGACGGGGCGCATGCGTTGCAGTTTGCCCGGCGGCTGCGTGATGCCTTTGCCGCCCAGCAAATCAGCGTCACCAGTGCCTGAATAATAATGCTTAGCCCGGCTGTGCCCGGGCTTTTTCATACTCTAAGGGGAAAAGATGGATAGCGTGGTAAATCTCTGGCCGCTGCTTGGCATTGCAGCCATCATTATCGGCTTCGTTTTACGGTTTAATCCGGTGCTGGTGGTTATTGTCGCCGGTTTCGTCACCGGCTTCGCGGCCATGATGCCGTTGGCCGACATTCTGGAAAAGCTCGGTTCGGGCTTTCTCAACACCCGTAATCTGCCGCTGATTCTGTTGCTGCCGCTGGCAGTGATCGGCCTGCTGGAACGTCACGGGCTGAAAGAGCGGGCGCAGGCGTGGATCGCCCAGATTAAAACCGCCACCGCCGGACGTTTACTGATCGTCTATCTGCTGGTGCGCGAACTGACCGCAGCGCTCGGCCTGACCAGCCTCGGTGGTCATCCGCAGATGGTGCGCCCACTGCTGGCACCGATGGCGGAAGGGGCGACGGAAAACCGTTATGCTGACGTCTCGCCAGAGGTGCGCCATCGTCTGCGCGCCATGTCGGCGGCGACTGATAACGTCGGGCTGTTCTTTGGCGAGGACATTTTCGTCGCCTTTGGCGCGATTATCTTTATGCACAACTTTATGCATGAGTCGGCCGGGATTCAGACTGAACCGCTGCACATTGCCCTGTGGGGTATCCCGACCGCAGTGGCGGCCTTCCTGATCCACTCGGCCCGCCTGGTACGGCTCGATCGTCAGTTAGCCCGTGAATTACAGGCGCTGAACGGCCAGGCACTGAAAGCCAAAGGAGGGCAGTAATGTTTCAGCAACAATATCTGATGTGGCTGGCAGGGCTGATCCTGCTGGTGGTGGCGCTCCTCTCCTGGGGCGATCGCGCCAACCCGCGCCGTTTAACCACCGGACTGTTCTGGGCGCTGTATGGCCTGATTTTCCTGGTTGGCGACTGGACCACGCAACTGATGACGCAGTGGATGGGTTCGGCAGCCGCCGGCACCCGGATGCTGAACATTAGCGTCGGAGTCGCAGTGGTGGTGATGGCGCTGATTGCCGGCTTAGGCGGGGTAAAGCTGGGCCGCTATCATCAGCGCAGTGATGAGGAGAAACAGGCCAGTGCGCTGCGCCTGCGCAATAAACTGTTCCTGCCTGCGCTGGCGATCCCGGTGGTGACGGTCGCGGGCGTGCTGGCGTTCAACCATATCCCGGGCTTGCAGGATACGGTGTTTGGTCCTGGTAACCACGCGACGCTGGTGACGCTGTTTTCGATGATGATCGGCTGCCTGATCGGCTGGCTGGTGGCGCTGAAACTGACGCATGAGAAACCGGTGCAGTCGATGCAGGAGACCCGACGGCTGCTGGATGCTATTGGCTGGGCATTTATCCTGCCGCAGATCCTCGCCACCCTGGGTCTGCTGTTTACCAGCGCTGGCGTCGGCAGTGCGATTTCCCATCTGACCGAAAGCTATCTGGCGGTCGACAGTCGCTTTATCGCGGTGGCGGTTTATGCCGGTGGCATGGCGCTGCTGACCATGGTGATGGGCAACGCCTTTGCTGCGTTTCCGATTATCACAGCGGGCGTCGGTATTCCGATTCTGGTGCTGCAGCACGGCGGCAATCCGGCGGTGATGGCAGCCATCGGCATGTTCTCCGGCTACTGCGGAACGCTGATGACGCCGATGGCGGCTAACTTTAACATCGTGCCGGCGGCGCTGCTGGAGCTGCCGGATCGTAACGCGGTGATCAAAGCTCAGGTCCCGACCGGTGTGCTACTGTTAATCGTTAACATTTTCCTGCTCTATTTCCTGATGTTCCTGTGAGGCTGAATGAAAACTGTCCTGATGACCGCCTTTGAACCGTTTGGCGGTGAAAGCATTAACCCATCATGGGAAGCGGTCAGTGCGCTGGAAGGCAAAGAGATTGCTGGCGCACGGATCGTCATCCGTCAGTTGCCGGTGGTGTTTGCGGATGTGCTGGATGTGCTCTACCAGGCGCTGGAGGAGGTGAAACCGGATGCGATTCTGTCGGTAGGACAAGCGGGCGGGCGCAGCGATATTACCGTTGAACGCATCGGCATCAACGTTGATGATGCGCGTATTGCCGACAACGCCGGCCATCAGCCGGTTGATGAAGCAATTGTGGCTGACGGTCCGGCGGCCTATTTCTCGCGTCTGCCGATCAAGGCGATTGTGGCCGCGCTGCGTCAGGCGGGGATTCCCGCCTCGGTGTCACAGACCGCCGGGACCTTTACCTGTAACCGGGTGATGTATGGTCTGCTGCACTGGCTGGCCCAGCAGCAGACGCCGGTGCGCGGTGGCTTTATCCACATCCCTTACCTGCCGGAGCAGGCGGCGTTGCACCCTGGTGCGCCAAGCATGTCGGTCGCCAGTGTGATTCAGGCACTGGAAATTGCGGTCCGGGTGACGCTGGAGACCGGTGAAGATCTGAAAATAGCTGGCGGTGCCACACACTAAGAGGATCCACGATGCCTGAAGGACCAGAGATCCGCCGGGTGGCGGATCAGCTCGAGACCGCGATTGTCGGCCAGCCGTTAACCGAAGCGTGGTTTGCCTTTCCGGCGCTGAAAACTTACGAACCGGCGCTGATTGGCGAACAGGTGCAGGCGATTGAGACGCGCGGCAAGGCGTTGCTGACACATTTCAGCAATGGCCTGACGCTCTACAGCCACAATCAGCTGTATGGCGTCTGGCGCATCGTCACGCCCGAAACGGAATTACAGACCACCCGACAGTTACGGGTACGGCTGGCGACGGCCGATCGGGCTATTCTGCTGTATAGCGCGTCGGATATTGAGTTACTGAACGCCGATACGCTGGCAGCACACCCGTTTCTTAACCGCATCGGCCCCGATGTGCTGAGCAGTACGCTGACGGTGGATGAGGTGAAAGAGCGGCTGCTGTCACCCCGTTTCCGGCGGCGGCAGTTCAGTGGTCTGCTGCTGGATCAGGCTTTTCTGGCCGGGCTGGGCAATTACCTGCGTGCCGAAATTCTCTGGCTGGCACAGTTGCTGCCGCAGCATCGGGCGCAGGATCTCAGTAACCATCAGCTGACTGCTTTCAGCGAGGCGCTGCTTTCAGTGCCGCGCCATGCCTATCGGATGCGTGGCACGATGAAGAAATATCATGAGGAAGCGGCGTTTCAGTTTGAGGTGTTTCATCGGCAGGGCAAAAAATGCCGGCGCTGCGGCACGGTGATTGAGAAGGGCACGCTCTCATCACGGCCTTTTTACTGGTGTCCGGGGTGTCAGCACTGAGTGCCTGACGGCAGCTATAAAAAAAACGGGGCCAGATGGCCCCGTTTTTGCGTTGAAATATAACGCTTATTTTTCCAGCTGCGAGTTGAATTCGCGCTCGGTATAACCGGTATAGAGCTGACGCGGACGGGCGATTTTCATCCCTTCGTCGTGCATCTCTTTCCAGTGCGCAATCCAGCCAACGGTACGCGCCATCGCGAAGATCACGGTAAACATTGAGGAAGGAATTCCCATCGCTTTCAGAATAATACCGGAGTAGAAATCGACGTTTGGATAGAGTTTGCGCTCGATGAAGTAAGGGTCGTTCAGCGCAATGTGTTCCAGTTCCATCGCCACTTCCAGCAGATCATCCTTCATACCCAGCTCATTCAGGACTTCATGGCAGGTATCGCGCATCACGGTGGCACGTGGATCGTAGTTTTTGTAAACGCGGTGACCAAAGCCCATCAGACGGAAGGAGTCATTTTTGTCTTTGGCACGTTTAACAAATTCCGGAATGTGCTCAACGGTGCTGATCTCTTCCAGCATGCGCAGTGTCGCTTCGTTGGCACCGCCGTGCGCCGGTCCCCACAGGGAGGCGATCCCGGCGGCGATACAGGCAAACGGGTTAGCACCAGAAGAACCGGCGG
This sequence comes from Pantoea sp. UYEF8, assembly GCF_040546285.1. NCBI lineage: Bacteria > Pseudomonadati > Pseudomonadota > Gammaproteobacteria > Enterobacterales > Erwiniaceae > Pantoea > Pantoea sp. UYEF8. The sequence continues at coordinate 521,222 of NZ_JBEPNM010000001.1, read as the reverse complement.
TACGCACGGTTGACGTCGAGGCGTTCTGCTCATGGTCAGCATGCAGGATCAGGATACGGTCCATGGCGCGTTCCAGTACCGGATTTACCTTGTACTCTTCGCACGGCGTCGCGAACATCATGTGCAGGAAGTTACCGGCATAAGAGAGGTCATTACGCGGGTAAACAAACGGCTGACCGATAGAGTATTTGTAGCACATCGCGGCCATGGTCGGCATTTTGGACAGCAGGCGGAACGCGGCGATTTCGCGGTGACGCTCATTGTTAACGTCCAGCGAATCGTGATAAAACGCCGCCAGCGCGCCGGTCACGCCACACATCACCGCCATCGGGTGTGAATCACGACGGAAGCCGTGGAACAGACGGGTAATCTGCTCATGAATCATGGTATGACGGGTAACGGTGGTACGGAATTCTTCAAACTGCTTTTGATTTGGCGCTTCGCCATTCAGCAGGATGTAGCACACTTCCAGATAGTTGGAGTGGGTCGCCAACTGGGAGATCGGGAAGCCGCGGTGCAACAGGATACCTTCATCACCATCAATAAAGGTGATTTTTGACTCGCAGGATGCAGTGGACGTGAAACCCGGATCGAAGGTAAACAGTCCACTGGAGCCGAGGGCGCGGACATCAACCACATCCTGGCCCAGCGTGCCTTGCAGCACATCCAGTTCAACGGACGTTTCATCTTGTAGGGTTAGCGTCACTTTTTTATCTGTCATTTTCGTCTCCATAGCGCCTTAGGCAGGTAAAGATCTTTAGACACCTGAAACGCGTTCATGTTGCGGTTGGCAAAACTTCACAGCATCACTCTGCTGTCTTATGGCTGGTGCAGGGTACAGAGTGAGAGGCGCGTTCCCAGCAGGAACCGTAGAGCCATGGACATGCTGCATATCGCGGTTGTTAAAGATCCGGTCAGGACATAACTTCTTGGTAACCAATAACCTGATGCTTTTTAATGCTTACGTTCGCAATGTTACATAACTTGCGCTTAGGGGAAAGTGTATCCCCATAACTTTTGTGCATCATAGGAATTTGTAGCGTTAGTTTGTAACTGAATTGTTGAACTATTGTCAAATCAGATAATTAAAATTGTATCAATTGTGAAAATCGTGAGTAGGATCACTGTTCCATCTAAAATTTACCAAAGAGTTTGTAGGGGAATTGTAATCAGAATGTGATCCTCCTATACTCCTGCCAGGTCTCCGGAACACCCTGACACCAGGAGCCACCCAGCGTTTCTACCGCGTCAATTAACACTGGATGTTGCTTTTTTGGTGACGGTTAAAGTCTGCCACGCGTTGTGATTAGACTCCGCCTCAGGTCCGGAGGAAGCAAAATAAAAAAGAGCTGTGTGGGCAAAACCGTGAAAAAACAAAGACCTGTCAACTTGGATCTCTCGACGATCCGGTTTCCCGTTACTGCAATATCGTCCATTCTTCACCGCGTCTCCGGCGTAATCACATTGGTTGCTCTTGGCATCCTGCTGTGGCTACTCGGTCTCTCACTCTCCTCTCCGGAAGGTTTCCAGCACGCTGCAACCATCATGGATGGCTTCTTCGCGAAGTTTATCATGTGGGGCATTTTAACGGCGCTGGCCTATCACGCGGTGAGCGGGATTCGTCATATGTTGATGGATTTTGGTTATCTGGCTGAAACCCTGCAGGTGGGTAAGCGTTCAGCTTATATGACTTTTGTAATCACTGTCGTGCTGGCAATTCTGGCGGGAGTCCTCGTATGGTAAGCAATGCATCCGCGTTGGGTCGCAACGGTATCCAGGACTGGCTGCTGCTGCGGGCAACCGCAATTCTGATTACGCTCTACATCGTCTACATCCTCGGTTTTGTGGTGATGACTGACACGCTGACCTATGAGTTGTGGCGTGGCTTCTTCGCTTCCGCATTCACTAAAGTGTTCACCCTGCTGACGCTGTTCTCGATTCTGATCCACGGCTGGATTGGCATGTGGCAGGTGTTAACAGACTACGTCAAATCGCTGCCAACCCGTCTGGTGTTGCAGTTTGTGATTGTGGTGGCGCTGTTGTGGTATGCGATTTATGGATTTGTTGTGGTGTGGGGTGTGTAAATGAGTTTGCCAATCAGAGAGTTCGATGCCGTGGTGATCGGCGCAGGTGGCGCAGGAATGCGAGCCGCACTGCAAATCTCCCAGGCCGGCCAGAGCTGCGCCCTGTTATCTAAAGTTTTCCCGACCCGTTCCCACACCGTATCTGCGCAGGGCGGTATTACCGTTGCGCTGGGTAATACCCATGAAGATAACTGGGAATGGCACATGTACGACACCGTCAAAGGCTCCGACTATATCGGTGACCAGGACGCGATTGAATATATGTGTAAAACCGGACCGGAAGCGATTCTGGAGCTGGAACACATGGGCCTGCCGTTCTCGCGTCTGGATGATGGTCGTGTCTATCAGCGTCCGTTCGGCGGCCAGTCGAAGAATTTCGGTGGCGAGCAGGCGGCACGTACCGCGGCAGCAGCCGACCGTACCGGTCACGCCCTGCTGCATACGCTGTACCAACAGAACCTGAAAAATAAGACCACTATCTTTTCTGAGTGGTACGCGCTGGATCTGGTGAAAAATGCCGACGGCGCAATTGTCGGCTGTACCGCGATTTGTATCGAAACCGGTGAGACCGTCTACTTTAAAGCCAAAGCCACCGTACTGGCGACCGGCGGGGCAGGCCGTATTTACCAGTCCACCACCAATGCACACATCAACACCGGTGACGGCGTGGGTATGGCGCTGCGCGCAGGCGTACCGGTGCAGGACATGGAGATGTGGCAATTCCACCCAACCGGCATCGCCGGCGCGGGCGTGCTGGTGACCGAAGGCTGCCGTGGTGAAGGCGGTTATCTGCTGAATAAACATGGCGAGCGCTTCATGGAACGCTACGCGCCGAATGCGAAAGATCTGGCGGGCCGTGACGTGGTTGCGCGCTCGATGATGATCGAAATTCGCGAAGGTCGCGGCTGCGATGGTCCGTGGGGCCCGCACATTAAACTGAAACTCGATCACCTCGGTAAAGAGGTGCTTGAGTCACGTCTGCCTGGCATTCTTGAGCTGTCACGCACCTTTGCCCATGCCGACCCGATTAAAGAACCGATTCCGGTGATTCCAACCTGTCACTACATGATGGGCGGCATTCCGACCAAAGTGACCGGTCAGGCGCTGCGGGTGAATGAGCAGGGCGAAGACGTGGTGATTCCTGGGCTGTTTGCAGTGGGCGAAATCGCCTGCGTATCGGTTCACGGTGCCAACCGTCTGGGCGGCAACTCGCTGCTCGACCTGGTGGTGTTTGGCCGCGCTGCGGGTCTGCATCTGCTGGAAAGCATTCAGGAGCAGGGCGAACTGCGTGATGCTTCTGAAGATGAGATTGATGCGGCGATGGCGCGCTTTAACCGTTGGGAAAATAACACCACCGGTGAAGACCCGGTTGAGATTCGCAAAGCGCTGCAACGTTGCATGCAGAATAACTTCTCGGTATTCCGTGAAGGCGATGCAATGGCGCAGGGCCTGGAAGAGCTGAAAGTGATCCGCGAACGCCTGAAATCGGCGCGTCTGGATGACCGCTCGCCGGACTTCAACACGCAGCGTATTGAATGTCTGGAACTGGACAACCTGATGGAGACGGCGTTTGCCACGGCGGTGGCGGCTAACTATCGCACCGAGAGCCGCGGTGCACATAGTCGCTTCGACTTCCCGGATCGTGATGATGAGAACTGGCTGTGCCACAGTCTTTATGTCCCGGAAACCGAGAGCATGACGCGCCGTGAGGTGAACATGCAGCCGAAACTGCGCGCGGCCTTCCCGCCGAAAGTGCGTACCTACTAATTTCGGAGACGATCATGAGACTCGAGTTTTCAATTTATCGCTACAATCCAGAGGTCGACGACAAACCGCGGATGCAGGATTACAGCCTGGAAGCGGAAGATGGTCGCGACATGATGTTGCTGGACGCGCTGATTCGTCTGAAAGAGAAAGATCCGACGCTGGCGTTTCGTCGCTCGTGCCGTGAAGGCGTCTGTGGCTCCGACGGCCTCAACATGAACGGTAAAAACGGACTGGCCTGCATCACGCCGGTCTCTGCGCTGGGTAACGGTAAACAGAAAATCGTTATCCGTCCGCTGCCGGGTTTACCGGTGGTGCGTGACCTGGTAGTAGACATGAGCCAGTTTTATGCACAATATGAGAAAATTAAGCCTTTCCTGTTGAATAATGGGGAAAATCCGCCGGCACGTGAGCATCTGCAGTCGCCGGATGAGCGCGAACATCTGGATGGATTATACGAATGTATTCTCTGTGCCTGCTGTTCAACCTCATGCCCGTCATTCTGGTGGAACCCGGAGAAGTTTATCGGGCCTGCCGGCCTGCTGGCCGCGTACCGCTTCCTGATCGACAGCCGCGACACCGAAACCGATGCGCGTCTCGACAATCTGAACGACGCTTTCAGTGTATTCCGCTGTCACAGCATCATGAACTGTGTGAGCGTATGCCCGAAAGGGCTAAACCCGACGCGCGCCATCGGCCATATTAAGTCGATGCTGCTGCAACGCGGGGCATAAGCACCACACCATCCGGGAACCTCAGGTTCCCGGTGGTTTACGGAAGCCTCTGTAAGCGCGGTCTGGTACCACGTTTACAAAGGTTCCCTTACGGGCCACGCGCGCTGCGCACAGTGCTCGTATCGCTGAACTCACTACGGCAAACCGCGAAAGCGGCAACAAATGAAACCTCAAAAAAGCATAGCAATGCTTAAGGGATCACAATGCAGAACAGCGCGATGAAGCCCTGGCTGGACTCCTCCTGGCTGGCCGGCGCGAACCAGTCTTACATAGAGCAACTCTATGAGGATTTCCTGACCGATCCTGACTCTGTCGATGCAGTGTGGCGCTCGATGTTCCAACAGTTACCGGGCACCGGAATGAAACCTGAGCAGTTTCACTCCACCACACGTGAGTACTTCCGTCGCCTGGCGAAAGATGCATCTCGTTACACCTCATCCGTCTCCGATCCAGAAACCAACTCGAAGCAAGTGAAAGTGCTGCAGCTGATTAACGCGTTTCGTTTCCGCGGCCATCAGCACGCCAATCTCGATCCGCTCGGCCTGTGGAAGCAGGATCGGGTTGCCGATCTGGACCCGGCTTTTCACGATCTGACCGACGCCGATTTTCAGGAAAGCTTTAACGTCGGCTCTTTTGCCATCGGCAAAGAGACCATGAAGCTGGCCGATCTGTTCGAGGCGCTGACCCAGACTTACTGTGGCTCAATTGGTGCAGAATATATGCACATCAATAACACCGACGAGAAACGCTGGATTCAGCAGCGTCTGGAATCGGTGGTGGGCCATGCGTCATTCAGCCGCGAAGAGAAAAAAGGTTTCCTGAAAGAGCTGACCGCGGCAGAAGGGCTGGAAAAATATCTCGGGGCTAAATTCCCGGGCGCCAAACGCTTCTCCCTCGAAGGGGGCGATGCGCTGGTTCCGATGCTGCGCGAAATGATCCGTCATGCCGGTAAAAGCGGCACCCGCGAAGTCGTGCTCGGCATGGCGCACCGTGGCCGTCTCAACGTGCTGATCAACGTGCTGGGTAAAAAGCCGCAGGATCTGTTCGACGAGTTCGCCGGTAAGCATAAAGAGCACCTCGGCACCGGTGACGTGAAGTACCACATGGGCTTCTCGTCTGACGTTGAAACCGAAGGCGGCCTGGTTCACCTGGCGCTGGCGTTTAACCCGTCGCATCTGGAGATCGTCAGCCCGGTGGTGATGGGATCGGTACGCGCCCGTCTTGACCGTCTGGAAGAGCCAAGCAGCAACAAAGTTTTACCGATCACCATTCATGGTGATGCCGCGGTAATCGGCCAGGGCGTGGTGCAGGAAACCCTGAACATGTCTCAGGCACGCGGTTACGAAGTGGGCGGTACCGTTCGCATCGTGATCAACAACCAGGTAGGTTTCACCACCTCCAACCCGAAAGATGCGCGTTCAACGCCGTACTGCACCGACATCGGCAAAATGGTGCTGGCCCCTATTTTCCACGTCAATGCAGATGACCCGGAAGCGGTGGCGTTTGTTACCCGTCTGGCGCTTGATTATCGCAACACCTTCAAACGTGATGTGTTTATCGATCTGGTCTGCTATCGCCGTCATGGTCACAACGAAGCCGATGAGCCGAGTGCGACCCAGCCGCTGATGTACCAGAAAATCAAAAAGCACCCGACGCCGCGTAAAATCTATGCTGACCGTCTGGAAAGTGAAGGGGTAGCGACCCAGGAAGATGCGACCGAAATGGTCAATCTCTACCGCGATGCGCTGGATGCCGGCGAATGCGTGGTGCCAGAGTGGCGGCCGATGAGCCTGCACTCCTTTACCTGGTCGCCTTACCTCAATCACGAGTGGGACGAGCCGTATCCGGCCCAGGTCGACATGAAACGTCTGAAGGAACTGGCGCTGCGTATCAGCCAGGTCCCGGAAGAGGTAGAAGTTCAGTCACGCGTCGCCAAGATCTACAACGATCGCCGTCTGATGGCCGAAGGCGAGAAAGCCTTTGACTGGGGCGGTGCTGAAAACCTGGCGTACGCCACGCTGGTTGATGAAGGCATTCCGGTTCGCCTGTCGGGCGAAGATACCGGTCGCGGTACCTTCTTCCACCGTCATGCGGTAATCCATAACCAGGCGAACGGCTCGACCTATACTCCGCTGCATCACGTGCACAGCGGCCAGGGCCAGTTCAAAGTCTGGGATTCCGTGCTATCAGAAGAGGCGGTACTGGCGTTTGAATATGGTTATGCCACCGCAGAGCCACGCATTCTGACCATCTGGGAAGCGCAGTTCGGTGACTTCGCCAACGGTGCTCAGGTGGTGATCGACCAGTTCATCAGCTCCGGCGAGCAGAAATGGGGCCGGATGTGTGGCCTGGTCATGCTGCTGCCGCACGGCTACGAAGGTCAGGGTCCTGAGCACTCCTCAGCGCGCCTTGAGCGCTATCTGCAACTCTGCGCTGAGCAGAACATGCAGGTCTGCGTGCCGTCTACGCCGGCGCAGGTTTATCACATGCTGCGTCGTCAGGCGCTGCGCGGAATGCGGCGTCCACTGATTGTGATGTCGCCGAAATCGCTGCTGCGTCATCCGCTGGCGATCTCCACGCTGGATGAGCTGGCTAACGGCAGTTTCAAACCGGCGATTGGCGAAGTCGACGATCTCGATCCGCAGGGCGTTAAACGCGTCGTGCTTTGCTCCGGTAAAGTCTATTACGACCTGCTGGAACAGCGCCGTAAAAACGAGCAGACCGATGTCGCTATCGTGCGTATCGAGCAGCTCTATCCGTTCCCGCATCAAGCGGTACAGGAAGCTTTAAAAGCGTATTCCCATGTGCAGGATTTTGTCTGGTGTCAGGAAGAACCCCTGAATCAGGGCGCCTGGTACTGCAGCCAGCATCATTTCCGTGAAGTTGTGCCATTTGGTGCCACCTTACGTTATGCAGGCCGCCCGGCATCCGCTTCACCGGCCGTGGGTTACATGTCCGTACACCAAAAACAGCAGCAAGACCTGGTTAATGACGCGCTGAACGTTGATTAATTAAAAGGAAAGATAATGAGTAGCGTAGATATTCTCGTTCCCGACCTGCCTGAATCGGTTGCCGATGCCTCCGTGGCAACCTGGCACAAAAAACCAGGCGATGCAGTCACTCGCGATGAAGTGCTGGTCGAAATTGAAACTGACAAAGTGGTGCTGGAAGTGCCTGCATCCGCTGACGGCATTTTAGAAGCCGTGCTGGAAGATGAGGGCGCAACCGTCACTTCACGCCAGATCCTCGGTCGTCTGAAAGAGGGCAACAGCGGCGGTAAAGAGAGCAGCGCGAAGTCTGAAAGCAAAGAGTCGACTCCGGCTCAGCGTCAGACCGCCTCACTGGAAGAAGAGAGCAACGATGCGCTCAGCCCGGCAATTCGCCGCCTGATTGCGGAACATAACCTCGATGCCTCGCAGATCAAAGGCAGCGGTGTGGGTGGTCGTCTGACCCGTGAAGATGTTGAAAAACATCTGGCCAACAAGCCTGCTGCGCCGAAAGCCGCCGCTGCGCCAGCCGCTGACAGTGCGCCACAGCCTGCGGTCGCTAACCGCAGCGAAAAACGCGTGCCGATGACCCGTCTGCGTAAACGTGTTGCCGAACGTCTGCTGGAAGCGAAGAACAGCACCGCGATGCTGACCACCTTCAACGAAATCAACATGAAGCCGATCATGGATCTGCGTAAGCAGTACGGCGAGGCTTTCGAGAAGCGTCACGGCGTGCGTCTGGGCTTCATGTCCTTCTACATCAAAGCGGTAGTTGAAGCGCTGAAACGCTATCCGGAAGTGAATGCTTCTATCGATGGCGAGGATGTGGTTTATCACAACTACTTTGACGTCAGCATTGCGGTCTCCACGCCACGCGGCCTGGTGACGCCGGTGCTGCGCGATGTCGATGCGCTGAGCATGGCTGATATCGAGAAGAAAATTAAAGAACTGGCGGTGAAAGGTCGTGACGGCAAGCTGACGGTTGACGATCTGACCGGCGGTAACTTCACCATCACCAACGGTGGCGTCTTCGGTTCGCTGATGTCGACCCCGATCATCAACCCGCCACAGAGTGCCATCCTCGGCATGCACGCCATCAAAGATCGTCCTATGGCGGTCAATGGTCAGGTCGTGGTGCTGCCAATGATGTATCTGGCGCTCTCCTACGATCACCGTCTGATCGATGGCCGTGAATCTGTCGGCTACCTGGTTGCGGTGAAAGAGATGCTGGAAGACCCGGCGCGCCTGCTGCTGGATGTCTGATTTTCATCGGGCGCGCCTCGCCGCGCGCCCAACCTCTTTACTCTTTTCAGACCTGAATGGATAGAACATCATGAACTTACACGAATACCAGGCGAAACAACTGTTTGCACGGTATGGCATGCCGGCACCAACCGGTTACGCCTGTACTACACCACGTGAAGCGGAAGAAGCTGCCTCGAAAATTGGCGCAGGCCCGTGGGTAGTAAAATGTCAGGTTCATGCCGGTGGCCGCGGTAAAGCGGGCGGTGTGAAAGTGGTTAACAGCAAAGAAGAGATTCGCGCCTTTGCTGAAAACTGGCTGGGCAAACGCCTGGTAACCTATCAGACAGATGCGAACGGCCAGCCGGTAAACCAGATTCTGGTTGAAGCCGCAACCGACATCGACCAGGAGCTTTACCTGGGCGCGGTGGTCGATCGTGCAACGCGTCGCGTGATCTTCATGGCATCAACTGAAGGCGGCGTAGAAATCGAAAAAGTGGCGGAAGAAACCCCGCACCTGATTCATAAAATGGCGCTCGATCCGCTGACCGGTCCACAGCCTTATCAGGGCCGTGAGCTGGCATTCAAACTGGGCCTGTCCGGCAAGTTGGTCGGTCAGTTCACCAAGATCTTCATGGGCCTGGCGACACTGTTCCTCGAGCGCGATCTGGCGATGGTTGAGATCAACCCGCTGGTGATCACTAAGCAGGGCGATCTGATCTGCCTGGATGGCAAACTGGGTGCCGATGGCAATGCGCTGTTCCGTCAGCCAGAGCTGCGCGAAATGCGCGATCCAAGCCAGGAAGATCCACGTGAAGCCCATGCTACACAGTGGGAACTGAACTATGTCGCCCTGGAAGGCAACATCGGCTGTATGGTGAACGGCGCAGGTCTGGCGATGGGTACCATGGACATCGTTAAGCACCACGGCGGTCAACCGGCGAACTTCCTTGATGTTGGCGGCGGCGCAACCAAAGAGCGCGTCACAGAAGCCTTCAAAATCATCCTGTCTGACGATGCAGTGAAAGCGGTATTCGTTAACATCTTCGGCGGTATCGTACGCTGTGACCTGATTGCCGACGGCATCATCGGCGCAGTGGCTGAAGTGGGTGTGAACGTGCCAGTGGTGGTACGTCTGGAAGGTAACAACGCCGAGCTGGGCGCCCAGAAACTGGCGGACAGCGGTCTGAACATCATTGCAGCAACCAGCCTGACAGACGCCGCACAGCGTGTTGTTGCTGCCGCGGAGGGTAAATAATGTCCATTCTGATCGACAAAAACACCAAAGTCATTTGCCAGGGTTTCACCGGTGGCCAGGGGACTTTCCATTCTGAGCAGGCGCTGGCCTACGGCACCCAACTGGTTGGCGGCGTCACGCCAGGCAAAGGCGGCACCACTCATCTGGGCCTGCCGGTGTTCAACACCGTGCGTGAAGCCGTAGAAGCGACCGGCGCAACCGCCACCGTGATCTACGTGCCGGCTCCGTTCTGTAAAGATGGCATCCTTGAAGCGATCGATGCAGGCATCAAGCTGATCATCACCATCACCGAAGGCATCCCGACGCTGGATATGCTGACCGTGAAAGTGAAGCTGGATGAAGCGGGCGTGCGGATGATTGGTCCAAACTGCCCAGGCGTGATCACCCCAGGCGAATGCAAAATCGGCATCATGCCGGGTCACATTCACCAGCCGGGCCGCGTCGGCATCGTCTCACGTTCAGGTACGCTGACCTATGAAGCCGTTAAGCAGACCACCGACATCGGCTACGGCCAGTCGACCTGTGTCGGCATCGGCGGTGACCCGATCCCAGGTTCTAACTTCATCGACATCCTGAAAATGTTCCAGGACGATCCACAGACCGAAGCGATCGTGATGATCGGTGAGATCGGTGGCAGCGCGGAAGAAGAAGCTGCGGCGTTCATCAAAGAGCATGTCACCAAGCCTGTGGTGGGTTATATCGCGGGTGTGACGGCGCCAAAAGGCAAGCGTATGGGCCATGCGGGCGCCATCATTGCCGGTGGTAAAGGCACAGCAGACGAGAAGTTTGCGGCACTGGAAGCGGCCGGCGTGAAAACCGTTCGCAGCCTGGCTGACATCGGTGATGCGGTGAAAGCTGTCCTGCCGGCGAAATAAGCCAAACAGATCGAACATCAAAGCCACCTGCGGGTGGCTTTTTTTATGCCTTCTATTGCCGGTACCCGGCCGCGCTGTTGAATCGACGGCGCAGCAGAATAACCGCCAGAAAAATGCCTGGAGTTAATTAAAAGCAGCAAAGGTAATATTTTTTAAATAATATTCAGCCCGACGATGACATCCTGATAACAAGCAACCTACCTGACCCTATCTGGAAATTTATTACGTTATTCCAGATCAATTATTCGCGAGTTATAACCAACTATTCCGCTGGCAAAGCGTAACGCTAAAGGCGTAAATTGCGCTACATCAATTCAGCCTTTCACACAAACTTTCAAACGTTTGCTCTACCCGGGGTGATACCCGCTTTTCTGTTGTTTTTGCATACGTTGAGATTAGCGCTGCATTGACAGTCAGGGCTGCTTTACCCGTTATTCACCAGCTACGGGCAGCTCATCACTCTGTTCTGCTGGGTATAAAAAACTGGAATTAATAAACAGTCGTTCCTGACTCAGATTACGCGCGCCTCTGTGATGCGCGTAACGGGATAATGCGAGGAGCAAGGAGTCATTATGTTAGATATCGTCGAGCTGTCGCGGTTACAGTTTGCCTTAACGGCGATGTACCATTTTCTGTTCGTGCCTTTAACGCTGGGTATGGCGTTTTTGCTGGCGATCATGGAGACGGTATACGTCCTGAGCGGCAAACAGATTTATAAAGATATGACGAAATTCTGGGGCAAGTTATTCGGTATTAACTTCGCGCTCGGCGTGGCTACCGGCCTGACCATGGAATTTCAGTTCGGGACCAACTGGTCATATTACTCTCACTACGTCGGCGATATCTTTGGTGCGCCGCTCGCCATTGAAGGGCTGATGGCGTTCTTCCTCGAATCCACCTTTGTCGGCCTGTTCTTTTTTGGCTGGGATCGGCTGGGTAAAGTGCAGCATCTGGCCGTCACCTGGCTGGTGGCGCTGGGCTCAAACATGTCGGCGCTGTGGATCCTGGTGGCGAATGGCTGGATGCAAAATCCGATCGCCTCTGAGTTCAACTTCGAAACCATGCGCATGGAGATGGTCAGCTTCTCCGAGCTGGTACTCAACCCGGTTGCCCAGGTCAAATTCGTCCATACCGTGGCGGCAGGCTACACCACCGGTGCGATGTTTATTCTCGGCATCAGCGCCTGGTATCTGCTGAAAGGACGCGATATCGCCTTTGCTAAACGCTCGTTCGCCATTGCGGCCAGCTTCGGCATGGCGGCGGTGCTGTCGGTGATCGTACTGGGCGATGAGTCCGGTTACGAAATGGGTGACGTGCAGAAAACCAAGCTGGCAGCGATTGAAGCTGAATGGGAAACCCAGCCCGCTCCGGCGTCGTTTACTCTGTTTGGCCTGCCGGATCAGGAGACCCGCGAAAACAAATATGCCATTCAAATTCCGTGGCTGCTTGGTCTGATCGCTACCCGATCCACCGACACACCGGTTACCGGGCTGAAAGATCTGATGGCGCAGCATGAAGTCCGCATCCGCAACGGCATGAAAGCCTACGCCTTGCTGAATGAACTGCGTGGCGGCAGCCAGGACCCGGCGGTACGCGAAGCCTTCAACAGCCACAAGCAGGATCTCGGCTATGGTCTGCTGCTGAAACGCTATACCGCTAACGTCTCTGACGCCACCGAAGCGCAAATCCAGCAGGCGACACAGGATTCTATTCCGCGCGTGGCACCGCTCTATTTCGCGTTCCGCATCATGGTGCTGTGTGGCGTGCTGCTGCTGGGCGTGATTACGCTGTCCTTCTGGAGTGTTATTCGTAACCGCATTGGCAAGAACCGCTGGTTACTGAAAGCGGCCCTGTTCGGTATTCCACTGCCGTGGATTGCCATCGAGTCAGGCTGGTTTGTGGCGGAATACGGTCGCCAGCCGTGGGCCATCGGTGAAGTGTTGCCGACTGCAGTCGCTAACTCGTCGCTGACGGTGGGCGATCTGCTGTTCTCAATGATCCTGATCTGCGGTCTCTACACCCTGTTCCTGGTGGCTGAGATGTACCTGATGTTCAAATTTGCCCGCCTTGGGCCGAGCAGCCTGAAAACCGGGCGTTACCATCATGAACAGATCACGGCGATGACTCAGCCGGTACAGGGATAAGGAGAGCGACCATGTTTGATTATGAAGTTCTGCGCTTTATCTGGTGGTTGCTGATAGGCGTACTGCTGATCGGTTTCGCCGTGGCAGATGGTTTTGATATGGGCGTCGGCATGCTGACGCGCATTCTGGGCCGCAACGATACCGAACGCCGCATCATGATTAACACCATCGCCCCGCACTGGGATGGCAATCAGGTATGGCTGATCACCGCCGGCGGCGCGCTGTTTGCCGCCTGGCCGATGGTCTATGCTGCGGCCTTTTCAGGCTTCTATGTGGCGATGATTCTGGTGCTGGCCTCGCTGTTCTTCCGGCCGGTCGGCTTTGATTACCGCTCCAAGATTGAAGATAACCGCTGGCGCGGTGCCTGGGACTGGGGCATTTTCATTGGCAGCTTTGTGCCACCACTGGTGATTGGCGTGGCGTTCGGCAACCTGTTGCAGGGCGTTCCCTTCCATGCCGATGAATATCTGCGCCTGTTCTATACCGGTAACTTCTTCCAGCTGCTGAATCCGTTTGGCCTGCTGGCGGGCGTAGTCAGCGTGGCGATGATTCTGGCGCAGGGCGCGACCTATCTGCAGATGCGCACCAGCGGCGAACTGCATCTGCGTTCACGCGCGGTCGCACAGATTGCCGCGCTGGTGATGATGGTCTGCTTCGTGCTGGCGGGCGTCTGGGTGAAATATGGTATTGATGGCTACGTCGTCACCAGCACCCTCGATCACTTCGCCGCCTCGAATCCGCTGGGTAAAACCGTGGTGCGGGAAGCGGGTGCCTGGTTGGTGAACTTCCAGAACCAGCCGGTGCTGTGGCTGTTCCCGCTGCTCGGCGTGCTGCTGCCACTGCTGACGGTGATCTGCTCCCGGCTTGAGAAGGGCGCCTGGGCGTTCCTGTTCTCCTCACTGACTCTGGCCTGCGTCATCATGACGGCGGGTATCGCAATGTTCCCGTTCATCATGCCTTCCAGCACGGTGCCGGGCATCAGCCTGACGATGTGGGATGCCACCTCCAGCCTGCTGACGCTGAAAATTATGACCGTCGCTGCGGTGATCTTCGTGCCGATTATTCTGGCTTACACCAGTTGGTGTTACTGGAAGATGTTTGGCCGTATCACCAAAGAGCACATCGAAAGCAACAGTCACTCACTCTACTGATTAAGGAGACGACGCATGTGGTATTTTGCCTGGATTCTTGGCACCTTGCTGGCCTGTGCCTTTGGTATCGTCACCGCGCTGGCGATTGAGCATATCGATGCGCAGGATGAGTCGCACTGATGCGCACACCGATTCAGATGCTGTATCGTCTGATGGACAAGGGCCCGTTACGGGCCCTTTCACTGCTGCTGGCGCTGGTCACGGCCGGCGGCGTGCTGTGGGACCCGACGCGCTTTGCCGATCACACCGGCAGACTGCCGGCTCTGCAGGCGCTGCTGCTCATCTGGGCCATCTGTAGTGCGGTGATCCACGGCGTGGGTTTCCGGCCACAGCAAACCCGATGGCAGGCGCTGTTTTCGCCCTTACCGGCAATGGGGGTGCTGTTTATCGCGCTTTACCGCTTTTACGCTTAACCTCCCGCCATATCGACGCTGTGAGTGAGTTTTTGTCAGCGTCCGGTCAAGAAATCTCCCTGAAATCGTTCCGTTTGTTACGGAGCGATAATTATTTTCGCCTGGCTCTGGCGACCCATTCCAAACCCGATTTGTCTTGCGTATAGTAGCAACGTTTAAAACGAGGCCGGGATGTAGAGTGAGTACAACGCTGTTTCGCTGGCCGGTTCGGGTCTACTACGAAGACACTGATGCCGGTGGCGTGGTTTATCACGCCAGCTATATCGCTTTTTATGAACGAGCACGTACCGAAATGTTGCGTCAGCACCATTTCAATCAGCAGACGCTGTTAGAACAGCAGGTCGCTTTTGTGGTGCGGCGTATGACGGTGGACTATCTGGCGGCGGCGCGTCTTGATGACCTTCTGGAGATCCAGAGTGAAGTGACATCAATGACCCGGGCTACCATGACGTTTACCCAGCGTATCGTGAATGCTGAAGGCAAAGTGCTCAATGAGGCAGAAGTCCTGATTGCCTGCATTAACCCACATCTGATGAAGCCGATTGCGCTTCCCAAGTCTATTGTCGCGGAGTTCAAGCAGTGACTGACATGAACATTCTTGATTTGTTCCTGAAGGCGAGCCTTCTGGTCAAACTTATCATGTTGATTTTGATCGGCTTTTCGATTGCCTCCTGGGCGATCATTATTCAGCGTACGCGTATTCTTAACGCGGCGGGGCGCGAAGCGGAGGCGTTTGAAGACAAATTCTGGTCCGGTATCGAACTCTCCCGTCTCTATCAGGAAAGCCAGGGTCGTCGTGACGAACTCGCTGGATCGGAGCAGATTTTCTACTCGGGTTTCAAAGAGTTTGCCCGTCTGCACCGGGCCAATAACCACGCACCGGAAGCGGTGATCGAGGGCGCGAGCCGGGCGATGCGTATCTCGATGAACCGTGAACTGGAGGCGCTGGAAAACCACATTCCTTTCCTCGGCACCGTCGGCTCCATCAGTCCATATATCGGTCTGTTCGGTACCGTCTGGGGGATTATGCACGCCTTTATCGCGCTGGGCGCGGTGAAGCAGGCGACCCTGCAGATGGTTGCACCGGGTATTGCGGAAGCGTTGATTGCCACGGCAATCGGCCTGTTTGCAGCGATCCCGGCGGTTATGGCGTACAACCGTCTGAACCAGCGCGTGAATAAACTGGAGCAGGGCTACGACAACTTCATGGAAGAGTTCACCGCCATTCTGCATCGCCAGGCTTTCTCCAGCGATAGCGCTAAGTAAATAGAGGTTAATGATGGCCAGAGTACGTGGTCGCAAACGCCGCGACCTGAAGTCGGAAATCAACATCGTTCCGCTACTGGACGTCCTGTTGGTGCTGTTGCTGATCTTCATGGCGACGGCGCCCATTATTACCCAGAGTGTGGAAGTGGACCTGCCTGATGCGACCGATTCAAAAACCGTCGCCAGTGACGATAACCCGCCGGTGATTGTCGAAGTGGCGGGCGTGGGTCAGTACAGTCTGGTGGTGGATCACGATCGTATGGATCAGCTGCCTCCTGAGCAGGTGATCAGCGAAGCGCAGCGTCGACTGGAAGCCAATCCAAAGACCGTCTTTTTGATCGGAGGCGCGAAAGAAGTGCCTTACGACGAAATTATTAAAGCGCTCAACCTGCTGCACCAGGCGGGTGTTAAATCTGTCGGTTTGATGACGCAGCCGATTTAAAATCGAACCGTTTTTTGGGAACCGAGTGTGTCGAAGGCAACCGAGCAAAACGAGAAGTTAAAGCGCGCGATAATCATTTCGGTGATTCTGCACATTGTGCTGATCGCGCTGCTGATATGGAGCTCGTTTAATGAGCACATTGATGCCAGCAGTGCCGGCGGCGGCGGCAGCGATATAGATGCTGTGATGGTCGATCCCGGTGCGGTAGTGAGTCAATACAACCGTCAGCAGAACCAGCAGAGCGACAGCCAGCGCGCCGAGCAGCAGCGTAAAAAGCAGGCGCAACAGCAGGCTGAAGAGCTGCAACAAAAACAGGCGGCCGAACAACAGCGACTGAAAGCGCTGGAGAAAGAGCGTCTCGAAGCGCAGGAAACCGCTAAACAGCAGGCGAAGCAGCAAGCTGAGCAGCAGAAAGCGGCAGAAGAGGCCGCTAAGCAAGCGCAGGAGCAGCAAAAAACTGCCGAAGCTGCCGCCGCTAAAGCGAAAGCAGATGCCAAAGCCGAAGCCGATGCGCAGGCCAAAGCCGCCGCCGAACAGGCGAAGCAGGCGGCCGCTGAGGCGAAGAAACAGGCCGATCAGCAGGCCAAAGCTGCGGCGGCCGCGGCAGCAAAAGAGAAAGCCGTAGCCGAAGCCAAAGCGAAATCTGACGCCGAGGCGAAAGCCGCAGCAGAAGCCAAAGCGAAAGCCGCGGCCGACGCGAAAGCTAAAGCAGCTGAAGAAGCCAAAGAGAAAGCGGCAGAAGCAGCCAAAGCCAAAGCAGAAGCCGCCAAAGAGAAGGCTGAAGCCGCCGCCAAAGCCAAAGCAGAAGCGGCCAAAGAGAAAGCTGAAGCCGCTGCGAAAGCCAAAGCCGATGCGGCAGCCAAAGCGAAAGCCGACGCCGCCGCGAAAGCTAAAGCCGATGCAAAGGCCAAAGCCGCCGCTGATGCAGCCAATGACAGCGATGTTGATGACCTGTTAGGCGGACTGGCTTCCGGCAAAAATGCGCCGAAAAGCGGCACCTCGGGTGGCGCGGCAGGGCAGGGTAATCAGAAGAAAGCCGGTGCGTCCGGTGCGGAGATCAACTCCTATCTTGGTCAGATTACCAGTGCGATTCAAAGCCGATTCTATGATGCGGATCTGTATCGCGGAAAAAGTTGTGATTTACGGATTAAACTTGCGCCTGACGGATTGTTGATTGATGTTAAGTCAGAAGGCGGCGACCCCGCACTCTGTCAGGCAGCGATTGCCGCTGCCAAACAGGCACGTATTCCGAAGCCGCCTTCACAGGCTGTGTATGAAGTGTTTAAAAACGCACCAATGCGTTTCAGACCGCAATAATGCAGTAACTGACGGCAAGTTGATCTAAGGTTAGCTTGCCGTATTTAAGTCGTACTCGTGGTTTCCAGGAACAGTGCCAATTATCGTGGACTGAGGTTCAGATAAGGGAGATAAAATGAAGCAAGCTCTTCGCGTTACGTTAGGCTTTTTTATCCTGCTGTGGGCAGCCGTGCTGCATGCAGAAGTTCGAATTGAGATCACCCAGGGCGTGAATACTGCACGTCCGATTGGCGTGGTGCCGTTTAAATGGGCCGGTGCTGGCGCTGCGCCAGAAGATATCGGCGGCATCGTGGCGGCTGACCTGCGCAACAGCGGTAAATTCAACCCGCTGGATCGCTCACGTCTGCCACAGCAGCCAACCAGCGCGCAGGAAGTACAGCCTGCTGCCTGGAGCGCGCTCGGCATTGATGCCGTGGTGGTGGGTCAGGTGCAGTCCAACCCGGACGGCAGTTACCAGGTTTCTTACCAGTTAGTCGATACCGGCGCTGCGCCAGGCACAGTACTGGCACAGAACTCCTATAAGGTGACTAAACAGTGGCTGCGCTATGCTGCGCACACCGCCAGTGATGAAACCTTTGAGAAACTGACCGGCATTAAAGGGGCGTTCCGCACCCGCATCGCCTATGTGGTGCAGACCAACGGCGGTCAGTTCCCGTATGAACTGCGCGTCGCGGATTACGATGGCTACAACCAGTTTGTGGTTCACCGTTCACCGCAGCCGCTGATGTCACCGGCCTGGTCGCCAGACGGCAGCAAAGTGGCCTACGTCACCTTTGAAAGCGGCAAGTCAGCGCTGGTGGTACAGACGCTGTCTAACGGTGCTATCCGTCAGGTTGCTTCTTATCCACGTCACAACGGTGCTCCGGCCTTCTCGCCGGATGGTTCGAAGCTGGCTTTTGCCCTGTCTAAAACCGGCAGCCTTAACCTCTACGTGATGGATCTGGCGTCAGGTCAGACCCGTCAGGTCACCGATGGCCGCTATAACAGCACTGAACCGACCTGGTTCCCGGACAGCCAGACGCTGGCTTACACCTCGGATCAGGCCGGTGCGCCTCAGATTTATAAAGTAGGTATCAACGGCGGCGCGCCACAACGCATTACCTGGGAAGGTGGTCAGAACCAGGATGCGGACGTTGCCACCGATGGAAAATCAATGGTGATGATTAGCACCAGTGGCGGTGCGCAACACGTCGCCAAACAGGATCTGGAAACGGGAGCCGTTCAAACGTTAACGGACACGTTCCTGGATGAAACGCCGAGCCTGGCACCGAACGGCACAATGGTAATCTATAGCTCTACTCAGGGGATGGGTTCCGTGCTGCAGCTGGTTTCAACCGACGGCCGTTTCAAAGCGCGTCTTCCGGCAACTGATGGACAGGTAAAATTTCCTGCCTGGTCGCCGTATCTGTAATGTCTGACTTAACAGACATCACAAACAATAAACAATAATGGGATTTTTGAAATGCAACTGAACAAAGTGCTGAAGGGTTTGATGCTGGCTCTGCCGGTTCTGGCAGTAGCGGCTTGTAGCTCACACAAAAACAACAACAATGACCAGACTGGCATGGGTGCTGATGGCGCTTACGGTGCAAATTCTGGCATGAACGCCAACGGCGGCAACATGTCTTCTGACGAGCAGGCGCGTCTGCAGATGCAACAGCTGCAGCAGAACAACATCGTCTACTTCGGTCTGGACAAATATGACGTTCAGTCTGATTACGCTCAGATGCTGGATCAGCATGCTGCTTTCCTGCGTAGCAACCCATCTTACAAAGTGACTATCGAAGGTCACGCGGATGAGCGCGGTACGCCGGAATACAACATCGCCCTGGGCGAACGTCGCGCCAGCGCGGTTAAAATGTATCTGCAAGGCAAAGGTGTTTCGGCCGATCAGATGTCTATCGTTTCTTACGGTAAAGAGAAGCCAGCCGTTCTGGGTCATGACGAAGCAGCGTATTCTAAAAACCGTCGTGCCGTACTGGTCTACTAAGAGAATCACATGGTTAGTAACTTCAGACATCACCTGTTGAGTCTGTCGTTACTGATTGGCGTAGCGGCCCCCTGGGCCGCTAATGCCCAAGCGTCAATCAGTAGCGTTGGCTCCGGCTCGGTCGAAGACCGTGTCACCACTCTTGAACGAATCTCTAATGCCCAGGCACAGCTGCTGCAACAACTGCAACAGCAGATGAGCGATAACCAACGTGATATCGACTCGCTGCGTGGGCAAATCCAGCAAAACTCGTATCAGCTGAATCAGGTGGTTGAGCGTCAGAAGCAGCTCTACCAGCAGATTGACAGCCTGAGCAGCAGCAACAGCGGCGGTCAGCAGGCGGCCAGCGGCGATGCTTCAGCCGATGCAGGCGCAGCAGCAGGCGCGGGTGCGGCGGCAGCGACGGGCAGCGCACCGGCCCAGACCGGCGATGCGAACAGCGACTACAATGCGGCTGTTGCGCTGATTCTGGAGAAGAAACAGTACGACCAGGCGATCAGTGCGCTTCAGGCATGGGTAAAACGTTACCCTGATTCGACCTATCAGCCGAACGCCAATTACTGGCTGGGACAGCTGAATTACAACAAAGGCAAAAAGGACGACGCGGCCTATTATTATGCCACGGTGGTGAAAAACTATCCGAAGTCGCCGAAAGCCGCAGAGGCGTTATTGAAAGTGGGCGTCATCATGCAGGAGAAAAACGACACGGCGAAAGCCAAAGCGGTTTACCAGCAGGTGATTAAACTTTATCCCAATACCGATTCTGCCAAACAGGCGCAAAAACGTCTGGCAAGTATGTAATCTGTACGGTTCAGACCGGATATCGTGTGATTTCTGGTCTTGCCGTATGAAAGGTAAGCAATTGAAGCTTTTAGCAGAAATAAGGGTTGCGCTACCTCAGTAAATCAGTAATATATGCCGCCGTTGCCGGGACACATTGCAAACGTGTCTGGCAAGCCTGAAGATGGGTCGTTAGCTCAGTTGGTAGAGCAGTTGACTTTTAATCAATTGGTCGCAGGTTCGAATCCTGCACGACCCACCATCTCCGGTCAGACGCGCGTTTTGTTTGCGTGCCCTTTCAGGATACCGCTTCAGCATTGCTTCACAACCTAAGATGGGTCGTTAGCTCAGTTGGTAGAGCAGTTGACTTTTAATCAATTGGTCGCAGGTTCGAATCCTGCACGACCCACCATCTTACTTCGGGCGCCCGGCGCAGTGAAGGGTTGTAAGCCCCCAGCGGGTCGTTAGCTCAGTTGGTAGAGCAGTTGACTTTTAATCAATTGGTCGCAGGTTCGAATCCTGCACGACCCACCAATTAAGAAGAAAGCGCCTTTAAGGCGCTTTTTTCGTTTCTGCGGCACAGAGTTAAACCTGCCGCAGGTTCGACTGAATCGCCGGGAGCGATTCAGGCTGATGCGCCAGCATCGCCCGCAGGGCGTGGCCCCGGATGGGGCACGGCTTATCCTGCACGACCCACCAATTCAGAATAAAGCGCCTTTAAGGCGCTTTTTTCGTTTCTGTGGCACAGAGTTAAACCTGCCGGATGAGAACCTGCCGCAGCATCAGCCGCAGGGCGGGCGTGCGTTGCCGGGCCAACGCTTCGCGTTTTTATCCGGACTGCCCGCGCCATCCTCTTCTGACCGTATTCCCTGCGCGTTGAACTAATTGGTTGCGAGCAGATTTATCCCCCATCCTGTCCGTCACTGTTTTTTCTGCGCTTTCGCCACCGACAGACTCTTCCAGATATGCATTACCGCGTAGCTGCGCCACGGCCGCCACGACTGCGAGCGCGCCTCCGCTTCGGCGGCCGTCAGGCCACCCAGATTATTGCGTACCGCAATGTCTTCTTTAGGAAAGGCATCCGGCCAGCGCAGGGCGCGCATCGCAATATAGTGAGCGGTCCACGGT
Source organism: Pantoea sp. UYEF8 (assembly GCF_040546285.1). Classification (NCBI taxonomy): domain Bacteria; kingdom Pseudomonadati; phylum Pseudomonadota; class Gammaproteobacteria; order Enterobacterales; family Erwiniaceae; genus Pantoea; species Pantoea sp. UYEF8. The sequence continues at coordinate 499,647 of NZ_JBEPNM010000001.1, read as the reverse complement.
CCGATGCCCGGTAAGCTCATCAGCCGCGCCATCATCGCCTCAGGCGACAGGGTGGCATTGAACCGTAGCTCACCCGCAGCACAGGCGCTGGCAAAGGCCTGAATCGCCCTGGCGCGGGCGCTGACTATCCCGAGGCGGGCAATCTCATCCAGTGAGGTCTGCGCGATCGTCGCCGGGCGGGCTGAGTAGCGTGACAGATCGGCGAACGGTGTCACGCAGGCTTCACCAAACGCCTGGGCAAAACGGCTGCTCAGCGTGGTCGCGGCTTTCACCGTAATCTGCTGACCGAGTATCGCCCGCACGCCCATCTCAAACCCGTCAAAGGCACCGGGTACCCGCAGGCCGGGATAATCAGCCAGACTCTGCGCCAGCAGCGGGTCCTGCTGCAGATGCGCCGCAATCCGCTGTGGCTGCGCATTGAGATCGAACAGATCGCGCAGCCGACGCAGCAGGGCCGGCAACACCGGCGTTAAGCTGCTGGTGAACTCAACCTGCAACGCCTGTTTTGCCGGCAGATGCGACACGCTGACCCAGCCGCGGTAGTCGCCCAGCGCCACGGTGCGCCGGTAGCAGCCATCTTCAACCGCCTCAATCTCTTTCATCAGGCGGAGCTGCAAAAAGCTGAGCATCGCCTGCCAGTCATAAGGGGGACGATAACTGAGCCGCAGCCGCATGGTATCGCCAGGCTGCAGCTGCGCCGCCGGCAGCGTCTCCTTACGCAAGGCACCGGGCGTCATGCGGTGACGGGCCTGGAATACATCATTAAAGCGCCGCAGACTGCCAAAGCCGCTGGCATAGGCCACGTCAATAATCGGCAGCCGGGTCTCGGTCAGCAGCTGCTTTGCCAGCAACATCCGACGCGTCTGCTTCAGCTCGAGCGGCGAGACGCCCAGCTCCTGCTGCACAATCCGCCGCAGCTGACGTGCGCTGATACCGAACTCTGCCGCAATCTCATCCAGCCCTTCATGCTGCTCCAGCACACCTTCCTCAATGCGCTGCACCAGCCGATCGGCGATGCGATGGGCATGATCAACCGGCGCATTTCCGGGTGCCAGCTCCGGGCGGCAGCGCAGGCAGGGCCGGAATCGGGCTTTTTCAGCGGCTTCGGCGCTGCCGAAGAACAGACAGTTTTTCTGCATTGGCGCTTTCACCGGGCAGATCGGGCGGCAATAGATACCGGTTGAGGTCACGCCGACGAAGAACACCCCATCAAAACGGGTATCACGTGAGGTCAGCGCCTGGTAGGCAATTTCGGGATCGAGCATGGCGTTTCTCCGGCAAATAATGCGCAGCCTACGCCGGAATGAACCTGCAGACTGGCTGTTTTCGGACAGCACAACAGTTTATCGCCATGACCGAAAACAGCCAGCGCGGCCGATAAAAAGTGCGATAATCGCTGCTGAATATGTGAGCGGAGAATCAGCATGTATTACTTCAAACCTATCGTCACCGTTGTCGGTGAACTCAAGCTGGTCGCCAGCGATCGCGGTCTGGTCGGTATTTTGTGGGAAAACGACGATCCGAAACGTACCCGGTTTTTGCCGCAAACCCGTCACGATGAACACCCGGTGTTACAGGAAACGGCCAGACAGTTGATGGAATATTTTGCCGGCGAACGGCGCTTTTTCGAATTGCCGCTCGACTTTGTCGGTACCGATTTTCAGAAAAAAGTCTGGCAGGCGCTGGTGACGATTCCGTTTGGCGAAACCCGCAGCTACAGCCAGATTGCTCGCGAGATCGGTCATCCGCTGGCGGTTCGTGCAGTTGGGGCTGCCAATGGCCGTAATCCGCTTTCGATTATCGCACCGTGCCATCGGGTAATCGGTGCCAACGGTAAACTGACCGGCTTCGCGGGAGGGCTGGAGATTAAAGCCTTTTTGCTGGCGCTGGAAGCACCTCAGGCCGCGCTGACGCTGGCAGAGGAAAAGCAGCCGGGCTGAAGCGCAATAGCGTGCGGTTGCAGACAAAAACTCCACGACACACCGACACATTTCCGCTATCGTGTTTAGCATATAAAACACGATGGCGGGAACAACGCCATATGTCGCCTTAACAGGCCATTTTCGTTAATTAGATAAAACGAGAGCTGTGTCATGAGTGTGATGTTCGATCCCGAGAGCGCCGTTTACCCTTTCCCGCCCAAGCCTGCCCGACTGACTGATGATGAAAAGGCGGCCTATCGTGAGAAAATCAAAGCGTTACTGAAAGCACGCAATGCCGTGATGGTGGCGCACTACTACACCGACCCGGAAATTCAGGCGCTGGCGGAAGAGACCGGCGGCTGTGTCTCCGACTCGCTGGAGATGGCGCGCTTCGGCAGTAACCATCCGGCGACAACCCTGCTGGTGGCAGGCGTACGCTTCATGGGAGAAACCGCCAAAATCCTCAGCCCGGAGAAAACCGTGCTGATGCCGACGCTGCAGGCCGAATGTTCCCTCGATCTGGGCTGCCCGATTGAGGAGTTCAACGCCTTCTGCGATGCCCATCCCGATCGTACCGTGGTGGTCTACGCCAATACTTCTGCGGCGGTGAAAGCGCGCGCCGACTGGGTGGTGACCTCCAGCATCGCGGTTGAACTGATTGAACATCTCGACAGCCTCGGCCAGAAAATCATCTGGGCACCGGATCGCCATCTTGGCCGCTACGTGACGCAAAAATCGGGCGCGGATGTGCTGTGCTGGCAGGGTGCCTGCATCGTACATGACGAGTTTAAAACCCAGGCGTTGCAGCGGATGAAAGCGCTCTATCCTGAGGCGGCGGTGCTGGTGCATCCCGAGTCGCCGCAGGCGATTGTCGATCTGGCCGACGCGGTGGGGTCTACCAGCCAGCTGATTCAGGCGGCGAAATCGCTGCCGCATCCGCAAATGATCGTCGCGACCGATCGCGGCATCTTTTATAAAATGCAGCAGGCGGTTCCGGAAAAAGAGCTGCTGGAAGCGCCGACCGCCGGAGAAGGAGCAACCTGTCGCAGCTGCGCACATTGCCCGTGGATGGCGATGAACGGCCTCAGGGCGATTGCAGAGGCGCTGGAGTCGGGTGGGGCAGATCATCAGGTTCAGGTTGCCGATGACCTGCGAGAGGCCGCATTGCTGCCGCTTAATCGCATGCTATCCTTTGCAGCAGATCTTAAACTCAACGTGAAAGGAAACGCCTGAGGCGTTTCTTTGACAGGTGCCAGCCATGGATTTCTTCAGCACGCACAATATTCTGGTGCATATTCCGCTCGGTGCGGGCGGTTACGACCTCTCGTGGATTGAAGCGATTGGCACCCTGGCGGGTTTACTCTGTATCTGGCTCGCCAGCCTGGAAAAGATCGTCAATTATCCGTTTGGCCTGATTAACGTCACGCTGTTTGCGGTGATCTTCTTTCAAATCCAGCTCTATGCCAGCCTGCTGTTGCAGCTGTTCTTTTTCGTCGCCAATCTCTATGGCTGGTACGCCTGGAGTCGGCAGACGGATGACCATCAGGCGGCGCTGAAGATTCGCTGGCTGCCGTTACCCAAAGCACTGGCCTGGGCAGCCGGCTGCATCATCGCGATTGCGCTGATGACGCGCTATATCGATCCGGTGTTTGCGCTGCTGACGCGGGCGGCGGTAACGCTGATGAACGGTCTCGGACTGGCGGTGGCGATGCCAGCGCTGCAACCGGATGCGTTCCCGTTCTGGGATTCCTGCATGATGGTGCTGTCGATTGCGGCGATGATCCTGATGACGCGCAAATATGTCGAGAACTGGCTGCTGTGGGTAATCATCAACGTGATTAGCGTAATGATTTTTGCGCGTCAGGGCGTGTATGCGATGTCGCTGGAATATGTGATTCTGACGCTGATTGCGCTGAACGGTTCGCGGATGTGGATTCGCAGCGCGCGGCAACAGGGTTCCCGCGCGCTATCATCTTAGTGAGCGTGATGCTCACCCGGCGCGTGACGGTGGTCATGATGGACGTGACTGGCCGCTGAGCCACTGTTCATGCCGAGTTCGCACTCGGCACCGGCACACGGCTGGTACTCCATCTGCACGGTGGCGTGCGCAATCTGATAGTGCTGCTGCAGATAATCATGAATACGGTGCAGCAGCGCGTCATGATCGTAAGGCGGGATCACCTGCACGTGCAGCGTCAGCAGCGGTTTCTCGCCGACCTGCCACAGATGTACATGATGCACGTTACGCACTTCGGCAATATTGAGCGTCAGATCGCGGATCAGTCGGGTGACATCCAGCGAACGCGGCGCACCTTCCAGTAACTCCTGCAGGCTTTCGCGCAACAACGCCCAGGCGCTGCGCAGCACCAACAGCGATACCAGCAGTGACAGGATTGGGTCAATCGGCGTCCAGCCGGTCAGCATAATAATCACCGCCGCCACGATAGCACCCACCGATCCCAGCAGATCGCCCATCACATGCAGCGCCGCGGCGCGCACGTTCAGATTCTTCTCTCCGCTGCCGTGATGCAGCAACCAGAACGACAGGATATTGGCCAGCAGACCCGCGATCGCGATACCCAGCATCAGTCCGCCGGTCACCGGTTGCGGATCGGCAAAGCGACGCAGCGCCTCCCAGACGATCAACGCGGTAATCGCCAGCAGGGCCAGCGCATTGACAAACGCGGCCAGCGTGGTCAGGCGAAGCAGGCCAAAGGTATGGCGGGCATTGGGTTTGCGGCGAGCAAACTGCACTGCCAGCAGCGCCATCAGCAGCGCGGCGGCATCGGTCAGCATATGACCGGCGTCGGCCAGCAGCGCCAGCGAGCCAGACAACCAGCCGCCAATCACTTCGGCGACCATAAACAGGGTGGTGACGCCAAACGCGGCCGCCAGACGGGTGCGATTACTATCCTGCCCGCTATGAGTGTGGATGTGTGCCATAAGAATCCAGTTTTTTCAGTAACCTGTTAGTCAATAATATCAGTAATCGCCATGTTTCAGACGTGTCCTGATGCTGTTTTGCCTGTTCCGCCAGCTGCTGGCTGAGCTGCGCGCCTTCCTCCAGTCCCACCAGTAACCAGCTGCCTTTCATCCGGTGAGCGGCTTCCGCTAATCCGTGCGGGTCCGACTGCTCGCGCGCCGTGGTGAGCCGCGCCAGATCCTGGCTCACCGTGTCGCGCAGCGTCTGGCTCAGGCGGCCGAGAAACTTGTCGTTGTGCTGCGCCAGCCGCAGCAGATTGTCATCCAGCGCCGCCAGCGGATCGGCCTGCCACTCGGCCAGCAGCGCACTGAGGTCGGATAACTGCACCGGTTTGATCAGCACCCGCTCGCCCGCCGCCAGCGGCTGTGCCAGCAGTTGGGCGTCGGCTGAACAGAGCACCCGCATCGCCTGACGGCCACGCTGGCGGTCACGACGGCGCAACAGCCGCAGCAGCAGCGTACCGTCAGGGCGCGGCATCATCTGATCGATAAATAACAGGTCATACGGCTGTTGCGCATCGGCCCGCAACAGATCGCGTCCCTGTTCGAAGATGTCAGCCTGGATAGCAAAGCGCGCCAGCTGCTGCTGCATCACCAGCAGATTGGTGGGATGATCATCCACAATCGCCACGCGCAGCTGAGGATAGCCGGGCAGGGTGGACTCGCTGCTGTGGCTGACCGGTTCGCAGGGTTGCAGCGGCAGTGTGACGGTGACCTGAGTACCGTGGCCGGGCTGAGAGCTGAGCCGGATATCGCCTCCCATGCGCAGCACCATTTCACGGCAGATAAACAGCCCAAGACCGCTGCCCTGCACCGAAACCGATCGACCGGACGGCGCCTGATACCAGGGATCGAACAGCTTCTGCTGCTCATCGGCTGGAATACCGCTGCCGCTGTCGCTGACCGTCAGCTCCAGCTGCTGCCGGGCCGCCAGGGTCAGGCGGATCTCACCGTGGCGGGTAAACTTCAGCGCATTGGTCATCAGATTATTCACTACCTGCTGCAACCGATCGGCATCGATCAGGATCGCCTCAGGCAATGGCGTCAGTGCGTCAACCACCAGCCGCGGTCCGTCAGCGCGCATTAACGGATGGTAAAAATGCTGCTGCTGTTCGAGCCACTGCGGCAGAGCCAGCGGACGCGGTGACAGGGTGAAGCTGTTGCTCTCAATTCGCGCGTGATCCTGCAGGTCATTAAGCAGGGTCAGCAACGACTGCGCGCTGCTGTGCAGCAGCGTCAGATTCTGGCTATTGTGCTGCTGCTTTTCCAGTTCCAGCAGCCCGAGGATCGCCTGCATCGGGGTGCGCAGCTCATGGCTGACGGTCGCCAGAAACTGACTTTTCATCGCATTGGCGCGCTCCGCCTGCTCACGCTGCTGGCGTTCACGGCGCTGCTGCCAGTAACGGCGGGCCAGTAACAGCAACAGCAAGGCGATCGCCGCCCCGGCAATCGCCAGCACCATCATCGGTAAGGAGCGCATCACCATCACGCTGCCCGGCTGCGGTGGCGTCGACCAGCTGTCCCGCATCTGGCTCTGGGTTTCTGCCGGGATCTGCTGCAGCGCCCGATCCAGCAGCGCGCGCAGCACCGGCTGGTCGGATGTGACGCCCAGCGCGATCGGCCAGGCGATATCGCTGGCGGCAAAGGCAAGATGGATACGGACGTCGTTGCGGCTGGCGATGCGCCAGCGGGCCGACAGCACATTATCGACCAGCGCATCGATTTGTCCTTTAGCCAGCGCATCGTACAGGCTGTTGCGATCGGTAAAGCGTTGCGGCTGCAGATCGTCAGGCAGCAGCCGCTGCGCCAGATCGTCCTGCAACACTCCGACGCGTTTACCGCGCAGATCGCGCCAGTGCGTCAGGGTGTCGGGCTGGATGCTGTAGATGCCCCACAGCGCGCGCCATACCGGCAGCGAGGTGCTCTGCATGGCATCACCGTTAAGCGGTTGCATCAGCTGCAGCATCGCCTGCTGCTGACCGAGCAGCGTGGCGGCCTGGCGGGGATTGCTGACCCACACCGGCTCAAATTGCAGCCCGGTACTCTGGGCAATCACTTTCAGCAGTTCCACCCCATAGCCGCGCGCCGTACCGGTGCTGTCGCGATAGCTCCACGGATAGTTATCCGGCTCGGCGGTGTAACGCACGCGCGGATGGGCAGCAATCCACGCCCGCTCATCCGGGCTGAGCATCAGGGTCTGGGTATCCTGATAGCGCGGCAGAATGCTGCTCCAGCGCGCCTGAAGAGTATTCATCAGTTCGGCAGGCAGCTGACGCAGGCTCTGATTAATCCAGCCAATCAGTTGCGGATCGCGGCTGACCGCACGCAGATTGACCTGTCCGGCTTCTATCCGCGAGGCGATCTGATAAATCTGACCCTGCTGCAGCTGGCTCAACAGAAAGCCGGCGCTGGTCTCGTCCGCCACCACATAATCGTTCTGCTGATTAAGCAGGGTGTAAAGGGCCTGCAAATCGCTGCTGTATCGCCGCCAGTGATGACGCGCCGCCAGCGCCGGCGGCAGCTGTGCCAGCGTTGTGTCACTGATCGCCAGTTGGGCATTCTGGCTGTTAAACATCACCGCACGCTGATTTTGCTGATTACGGTAGATGCGCAGCGGGCTGCTGAACCAGTTATCACTGCTGAGGATGCCGTCCGGCAAAGGGGCGGCCAGCATACCGAGGGCAAAATCGATCTGGCCGTCGTTCAGCGCCTGTAACAGATGCGCCTGATCGGCATACAGCGTCAGGCTGAACTGGGCACCGGACAGCTGGCGCAGCGCCGAGAGATAATCGGCATTGATACCGTACAGATCGTTGCCGATGCGCATCGCCCACGGCGCGTTATTCTCTTCCAGCAGGCCGACGCGCAGCATCCGCCCCTGCATGGTTTCGGCGCGATTCACCGGCAGCATCATTGGCAGGTTAACGCTGCTGACCGGACGAACGTCTGCCCGGGCTCCGCCCCACAGCAGCAGCAAAATCAGCAACGCGTATTTCACTGCTGCGCCTTCCACAGGTCGGCCAGTTCCACCACCGAACGGGCGCCGGTTTTTTCCAGAATATTCTTTTTATGGGTGCTGACGGTTTTGTTGCTGATGTGCAGTTGTTCGGCGATTTGCAGGTTCGATAAGCCGCTGGCCAGCAAGGCCAGCACCTGACGCTCTTTTTGCGTCAGCGGCAGCTCCGGGCCATCTTCAATGACGGGAAAGGCGGTATGGCCGCCCAGCACCGCCAGAATGGCGCTGAGTAACTGCTCCATCCGCTGACTTTTCACTACGTAACCTGCTGCACCCAGCGCCTGCGCACGTCGCATGGTGTGCTGGGTTTGCTGGGCCGAGTAGATCAGCACCGGACAATCCGGCAGATGAATTTTCAGGCGACGCAGAATTTCCAGCCCGTCACCATCCGGCAGGCCAATATCCAGCACGATAATATCCAGCGGCAAGGACAGAAAGGGGCGCGCCGCTTTTTCGCTGCTGGCCGGGTAGAGCGTAATCGGAATCGGCGATTGGGTCAGTGCAGCCTCAAGGGCGACCTCGACCAGTGGATGATCATCAATCAGAAGCAATGCGGCCATGAACGTTTCCCTGTTAATTTCACCGGCTCAGCATAGCGGAAGAGAAGAGAGGAGGGGAGAAAAAGACAGGAGAGCAGGCGCTCTCCTGATCGGACAGAATTACTGCGACGTGCCGTCGGTTTTGGTATTAACGTCACCGCCACCTTCTTTAGTCTGCACTTTCTTATTAATGTTCGGGCATTTGCCGTCTTTACATTGACTATTCTGGTCAATTTCATTTGCAGACATATTACCGCTGCTGGTGTTACTGCCCGCGGCGGCCGGATTGGTGTTGGTGCCGGTATTATTAATATTGCTGTTATCCACTTTATTTGGCGGCAGGTTCTCTTTTGCACCGCCCGCCGCTGCGCCCGCATCGGCAGCCTGGTTAGCCGTACCGTTGTTGCCGCTCGCCGCCATTGCCGCGCCGCTGCTCAGTGTCATCGCTGCTGTTAAAAAGAGTAAGGCAAACTTTTTCATCATTATGCTCCCGTTAATTAATGAAGTTGCTGCTTCAAGCCCAGAGGTGCAGTTTGGATAAAAGAATCCCTGACGAAATAAAATTCGCCGGTTGGCTTAAACAGGGTGATTTAATCGGGTAAGCAGTCCATTCCTCAGTGCTTACCATTAAAAAGTCTAGACGCTTACCCGATTAATGCAAATATCACCCGCACATTTAACCCGCAGCGGGAATTTACACCCCTGACGCTTCGGGCTACATTGGTCGGGTTGTGCCCGGCGCGCGCTGGGCCAGAAATAATATGGAATCAGTATGAATTACCAGAACGATGATTTACGCATTAAAGAGATCAAAGAGCTGTTACCGCCGGTAGCACTGCTTGAAAAATTCCCGGCGACCGATCGCGCGGCAGAAACCGTTTCTCAGGCGCGTCAGGCGATTCATCAGATTTTACAGGGACAGGACGATCGTCTGCTGGTGGTGATCGGGCCGTGCTCGATTCATGACACCGAAGCAGCAAAAGAGTACGCCGCTCGCCTGCTGACGCTGCGCAACGAACTGAAAGGCGAGCTGGAAATCGTGATGCGGGTCTATTTTGAAAAGCCGCGTACCACGGTGGGCTGGAAAGGGCTGATCAACGATCCCTACATGGACGGCAGCTTCCAGCTGAACGACGGACTGCGTCTGGCGCGTAAACTGCTGCTGGATATCAACGACAGCGGCTTACCGGCGGCGGGCGAGTTCCTGGATATGATCACCCCACAGTACGTGGCCGATCTGATGAGCTGGGGGGCGATTGGTGCCCGCACCACCGAGTCACAGGTTCACCGTGAACTGGCGTCAGGCCTCTCCTGTCCGGTGGGCTTTAAAAATGGCACTGACGGCACCATCAAGGTGGCTATCGACGCCATCAACGCCGCCGGTTCACCGCACTGCTTCCTGTCGGTGACCAAATATGGCCATTCGGCGATTGTCGAAACCAGCGGTAATGCCGATTGCCACATCATTCTGCGCGGCGGCAAAGAGCCAAACTACAGTGCGCAGCACGTCAGCGAGGTCAAAACCGGTCTGGCGAAAGCCGGTCTGCCGCAGCAGGTGATGATCGACTTCAGCCACGCTAACAGCAGCAAGCAGTTCCAGAAGCAGATGCTGGTGGCGGACGATGTGGCGCAGCAGATGATCAACGGCGAGCGGGCAATTGTCGGCGTGATGATTGAGAGTCATCTGGTGGAAGGCAATCAAAGCCTCGAGAGCGGTGAGCCGCTGGTCTACGGCCAGAGCGTCACTGACGCCTGCATCGGCTGGGATGACACCAATAAAGTGTTACGCCAGTTAGCGGCAGCGGTAAAACAGCGTCGCGGCTGAAGGCAGCGCGCATAAAAAAGGCCAGACTCACGTCTGGCCTTTTTACGTTTTAGCGCAAAATTATTTGGCTTTACCCTGGTTAGCGACGGCCGCGGCTTTCGCTGCGATCTCGTCGGCATCACCCAGGTAGTAACGTTTCAGCGGTTTGAAGTTTTCATCGAACTCATACACCAGCGGCACGCCGGTTGGGATGTTCAGTTCGAGGATCTCATCTTCGCTCAGGTTATCCAGATATTTTACCAGCGCACGCAGTGAGTTACCGTGGGCGGCGATAATCACTTTCTCACCGCTTTTGATGCGCGGCAGAATGGTGTCATTCCAGTAAGGGATCACGCGATCGATGGTCAGCGCCAGGCTCTCAGTGGTCGGCAGCTGCTCAGGGGTCAGTGACGCATAGCGTGGATCGTGGCCAGGGAAACGCTCATCCGAACGGTCCAGTTCTGGTGGAGTAACGGCAAAGCCGCGACGCCACTGCTTAACCTGCTCATCACCATACTTGGCGGCGGTTTCTGCTTTATCCAGACCCTGCAGCGCACCGTAGTGACGCTCGTTCAGACGCCAGGTTTTTTCGACCGGCAGCCAGGCCTGATCCAGCTCATCCAGCACGTTCCACAGGGTGTGGATAGCACGCTTCAGTACTGAGGTGTAAGCAAAATCAAAAACAAAGCCTTCTTTCTTCAGCAGTTGACCCGCTGATTTGGCTTCGCCACGACCTTTTTCAGAAAGGTCAACATCATACCAACCGGTAAAGCGGTTTTCGTTGTTCCACTGGCTTTCGCCGTGTCGCACCAGAACCAGCTTAGTTACAGCCATAGCTTAACTCCTTAATACTGTGATGTTTCTGTGAGAATGGAAACCTGCTGCTGCCAGCCCGTTCAACGAGCCAATTGCGCCATACCATAACGGAAAAGCGCGCAGCGCGTAAGCCTGTCGGTAACGCACTGCGCGTTTTTCAGCCGGTGACTCAGCGCGGCGTGAAGCGATAACGCGTCACCGATTCCCAGCGATCTCCCGGCTGCAGCCAGCAATCGGCCTGCGGCCATTCAGCATGATTAGGCGAGTCCGGCAAAAACTCGCTCTCCAGCGCAATGCCCTGAAAAGCAGTATAGCTCTCCTGCTCACGAGCACGGGTGCCTGCCAGATAGTTAGCCGAATAGAACTGCAACGCCGGTGCCGAGGTGGTGACACTGAGCTGCAGTTTGCCATCTTCTGACCAGAGTTCTGCCGCGGGCTGACTGGCGTCCCCGGCGCTGTTCAGCAGGAACGCGTGGTCATAACCCTTCACCGCACGCTGATCATCGTCGGCGAGGAAATCCTGCGCCACTGGTTTGGCCTGACGAAAATCGAAACTGGTGCCCGCCACCGCTTTCAGCGGCGCATTCGGAATACCCTCGCTGTCGACCGGCAGATAACTGTCGGCGTGCAGTTGTAAGCGATGCTGACGCGCGTCGCCATGATGCGCATCAAGGTTAAAGTAAGCATGGTTGGTCAGGTTGACCGGACAGGCCTGATCGCAGCGCGCTTCATACTGAATGCTCAGGCAGTTATCGTCATCCAGCTGATAGCGTAGATCGGCAATCAGGTTGCCCGGATAGCCCTGGTCGCCATCGGGCGAATCCAGCCGATAGTGCACCTCGGTTTCCGACTGACTGACGATCTGCCAGCGGCGCTTATCAAAACCTTGCGGGCCACCGTGCAGCTGATGCGGGCCCTGATTAGCCGCCAGCTGCCGGTTAAGTTTATTCAGCTTCGCACCGGCGATACGGTTGGCGTAGCGTCCGACCGTGGCACCCAGATAGGCATCCTGATGCAGGTAATCTGACGGCGTGGCGCAGCCGAGCAGCGCCTCACGCACCGTGCCATCCTGCATCGGAACACGGGCCGACAGCCAGGTTGCGCCCCAGTCCATAAATGTCACCAGCATGCCGTTCGCATTACGCAACACGGTGATGCGCCACGGCTGGCCGTCCGGCGCGTGAGAATTGACGTCGTTTAACATGGGCCGGCTCCCGCTGAGGCTTTACAGACGTAGAAGGTCTCTTTGATGCCGGTCTGCGCTTCATACTGCTCCGCCACCGCAGCTTTCACCTGATCGACCAGATCGAGCGGCATCAGCGCCACGATACAGCCGCCAAAGCCGCCGCCGGTCATGCGCACGCCGCCGCGCTCGCCGATTTGGGCTTTAACAATCTCCACCAGCGTATCGATCGGTGGAACGGTGATCTCAAAATCATCACGCATTGAGGCGTGAGATTCCGCCATCAGCTGGCCCATACGCGTCAGGTCACCGCGGGTCAGCGCTTCTGCTGCTTCCAGCGTGCGGGCATTTTCCGTCAGCACGTGACGAACGCGCTTCGCTACCTGCGGATCGAGTTGCGACTGCGCCGCCTCAAATTCAGCCAGTTCAACGTCACGCAGCGCAGGCTTGTTGAAGAAGCGCGCGCCGGTTTCACACTGCTGGCGGCGGGTGTTGTACTCGCTGCCGACCAGGGTACGGCGGAAGTTAGAGTTGATGATCACTACCGCAATGTCTTCCGGCATCGAGACCGGACGGGTACCCAGCGTGCGGCAATCGAGCAGCATGGCGTGATCTTTCTGACCGAGCGCCGAAATCAGCTGGTCCATGATGCCGCAGTTACAGCCGACGAACTGGTTCTCAGCTTCCTGACCGTTGACCGCAATTGCCGCGCCGTCCAGCGGCAGATGGTAGAGCTGCTGCACCACGGTGCCGACCGCCACTTCCAGCGAGGCAGAGGAACTCAGGCCTGCGCCCTGCGGCACATTGCCACTGATCACCATATCGATACCGCCGAAATCGGCGTGGCGCTGTTGCAGGTGTTTCACCACGCCGCGCACATAGTTGGCCCACATCGGCTGCTCAAGGCTGACGATCTCTTCATCCAGCGAGAAGCTGTCTTCGGCATTGTCGTAATCGACCGCGACGACCCGAATCTGACGATCGTCACGACGGGCGCAGGCGATTACGGTCTGATAGTCGATGGCGCACGGCAGCACAAAGCCATCGTTGTAGTCGGTATGTTCGCCAATCAGATTAACGCGACCCGGAGCCTGAATGGTGTGGGTAGGCGCATAGCTGAAGGTCTCAGAGAAGACCTGCTGCGTGATGGTTTTTAAGCTCATTATTGTGCCTCACGGAAGTGAACGTCGCTGACAGAACGCAGACGTTCCGCCGCCTGTTCCGCCGTTAAATCGCGTTGGGTTTCGGCCAGCATTTCATAGCCAACCATGAATTTACGCACCGTTGCTGAACGCAGCAGCGGCGGATAGAAGTGTGCATGCAACTGCCAGTGATCGTTGGCTTCGCCGTTGAACGGCGCGCCGTGCCAGCCCATCGAGTAGGGGAAAGAGCACTGGAACAGATTGTCGTAGCGGCTGGTCAGCAGCTTGATCGCTTTCGCCAGATCGCTGCGCTGCGCCTGATTAAGATCGGTCAGGCGTTTAATATGCGCTTTGGGCAGCAGCAGGGTTTCGAACGGCCACGCCGCCCACCACGGCACCACGGCCAGCCAGTGATCGGTCTCGACCACGGTGCGACTGCCATCCTGCTGTTCACGCGCGAGATAATCGACCAGCATCGGCGAACCGTGTCGGTCAAAGTAAGCACGCTGATGGTCGTCTTCGCGCTGTGCTTCATTGGGCAGGAAGCTGTTGGCCCAAATCTGACCGTGCGGATGTGGGTTAGAACAGCCCATCGCCGCGCCTTTGTTTTCAAACACCTGCACCCACGGGTAGTGCTGACCCAGATCGGCCGTCTGCTGCTGCCAGGTGCGAACCACTTCTTCCAGCACGCTCAGCGACATCTCCGGCAGGGTTTTACTGTGATCCGGTGAAAAGCAGATCACCCGACTGGTGCCGCGTGCGCTTTCACAGCGCATCAGCAGATCGTCGCTCTCTGGCGCGTCTGGCGTGTCGGTCATCAGCGCAGCAAAGTCATTGGTAAAGACATAAGTGCCGGTATAGTCAGGGTTTTTGTCGCCGGTAATGCGGGTATTGCCGGCACACAGGAAGCAGTCAGGATCGTGCGCCGGTAAGGTATTAACCGCCGGCGTCTCCTGCGCGCCTTGCCATGGGCGTTTGGCACGATGAGGTGAAACTAAAATCCATTGATCAATCAGTGGATTGTAACGGCGATGCGGGTGATCGACCGGGTTAAATTTTTCCATGTTGAATCCTGGTAAGCGTCAAAAGCCAGAAAGGCATCGGTAAAAAGTAGCACATCAGCGCGCCCGAAAGCGTGATCAAGTCTGGATAAATGGTATCGTTTACACAAGCTGAATATTCTCATTTAGTGGCATTGTGTCGGTAGGGCTGGCAGAAAAGGGCGAAGGGAATGGTAGCGGTTACACCTGAAGGCAAAGCAGACGCCGGCTGACCGGCGTCTGGCGGGATTACCCGAGCTGTTGCTGCTGGTAGTGGTAACGGCCGTCGCTGGCAACAAAGCTCAGACGGTGCGTGATGCACTGCGGCGCATCCTCGGCGTGGTGCGAAACAAACAGCAGCTGAGTACGGCCTTCGCCGATCAGCACATCGACAAAGCGCCGCACCAGCTGGCGGTTGATCGGATCAAGTCCCTGCAGCGGCTCATCAAGAATCAGCAGCGTCGGGTGTTTCACCAGCGCGCGGGCAATTAACACCAGCCGCTGCTGTCCCCAGGAGAGGCTATGGAAGGGGGCATCGGCCTGCGCAGGGGTCATGCCGAGCAGCGCCAGCCACTGCCGGGCCAGCGACTTCTGTCGGTCAGACGCTGGCTGATAGAGACCAATCGAATCGAAGAAGCCTGACAGGATCACCGTAAGCACATTGACGCTGACGCGATAGTCGAGATGCAGGCTGCTGCTGACATAGCCGATATGCTGCTTGATCTCCCAGATGGTTTCACCGCTGCCGCGCCGGCGGCCAAACAGCGTCAGATCGTTGCTGTAGCCTTGCGGATGGTCACCGGTCACCAGGCTGAGCAGGGTTGATTTGCCCGCCCCGTTCGGACCGATAATCTGCCAGTGCTCGCCGGCATTCACCTGCCAGCTAAGACCGTCGATCACCGGCCGATCGTGATAAGAGACGACGCCGTTGCGCAGTATCACGCGCGGCGCATCATCGGCCAGCGACGGCAGCTGGTCCGGCGCATCGGCTTCCGGCAGCGCCATGCCCAGCAGTTGTTCACTGTGCGCCAGCTGCGCCACCAGCGCTTCGGCTAAAATCGCCTGCCGTGGGCCAATATGGGTCAGGGTACACTCTGCCAGCACCCCGATTTGCTGAATATAGTCAGGGATATCATCAAACCGGTTGAGCACCAGCACCAGGGTAAATTCGGGCTGCTGCAGGCTGCGTAAGGTTTCGGTCAGGCTGGCGCGTGACGCCACATCCAGCCCGTCAAACGGCTCATCCAGAATCAACAGATCCGGCTGCTGCATCAGCGCCTGACAGAGCAGAGTCTTGCGGCTTTCGCCGGTAGAGAGGTATTTAAAGCGGCGCGACAGCAGGTGATCGATGCCGAACTGGCTGGCCAGTTGCTCACAGCGTGCGGGCTGCTGCACCTCCGCCTGAATCACCTCTGCCACGGTCAGGCCGGTATCCTCTTCACCTTCGCTGAGCAGGTCAGTGTTGTTGCGCTGCCACTCATCGGCCACCAGCTTTTGCAACTGCTCAAGCGACAGCCGCGTCGGACGCTGAAAATCACTGCTGACCGAGCCGGCAAGCGGCGCAAGTTCGCCGGAGAGGGCGCGGGCCAGCGACGACTTGCCGCTACCGTTGGCACCGACAAAAGCCCAGCTTTCGCCACGCTGAAGCTCAACCTGATTCAGGGTCAGGACCCGGGTATCGCTAAGACGAAACGTGCCTTGCGAAATCTGCAATGAAGCCATGATCTGTTCCATTTTTTGCATCGTGTTACTGAGTTGTAACCACTGGACGCGATGAAGTCAAATCAGGCGGGGTAAATCACAATAAGGTCGCGACGATCGCCTGGTCAGCATTAAAACTGGCGATCACCACGTCGCCCGGCTGCAGCGCCTGCTGGTGTATCGCGTCGTTGCTCAGGGTGGCGCACAGGGTTTCACCGCTGGGCAACTGCATTAACAGTTCGCTGAACGTCTCGCCGGGTTCTATCGCGCTGACGGTGGCGGCCAGCTGATTATCGTGGTCTGCGGCGTCACGGCGCACCTGAATCCATGGCGCTTTGATTAACACCAGCACCTCTTTGCCGGCGGCCAGCTGCAGCCGATCGGCGCTGCGCTGCGTCAGCGCGACCTTAAGCTGGGTCACCCCGTCAGCCAGTAGCACCTGCAGGTGTTGCAGTACCGGCTGCGAATCGTTACTGATCACCGTACCAAACAGCTGGTTGCGGGCGCTGGTCTGTAAAGAAAAGCGGGCGATGGCGGCCAGCAGGCTGTCGAGCGGCAGAGCGTCCTGCTGCAGCGCATCAAACGCTTTTTGCTGGATCTGCTCCATCAGGTGAAACAGCTGAATCAGTCGCTCGCCGTATCGCGTCAGGGTGGCACCGCCGCCGCCTTTGCCGCCGGTCGCGCGCGCCACCAGCGTCTCATCAGCCAGCTGGTTCATCTCATTGATCGCATCCCAGGCGCTTTTGTAACTGATGCCCGCCAGCTTTGCGCCCTGACTGATAGAGCCGGTTTGCTGTACCCGTTTCAGCAGTTCGATACGACGTGGATCGGCAAACAGTTTTTGCTGTAAACGAATATGGAGGGAAAGTTCGGCTTGCATGGCGACTCCGGCAAAGGGTTAAGGCGTATCTGCGCGATGATAGCGGCGTTTCGGGGCCAAAGTAAAAGCACGAAAAGGGCTGCGCAAATTTTTGCTGACCCGTTACAATCACTTTTTTGTTCACAGAGTGAGACGCTCCATGCTGGAATTACTTAAAAGCCTCGCCGTGGCTATCATTATGGTCCCTATCGTGATGGCAATCATGCTGGGTCTGATCTATGGCCTGGGTGAAGTCTTTAACGTCATCTCAAAATTTGGCCATCGCGAAAAATCGTCAGCCCGTTCGCATAACTAATCCCCCCGACCACGCTCGCTAATCAGGCGGGCGTGGTGCTTTCTGCCGCTGCGCAAACTTCTGCTCATCCTTCTGCTAAAACTGCCGATAATTTTCTGACACTGCCGGAAAGGGCGTTGTATCATTCGCTACACAACGAATAACCGGAGAACATCATGTCTTTAACACACTATCGCTGGGGAATAGCTGCGCTGGTCACAGCTTCCCTGGCAGGCCAGGCGGTGGCAGCGGATAAAATTACGGTCTTTGCGGCGGCGTCACTGACCAACGCTCTGCAGGAAATCGGCAGCCGTTATCAGCATGAAAAAGGGGTGACGGTAGTCGCTTCGTTCGCTTCTTCCTCGACGCTGGCACGGCAGATTGAGCAGGGCGCACCGGCCGACCTGTTTATCTCCGCCGATCAGCAGTGGATGGATGAGGCGGTGGCGAAAAAAAGCGTCATCGACCGCAGCCGTTATACCCTGCTGGGTAACGATTTGGTGCTGGTCGCGCCGCGCAGCGCATCGGCAAAGCGGGTCGAACTGAACCCGCAGACTGACTGGAAAACGCTGCTGCACGGTGAACGTCTGGCGGTTGGCGATCCGGATCATGTCCCGGCCGGCATTTACGCCAAAGAGGCGCTACAGAAGCTGGGCGCCTGGCAGACGGTTGAACCGTCGCTGGCTCCGGCAAATAATGTGCGGGCCGCGCTGGCGCTGGTGGAGCGCAACGAAACGCCGTATGGCATTGTTTACGGTTCAGATGCGGTCGCCAGTGAGCGGGTGCAGGTGGTGGGACGGTTCCCGGCCTCCAGCCACAAACCGGTGGAATATCCGATGGCGATCGTTAAAGATCGCGATAATGCCGCCGTTAACGCTTTTTATGATTACCTGAAAGGGCCGCAAGCGGCGGTCGTGTTTAAACATTACGGATTCACATCAACCAAATGATACTCAGCGATCCCGAATGGCAGGCGGTTCTGCTTAGCCTGAAAGTCTCTGGCATTGCCGTAGCTGGCAGTCTGCCTTTCGGCATCCTGATGGCCTGGATTCTGGTGCGCTGCCGCTTTCCTGGCAAAGCGCTGCTCGACAGCCTGATTCATCTGCCGCTGGTGCTGCCGCCGGTGGTGGTCGGCTATCTGCTGCTGATCGGCCTGGGACGGCGCGGCATCATCGGTGAAAAGCTCTACGACTGGTTCGGCTTCAGCTTCGCTTTTAGCTGGCGCGGCGCGGCGCTGGCGTCGGCGGTGATCGCGTTTCCGCTGATGGTGCGCGCCATCCGGCTGGCGCTGGAGGCGGTTGATATCCGGCTGGAACAGGCCGCCCGCACTCTGGGGGCGGGTCGCTGGCGGGTATTCTTCACCATTACGCTGCCGCTGACTCTGCCGGGCGTGATCGTCGGTACCGTGCTGGCCTTCGCCCGCTCGCTGGGGGAGTTCGGTGCCACCATTACCTTTGTTTCTAATATTCCCGGCGAGACGCGCACCATTCCGCTGGCAATGTACAGCCTGATTGAAACGCCCGGTGCGGAAGGCGCAGCCGCCCGGCTGTGTGTGATTGCCATTGTGCTGGCGCTGGCGTCGCTGCTGGCGTCAGAATGGCTGGCCCGTCTCGGTCGTAAGCGAATGGGGGCCTGATGCTGTCACTCAATTTTGTCCAGCAACAGGGCGATCATCAGCTGGCGATCGACCTGCAGATACCGGCCAAAGGGATCACCGCTATTTTCGGCGTCTCCGGTGCCGGTAAAACCTCGCTGATCAACGCCATCAGTGGACTGACGCAGCCACAGCGTGGCCGGATTCAGTTGCACGATCGTCTGCTGTTTGACGCAGAGCAGCAGATTTCCCTGCCGCCGGAAAAGCGTCGGATTGGCTATGTCTTTCAGGATGCCCGGCTGTTCCCGCACTATCGGGTGCGCGGCAACCTGCAATATGGCATGGCGCCTGAGATGAAAACCCAGTTCGATACCCTGGTCTCCCTGCTGGGTCTTGAAGGATTGTTGTCGCGTTTTCCGCTGTCGCTGTCGGGCGGGGAAAAGCAGCGGGTGGCCATTGGCCGGGCATTACTGACCGCGCCGGATATGCTGTTGCTGGATGAGCCGCTGGCCTCGCTGGATTTACCGCGCAAACGCGAGCTGATGCCTTACCTGCAAAAGCTGGCGAAGCAGGTGGATATCCCGATGCTCTATGTTTCGCACAGCCTTGAGGAGATCCTGCATCTGGCGGATAACGTGCTGGTGCTGGATAGCGGTAAAGTCAAAGCGTTTGGTCCGCTGGAGCGGGTCTGGAGCAGCAGCGCGATGCGGCCGTGGCTGCCGGTCAGTGAGCTGAGCAGCGTGCTGCGGGTACAGGTGCTGGAGCAGCATCCCGACTATCCAATGACCGCGCTGTCGCTGGGTGACCAGCACATCTGGGTCAGCCGGGTTAATCAGCCGCTTAAAACGCCACTGCGGATCCGTATTGCTTCGGCCGATGTCTCGCTGGCGCTGCAACCGCCGCACAACACCTCTATCCGCAATATCCTGCCTGCGCAGGTGGTGGAGCTGGTGGAGGTCGGGGATCAGGTGGAAGTGAAGCTACGCATCGGCATCAGTGAACTGTGGGCGCGCATTACGCCGTGGGCGCGTGATGAGCTGGGCATTCGGCCGGATCAGTGGCTCTATGCCCAGATTAAAAGCGTCTCGGTCACGCCCTGATGACTAAAGGTCCTGATTATGCGTTATTTTTTAATGAAATTATTTAATGGGTCTCTTTTTTTCTGCCTTGTTTCGAATGTTTTATTGAGTAGGCTTCTGACACCTCTGAACAGAGAGCGTGGGTTCTTGCTTTCGTCACTGGTTGTCGTGAAGAGAAGAAGTGGAAAGCCGACATCAATAATCTGATGAGTATTGATATTCAATTCCCTGTCAGGAAGGGCGATATCTCCCAGAAGTTTAAGCAAAATTAAAATGTGAAGCCTGTTGGTGGCCCTGAACCGTTACCAGAGGGATTCTGCAACACTTTCTGTGGTTCAGGGCAACGCCCTATAAAATGGCTTTCACCGTGCTTCTGTTTAGCTGGCCTGGATGACATCACTATGCATCAATCAAAGAAGCGTTTGATTCGGGTGGCAGAGCAGCGTGGTCAATAGCGCTATATGTTCCAGAATCGGCTATAACTTCAATCCATGTTCTTTGCAGTATTTAACACTATATACTTCTGATAAAAGATTTTCGACTTCAGGTACGGTCAGTGCAAATACGGCATCACGGAAGAAATATCCAAAATGACGCACGACTAAAAATACTGGCTCTTGTGTTTTCAGATCATTCTCTTCACCGTATTCCAGAATATCGTTGTAACGTCCACCAATGACCTTTTGCTTTGTTTCCTGACGCTGAATAAAGGGTTGTTTAGACCACTCCAGAAATTCATAAAAGGGGGCGGTGTTTTCCGTGATTCGACTATCTGTATAGATAAAGGGAAGCGCAACATAGTCGTAGCCCAGATCAACGACAAATTGTACAAAGGAGAGGTCGTCCGGAACTTTCATGGGGTAAACTTTAGGTGCGTAGGGAGCAACGATTGAGCCATCCAGGAAAGAATAATAATGCACATCACTGGCATAGCGGGTTAAATGACCAACCTGTAACGATGTACAACCCGTGAGCATCAATGATAATAAAAGCAGAGCCTTGTTAAATATTTTTTTAAACATATCTCATACCTACAGATAAATAAGGGTTATCGGCAGGTGAAAGATAAGCTTTAGCGTTGTTTGATTGAAAATGGTGAGCGGCCTGATATCAAATAGCTTTATATCACTCTTATGGCAGCACTGTTTTTTTGATATCTTTTTCGTCATCAATGCTGGAGTCAGCTTTAATGATTGTTTATGTCATATTGGTTTATATCAATGCCAGGTTTTGAAAAGTTAAGAATGAATAATAAAGTGCAGCGCTCATTTTATAAAAGATTAAAAAAGGCTTTGATGTATACAGACCCTCCTCAGAGTCATGTTGCGTTATCTATTGTTTTATCCCTGCGTTAAAATTTGCTTTTTGCTTCTCAACGCATTAAATGAAACAGACCCTCTTCATCGGGTCAATGCCGGGCGCGCATTACGCCGTGGGCGCGTGATGAACTGGGCATTCGGCCGGATCAGTGGCTCTATGCCCAGATTAAAAGCGTCTCGGTCACGCCCTGATTACAGCACGTACTGATAGAGCGTCTCAGCAATGCCGGTTTCGAGGTTGGTGCCGATCACTTTTTTGGCGCGCGCTTTAATCGCCTCATCGGCATTGCCCATCGCCACACCCAGACCGGCGGTTTCCAGCATGCTGAGGTCGTTGTAGTTATCCCCGAATGCGATCACATCTGACATGCTCAGTCCCAGCGAGTCGACCCACTGCGCCAGCCGCTTGCCTTTGCTGTTGCCGCCTTTAGCGATATCGACCTGATCGTGCCACGACCATTCGCAGGCCAGGCCCAGTTCCGCCTCGACCCGGCTGGCAAACTGCTGCAACTCAGGAATGTTGGGATGCGACAGGGCGAATTTCCAGATGGCGCCCGCTTCGCGCGCTGCGTCGGCTAAATCAGGCACCTGTCTGAACAGCGGACGCTGGTGCGGTGGCAGCGATTCGGCCCAGTTGAGGGTGCGGGTAACATGGCCGGTCGGGGTCTGATACAGCATGGCATCATCGACATACAGCAGCCCATGAATCCCCTGCTGATCCAGCATCTCAATCACCTTCAGCGCCAGTTGGCTATCAAGCGGATCGGCCGCCAGCACCTTTTTGTTCTGATAATCATACAAATAGGTACCGTTACAGCAGATAGCTGGCGTATCGAGTTCTAACGCCTGATAAAAAGGATGGATGGCGCAGTGATGGCGTCCGGTCACGATAGCGACGTGAATGCCCGCCTGACGCGCCTTCTTCAGCGCCTCGACCGACTGCGGCAGAATGGTTTTTGCGGGTGTTAACAGCGTGCCGTCGAGATCGAGGGCAATGACACGGTAGCTCATTAATCCTTCCGTTGGGGTAGGTTAGCGAAGCCTCAAGTCTACACCTGACTGCCCTTGTGAGACAAAAAACCGGGCACAAATGATTCCAGCATGGCTAAAACGCGCTACAGTGACTCACAGATCATCATCAGGCAGCCAAAAAGGAGAATGCATGAAACAAGTTGTCTACACCGCCAGTCCCGAGAGCCAGCAGATCCATGTCTGGCAGATGAATGAAGAGGGTGCGCTGACGTTGCTTCAGGTGACCGATGTCGCTGGCCAGGTTCAGCCAATGGTGGTGAGTCCGAACCGCGATTTTCTCTATGTCGGCGTGCGCCCCAATTTTCGCGTGCTGGCGTTTCGCATCGCGGCTGATGGCACCCTGACCGAAGCCGGACAGGCGCCGCTGCCCGGCAGCCCGACCCATATCTCCACCGATCGCAGCGGTAAATTCCTGTTCTGCGGCTCCTACAATGACGCCTGCGTCAGCGTCAGCCCGATTGGTGAGGATGGCGTGCCACAGGCACCGCTGCAGGTGATCCACGGGCTGGAAGGGTGCCACTCAGCCAATATTGATAACCACAATCAGACGCTCTACGTGCCGGCCCTGAAGCAGGACCGCATTTGCCTGTTTGCGCTAGGCGATGATGGCCAGCTGACGCCGCGTCCGCAGGCGCAGGTCACCACCGTCGAAGGCGCCGGTCCGCGCCACATGCAGTTCCATCCGAACGGACGTTACGCCTACTGTGTGAATGAACTCGACAGCACGGTCGACGTCTGGGCGTTAAATGAGGGCAACGTGGCAAGCGTGCAGACGCTGGATATGATGCCACCTGATTTCAGCGGTACCCGCTGGGCAGCAGATATTCATCTGACGCCGGATGGCCGTTTCCTCTACGCCTGTGACCGCACCAGCAGCACGCTGGCGGTGTTCAGCGTCAGCGAACAGGGTGACCAGCTGACTCTGCAAGGTTTCCAGCCGACCGAGACCCAGCCGCGCGGCTTTAATATCGATCACAGCGGGCAGTATCTGGTGGCGGCGGGGCAGAAGTCTCATCACATCGAGGTCTATCGCATTACGGAACCGCAAGGGCTGTTACAACCGCTGGGACGTTATGCGGTTGGACAGGGACCGATGTGGGTTGTTGTGCATCAGCTGCAGGCATAACGCAGTTTCGCACGCCTCCCCGGACGGGGAGGCGTGGCGGGATTACTGATAGTTCACGGTCAGTGACGCGCTCGCCAGCGCGTGAAAATGGACGTTAAAGCCAACCATTGCGCCACTCGCGCCCTCATCCACCTCAATCTTTTCCACATCCAGCGCATGCACGGTGAAAATGTAGCGATGGGTTTCGCCCTGCGGCGGTGCCGCGCCGCCATAGCCAGCCTGACCAAAATCAGTGCGGGTCTGTAGCGCTCCTGATGGCAGTTCGGCTTTGCCGGAACCCGCGCCCTGCGGCAGAGAGGTAGTGCTGGCCGGAATATTGGCAACCAGCCAGTGCCACCAGCCGGAGCCGGTTGGCGCGTCGGGATCGTAGCAGGTCACCACAAAACTTTTGGTGCCTTCCGGGGCCGCTTCCCAGGCCAGATGGGGAGAGATGTTCTCGCCCTGATAGCCCATGCCGTTGAAAACATGCTTCTCAGGCATCTTATCGCCGTCGTTAAAATCCTGACTATAAACGCGCATTGCCTCTCCTCACGTGTCGATGAATAGCCTGTCATCATAACCAAACGCGCAGGCAGTTCCAGCGCTTAGCCCGCTTCAGTCGGCAAAATGTGAAGAATGCTCAAGCGCTGCCCCAATCGCCTGCACCAGTTTGCTCAGCGCCTGCGGCGTGATGATGTACGGCGGCATCAGATAGATCAGCCGGCCAAACGGGCGGATCCACACGCCCTGCTCGACGAAGAACTGCTGCAGCGCCGCCATGTTGACCGCCTGATGGGTCTCGACCACGCCAATCGCGCCCAGCACCCGCACATCCGCTACCTGCGGCGCACTGCGCAGCGGCAACAGCTCCGCCCGCAACTGCTGTTCGATAGCGGCCACCTGACCTTGCCACTCGCCTTCAGCCAGCATCGTCAGGCTTTCGACCGCCACCGCGCAGGCCAGCGGATTGCCCATAAAGGTCGGGCCGTGCATAAAACAGCCGGCCGGACTGCGGCTGATGGTGTCCGCCACCTCACGGGTGGTCAGGGTGGCCGCCAGCGTCAGGGTCCCGCCGGTCAGCGCTTTGCCAACGCACATAATATCGGGCGTGATAGCGGCATGTTCACAGGCAAACAGTTTGCCGGTGCGGCCAAAGCCGCTGGCGATCTCATCGGCAATCAGTAACAGGCCGTAGCGATCGCACGCTTCACGCACCCGCTGCAGATAGCGCGGATGGTAGAAACGCATCCCGCCTGCGCCCTGAACTATTGGCTCCAGAATCACCGCGGCCAGCTGCTGATGATGTTGCTCCAGCAGGCGGGCAAAATCGTCGAAGTCGCGCTCATCCCATCGGTCGTCAAAACCACAGGCCGGAGCCTCGGCAAAGTGATGTTCAGGCAGGTAACCGCGCCACAGGCTGTGCATCGAATTATCCGGATCGCACACCGACATCGCCGCAAACGTATCGCCGTGATAGCCGCGTTTCAGCGTCAGGAATTGCTGACGGACCTCTCCGCGCCCCAGCCAGTATTGCAGCGCCATCTTCATCGACACTTCCACTGCGACCGAGCCGGAATCGGCGAGGAATACGCACTCCAGCGCCGCGGGCGTCATGGTCAGTAGCTGACGGCAGAGCGCCACGGCAGCGGGATGGGTTATGCCGCCAAACATCACGTGGGACATCTGCGTCATCTGCTGGGTCAACGCCCGGTTCAGTCGCGGATGGTTATAGCCGTGGATCGCCGCCCACCACGAGGACATGCCGTCGACCAGCTCACGGCCATCGGCCAGTTGCAGCTGGAAACCGTGTGCGGCAACCACCGGGTAACAGGGCAGGGGGTCCTGCATTGAGGTGTAGGGATGCCAGATGTGCTGGCGATCAAAGCGGGCGTCTTCAGGCGTGAACATGGGCATCGTAAACCGGAGTTGTAAACCAAAATAAAAAAATATAGTTTACAAGTATAACCACGTTAATCGTCGGGATGACACCCTTTTTTTGGAGCACGCAATGGCACAACGCTGGACAGTCGCACAGGCACAGGCCCTGTTTGATCAACCTTTTCTTGAACTGATGTTTGAAGCGCAGCGGGTGCACCGTCAGCACTTCGATCCGCGCCAGGTGCAGGTCAGCACCCTGTTGTCGATCAAAACCGGTGCCTGCCCGGAAGACTGCAAATACTGCCCGCAGAGTGCGCGCTACAAAACCGGTCTGGAATCGGAACGTCTGATGGAGGTCGAAGAGGTACTGGCCTCGGCCCGGCAGGCCAAAGCGGCCGGATCGAGTCGTTTCTGCATGGGCGCCGCCTGGAAAAACCCGCATGACCGCGACATGCCTTACCTGGAAAAAATGGTTGAAGGGGTCAAGGCGATGGGGATGGAAACCTGTATGACGCTGGGTACGCTCAGCGACCAGCAGGCGCAGCGACTGGCTGGCGCGGGCCTCGATTTTTATAACCACAACCTCGATACCTCGCCGGAATTTTACGGCAGTATCATCACCACCCGCAGCTATCAGGAACGGCTTGATACGCTGGGCAAAGTGCGTGACGCCGGCATTAAAGTCTGCTCTGGCGGCATTGTCGGATTGGGGGAAACGGTCAACGATCGCGCCGGACTGCTGGTGCAGTTAGCCAATCTGCCGACGCCGCCGGAAAGCGTGCCGATCAACATGCTGGTGAAGGTCAAAGGGACGCCGCTGGCGGATAACGATGACGTGGAGCCGTTCGATTTTATCCGCACCATCGCGGTGGCGCGCATCATGATGCCGACCTCGCACGTCCGGCTGTCGGCGGGCCGTGAGCAGATGAGCGAGCAGACCCAGGCGATGTGCTTTATGGCCGGTGCTAACTCGATTTTCTACGGCTGCAAACTGCTGACTACGCCGAACCCGGAAGAGGATAAAGATCGGGTGCTGTTCCGTAAGCTGGGCCTGAATCCGCAGCACAGCCATACCGACCACGGCGATCAGCAACAGCAGCAGCAGCTCAGCGAGCAGCTGATGCACGCTGACACTGAACAGTTCTATAACGCGGCGCTGTAATGAGCTGGCAGCAACGACTGCAGCAGGCGCTCGTGCAGCGGCGGGCGGCCGATGGCTGGCGGCAGCGACCGGTGATCGATCACCAGACCACCCGCACGTTGCAGAGTGGCGGACGGACCTATCGCCATTTTTCCAGCAACGACTACCTCGGTTTAACGCAGCATCCGGCGGTGATTGCCGGCTGGCAGCGCGGCGCAGAGCAGGCGGGAGCCGGGGCCGGTGCATCCGGTCACGTCACCGGTTATCACCGGCAGCATGCGGAGCTGGAAGCGCAGCTGGCTGACTGGCTCGGCTATGACCGGGCGCTGCTGTTTATCTCTGGTTTTGCGGCGAACCAGGCGGTGATCCATCTGCTGGCAGAGGCTGACGATCGCATCCTGGCGGATAAGTTAACCCACGCTTCGCTGCTGGATGCCGCCAGCCACAGTCCGGCGCAGCTGCGCCGTTTCACGCACAACAGTCCGGCGAGTCTGGCGGCGCGGCTGTCCTCGCCCTGCAGCGGTGAAACGCTGGTGGTAACCGAAGGCATTTTCAGCATGGATGGCGACAGTGCGCCGCTGGCGGCGATAGCGATCCAGACCCGGCAGACCGGGGCCTGGCTGCTGGTAGACGATGCGCACGGTATCGGTGTGGTGGGCGAGCAGGGGCGCGGCAGCTGCTGGCAGCAGGGAATCAAGCCTGAGTTGTTGGTGGTCACCTTTGGCAAAGCCTTTGGCGTCAGCGGAGCCGCGCTGCTGTGCGACGCACAAACCGCCGACTATTTCCTGCAGTTCAGCCGTCATCTGATCTACTCGACCGCCATGCCCGCCGCCCAGGCGTCGGCGCTGCAGGCGTCCCTCGGCCAGGTCCGGCAGGGCGATGAGTTGCGTCAGCGGTTGCAGCAAAATATTCAGCGCTTCCGGCGCGGCGCGGCTACGCTGCCCTGGCAACTGATGGATTCCGCCAGCGCGATTCAGCCATTAATTGTTGGCGGCAATGCGGAAGCGATGGCGCTCTCAGCCCGGCTGGCGGACGCTGGCTGCTGGGTCAGTGCGATCCGGCCGCCAACCGTCCCGCCAGGCACCGCCCGGCTGCGTATTACCCTGACGGCGGCGCATCAGCCGGACGACATCGACATTCTGCTGGAGGCGCTGCATGACGCTGCAGGTTGATAAGCGCGCCGTGGCGCGGGCCTTTGGCCGGGCGGCCGGGCATTATGATGCACATGCTGCCCTGCAGCGGCTGAGCGGTGACGCGCTGCTGGCTCGCGCCCCCGCGCACAGTGGTCCGCAGCTGCTCGATGCCGGTTGCGGCACCGGCTGGTACAGCAAGCAATGGCGGGCGCGTGGTAAGCAGGTGACGGCACTGGATCTTTCACCGCAGATGCTGCAACAGGCGCGCGCCAATGATGCGGCGCAGCACTACCTGGCCGGGGATATCGATGCTCTGCCGCTGGCGGATGCCGGTTTTGATCTGGTATGGAGCAACCTGGCGGTGCAGTGGAGCGACGATCTGTCGCAGGCGCTGAGCCAGTTCAGACGGGTGCTACGTCCCGACGGCACGCTGCTGTTCTCGACCCTGAGCGCCGGTTCATTGCAGGAAGTGCATCAGGCCTGGTCGTATCTTGACGAACATCCTCACGCCAACCGGTTTCTCAGCGAACAGCAGATCGCGTCAGCCTGCGCAGCCCACCGGCTGAGCTGTGAGTCAGCGCTGATTACCCTGCATTTTCCCGATGCGCTCAGCGCTATGCGTTCCCTGAAAGGGATTGGCGCCACTCATCTGCATCAGGGGCGTGACGGTCCGCTGCTGACCCGGCAACGGCTGGCACAGCTGGAAGCGCACTGGCCGCGCGATCGGCACGGTTTCCGCCTCAGTTATCATTTAATCTATGGAGTAAGTTCATCATGAAGCGCTGGTTTATCACCGGCACCGACACCGAAGTCGGTAAAACGGTCGCCAGTGGCGCGCTGTTACAGGCGGCCCGGGCCGCGGGTTATCGCTGCGCCGGCTACAAGCCTGTCGCCTCCGGCTGTGAGATGACAGCGCAGGGGCTGCGCAACAGTGACGCGCTGGCGCTGCAGCGTTACAGCAGCGTGCCGTTAGACTATCAGCAGGTCAATCCGCTGGCGTTCCTCGAACCCACGTCGCCGCACATCGTCAGTGCCGAAGAGGGCAGGCCGATCACTTCGCTGACCATGTCATCGGGACTGGCGGCGCTGGAGCCGCTGGCTGACTGGATTCTGGTCGAAGGGGCGGGCGGCTGGTACACCCCGTTATCCGCCACGCACACCTACGCCGACTGGGTCAGCAGTGAACAGCTGCCGGTCATTTTAGTGGTTGGCGTCAAGCTGGGCTGCATCAATCACGCCATGCTGACCGCGGATGCGGTACGGGCGCGTGGGCTGCGACTGGCTGGCTGGATCGCCAACACCGTAGTGCCGCCCGGTAACCGTTATCAGGAATATCTCACCAGCCTGCAGCAGCGACTGCCCGCGCCCTGTCTCGGCACCATTCCGTATCTGACCGAAGCGGCGCAGCAGGACAGCTGCGGCCAGTATCTGACCTTACCGGACTAACAAACCTCAGGCCACCGTCAGCCATTTGTTGACGGTGTGGTCATCCAGCTGCGCCATTTTGCCCTGCGCCACGTTACGCCCGCGATGCAACAGCAGAAAATAGTCGGCCACGCGGCGTATCAGCGACAGTCGCTGCTCCAGCAGCAGGATGGTCAGGCCGTAGTCGAGATTCAGGCGGCGAATCAGATTGCCCATCTCCTCCTCCAGCCACGGTGACATACCGTCGGTCGGCTCATCCAGAATCAGCAGCTTAGGCTGTAACACCAGCGCCCGCGCCAGGGCCAGCTGCTGTTGCTGATCGATGGGCAGATCGCCGCTGCGCTGCTGCCGTAACGAATAGAGCGCCGGGAACAGGTCAAACAGCATTTCGGGGATGGCGCGGTGGCGGTCAGCCTGATTTGCCCCGGCCAGCAGGGCGATCAGCAAATTATCTTCCACGCTCATCTGGGTAAAAATATGGCGGCCCTGCGGCACGTAGCCAATACCCATCTGCGCCCGCTGCTCCGCCGGCTGTAGCAGCAGGTCGGCGGGCGGTGAGCCATCCTCTTTCCAGGAGATCGTTCCGCTGTTAATCGGCAGCCTGCCCATGATGCAGTTCACCAGGGTGGTTTTCCCCATCCCGGGCCGGCCGAGAACGCCGGTGCAGGTGCCAGGCGACAGATCGAGATCGACATCCCACAGAATATGATTTTGACCGTAAAATTGATTTACCGAACGTAAACTCAGCATCTGACACTCTCCTTCCCGATCATTAGCCTGAATGCTTCCGCTCTGTGTCGTCTGGCAAACAAGTTATCAGCAATGGCACGCTCCCCATTGCAGTACAGTGCGCGCGTTGCGCGTTGACGCCACGGATTCTTGCAATTCCCAGGCCAGATTCCGCAGCAACCATTTTTCAGCCAGCAGCGCGGGTCTGTGGCGCTAAAAGATGAGCAATGCTTATCAATTTCTGCCGGTGATAACATTACTGCACTTTTGCAGTGCCAGCGGGCGGCGTTTCTGGTGCAGACGTACAATCATGAGGCAGCGATTCTGATTAGGAATGGGCAACAGATGCGGCAAAGACGGGGGTTAAAGAAGGCAACCGGTAAAAAAAGCAGAACAATGGGTCAGCCACGGCAGCTAAAATTAGCGGAAAAAAAATTATTTTTAGCGAAACCGAGCGGCAGGGAAAAATTATACACAGCCGATGGCGGCGGGGCTGCCATCACTTATCCACCATTCCTGTGGATAACCTTGTGCATTAGGTAATGAAAACAGGTTGGAAGCGAGGAAATACGCGGCCTGGTTACATAATGTCGAGAATCTGGGCTTTTGGGCATAAGCCAGTAAAATCAATTGGTTAATAAAAAACAAGCCTGCGAATTATCTGTCAGTTCATCGAACTGTAATTTTGTGACGGTCTATTGACAAATGTTAAATCCGATCTCCGCCTGGGGATAACCTTGCGCAACAACCTGCGCGATAAAGCAAGCGCCAATCGACGGCGAAAAAGTATCCCGACAGTGGCGATTACTCTGCCTCGATACTGTTTTTATATCCAGTATTATTTTCTGGCAAAATCACCATAGCAGAGTAAAATAGTGGCCTGCCCGCCGACTTCTTCAGCAGGAACTGCATTCATGAGTAAAGCCTTTAAATTGAATTCCGCTTTCAAACCTTCTGGCGATCAGCCAGAGGCGATTCGTCGTCTGGAAGAGGGGCTGGAAGATGGACTGGCCCACCAGACCTTATTAGGCGTAACCGGCTCGGGGAAAACCTTCACCGTCGCCAACGTGATTGCCGATCTCAACCGTCCAACCATGGTACTGGCGCCCAACAAAACGCTGGCGGCGCAGTTGTACGGTGAAATGAAGGAGTTCTTCCCGGATAACGCGGTTGAGTTTTTCGTCTCTTACTACGACTACTACCAGCCGGAAGCCTATGTGCCGAGTTCCGACACCTTTATCGAAAAGGACGCTTCGGTTAACGAACACATTGAGCAGATGCGTCTGTCGGCGACCAAAGCGCTGCTGGAGCGGCGTGACGTTATTGTGGTCGCCTCGGTCTCGGCGATCTACGGTCTGGGCGATCCCGATCTCTACCTGAAAATGATGCTGCACCTGACCCGCGGCATGATTATCGACCAGCGCAGCATTCTGCGCCGTCTGTCAGAGCTGCAGTACACCCGCAACGATCAGGCGTTCCAGCGCGGTACGTTCCGGGTGCGCGGCGAAGTGATCGACATCTTCCCGGCCGAATCGGACGATATCGCCCTGCGCGTTGAGCTGTTCGACGAAGAGGTAGAGCGCCTGTCGCTGTTTGACCCGCTTACCGGCCAGATCGACTCGGTAGTGCCGCGCTTTACCATCTACCCGAAAACGCACTACGTGACGCCGCGTGAGCGCATTCTGCAGGCGATGGAAGATATCAAGGTGGAACTGGCGGATCGCCGCAGGGTGCTGCTGGAAAATAATAAGCTGCTGGAAGAGCAGCGTATTACCCAGCGTACTCAGTTCGATCTGGAGATGATGGGCGAGCTGGGCTACTGCTCCGGCATCGAAAACTATTCGCGCTATCTTTCCGGGCGCGGACCGGGTGAAGCGCCACCGACGCTGTTTGACTATCTGCCAGCCGATGGCTTGCTGGTGGTCGACGAATCGCACGTCACCATCCCGCAGATTGGCGGGATGTATAAAGGCGACCGGGCGCGTAAAGAGACGCTGGTAGAGTACGGTTTCCGTTTGCCGTCGGCACTGGATAACCGTCCGATGAAGTTTGAAGAGTTTGAGGCGCTGGCACCCCAGACTATCTATGTGTCAGCCACGCCGGGTAAATATGAGCTGGAAAAATCGGGCAGCGAAGTGATCGACCAGGTGGTGCGTCCTACCGGTCTGCTCGACCCGATCCTCGAAGTGCGTCCGGTGGCGACCCAGGTCGACGATCTGCTGTCGGAAATCCGTCAGCGGGTGGCGATCAACGAACGTGTGCTGGTGACGGTGCTGACCAAGCGTATGGCGGAAGATCTGACCGAATATCTGGAAGAGCACGGTGAGAAGGTGCGTTACCTGCACTCCGATATTGATACCGTTGAACGCATGGAAATTATCCGCGATTTACGTCTGGGTGAGTTTGATGTGCTGGTGGGCATTAACTTACTGCGTGAGGGGCTGGATATGCCGGAAGTATCGCTGGTGGCCATTCTGGACGCGGATAAAGAGGGTTTCCTGCGTTCCGAACGCTCACTGATTCAGACCATCGGTCGTGCGGCGCGTAACATTAACGGCAAGGCGATTCTCTACGGCGATAAAATTACCCCGTCGATGGCGCGGGCGATTGAAGAGACTGAACGCCGCCGCGAGAAGCAGCAGCAGTACAATGAAGAGAACGGCATTGTGCCGCAGGGCCTGAATAAGAAAATTACCGATATTCTGGAACTGGGCAACAACGTGGTGAAAACCCGTGGCAAAGCCAAACCGGCACGTCGCGGCGCGGCCGAAGCTGAAGCGGATTACCTGGCGCTGTCGCCGCAGGCCCTGCAGAAAAAGATCCACGAGCTGGAAGGGCAGATGCAGCAGCATGCGCAGAACCTGGAGTTCGAACAGGCGGCCAGCGTGCGCGATCAGCTGCATGAGCTGCGCACGCTGTTTATTGCCACCTCGTAACTCAGCTAAAGCCCTGAATGGCGTGTTCCAGCGCGACCCGCAGCAGCTGGCGGTCGTGACGATATTTGATATCGGCGGCCTCCAGCGGCTCACGCACAATCAGCCGGTTATCGACCTGGCTGATGTCGGCGGAGGGACTGACCACAATCGCGTCAATCACCCGTTTGCCAATGTAGCGCTCCATCATTGCCAGTTTATCGGCGACCGTCAGGCTGGCTGCTGCCGGGCTGAGTTCGCGACCCAGATTGCCGATAAAGACCATGGTGGCGGGCGTCCGACGCAGCGCCTGCGCCATCTCCTCCATCAGCAGAATCGGCATCAGGCTGGTGTAAAAACTGCCTGGCCCGATCAGGATTAAATCCGCTTCGCCAATTGCATCCAGCGCTTCCCGCGTCGGCTGGACGTTGGGATGCAACATCATCTCCTGCGGCGGCTGCTTCATCTCATCAATTGCAGTTTCACCGTAGACCATATTGCCTTCCACATCGAGCGCCACCAGATCCACCGGTTGCTCCGACATCGGAATCAAAAAGGCATCGACCTTCAGCAGGTTACGAATGATGTTGATCGCTTCCAGCGGACGCACGCTCAGGTGATCGAGCGCTTTCAGCATCAGGTTACCGAGGTTGTGTCCGGCCAGCTCCCCGTTACCGGCAAAGCGATACTCAAACATCGCTGAGGCCACGCTCGGTTCGGCGATCAGCTGGTTGAGGCAGTTGCGCATATCGCCCCAGGCGATGCCGCCTTCTGAGCGGCGAATGCGGCCGGTTGAACCGCCGTTATCGGTGGTGGTTACAATGCCGGTAAGGCGTGAGCCGAGCGGCGACAGGGCAGACATCACGCGGCCTAAGCCATGTCCGCCACCCAGGGCCACCACGCGATCGAGATCGGCCAGTGTGCGATTCATACTTCTCCTTAACATCGTCTCGCGTGACGTCGCTCTAAACGCTAAACCCGCGCGGATGACTTGCGTCAAAATCTGAAGCGCATTTTAACGTATCCTGTCGCTAAAATGCGGTGAAAATTCGATATGTATCAGAATATATAGCGAAAACAGCGAATGGAAGAGTCGCGGAAATCGCGCTACCATCTTGATTAACCGCGCTGATCAACGGGTCAGCGTACACTCTAGCCTGATTGCCTACGTCTGCGGATAGGGGAGTCAGGCCGTAGCCATTGAGCTACCAGGGTGCAGAAAGAAATGACTGCATCTCCCAATCTGGAAAGGTGTTCTGGTGTCACAATTTACTGATGCATACGCGCGTAAGTTCTATTACCTGCGCCTGTCGGTCACGGATGTGTGTAACTTCCGCTGTACCTACTGTCTGCCCGATGGCTACAAGCCGCACGGCATTCGCAACAAAAGCTTTCTCTCTCTGGATGAAATCCGTCGTGTCACGCGGGCTTTCGCCGCAGCGGGCACAGAAAAAGTGCGGCTGACCGGCGGTGAGCCATCGCTGCGCCGCGATTTTACCGACATCATCGCGGCGGTGCGTGAGAACCCCTCGGTGCGCCATATCGCCGTCACCACCAACGGTTACCGGCTGGCTCGCGACGTGAAGCAGTGGCGCGAGGCGGGATTAACCGCGCTCAACGTCAGCGTTGATAGCCTCGATGCCCGTCAGTTCCACGCCATTACCGGTCAGGATAAATTCCATCAGGTGATGGCGGGCATCGACGCTGCCTTTGACGCCGGATTTCAGCAGGTGAAAGTCAACAGCGTGCTGATGCGCGATCTCAATAGCCGTAATCTGGCGACCTTCCTCGACTGGATCCGTACCCGACCGATTCAGCTGCGCTTCATCGAACTGATGGAAACCGGTGACGGCGGAACGCTGTTTCGCCAGCAGCACGTCTCCGGCACGGTGATCCGTGACCAGCTGATTGCGCAGGGCTGGCAGCGGCGGGAGAGCGGCCGCAGCGACGGTCCGGCCCAGGTGTTTTACCATCCCGATTATGTCGGTGAGATCGGCCTGATAATGCCCTATGCCAAAGATTTTTGTGCCAGCTGCAACCGTCTGCGCGTCTCGGCGCAGGGCAATCTGCATCTCTGCCTGTTTGGCGACGGTGGCGTACCGCTGCGGGATCTGCTGGCCTCTGACGATCAGCAAGCGGAACTGCAGGCGCGCATTGCCAGTAGCCTCGGGCAGAAAAAGCAGACCCATTTTCTGCATCAGGGCAACACCGGTATCACGCAAAATCTTTCTTACATTGGCGGTTAATTTCAGGAGGCGTTATGGGCAAACCAGTCAGCGAATTTCAGGCGTTACAGATTGCGGTAATGACCGTGTCAGATCGCCGCGATGCCAGCGAGGATAGCTCCGGCGACTATCTGCGCGGTGCCGCCCTTGAGGCGGGGCACGAGGTGGTTGATCACGCCATCGTGCCGGATAATCTCTATCGCATTCGCGCCACCGTATCGCGCTGGATCGCCAGTGACGATGTGCAGGTCGTGATCATTAACGGCGGTACCGGATTTAACCTGAAAAACAGCACGCCGGAAGCCCTGCTGCCGCTGTTTGATCGCGAGATCGCCGGCTTTGGCGAACTGTTCCGGATGATCTCCTATGAGGAGATTGGCGGCTCGACCTTGCAGTCGCGCGCCATCGCCGGGATGGCGAACCAGACCTTAATTTTTGCGGTGCCGGGCTCCACCAATGCCTGCCGCAGCGCCTGGGAGCGGATTATTGCCGATCAGCTGGATGCGCGCACCCGTCCCTGCAACTTTGTCTCACATCTGAAGAAACGGTAAGTATGTCGCAACTCACACACATTAATGCTGCTGGCGAAGCGCATATGGTGGATGTCTCCGCCAAAGCGGAAACCGTACGCGAAGCGCGGGCGGAGGTGCTGGTGCTGATGCAGCCTGACACGCTGCAGATGATCATCGACGGCAGTCACCACAAAGGCGATGTGTTCGCCACGGCGCGCATTGCCGGTATCCAGGCCGCCAAACGGACCTGGGAACTGATCCCACTCTGCCATCCGCTGATGCTGAGCAAAGTGGAAGTGAATCTGCTGGCCGAGCCGGAACACAATCAGGTACGCATCACCTCGCTGTGCCGTCTGACCGGCAAAACCGGCGTTGAGATGGAAGCGCTGACGGCGGCCTCGGTGGCGGCCCTGACCATCTACGACATGTGCAAAGCGGTACAGAAAGATATCGTCATCGACCAGTTGCGCTTAATCAGCAAAAGCGGCGGCAAAAGCGGTGATTTCCAGGCGGTGTCCGATGATTAAGGTGCTGTTTTTTGCCCAGGTACGTGAGCTGGTCGGCAGCGCCTCGCTGGAGATCGCTACCGCCTATCCGGATGTGGCTGCCCTGCGTGCTGCGCTGGCCGGGCAGGGGGATCGCTGGGCGTTAGCGCTCGAGTCCGGCAAGCTGCTGGCGGCGGTAAATCAGACGCTGGTGCCGATGAGTCATCCGCTGCGCGACGGCGATGAAGTGGCCTTTTTCCCGCCAGTGACCGGAGGCTAAGATGGAGACGCAGATTCGTGTCGGCCCGGCGCCGTTTGATATGGCTGAAGCTTATCGCTGGCTGGCCGCCTGTGACGAAGATGGCGCAGTGGTGACTTTTACCGGCAAAGTGCGTAACCATAACCTCGGCGCGCACGTCGCGGCACTGACGCTGGAACACTATCCCGGCATGACCGAAAAAGCATTGCAGGAGATTGTTGATGCCGCCCGCCAGCGCTGGCCGCTGCAGCGCGTCACGGTGATCCACCGCACCGGCGAACTGTTTCCTGGTGATGAAATTGTGCTGGTGGGCGTCACCAGCGCACACCGCGGCAGCGCATTTTCTGCCGCGGAGTTCATTATGGATTACCTGAAAACCCGCGCGCCGTTCTGGAAGCGCGAAGCGACCGCCGACGGCGATCGCTGGGTCGATGCCCGCGACAGCGATCGCCAGGCGGCGCAGCGCTGGGATTAAGGCTGTTTTAACTGCTCGGCCGGGCCGAAATGGGTCTGGCCGTGGCTGTGTTCACCGCCGCCGTGGGTGCGCTGCAGCTGAATCACCTCGCCCTGTTGCCAGGCATTGGCCCCCGGTTCGGCCGGATGCGCCACAATATCCGCCCGCTGAGCACGAATTTTCTTACTGTCGACATCAAAGCGCCGGTCGCGATCGGCCAGCAGGCGTGAATCCATCTGCCCGTCAGCGGTAAAGCCCATCATCAGGGCCGGAATGCCGATTGGCAGGGTCTTGTCGCGATCGGTATGCCAGGTGTGCCAGGTCTTGCCGTAGGTATTAACGATGCGCTTCATCAGCGCGTGATCGGCGGCTTCCGGTAAGCCGGGCGCGATCAGCGTGCCTGATTTCACTTCGTACTGATGGCTGTGCCACAGCTTTTTCTCTTCCGGCGGCAGGGTTTTATACAGCCGCTCGCTGATAATGTACTCCACGCCCATCAGGCGCGCATCGCGGGTATTGCCGTCATAAATCACCGCCTGCATCACATCCTCATTCAGCACCGTCACATAGTGGTGCGCCTCCATCTGACCGTTCTGATCGCCGTTATAAAAATGGAAGCCGTCGAGATAGGTATTGATGGCGTCAATCGGAGGGCGGGACTGCATCACGCTGGCGCCGGTTTCCAGCAGCTTAAGTGACGAGGAGGTGGGCGCGCCAGGCGACTGTACTTTTGCAGGGGAGTTATTGGCACCGCATCCCGCTAACAGCAGGCTGAGCGCCGCGACCGGCCAGAGTTTTAACATCGTAAATTCCTTTAACGGTAAAAAAGGTAACCTTAGTTCAGAAAATCAGACCTGCCTGTAAAATGGCGGCAATGGTAGAGAAGAGCTTTGATTGATTCCGAGGACAGGTATGTCATTTACCCCAAGTCTGCAACGTCTGACGCTGGTCGCCGCGCTGGTGCTGGCAGGTTGTAGCAGCAAGAAAACGCCCGAGGCGCCGGTCCGGCAGCCCGCCGATGTCAAAGCGCAAATCCAGCGGCTGTTGCCGGCCCACGTCAGCAATAAAGCGGACTGGGCTGACGACATCTACACCTCTTTTCGCACCCAGCAGCTCGACCCGAGCACCAGCAACCTGTGTGCGGTGATTGCAGTGGCGGAGCAGGAGACCAATTTCAGCGCCGAAGCCGCCGTGCCGGGCCTGCCCAAAATTGCCTGGGGCGAGATTAATCGCCGGGCAGCGAAGGTACACGTGCCGGCATTTGTGGTACGTACCGCGCTGATGATTAAATCATCGAACGGCGAAAGCTACGCCGCCCGTCTGGATAAGGTGCGCAGCGAGAAGGAACTGAGCGATATTTTTGATGACTTAATCGATATGGTGCCGATGGGACAGACGCTGTTTGGCAATCTTAATCCGATCCATACCGGCGGGCCGATGCAGGTCAGCATCGCCTTTGCGGAAGCCCATGCCAAAGGCTATCCGTGGCCGATTGATGGCTCAATTCGCCGCGAAGTCTTTACCCGTCACGGCGGGATCTACTTCGGAACCCTGCATCTGCTGGGCTATCCGGCTGATTACAGCCAGCCGCTTTACCGTTTTGCCGACTTCAACGCCGGCTGGTATGCCAGCCGCAATGCCGCATTCCAGGCCGCAGTTGCGCGGGCGACCGGCATGAAGCTGACGCTGGATGGCGATCTGATTCTTTACGGCAGCGAGAAGGCGGGCAGCACCGAGCTGGCGGTACGCACCCTGGCGAAGCAGATTGATATGAGCGACAGCGAGATCCGCCGCGATCTTGAGAAAGGGGAGAAGGCGGAGTTCAGCGACAGCACGCTGTGGCGGCAGGTATTCA
Source organism: Pantoea sp. UYEF8 (assembly GCF_040546285.1). NCBI lineage: Bacteria > Pseudomonadati > Pseudomonadota > Gammaproteobacteria > Enterobacterales > Erwiniaceae > Pantoea > Pantoea sp. UYEF8. The sequence goes on along the minus strand of NZ_JBEPNM010000001.1, from coordinate 461,211 downwards.
CCCTGGCCGATAAAATGGCGGGTCGCCGACTGCCGCGTGAAATGCTGCCGGGCATCAAGCTGGAAAGCCCGAAAATTACCCGCAATCTGACCACCGCCTGGTTCGCTCAGCGGGTCGATAGCCGCTATCAGCAGTGTCTGTCACGTCGTTAGCGGTGATGTTGTGGCGCAGTTGAGTCGGGCTGTGCCACACTTAGTCAGGCTCCGTGCGCGGAGCTCGTCCTAATCCGTTCAACAAGAGGTGCATCATGGACCGATATCCACAAAATGACTCAATTGTTCAACCTGCGTCACGTGGGCTGCAAGCCTATATGTCCCAGGTGTATGGCTGGATGACCTGCGGTCTGTTACTGACAGCGTTTGTCTCCTGGTTTGCCGCGCGGACTCCAGCGGTAATGGAGCTGGTGTTTGCTAACCGTATCACCTTCTTTGGGCTGATTATCGCGCAGCTGGCGCTGGTCTTCTTCCTCTCCGGCATGGTACATCGCCTGAGCGGCGCGGTCGCCACCGGGTTGTTTATGCTCTATTCGGCGCTGACTGGCGTCACCATGGCGAGTATTTTTCTGGTCTACACCTATTCGTCGATTGCCAGCACCTTCTTCGTCACCGCCGGTATGTTTGGTGCGATGAGTTTTTATGGCTACACCACCAAACGTGACCTGAGCCGCTTTGGCAGCCTGCTGTTTATGGCGCTGATCGGCATCGTGCTGGCGTCGCTGGTGAATTTCTGGCTGAAAAGTCCGGCGCTGATGTGGGCCATTACCTATATCGGCGTGGTGGTGTTTGTCGGCTTAACCGCTTATGACACCCAGAAGCTGAAGAATATTGGCGAGCAGATTGACGCGCGTGACACAGAGAACCTGCGTCGTTACTCGATTATGGGGGCATTAACCCTCTATCTGGACTTTATTAACCTGTTCCTGATGCTGCTGCGGATTTTCGGCAACCGTCGTTAAGGTTATCTCTGAAAGCAGGGAAAGGCGCTCAGGTTGCGCCTTTCCCTGTTTCATTTCACTGGGACTTCTGAAGCTTCTGCTCGTTTTTATGCCGCAGATGTTTGGCCCGACTCTCCAGTACCAGATAGAGCACCAGCGCCAGCAGCAGCGGTAAAATAAAATAGAGCACGCGATAGGCCAGCAGGGCGGCAATAATGGCGCCATGCGACGTATGCTGTCCGCTGAGCAGCGCCAGGAACACCGCTTCCAGTACCCCAATCCCGGCCGGAATATGAATAATCACCCCGGCGATACTGCTGATCAGCAACACCCCCAGCACCATCGGATAGCCGACGTCGCGTCCCAGCAACAGCCAGATAATCGTGCCCATCACCATCCAGTTGGCGCAGGAAACGGCAAACTGAAACAGCGCCATTCGCAGCGAAGGCAGCTGTAGCGTCTGACCTTTCACCGTCCAGCGGCGACGTTTTGAGAAGGCGCAGGCCCACAGGAAGACCGCCACCAGCACCAGCAACAGCACGCCAATCAGCCGCAGGGTGGTTTCACCAATAAACCAGCCGCTGGGGATCGACACCATGCCGGCGCTGAATACCACGCCAGCCAGCAGGATGTAACCCAGCCAGTTGGTGGCAATACTCAGCGAAAAGATGCGGGTTATGGTGCCGCTGTCGAGGCCCAGGCGTGAATAGAGCCGGTAACGCATCGCCACGCCGCCGACCCAGGTACTTAGCGTCAGGTTGAAGGCGTAACAGATAAATGAGACCAGCATTACCTGACGTTTCGCCAGCTTGTGGCCGCAGTAGGCGCGGCCAATCAAATCGTAACAGCCATAAACCAGGTAACTGATCACCACCAGGGCGGCGGCGGTCAGCACCACAAACCGGTTGTAGTTGACGATCACATCATAGACATCTTCCCAGTTCACCTTCCGCGCATAGACCACCAGCAGCACAATGACCGCAATGAAGAACAGCACGGTGAGGATTTTTTTCGCCAGTTGCCAGCGTGGATGCTTTTTCGCCATCAGGGTTTCGCTCCTTCATTATCGGCTTCAACGCGATCTTGTGTCTCCATTTCCGGTTGAACTGGCGGATCGACCTGCGCCAGCAGCGGCGTGTGGGCAGGTAACCAGCCCGCGATGGCCGGGAAGTGACGCAGGAAGTGGAACACCACCACGCTCTTACTCAGTTGCCACCAGTTACGCGGCGGCAGGCGGTCGTCCTGCACCCGCTGGCAATCTCTGGCCAGCAACGCTTCAAGGTTGTCGCGTAAGGTCTGGTTAAACTGGCGGTCGTGGATAATCAGGTTAGCTTCGAGGTTAAGCGACAGGCTGAGCGGATCGAGATTACTGGAGCCGACGGTCGCCCAGTGATCGTCCTTCACCGCCACCTTGCCGTGCAGCGGACGACGGCAATATTCGTAGACCTCCACCCCGGCATCGACCAGATAGTTGTAGAGCAGTTCAGCCCCGACTTTAACAATCGGCATATCGGGTTCGCCCTGCACAATCAGCCTGACGCGCACCCCGCGCTGGGCCGCATTGCGCATTTCACGCAGCAACCGGTAGCCGGGGAAGAAGTAGGCGTTGGCGATAATCACATCCCGTTTGGCCTCGCGCAGCATCTCCAGATAGTGCATTTCGATGTCGTCACGGTGATCGTCGTTATCGCGATAGACATACAGCACCTGAGCGTCGCCCGGCGTGGCGTTGACCGCCGGGCGATGCGATCGCGATCCCCACCAGCGGCGGGTAGCCTGTTCGCTGCCGATCGCCTGTTGCAGATAGCGGGCAATATCACCGACCACCGGACCTTTGACCTGCACCGCGTAATCCTGCTTGGCTTCCGGACCATAGTCACTGTTGTGCTCAGCCGAGAAGTTGATCCCGCCAACGAAGGCGACCACCTCATCCACCACCACGGTTTTACGATGCAGGCGGCGGAAAACGTTGGTGCGCATTCCCATCACCAGCGGGCGCGGATCGTAATAGATGAAACGCACCCCGGCGCCGGTCAGGCTGTTGACGAACTTATCGGAGAGATCGGGCGAGCCGTAGCCGTCAACCATCACTTCTACCCGCACACCGCGCTGTGCTGCGGCCAGCAGTTCGCGATGCAGCGCGTTACCGACCTCATCTTCAAACAGAATGAACGTTTCCAGCAGCACGGTGCGTTCGGCGCGCTGAATCGCCCCGAAGACCCGCGGGAAAAACTCCTCACCATTCTCCAGCAGGCGCAGCTTGTTACCTTCTTGCCAGTGAAAATTCATAGGTGAATCTCCACGGCCAGCGGCGCATGATCGGAGAGATGCGACCAGGGTTTACGCGGCAGCGTCCACGGATGACTGACCGTGGCGTTGCGGACATAGATGCGGTCGAGCCGCAGAATCGGAAAGCGCGCCGGGAAAGTGCGCGCCGGGCGTCCGGTTTTCATGCTAAATACCTCTTTCAGACCTGCACCCTGCTTTAAAATCTGGTTGGCGCGTCGCTGCCAGTCGTTGAAATCGCCGGCCACCACCACCGGCGCATCGGCCGGCAGCGAAGAGACCATATCGCACAGCATTTTCATCTGTGCATGGCGATGCGACTCTTTCAGTCCCAGATGCACGCAGATCACATGCAGGGTGCCATGGGGCTCGGGCAGGGCGATCTGACAATGCAGCATGCCGCGGTTTTCACTGCCCGCGACCGAAATATCCCGGTTTTCATATTCGCTGATCGGAAAGCGCGACAGCACGGCATTGCCGTGGTGGCCCTCCGGATAGACCGCGTTGCGTCCGTAGGCGTAATCGTTCCACATGGTGTCGGCGAGAAACTCATAGTGTGGTGAGTCAGGCCAGTTTTCATGGTGCAGAGGATGGATGGCGTGGGTGCCCATCACCTCCTGCAGAAATACCACATCCGCCGAAGTGGCGCGTACAGCGTCACGCAATTCCGGCAGGATGAAGCGGCGATTAAAAGGGGCGAAACCCTTGTGTGTATTGATCGTCAGGACTTTAATTGAAAATCCTTGCTGGTTTTGTGGCATACTCGCGACGCACTCCTTTTCATCATCAATAGAATCAAAGTGTAGTCTTTGTCACAAATGGGTGGTGAGGAAGGGCGATAATTAAGGCGTTATCCGAAAATTGTTTTACATTGAGGAAACCGTTTCCGGCTTGTGCCGGTAGCACTTGGGCGACCTGTTGGGTCTGCCAGGAGAATTGAATGAAATGGTCTAATCGTATTCAAATCATCACGGGTCAGACGTATGTGCACATTGCGATGCATTTACTGGTGATTGCTGCGCTGATCTGGGGCTGGAAACATAAAGCACTGGTCGATGTCTGCAGCACGCTGGTGGCCACGTATGCGCTGGTGTTTATCGCCATGCTGGTTACGCAACGCACTGCCCGTTTACGTACTCTCGGTGATTATCTTGAAGAAGCGACCACCACTTACTACTTTGGCGCGGCCATGATGACACTGTTTCTGGTGTCGCGGATATTCCACAACAACCTGCTGCTGGCCTCGCTTGGCGTAGTGATGTTGCTGGGTCCGGCGCTGGTGTCGCTGCTGGCGAAAGAGCCGCCGCGGCGCATTGAAAAAAAACGTAGCTAAGTTGAAGGCCACCGCAAGGTGGCCTTCCTGTTTATGGCTCCGCATTCAGGCCGGTCCTGCTGTTTCTCATCGAGATAAGTTATGTCAGGAAATGTGAGCTATCTCGCACACTGCGGTTAAAGCTGTTACACTCGCCCGCTTACGCATCGTAGTTTGTGCCCTTTTCACGCGTTAGCCCCAGCTGGCGTCACTATCCCTCTGAAAACTACACCGTGAATCACGGCCAGAGCGGACCGGAGTAAAACACTTAATGTCTTTTGACTCTCTCGGCCTGAGTGCCGATATTTTGCGCGCTGTTGCCGAACAAGGCTACAGCGAACCTACACCTATCCAGCGCCAGGCGATTCCTGTGGTGCTGGCAGGCCGCGATCTGCTGGCGAGTGCCCAGACCGGCACCGGCAAAACGGCCGGCTTTACCTTACCGTTATTACAAAAACTCTCTGCCAACGCGGGCGCGGTGCGCGGTCGTCGTCCGGTACGGGCGTTGATCCTCACCCCGACCCGTGAACTGGCGGCGCAGGTGGGCGAGAACGTCAGTGAATACAGCAAGTATCTGCCGCTGCGTTCGCTGGTGGTGTTCGGCGGCGTCAGCATCAATCCGCAGATGCTTAAACTGCGTGGCGGCGTCGATATTCTGGTTGCGACCCCGGGTCGTCTGCTGGATCTGGCGCAACAGAACGCGGTTGACCTGTCTCAGGTCGAAGTGCTGGTGCTGGATGAAGCGGATCGCATGCTCGATATGGGCTTCATCCACGATATCCGTCGCGTGCTGGCGCGTCTGCCGGCCAAACGCCAGAACCTGCTGTTCTCCGCCACCTTCTCTGACGAGATCAAAGGGCTGGCCGAGAAACTGCTGACCAATCCGGAGCTGGTGGAAGTGGCACGCCGCAACACCGCTTCAGAGCAGGTGGCGCAACAGGTTCACTTCGTGGATAAGAAGCGTAAGCGGGAACTGCTGTCGCAGCTGATCGGCGAAGGTAACTGGCAGCAGGTGCTGGTCTTTACCCGTACCAAGCACGGCGCAAACCACCTTGCTGAGCAGCTGGGTAAAGATGGCATCACCGCCGCCGCTATCCACGGCAATAAAAGTCAGGGTGCCCGTACCCGTGCGCTGGCCGACTTTAAGTCCGGCGGCATTCGTGTGCTGGTTGCGACCGACATCGCAGCGCGTGGCCTTGATATTGAAGAGCTGCCGCACGTAGTGAACTACGAGCTGCCTAACGTCGCCGAAGATTATGTCCACCGTATCGGTCGTACCGGTCGGGCCGCGGCTACCGGTGTGGCGTTATCGCTGGTCTGCGTTGACGAGCATAAACTGCTGCGTGACATCGAGCGTCTGCTGAAGCGTGAGATCCCACGCCTGGCGATTGCCGGTTACGAGCCCGATCCCAGCATTAAAGCTGAGCCGATCATCAACGGTCGTCAGCAGCAGTCGCGTGGCGGTGCCGGCGGCGGCGGTCGGGGTCGTGGTCAGGGTGGACAAGGTGCCGGTGCGCCACGTTCATCCGGCGAAAAGCGTCCTCAGGCGCGTCGTCAGAGCCAGCCTGCTCCACAGGGTGACCGGCCTGCTGCCCGTCCGCGTCGTCCGGCAGCGAAGCGTACCGGAAACGTCTGAGTATGAGGGTTTTACTGGCGCCGATGGAGGGCGTGCTTGATTCGCTGGTGCGCCAGCTGTTATCGGAAGTGAACGACTACGATCTCTGCATTACCGAGTTTTTGCGCGTGGTCGATCAACTGCTGCCGGTAAAATCCTTCTACCGTCTCTGCCCCGAGCTGCATCATGGCAGCCGCACGCCATCCGGCACGCGGGTGCGTCTGCAGCTGCTGGGGCAGCATCCCGAATGGTTAGCAGAGAACGCCGCTCGTGCGGTGGAACTCGGCTCGTGGGGTGTCGACCTCAACTGCGGCTGTCCCTCAAAGCTGGTCAACGGCAGCGGCGGCGGGGCGACCCTGCTCAAAGATCCCGATCTGATTTATCGCGGTGCGAAAGCAATGCGTGCAGCGGTACCGGCAGCGTTACCGGTGACGGTCAAAGTGCGGCTTGGCTGGGATTCCAGCGCCCGCAGTCTGGAGATTGCCGACGCGGTTCAGCAGGCGGGAGCCAGCGAACTGGTGGTACACGGCCGGACCAAAGAAGATGGCTACCGTGCGGACGCCATCAACTGGCAGGCGATTGGTGATATTCGCCAGCGGCTGCGGATTCCGGTGATCGCCAACGGCGAGATTTTTGACTGGCAAAGCGCACAGGACTGTCTGCGTATTACCGGTTGTGATGCGGTGATGCTGGGCCGTGGTGCCCTGAACATCCCCAATCTCAGTCGGGTAGTAAAATATAATGAACCGCCGATGGCCTGGCCTGAGGTAGTGAAATTACTGCAAAAATATACCCGTCTCGAAAAGCAGGGTGATACCGGCTTGTATCACGTTGCGCGCATCAAACAGTGGCTCGGTTATCTGCGCAAAGCCTACGGCGAAGCCGAGGGTTTATTCAGTGAAATCCGCGCGTTAAAATCCTCAGATACGATTGCCCGCGCCATCGATTGTCACGCTGTTGTTCATGGTTTGTGATAAAAAATCAGGCGACCCGTTAGCAGCCTGACGGTATAGTGGGGAAAATTTCCTCTACCTTACAAGCCTGCTATGTCTGATGTCGCCGTATTGAGCAACAGCCAGCTCAATAAACGTATCCTCTCCGTCATTGTTTTCACCTTCTTCTGCTATCTCTCCGTTGGACTACCGCTGGCGGTACTGCCAGGCTTTGTCAAAAATCACCTCGGGTTCAGTTCGTTTGTCGCCGGGCTGATCATCAGCATTCAATATTTTGCCACCTTACTCAGTCGTCCGCAGTCGGGCCGGCTGGCCGATCGCCTTGGTCCAAAACGGGTGGTGATGCTGGGATTACTCTGCTGCGGCATGAGCGGCGTACTGACCATTATTGCTGCGCTGCTGAGCGAATGGCCGTGGCTGAGTCTGGCGCTGCTGGCGCTGGGGCGGCTGTTTCTCGGCGTCGGCGAAAGCTTCAGCAGCACCGGCTCAACCCTGTGGGGCATGAATATCGTTGGCCCGCTGCAGACCGCACGCGTCATCTCGTGGAACGGCGTCGCCACCTATCTGGCCATGGCGATTGGCGCGCCGCTTGGGGTGATGCTCAACAGCGGATTTGGCATGAGCGGCTTTGCCGGACTGATTGCGCTGATGGGGATAGGCGGCTACCTGATGGCCAGCCGCAAACCGGCGGTCACCGTCAGCGTTGGCGAACGAATTCCGTTTCACCGGGTCTTCTCCCGCGTCTGGCTGTATGGCCTGGCGCTCGGCTGTGGCACCATCGGTTTCGGCGTCATCGCCACCTTTATTACCCTCTATTTTGCCAGCCGTGACTGGCAGGGTGCGGCCTACGCGCTGTCGGTGTTTAGTCTCGGCTTTGTGCTGGTGCGCCTCGGCTTTGGCCGGTTTATCACCCAGTTTGGCGGGCTGCAGGTTTCGCTGTTCTCTTTTCTGCTGGAGTGTCTGGGGCTGCTCATCATCTGGCAGGCCGACAGTGCCTGGCTGGTCGGGACGGGCGCCTTTCTCACCGGCTGCGGCTTCTCGCTGGTGTTTCCGGCGCTCGGCGTCGAGGCGGTCAAACGGGTCGAGCGTCAGGATCAGGGATCGGCACTGGGCACTTATTCCGCCTTTCTTGATTTGGGCCTCGGGCTGACCGGTCCGGTGGCCGGACTGTTCATTGGTCACTGGGGAATGCAGTCGGTTTATCTGGCGGCAGCGCTAATGGTGCTGGGTGCGCTGTTGATTACGCTGCGGCTTTACTGGCAAAACCGGCGGGCAGGCTAAGCGCCAGCCGGTGTCAGGCTGTCAGAGATGAATAAACAGCCAATAGAGCAGGGCGGAGAGCATAATTGACACCGGCAGCGTCAGCACCCAGGCGATAGCCAGATTACGCAGCGTCGATAGCTGCAAACCGGAACGGTTGGCCGCCATGGTACCGGCCACGCCCGACGACAGCACGTGGGTGGTGGAAACCGGCAGGCCAAAGGCATCTGCAGCGCCAATGGTCGCCATCGCCACCAGCTCGGCGCTGGCCCCCTGAGCATAGCTGAGGTGGGTTTTACCAATCCGTTCGCCCACCGTCACCACAATCCGTCGCCAGCCGACCATGGTACCCAGCCCCAGCGCAATCGCCACCACCACTTTTACCCACATCGGAATAAAGCGGGTGGCGCTGTCCAGCTCGGTTTTGACCGCTTTCAGGTTACGTTCGGTCTCCTCCGGCAGCTTCACTTCGGCACTTTGCAGGTGCTTGATCGACTCCGACGCCAGGTACATCTGGTTACGGGTGTTGGCTACCGACTGTGCCGGAATATTTTCCATCGATCCGTAGCGGCGGATCTGGTCACCAATCTCGCTGAGCGTCATCGCCAGCGCCGGTAACACGTTGGGATTGAACTGACTGCTGCCAACAAACCCGATCAGCACGTCGCGGGCGGCCGGCGGCTGAGGCGCGGCCGGCTGCAGTTGCAGCAGCTGATGTTCGGTGACTTCGGTTAATGCCGCGACGCGCGGGATCTGATCGGCGGGCAGCGATCGGTTGAGGGCGTAAGCGATCGGCATTGTGCCGACCAGGATCAACATAATCAGCCCCATTCCTTTCTGACCGTCGTTTGAACCGTGCGCAAAGGAGACGCCGGTACAGGTCAGGATCAGCAGGCCGCGGATCCAGACCGGCGGTGGCTGGTCGTTTTGCGGCGCGCTATAGAGCTGGCGATTGCGGATAAACAGCTTCATCGCCCACAGCAGCAGCCCGGCGCAGACAAACCCGACCACCGGCGACAGCAGCAGCGCATAGCCGACCTTCAGCGCCTGATCCCAGTCGACCCCGCTCAGGCCGCTGCGGCCGTGCAGCATCGCATTCGCTACGCCGACGCCGATAATAGAACCAATCAGGGTATGCGAAGAGGAGGAGGGCAGACCGAAATACCAGGTGCCAAGGTTCCAGATAATCGCCGAGAACAGCAGGGCGTAAACCATGGCAAAGCCGTTGCCGCTGCTGGCCTGCAGAATCAGCTCGACCGGCAGCAGGGAAATGATGCCAAAAGCGACCACGCCACTGGAGAGCAGCACGCCAAGGAAATTACAGATGCCGGACCAGATCACTGCGGTGCCTGGGGTCAGTGAATGGGTATAGATCACCGTGGCGACGGCGTTGGCGGTATCGTGAAAGCCGTTGACGAACTCAAAGCCCAGCGCGATCAGCAGCGCCAGTCCCAGCAAAAAGAACGGCAGATAGCTGGTCACCGGCATGTTGGTTTGTTCAACATCATTGACCAGATTCAGGCCAGCAAAGGCCAGCCCGGCCACCAGCAGAATGAAAAACAGCGGCTTGCTAAAGCGGCTGCTTTTGCCGTTGAAATCAGGGCGCCGGGTCGATGAGGAAGAAGAGAGACTGTTTTCGCTCATGGTGTACCTCGAGTTGCTGATGCCGGATGCTGATTTGCACCGGTACAACGCAGTGTGATACGCGCTTTGTATGACAGTAACATGACGGACTGGCGGGCGATCGGGCGCGGCGACAGGCTCAGCGGGCGGTGGGTAATCGGGAGGCGGGGAAGGAGAGCAACGAAAAAAACCGCTAACGCAGGCAATAAAAAAGCCAGCGACAGGCGCTGGCTTCGGTGAGCGTAACGGCGATTACGACGGGTTATCGGTCGTGGCTGGCGCAGGGGCAGCGGCGGGCTGCTGTGGCTGCGCGGCGTCGGTGTTAGCCCCTTGCGAAGTCACCGGCGTCATCGGCTGTTCCTGTGGCGCAGCCTGCGGGTTCTCTGGCACGTCAACCGGCGCGGTCTGGATGTTGTTCTCCACACCATTCACTTTTACCGGCATACCGGTACGGCCCTGAATGGCACCGTTCACCTGGTCCTGATTGACACTGGCGTCTACCAGCACTTTGCTGACAGCCTGCGTCAGTGTAATCGGCACCAGTTCACGTGAGTTGAACTGCTCTTCGGTGGTCGACAGCGGGTTATGTACTTCAACATAACGCGATCCGTCTGGCTCAACGGTGGCTTTGACCGGCTGATCAACGAACTGTACGCGTGTCCCGACCGGCACATTCTGGTACAGCCATTTGATGTCCTCGGCACGCAGACGCACACAACCGTGGCTGACACGCAGACCAATACCGAAGTTGGCATTGGTACCGTGAATCGCGTACAGACGGCCGATATAGAGCGCATACAGTCCCATCGGGTTGTCCGGACCGGCCGGGAACACCGCAGGCAGATTCTCGCCGCGCGCCGCATATTCTGCGTGCATCGCTTTGGTTGGCGTCCAGGTCGGGCCATCTTTCTTACGTTCTACCGTTGTGGTCCAGTTGATCGGGGTATCTTTACCCAGTTCACCGATACCAATCGGCAACACCACCACGGTTTTGCTGCCTTTCGGGTAGTAGTAGAGACGCATCTCAGCGCTGTTAATCACAATACCTTCGCGCGGTGCGTCAGGCAGGATCAGCTGCTGTGGGATGATCATTTTACTGCCAGCCTTTGGCAGATAAACGTCAACCCCCGGATTGGCTTCCAGCATGTTGCTGAGGCCCATCTGGTACTGTGCCGCAAAGGCTTCCAGCGGCAACTTGCTGTCCTCAGGAACAGTAATCTCGATATTTTCCCCGATCAATCGGCTGTTGGCCGGCGGTAACGGGTAAACCACAGCAAAGGCTGACTGGCTAAACGCCGCCAAAGCCAATGCGATTGAAGCGAACGCGCGAATGCTCATTTTCATATTTTACAAGTCTTTATCGCCATGTTTCAGGCTTGTCAATGTGTCGAACCCATGCTGGCCAATGTGACCTGCTGCGCATTATATGTTCATTAATCTGACGATGTGAATCAGGATTTTAACCTGCCTGAAATACTTTACGTAACTTACCGTGTTATATCGGCATTTTTCAGCCGCTTACCGCCGTAAAAAGCCGGACTCACGGCTGCCACAACGTCACCTCGCCACTGAGTTTACGGTTCAGGAAAAAGGCGGCACTGATTAACGCCAGATGGGTCAGCGCCTGCGGCGTATTGCCCAAAGCGTGTCCGCGGCTGTCGAACTCTTCGGCGTAGAGTCCAAGCGGACTGGCGTAGCTCAGCAGCTTTTCAAATTCGAAATGCGCCTCCTGAATCCGGCCAGCGCGCGCCAGGCATTCGACATACCAGAAGGAGCAGGCGCCAAACGAGCCTTCCGATCCTTGCAGACCGTCAGCCGGCGTTTCATCAATGTTGTAGCGCCGCACCATGCCGTCGCTGACCAGATTGGCTTTGATGGCATCCAGCGTGGCAATCCAGTCGGGATCGGTCGCGCCGACAAAACGCACCAGCGGCATCAGCAGCATCGACGCATCAAGATGATCGCCGTGACGGGTAGAGGAGAAGTGGCCGCGCTCGCTGTTCCAGAAGTTGGCCCAGATATCTTCGCGGATCTCGCGGCGTACCCGATCCCAGCGCTCATACGGCATCGGTAACGATCGCTTCATGCCGAGACGCAGCGCGCGGTCCATCGCCACCCAGCACATCAGCCGTGAGTGAAGAAAATGCTCCGGCTGGCCGCGCATCTCCCAGATACCGGCATCCGGCTGATTCCAGTTGTCGCACAGCCGGTCGATCATTTGGGTGACGTGCAGCCAGCCGCGTTGTGAAATAGCTTCGCCATATTTATTGGCGAGATAGACCGCATCCATCAGTTCGCCATAAATATCCAGCTGGGTCTGCTGCCACGCATCATTGCCGATTCGCACCGGGCGTGAATCGCCGTAGCCCGACAGATTGAGCAACTCCATTTCATGCAGTTCGGTGCCGCTGTCCAGCCGGTACATCACCTGCAGGCGCATCTCATCGTGATGGCTGTTTTCGACGCAGCGTCCGACCCACTGGGTAAAATGTTTGGCTTCATCGACGTAACCAAGACGCATCAGAGCGTACATGCTGAATGAGGCGTCGCGGATCCACGAGGCGCGATAATCCCAGTTGCGCTCGCCACCCAGCTCTTCCGGCAGGCCAAAAGTGGCGGCGGCGGCAATCGAACCGTGGCGATGCGAGGTCAGCAGCTTAAGCGCCAGGGCGGAACGCTGTACCATCTCGCGCCAGCGGCCCTGATAGGTGCTGCGGGCGCTCCAGCGACGCCAGTAATTCAGCGTCTGTTCGAAACAGTGTTCAGTGGAGAGCGCTTCAATGTGCGCATCGTTGACGCTGCCAAATTCAAATTCAGCATGCTCGCCGGCCTGCAGGATAAAACTGGCGGTGGCGCTGTTCTCTTCCAGCGTCATCACCACGGTGGCGGCCAGGCGCAGCGAGGGCTGGCCTTCGGCATGAAAATCGATACAGCCGCGCTGCACTTCGGCGCGGGTCTGCGCCCGGGCGTAGTCGTGACGGGGTGAGCAACGCATGGTGAATCGCGCTTTACCACGCACCATTTTTACCCGCCGGATCAGCCGTGGCAGTTTGGCATCATCATCGCAAATCGGCATGTAATCGGTGATTTCGGCCACGCCCTCATCGCCCAGCCAGCGGGTCTGTAAAATGTTGGTATCGGGCAGGTAGAGCTGCTGACGGCGCACGTCCTGCCAGTCCGGGGCCAGAGAGAAAAGCCCGGCGTCATCACTGTCGAGCAGCGCGGAAAAGACCGAAGGGCTGTCGAGTTCAGGCCAGCAGAGATAATCGATGGTACCGTCATTGGCGACCAGCGCGCAGGTGCGCAAATCGCCAATCACGCCGTGGTCCTCAATCTTGCGTTTTACCTTACTCATCCTGGTCTCCCTGTTAGTGTCATTGCTAACTATAGTCGAGGCGGCAGCGTCGGCGGCGGCCTGGCACAGAGGGTTAATTCAGCGTAGCGATCGGATCAGCGTCTGATTAATCGAAGGGGCGCTGACGGCGGGCGAATTTTTCAGGACGGTTATACTGGTGATGACACTTTCCTAAAGGAGGCCGTTATGACCACATCCCAGAGCAAAGTCGCTATTATCACCGCATCAGACTCAGGCATTGGCAGCCGCTGCGCCGAAATGCTGGCAGAGCAGGGCTTCGATATTGGTATCACCTGGCGTTCAGACGAAGAGGGCGCGCAGCGCACCGCACAGCGGGTGCGGGAGATTGGCCGGCGTGCCGAAATTATTCAGCTCGATTTGGCTGACCCTGAACGGGGCGGTCAGTCACTGCAACAGCTGATCGATAAGTTTGGCCGGATCGATGTGCTGGTAAACAATGCCGGTGCCAATTTCAAAGCGGATTTCCTCGATGTCACCTATGAAGACTGGCGTAAAACCTTCGCAGTGGATGTCGATGGCGTGTTTGTCTGCGGCCAGATTGCTGCCCGCAAGATGGTTGAGCAGGGCGAAGGCGGACGCATTATCAATATCACTTCGGTGCATGAGCATACGCCGCTGCCCGGTTCGGTGGCCTATACGGCGGCAAAACATGCGGCCGGCGGCCTGACCAAATCGATGGCGCTGAGCCTGTTGCCGCACAACATTCTGGTCAATGCGGTGGCACCCGGCGCTATCGCCACGCCGATGAACAAGATGACCGATGAGGATGCGCACCAGGTGAAGATGCCGGAAATTCCGGCTGGCCGTCCCGGTGACACCCACGAAATTGCCAGCATGGTGGCCTGGCTCTGCTCTGAGTGGGCGACCTACACCACCGGCCAGTCGTTTATCATCGATGGCGGGTTCATGCTGGCGAATCCGCAGTTTAAAGGTTACTGATCGGCCCGACGGTTATGCCAGCGGCGGATCACCCAGCGCAGCACAAAGGCAAACACAATGGCACTGACCAGCCACAGCAGATGTTTAAGGTGCTGATCCAGTTTGTGCAGCCACGGAGCGATGATGCCGCCGGCAAAGTAGCCGAGGGTGACGAAAATCAGCGCCCAGATTGCCGCCCCAATCACGTTGAGAATGAAAAATTTCATCGGATTGAGGCGGCTGGCACCGATGATGATCGGGCCAATCAGGCGGAAGCCATACATAAAGCGCACCCCAATCACAAACAGGCTCGGCCGGCGCTTGATCAGCCGGTTAGCCTTGACCACCTTATCCTGATGTTTTTTAAGCCGCCGCAGAATGCGCGCACCGTAGCGGCGACCAATCCAGTAGAGCAACTGATCGCCGATGATGCCGCCGGCCATCGCGGCCACCACCACGCCAGCATAGTGCAGCAGTCCCTCATGTGCGGCGACACCGCCGAGCAGGGTAAAGGTTTCCCCTTCGGCGATACACCCAATCAGCAGCGCCAGATACCCGTACTGGGTAATTAATCCGTTGATATCCAAATGCAAAATGGCACTCCCTGTTTATGGCTGTTTGCTTAAGTCTATACGCGATTTGGCTTCGCTTCCGCCTGCCGACCGCCACTGCGCTTATTTTTGCTGTTTTTTTGCCCAGCCGCCACGAAAGTTGTACTGCCGTTTATACTTGAAGTGTCGCTGCCCTCAGAGACCCTCTTGCCGTTCCGGGCAGCCCTTTGCATCAGAGGAGTGACTGTATGAACCATGTCTGGGGACTTCTGGCGCATCCGAATCAGGAAATGCGCCATATCAAGCAAGAGAATGAGAGCGTCTCGCACCATTACACCCACCATGTCCTGCTGATGGCGGCCGTTCCGGTTATCTGCGCCTTTATCGGCACTACCCAGCTGGGCTGGAACCTGGGCGAGGGGCAGTTTGTGCAACTGAATCTGGCGACCGGGATCGGGCTGGGTATTCTGTTCTATCTGATTATTCTTGGTGGTGTCGCGGTGATGGGCCGGGTAATCCACTGGATGGCCCGTAATTATCCGCAACGGCCAGGCGTGCAGCGCTGTACCGTATTTGCCGGTTACGTTGCGACGCCGCTGTTTCTTAGCGGGCTGGTGGCGCTCTATCCGCTGGTCTGGCTCTGCGTACTGGTGGGCGCCTTAGCGCTGGTGTATACCGGCTATCTGCTCTATATCGGCATTCCGCTGTTCCTCAATATTGACCGTGAAGAGAGCCTGCGTTTTTCCGGCTCAACGCTGGCAATTGGCGTGCTGGTATTTGAAGTGTTACTGGCGATGACCGTGATTCTGTGGGGTTACGGACCACGCCTGTTCTGATCTGCGGCTGCCGCCGGTCTGACGGCAGCCTGCTTTTTAACGCCCGGAAACAATCTCACCAGGAAATTTCTTAACCTTCAGCGTATGATGCTGCTGCCAGCCCGCGCTCTGACTGCCTTGACGCCGGCGGCCTGTGTCTGACACAGCGCACAATTTCAACCGGGTCTTTTTTCTGTGATGCCTGCAAAAATTCGTTTCACTCTGTTCTCGCTGGCGCTGCTCGTTTCCGGGCAGGGGATCGCACTCCCCGCGCAGGCGGCAACTTCACTGTCGCAAATGGCGCCGATTGCGCAACCGCAGATTGCCTCTGGCAGCGCGATGATTGTCGATCTCACCACCAATAAAGTGCTGTTCTCCAGCCATCCGGATCGCGTCAGGCCGATTGCCTCGATCACTAAGTTGATGACCGCGATGGTGGTACTGGACGCGCACCTGCCGATGAATGAAATGCTGACGGTCGATGTCAGCCAGACGCCGGAAATGCGTGGGGTGTTTTCTCGCGTCAAACTCAACAGCCAGATCAGCCGCCGCAATATGCTGTTACTGGCGCTGATGTCGTCGGAGAACCGCGCCGCTGCCAGCCTGGCGCATGCCTATCCGGGCGGTTATAACGCCTTTATCCAGGCGATGAACACCAAAGCGCGCGCGCTGGGCATGAAACATACCCGTTACGTTGAGCCAACGGGCTTATCGACGCAAAACGTCTCGAATGCTGAAGATCTGATCAAATTGCTGAAGGCAACGCGGGAATATCCGCTGCTTGGCGCACTCAGCACCACCAAAGAAGAAACTGCGGTATTTACCCATCCGAGCTACGCGCTGCCGTTCCGTAATACTAACCATCTGGTGTACAAAAATGACTGGCGTATTCAGCTGACCAAAACCGGTTACACCGACGAGGCGGGACACTGCCTGGTGATGCGCACCATGATCAACAATCGCCCGGTGGCGCTGGTGGTGCTGGACGCCTTTGGTAAATATACCCACTTCGCCGATGCCAACCGCCTGCGCGACTGGATCGAAACCGGCAAGGCTGCACCCGTTCCTGCTGCCGCGCTGGCCTACAAAAAACAGAAATCAGGTCAGGTTGCCAGCAATGGTGCCAGCAGTGCCGGGGTTGAGTAGACCCGCGCCGGTGTAGCGCCTCAGGCGCTCCGGTGATGTTCTGGGCTGCACCAGAGGGCGACACGGCCGCAACCGCCGTGATCCGCCCGCCAGCCGCAACGGAGGCCCGTGGTTTCCGTTGCGGCCGGAACAGCCTGAATACGGAACAATAATTGCCCGCTATTCCTATAGTTTCATCGCTTGCAAAGCCCTACACTACGCGCGAATGGCGAGGGTAGATCGCCTGATTATGCTGCTGGAATCTCACTGATATGTTTAAGCTACGATCCCTTTTTGCGCTGTTAATGCTGGCTCTGGTGGCGTTTGCCCCGGCGTGGTCGCAGGCGGCGGATGATGCGGCGAGTGCCGCACAAGAACAAGATGCTCCACCAAAGCTCAATGCTGCGGTTGAACTGCCTAAAATGCAGAAGATCCTCGATAAAATCAAAAGCCAGATCTCGGGCGATACCGGCGAAAGCAAGCTGACGCAGCTGAATGAAATGGCGCTGGAGCTGTCAGGTAACGCCGACACGCTGGGCCAGGCTCTGCTGCCCGATCGCCAGCAGCTTGATGCTCAACTGGCGGTGCTGGGACCGGCACCGAAGCCGGACAGCGGCATGAAAGAGACGCCGGAGGTAACGCGCAAGCGTAATGCGCTGGAAAATCAGAAGAGCAAGCTTGACGATCAGATCAAACAGGCAGAGGGCATCAAAAACGGTGCGCTGATGCTCTCATCGCAAATCGTTAACCTGCGTCGCGATCAGCTTAAGAGCCAGCTGGCGCTCAACTCGGGCAGCATCCTCGGACCGCGTTTCTGGGCACCGGTGCTTAGCAGCCAGGATCTGGACGGCGAGAAAATCAGCGAATTCCTGCAGGAGCTGCAGGATACTGCGGCGCTGTCGTGGGAGCCGGGCTGGCGTTTTGGCAGCGTGGCCTGGCTACTGGCAGCGCTGCTGGTGATGACGATTGGCCGCCGCTACAGCGAAGAGTTTCTTGCCTGGGTCAGCATTCATAAATTGCCGGAAGGGCGGTTGCGTCGCAGTTTCCTTGCGGCAGCGATTGCCATCACCACGCTGGTGGCGGTGGTCCTGACCTTCAACTTTATCGCGCTGGCATTTACCCGCCGTGATGATGTGTCAGATAACGTACAGGATTTTGTTGATCGTCTGGTTCAGCTTAGCGTGTTCTGCGGTTTAATTGCCGGACTGGGCCGCGCGTTTCTGTCTACCCGCCGGCCAAGCTGGCGCCTGCCGACCATCTCTAATGAAGTGGCGATGGCGCTGAAGCCTTTCCCGCCGATCACTGCCGTACTGGTGTTTATCTTCCAGACGGTGGAGGCGTTTAACTACAGCGTCGGCACCAGCCTGAACACCACTATCTTCGCTAACGGCCTGACGGCGTTACTGATTGGCAGCACCGCGCTGGCGATCAGCATCCGCACCAACCGGGTTCGCCGCCGCATGACGCAGGCGGGCACGCCGCCGGAAGCGCAATCGACGCTGGTCGGGCTGATTCAGATGGGCCTGACCCTGACGGCGCTGGCGATTCTGCTGTCGCTGGTTATTGGCTACGTAACGCTGGCGCGCTTCCTGAGTTATGAGGTGATCTGGTGCGGCCTGCTGTTTGGTTCGTTCTACTTCCTCAGCCATCTGCTGAGTGATGGCTGCGAAAGCCTGTTTTCGACCAGTAACTCCTCCGGACGACGCATCCAGAGCTCGCTGAACATCAACGAGCGCCATCTGCAACAAACCGCCACCCTGCTGACGGCCCTCGGTAAAACCGTGCTGGTGCTGTTTGTGGTGCTGGCGCTGCTTAACGGGACTTTCGCCTCTTCGACCCCGATTGAACTGCTGCAAAAAGCGATTGAGTTCTGGGGCGGTAAAGGGCTGGAGTCGCTGAATATTGTTCCGGCGCATATGGTCAATGCGCTGGTCTGCCTGGTGGTCGGCATCTATGTGCTGCGGTCGATTCGCCGCTGGCTGGACAATGATTTCCTGCCAAAAACCACCATGGATGTTGGCATGCGGGTGTCGCTGGTGACGCTGTTCAGCAACATTGGCTACGTGCTGATTATCCTGCTGACTCTGTCGATCATGGGGCTGCAGTGGAACAAACTGGCATGGATTGTCAGTGCGCTGTCGGTCGGTATCGGTTTTGGTCTGCAGGAGATTGTGAAGAACTTTATCTCGGGGCTGATTCTGTTAACCGAGCGTCCGGTGAAAGTGGGCGATCTGGTGTCCATCAGCGGCATTGAGGGGGATATCCGCCGGATTAACGTGCGCGCCACCGAAATTCAGTTAAGCGATAAATCTACCGTGATCGTGCCGAATTCGCAGTTCATCTCGCAGAACGTGCGTAACGCCACCATGGGAAATGCGCAGGGCGTGGTGACAATTATGCTTACCTTCCCGCTGGATATCGATCCTTCTAAAGTTCGCGATATCCTGCTGGAGGTCTATAACGAAAACGAACGCATTCTGGATACGCCAGAGCCGTCGGTGTCGTTTAAGGATCTGACCCAGCAGGGGATTGTGCTGAGCGTGACCGGCAACGTAGCCGGGCAGCGCCAGATCTCCGGGGCGAAGAGCGACCTGCTGTTTGATATTCTGACCCGCCTGCGTAAAGAGGGCATTATGCTCTCTACGCCGCAAACCATGATCATCGAGCGTCGCCCGCAGGCGGCAATAGCCTCCTCCGACGAGCAGCTGCTGTCATAAATATCAGGCCGACGCATGTCGGCCTTTTTTATCTCATGCCGAGCGGCCTTTCATCGCGGCGCACTGCTCCGGGTCTATACCGATCCGGCAGCAGGCTGACCGCTTCAACTACCACTGTGCCTTACAGCGTTTCAACCCGGCTGTGACGCTCGCCATCAGCACTCACCGAGCGGATCTGCACCGCACCGCTTACCGCCGGCGGTCGGATGGCATCATATCGCAGCCAGTGGCTACCCTTATCGAGGCTGTACTCCAGCGTCACGCCCGGTAGCGCCACGTTCATCGTCAGCACGCCGTTGATAATTTTCGCACCAGGCTGCGGCAGGCGGTAGCCGATACCGGATTTATCCAGCTTCGCCAGCTCACGCTGTCCCAGCAGATTGGCGAAGCGTTGCCAGTCCTGCTGCAGTGCGTGCCGATCGACCAGACGGGTCTGGCCGCCGATAAATTCGCGTCCGGCCTGATAGTCCAGCTCCCAACTGGCGCGATGCCAGCTGCGTTCCGCCACGGCGAACAGGCGGGGATAAATCATATATTCCATCTGTGGGTCGGTGCGCACGGTTTCACTCCACAGCTGAGCCGAGATGCCATAGGCACCGCGCCACGGCTTATCCGATTTAGCCGTGAAATATTTACCGTCGCGATCGGTCGAGGTTTCGGCATTCTGCGGCAGGTTGTCCGGCGCGAAGGCAAATATTTTACGTTCATCGCTGAAGCGGGTGCCCCAGTAATAACCGCGCTCAAGTGGATTCACTTCGTACGGGAAATCCAGATAGAGGTAATCCGGGCTGGTGATCACCACATCGTAGCCTTTTTGCGCCCAGTCGCCGGCGCTGTCAAAACCGCCCCAGTAGAGGGTATCCCAGAAATTGACCGCCACCCGCGGCGTGGCGAAGGCGCGGGCGTTCTGCGCGTCCTTTAAACCATCCTGCCAGGCCTGCATGTTGCCAATACCGTGCCGGTTAACCGTCTTGCTTACCGCCAGCGCAAAATAGCTCGGCAGGTGGGTCAGGTCGGTGACTTTGCCACTTTTCACCAGCGCCTGACAGACCTGCGATTTCGCCCACGGCTGATCTTCCTGTTGCCAGTCACGCAGGCCAGTGCCGGGCTTAGGGTGCTGGCGATCGGAATAGCCGGCACCAAAACGGATATTTTTCGCCTCATCACCGCCGAACTGCCAGCGGGTTAACGGCTGTCCCGCCTGACGGTGCATCGCCTGCATCTCCCCGATCACTTTGTCGACAAAGCGCAGAGAGCTATCAATGCACGGGTTGAGGTAGCTGGTACGATCGTAGAACTGCACCGAGGTGGTATTGGAATCGTCGGTCGGATCGCGCAGGCGATATGCGCTGGCCTGTTCGGGTTGCCCGGCGCGCATCAGCCGCTGAT
This sequence comes from Pantoea sp. UYEF8, assembly GCF_040546285.1. Taxonomy (NCBI): domain Bacteria; kingdom Pseudomonadati; phylum Pseudomonadota; class Gammaproteobacteria; order Enterobacterales; family Erwiniaceae; genus Pantoea; species Pantoea sp. UYEF8. The sequence continues at coordinate 440,337 of NZ_JBEPNM010000001.1, read as the reverse complement.
AGCGCGCCTCCATGGCAATTACTGCCGCGCGGGCGTGGGCCGGCATATCGATCTCCGGCATCACGGTGATATGGCGGGCCGCAGCATACTCCACAATCTCAATGTAGTCGGCGCGGCTGAAGTAACCGCTGCCGTTGTTGTCGCTAAACGGCCCGGAGCCGAGCTGCGGCAGCAGGCAGTGCTGCTCGCTGACATCATGGCAGCGCTGGCTGCCCACCCCGGTTAATTCCGGTAAGCCGGGGATTTCGATGCGCCAGCCCTCATCGTCGCTGAGATGAAAGTGGAAAACGTTCATCTTCCAGGCCGCCATCTGATCGAGCAACCGCAGCACCGCCTGCTTACTGTGGAAATTACGCGCCACATCAAGGAAGGCGGCGCGATAGGCAAAACGCGGCGTATCCCGCGCTTCCAGCGTGGCGATCTGCGCTGTGCCGTCGGCGGGTACCAGCGACAGAATCGACATCAGGCCATAAAAAGCGCCCGCGGCATCGTAGCCCACCACTCGGGCGCTGCGGCTGTTGATATTCAGCTGGTAGGCACCGGACTTCGCCAGTTTGCCACTGAAGTGGTCGGGCCGGATTTCGCTGGCGATCGCGTAGCCCACTGCACTCTGTTTAACCCCCAGTCGCTCGAAGTGCTGGCTGACTACCTGGCGAGTGGCAGTGTTGAGCCCGTTAAGCGACAGCTTCACGCCGTCGCTGAGCGTGGCATCGTGCGGGTGAAGTTTGACCTCAAGCGGCGTCGGGCTGATCTGACCGCGCAACGCCGAGGCCGGCAGGGTGGCGATATCGCTGTTTTTATCAAAACGACTGACCGGCTGCATCAGGATGTTCTGGTCGTCGGCGCTGCGTCGCCAGTTATCGCCGAAGGGCAGCACAAACTGACTCAGATCCCCACTGTCGGTGCTGGCAATAATTTTTGGCGTCGCTTCTCCGGCGGTCACATACCAGCGCGGCATCACATCGGTGATAAATAGCTGCCAGTACTCGTTAACGATTGGGATCGTCACCGATTCACCCGCGCCAATACCGGTGAACTTGTCGGTTGGCTCAAGGCGTGTCAGATCGCCAACAATGTGCGTCATCTTAAACTGGTCGTTATCTACCCGCAGCGTCTGGTGCACGTTGCTCATGGTGATTGCCCAGTTTTTGCTGGTCAGCGCCGGGCCATGATTGGTCAGGGTAATGGTGGCGCGGTTACAGGAAGACCAGTCGGCACCCAGTGCGGCGCAGTTTGTGCCATGCAGGGCAGCCAGATTATCGGTCACCTGATAAGTGACGCCGAACTGGCTGATTTGATTAACAATCTGCTGGTCGGACAGGCTGGCGTGACTGGCCAGAGCAACGCTCAGCAGGCTGAGCGCGAAAAAACGTGGGTTTACCATTTTCTTTATCCTTATGTCGGCAGAAGCGATAGCCGGGTCAGAGCCGCAAGGTCAGAACAGGGTGAAAGGCGCGATTACCATCAGCTTGATATCCTTCTCATCCTGAAAAATGTTGCCGTAGCCGCCGCTGTAACTGGGCAGATTGCTGTGATTGTCGTAGCGGGTGTAGTGCAGCTTAAACAGCGTATCTTTGGCGCGACCCTGCTGAATCTGGTAGATCAGATCGAGGTTCCAGGCTGATTCAGTCAGCCGCTGGCGCTGATCGAAGGCGGGTTGGCTGGAAGGCTTTGCATCCCAGCCCCAGACCCAGGAACCGCCCACTTTCCATCCCGCCAGCTGCCACGGCGTTAAATCGAGCAGGGCACCGGCAAAGATTGCTTTTTCACCGTTGGCGTTCCAGTCAGAGCGGGCATCCCACCAGATATCCAGGCGGCCATTGGAGCTGGCGTAGCCTGGGGTCATGCGCTGTAAGAAGAAGCCCTGATTGCCTTCTGCTTTGACCCAGCTGCCCTCGAGCCGCAAATCGACCGGACCGACGGTATAGCCGAAGGTGATCGCCTGTAACCAGGCGAGGCCGTCATAAACATCACTGGCATTACTCGCGCCGCCATGTTGTTTATCCTGCGCGCCGTAAAATTGATAACTGGTTCGCAGATCGTTGCCAGTGAGTGGAATTGTCCACGACGCTTTAGCAAAATATTGATCGATATAGCCAGCTGACTGACCAAAAGCGCCTTCCAGCACCAGACTGTTTTTGAAATCATATTTAACGCCGAAAGCATGCAGGTAACGAATATCCGTTACGCCATCTGCCTGTCGGAAATGATATAAATCACGATACCAGGGCGCTTTATATTTATCGCTCCACAGATATGAAAACGATAATTCGCCCGCCTGGCCGAAATCATAAATGGCACCGGCTTCCGCGCCGCGATAGGTGCCGGGTAAAAAACTCCAGTGTGGCGCAACTAATGTCTGTCCGGCTGGCTGAATATAACCCGCCCGTAACCAGTAGTCCTGATATCGGGCTTTCAGCGCCGCTTTATACAGCGAGGCACCGCTGGTGTCGCCCTGCCAATCTTCATCCCAGCGATTACGTGCCCGGCTAAAGCCAATTTCATTCGGTGCGGCCGGGCCGCTGTGGGCCAGTTCGGCTGCACCGAACACGGCGAGATCGAGGCCCAGCCAGTCGGCGGCGTACCCTGACTGGAAGTCGAGATTAGCGTTAAGCGTAGTGTGGTGCAGGTTAGCCCGATATTCACCGTTGTGTTCACTGTTTGGGTCGATCTCTTTTCGATCACGCTGACGTTGCCAGTAAAAAAGATTACCGCCCAGTGAAGAATCGTCAATAAAACCAGCTGCCTTAACCGGGTGAAGCCATAAGGCGGATCCGGTACTGGCCAGAATAACTAATTGCATTAAAGCTAACGCGTAATTAAATTTTCGCATTGCGATTCCTTGCTGAATAGAGCGCCAGAGTGCGGGATGTCATAAATAAGTGCTGGAGCCAATCTATTTTTCGCGACGCGAATTATCAATCGGGCGATCGATCTTTTGTGAGAGATTGTGCAGAAAGAAATAATACGAAAATAAAGCAATTGCGACTTAATACTGATAATTAATTTTTATCGCTGTGAATGTTTTTTTAGCTAATAAAGATTGTTAATAAAGGTGCGGTGCAGAGGCGAAATCTATTTAAGCCAAAACAGACCATTAAAAAAGCCTGCTCAGCGTGGCAGGCCTGGGTCGCAGATGTGCTAGCGGGTGACAGCTTAAGGCTGTCTGACCGCCCAGCCTTTCAGTTTACTGGTTTTGCCGATGCCCGGATTGAAGCTGTTGGTGGGATCGAGTTGCCGGTAAAACGCCGCCAGTTGGGGTTTGGCCTGATAGAGGTGTCCGACGTTGTGCTCAGCCGGATATTCCGCACCGCGCGCCTGTAAAATCTCCAGCATCTGCGCCTTCAGCGCATGCGCGTCGACCCCTTTCCGGACGATGTAATCCTGATGGAACACGTGACAGAAGAAGTGGCCGTAGTAGAGACGATGGCTGAGCGAGGCTTTTATCGCCTCAGGCAGGGTTTCGAACCAGTCCGGATCGTTGCGGCGTAATGCGATATCCAGCGCCAGAATATCTTCTACTTCATCCGCGTGCACCGCGTGATAACGAACTGCCGCGCCCGCCGCGGCAAAGCGATGCAGAAAGGCGTGAGCCCCTTCTTTGCCTTCACACTCAAAGTATTCGCCGCCGCCTTCGCGGAAGTAATCGCGTAAATAGTTGCGGGCTTCCGCAACGCCATCGCCCGACATCTTCAGCATCAGATAGTGTTCATACTTGTCGCGATACTGCTTCATGCGTTTCGGCAGATGGGCCGGGAACAATCGGCTCAGACGCTGCAGCAGCCGGTCGCTGAAGTGCGGTTTAATAAACGACAGTTTGCTCAGCCAGGCGTCAACGCGGCCTTTAAGGGTGAAAAACAGCGGCATCTTGTCGGTGCCCAGCTTGTCGATCATCAGGAAGGTGTCTTTGCCGTAGACCTCAGCGATGTCATAGATGTCGCGGTGCATATATTCGCCCGCCACCGGCAGGTTGCTGAAGTGCGCCAGCATGTGGCGACGGATATCGCTCAGCACGCTCGGATCGTTGGTACCGATATAAAATACCTGCTGCTGAGGCTCGGTGGCAAAGGTGTCGAGACGTACGGCGAACACCGCCAGCTTCCCGGCACAGCCCGATGCCTCAAACAGGCGGCGGGCATCAGCGTTATAGCGGGCTGGCGTATCGGCATCGACTTCACGCACCCGGCTGGCGTAATCGTGATCGGAGGCGTGGCGACCGTCATGATGGACATCGGTTTGCTGCCAGCGATCGTCATCCAGCCGGCCGAGAATCTCTTCCGGCGACTGGCCTAAATCGATGCCAAGGTGGTTAACCAGCCGCAGTTTTCCCTGCGCATCAATCTGCGCGTACAGCGCCATTTCGCTGTAGGCCGGGCCGCGTTTGATCAACGATCCGCCGGAGTTATTACAAATCCCGCCCAGCACCGAGGCGCCAATGCACGACGATCCAATGACCGAATGCGGCTCGCGTCCCAGCGGCTTAAGCACTTTCTCCAGCTGATAGAGCGTGCTGCCCGGGAACGCCAGCACTTGCTTACCGTCATCGATTAACTGCAGCTTATCCAGCCGCAGGGTGCTGATGATCACCAGCGGGCGATCGTAATCATCGCCGTGCGGGGTAGAGCCTTCCGTCAGGCCGGTATTGGCCGCCTGCATCAGAATAATGGCATCGGCATTCACCAGCGTCTGCAGCACCCGCCACAGCTCCAGCAGGGTGGCAGGGAACACCACCGCCAGCGCGTCGCCTTCGCCGGAGCGAAAGCCTTTACGATAGCGGGCGGTCTGTTCAGGTTCGGTGAGCAGGTGAGCGGGGCCGACCAGGCGGCGTAGGTCAGAAAGCAGGGCAGAGGTCTGTTTCATGGGCAATTCCCTTGTCTTATCAGTGCGTCATTACTGTAGCACGTCAACTCACTGCAACGCAGTGTGACACCGGCAGGCTACCTGCTATTCTCTTCTTGTGGCACACTGCCGCCTGTTTATTCGATATTGCGCAGTTACTTAAGAGAACCCACCCTGATGAAATGGATTTACTCTGTTAGTCTCGCTGTCTCCCTCGCGATGCAACCGGCATTGGCTGAGACAATGCCAGGTAACCACCCGATGACCGAACAGGCGCGGGATGCGTTCGTCAACGATCTGCTGACCAAAATGACGCTGGATGAGAAAATCGGCCAGCTGCGTTTAATCAGCGTCGGGCCTGATAATCCAAAAGAAGTCATCCGTGAGATGATCAAGAAAAGTCAGGTTGGCGCGATTTTCAATACCGTTACCCGTCAGGATATCCGCGCGATGCAGGATCAGGCGATGCAGCTCAGCCGGCTGAAAATTCCGCTGTTCTTCGCCTACGATGTGGTTCACGGGCAGCGCACTATTTTTCCGATCCCGCTCGGCCTGGCCGCCAGCTGGGATCTTGATGCGGTAAAAGAGGTGGGACGGGTTTCCGCCTATGAAGCCGCCGACGACGGCCTCAACATGACCTGGGCGCCGATGGTGGACGTCAGCCGGGAACCGCGCTGGGGCCGTGGCTCAGAAGGCTTTGGTGAAGATACCTACCTGACCGGCGAAATGGGCCGCAGCATGGTGCAGTCGATGCAGGGCAAAAGCGCGGCTGACCGCTATAACATCATGACCAGCGTTAAACACTTCGCGCTGTATGGCGCAGTGGAAGGCGGACGCGATTACAACACAGTCGACATGAGTCCGCAGCGGATGTTCCAGGATTATCTGCCGCCCTATAAAGCCTCGCTGGATGCAGGCAGCGGCGGCGTGATGGTGGCGCTGAATTCAATCAATGGAGTACCGGCCACGGCGGATAGCTGGCTGCTGAAAGATTTGCTGCGCGATAAGTGGAAATTCAAAGGCATCACCATCAGCGATCACGGTGCCATTAAAGAACTGATTAAGCATGGTGTTGCCAGCGATCCACAGGATGCGGTGCGTATTGCGCTGAAGTCGGGCGTCGATATGAGCATGAGCGACGAATATTACAGCAAATATCTGCCCGATCTGGTGAAGAGCGGCGCGGTCAGCATGGCGGAGATCGACGATGCGGCGCGTCACGTCCTCAACGTCAAATATGACATGGGGCTGTTTAACGATCCGTACAGCCATCTGGGGCCGAAAGAGAGCGATCCGCAGGATACCAACGCCGAAAGTCGCCTGCATCGGGCCGAAGCGCGCGATGTCGCACGCAAAAGTATGGTGCTGCTGAAAAATCGGCTGGAGACCTTGCCGCTGAAGAAGTCGGGCACCATTGCCCTGATTGGCCCGCTGGCGGACAGTCAGCGCGATATCATGGGCAGCTGGTCGGCGGCCGGCGTAGCGAAGCAGTCCATTTCGCTGCTGCAGGGAATGCGCAATGCCACAGCCGGCAAAGCGACGCTGCTGTATGAAAAAGGTGCCAACATCACCGATAGCAAAGGCATTCAGGATTTCCTCAACCTGTATGAGCAGGCGGTGTCGGTCGATCCGCGTTCGCCGCAGCAGCTGATTGATGATGCGGTGGCCAAAGCGAAGCAGGCAGATGTGGTGGTTGCGGCGGTTGGTGAAGCGCAGGGCATGGCGCATGAAGCCTCCAGCCGCAGCGACCTGGTGATCCCGGCCAGCCAGCAGAAGCTGTTAGCCGCGCTGAAGGCTACCGGCAAACCGCTGGTGATTGTGCTGATGAATGGCCGTCCGCTGGCGCTGGTGAATGAAGACCGGATGGCCGATGCGATGCTGGAAACCTGGTTCAGCGGCACCGAAGGCGGCAATGCTATCGCTGACGTGCTGTTCGGAGATTACAATCCGTCGGGCAAGCTGCCGGTCTCCTTCCCGCGTTCAGTCGGTCAGATTCCGATCTACTACAACCATCTGCCGACCGGCCGTCCGTATAACCCGGAGAAGCCGAACAAATACACCTCGCACTATTACGATGCGGCTAACGGCCCACTCTATCCATTTGGCTATGGCCTGAGCTATACCACTTTCACCGTGTCGCCGGTAAAAATGTCCTCATCGACCATGCCGCGTAACGGCAGCATTGAAGCCAGCGTCACGGTGACCAACAGCGGCAAGCGCGACGGTGCAACGGTGGTGCAGCTGTATCTGAACGATCCGGTTGCCTCCATCAGCCGGCCGGTTCAGGAGCTGCGCGGCTTTAAGCGCATCATGCTGAAAGCGGGCGAGTCGCAGACCGTGACCTTTAAGATTGATGTCGATGCGCTGAAGTTCTGGAACCAGCAGATGCAGCAGGTGGCAGAACCGGGTAAATTCAATGTGATGATCGGGCTGGATTCCGTTCGTACCCAGCACGCACAGTTCGACTATTTATAACCGTCCCTCTTTGTTTCCTGAGGGAGATGCGGCGCGCCAGAGGTTACGGCGCGCCGCATTCTTTCTGTTATCAGAGCCATCATGATTAATCTGCGTGACCGCATCCAGCAACAGGTGTTTCGTCTTAACGGCCTGTCGCTGAATGAATTCGACATTTCTCAGCCGCCTGGCGATCCCGGTCTGTTTGGCCCGGACAGCATCATCTGGCAGGTACACGGTGATTTTACCTCAATGATGTGCGGCGGCATCAGTGCGCTGCTGCTACAGATGCTGCACCCGGCTGCGCTGGCTGGCGTCTGGGATCACTCTAACTTTCGTCAGGATATGATGGGTCGCCTGCGGCGCACCAGCCAGTTCATTGCGGTCACCACCTTTGGTAACACCCAGGATGCACATACGCTGATTGAGCGGGTGAAGCGTATTCACCTTAAAGTCAGCGGCGTCGACAGCGCTGGCAAACCTTATGCCGCCAGCGATCCACATCTGCTGACCTGGGTACACGTGGCGGAAACCAGCCGTTTTCTGGCTGCCCATCTGCGCTATAAAAATCCGCGCCTCAGTCGCGCCGATCAGGATCGCTATTATCAGGAAGCCGCGCTGATCGCCGAAGCGCTGGGAGCGGAACGGGTACCCAAAAGTGTCGTCGATGTTGCGGATTACCTGCAACAGATGCGTTCGGAGCTGCGTTTTGATCAGCGCACGGCGGAAGTGACGCGCCTGCTGATGAACGCGCCCGCCCCAAGCTGGCAGGCCAGACCGGTAATGAAAGTGATGCTGAAGTCAGGCTTTGGCCTGATGCCGGACTGGGCGCAGGCGATGTCGGGCCGTGAAATCGGCCGCTGGCAGCAGGCGGTGATCGATCAGCAGATCGCGGCGATTGCCGTCGGTTTACGCTGGTCGATTCAGCGCGGTGCCTGGTATCGGGCGATGGTCAGGATGGGCCGCCATCCGGTCTGATGACCGCCCGATTCGCGCCGGTGCGCTTTCATTTTTAGTCGGCTAAACGCAGCGCATCCGCCTCTGCGGCCGCCCCCCTCCCGCCCGAATCTGACTCCGCCATACTCGTCTCGATGACGCACTTTGAGACTATTACCCTTGTCTCAGATGGCGGCAGTCACGATCCTGCTCTATTCTCGGGGAAAATGGATTCCTCCAGGCTTTGTCGAGGCACTATGACGTACAAATCCCTGATTGCTGAAGTCCACAATCAGCAACGCACCCTGACCGCGATTGTTGAGCAGGATGCGCGCACCGCCTATTTTTACATCTGGCCGACCGATCTGTTTCGCAGCCAGTACGCGGTGCGCGGCTGTTGGTTACGTAATCTGCTGCCGGCACCGGCACAGGAAGATCGTGAAGCGATGGAGCAGGGCATAGCGCCGCTGCTCAGCGCCGAATATTGCCGTAATCTGGAAGCCGAGCCGGAACTCGATCCGGCTGGCCTGCAGGTGCTGTGGGAGCCGAGTGATGATGGCGCGGCCTTGTGGTATTACGGCCAGTTGCTGGCGGTGATCCCAGGCTGGAGTCTTTATCAGGATAAGCAGGTCAGCTTCTCTGCCGGCTGCATCAAAAAAAACCGACTGACGGCGCCGCTCGGATCGGCTTCCACCAATGATTATTACGCCCGCGCCGAGCAGCAGCGTCAGTTCTGGCGTGAATGGCACGATGGCAGTGAGTGGGATAAGGTGCAGCAGGATTTAATGGCCTGCTATCAGGCCCGCTTTGGCGAGTCGGTGAAATATTACGCCATCGATCAGGGCAGCTGGCCACCGATGGCGATTTCCCAGCACTGGCACCAGGGCGTCTGGTACTTCCTGACGCTCGGCATGAGCATCCGGCCGATGCCGCAGGTCGATTATCTGTTTGATGAGCTGGCGCCGCAGTATCGCCGTATCGAACTGGGCATGGCGGTTGACGGTGAAGTAATGACTGAAGGCAATGCGGTGCAGATGGCCAGCGCGCTGGCGGAGTTTGTGCATCTGCCGTGGGCGCGCCTCACCTGGCTGGGGGAAGGGCACACTCTGGCGTCAGAAGTGGCACCGGTCGGCTTTGACAGCTTTTTACTGGCGGGTGAACTGGCCAGCGAGAGCGCGCAGTTCAAACTTCCGAAGCGCGACGGCGATCGACCCACGCTGCTGTGGACTACCCCGATTACCGAGGCGGAACGCCAGTTCGCCCAGGCTGATGAGCACGGCGGACAACAGCTGCGCGAGCGGCTGACGGCAGACGGCAATAACCATATCTTCCGGCCGCGTCAGCAGGTGGTGGATTCGCCGGAGTAGTGCCCGACCCGGTCGCTTCCGGCCGCCTGGCGACGACACGTCGCCAGGCGTAATACTAAATTCTCAGGCTAATCAGCCATTTTTCAAATCTGTGATCCTGCTCATCTCAAGTTCCGCTGGGCCGCGCCGTTAACCCGGATAAGGCAATCGCGCCACACCAGGTCCAGGGGAACAAAGATGTTAAAAACAACACAGTCCCGCTTCACTGCAACACTCATCGCTTTCTTCGTTGCACTCCTGTTGATCACCGTCTGGGTGATTAACCAGTTTGTCGCTCCACAGTTGATTGACAGCGAAAGCCGTCTGGTTCGCTATCAGGTTGATTCCCTGGCGTCCGGCATCGTTGAACAGATGAACCGGGTTCAGGCGCAGCAGCGCGCTATCACCGAGGCCGCGTCTGTGATGGATAGCGCCACCATCGACACCTTACTGCCGACGCTGGTGAACCAATATCAGGACAGTAACGTGTTTGGCGGCGGCATCTGGCCACTGCCGAATCGTCGCGATCCGGCAAAAGAGAAAAACAGCAGCTTCTTTGCCCGCAACGCCAGCAACGAACTGCAGGTCAACACCTACTGGAACTCCGATGCGGCTGACAAATACTGGGAGCAGTCCTGGTACAAAGATGGCATGGCAGCAGAGAAAGGGCAGTGCGCCTGGGCCAAAGCTTACCAGGATGCAGCCAGTCCGCAGCCGCGCACCAACTGCGCCATGGCGATCTATCGCGACGGGACCGTCTGGGGCGTTGCGACCATTGACGTCACGCTCGGCTTCTTTAACCAGCTGGCAAAACAGATGGGCGAGGCGATTCACGGTAACGTGCTGATCGTAGAAGCCGACGGCAAAGTGGTCGGTAACGGTGCGCTGGTGAACGCGGCACCGAAACTGGAAAACCTGGCCGACGTGCCGTTGCCGATGGCCGCGCCGCTGAAATCGCTGCTGAGTGGCATCGGTAATCAGCCGCTGGAGACCACCTTTGACAGCAACGACGGTGAGCAGACGCTGTTAGTGCAGGCGATCCCGGGCAGCCCGTGGTATCTCGCCAGTAGCCTGCCGACCAGCCTGCTGAAAGCGCAGTCTCACAATATGCTGACCCGTCTGGGCCTGGTGCAGATCCCGCTGGCGGTGATCCTGCTGCTGGTGCTGCTCGGTTTTGTGCGTGCCATGATGAAACGCCTCAGCGTGCTCAACAGCAATATCGAAGCCCTGTCGACCGGCGGTGCGGATCTGACTCAACGTCTGCCGGCCAGCAACAGCCCGGAATTTAACGCGGTGGCGCAAAGCTTCAACCAGTTTATCAGCTACCTGCAGGGGCTGATGCAGCAGGTCGGCGACAGCGCGCTGGCGATTACCGCCGCCTCGCGTGAAATTGCCAGCGGCAACGCCAACCTCTCGTCACGTACTGAAGATCAGGCCAGTTCGATTGTCGAAACTGCGGCCTCGATGGAGCAGCTGACCGGCACGGTGCGCCAGAATGCTGACAACGCCACGCACGCTAACCAGCTGGCCGGCGATGCGTCACAGGTGGCGGCGCGCGGGACGGAAGTGGTACGTCAGGTAGTGACCACCATGGGCGAGATCCATCACTCCTCGCGTAAAGTGGTCGATATCATCAGCGTGATCGACAGCATCGCCTTCCAGACCAATATCCTGGCGCTTAACGCCGCGGTGGAAGCGGCGCGGGCCGGTGAGCAAGGGCGCGGGTTTGCCGTGGTGGCGTCGGAAGTGCGTAACCTGGCACAGCGCTCGGCTAATTCAGCGCGTGAGATCAAAAAATTGATCGAAGAGTCGGTGTCGAACATTGATGCCGGTAGCGCGCTGGTGGAACAGGCGGGACAAACCATGGATGAGCTGATGCAGGGCGTCAGCAGCGTCACCACACTGATGAGCGAAATCATGTCGGCCAGCCGCGAACAGAGCATGGGGATTGAGCAGGTTAACGTCGCGATCACCCAGCTTGACGGCACCACTCAGCAGAACGCCGTGCTGGTGGAGCAGGTATCGGCTGCGGCACAGGCGATGGAAGTGCAAAGCACCCAGCTGGAACGGGTGGTGCAGAGCTTCAGATTGTAATCCCTCCTCAGGCCAGCCTTGCTGGCCTGATTTTCTTCCCGCCTCATCCGCCTATCCCAGACTGGCTGCTGTTAAAAATTCCGCGTTGTGACCGCCCAAACTGGCAATCTTGTGCCAGAATAGTTGGGAATAATCTCAAGGAAACGCCATGTCTGCTATTGAAGTTATCCTCGTTGACCACCTCGATCGTCCCACCGGCAAAATGGAAAAGCTGGAAGTGCATGAAAAAGGATTACTGCACCGCGCGGTGACGGTCTACGTCTTCAATTCCCGGCAGGAGCTGCTGTTACAGCGGCGCGCCAGCGATAAATATCACTGTGGTGGTTTGTGGAGTAACACCTGCTGCGGTCATCCTTATCCCCATGAATCAACCCAGGATGCCGCTGAACGGCGTCTGCGCGAAGAGATGGGAATGGAGGTCAGCCTGACGCCGATGTTTGAGCTGAGCTACAACCTGCCGCTGAGTAATGGCCTGACCGAACACGAATATGGTCACGTCTTCTTTGCGGTTTGTGATCGCCTGCCACAGCTTAATCCGCAGGAGGCTGACGCTTTTGATTACCGTTCACTGGCGACCATTGAACAACAGATGCGCCAGCAGCCGCAGCAGTTCACGCCGTGGTTTTTGCATACTTTTCCGCGCATTCCGGCCCATCTCGACGCGTTTCCGGCATAAAAAAACCGCACGCTAAGGTGCGGTTCGGGTCGTCGATAACGCGTTGGCTCAGGCAGCATACCTCCTTCGCAAAATCGCTGTTTAAGGCAGGCTCAGCACGGGCCATGCACGGCTCGCGCTGCTTTGCTAGCGACGTACGCTCCCCTCGCTTTATCTTCCGCAGCCGTTATCGCTACATCCTGAGAAGCTTTTCAGGATCAACGCGGCAGCTCAAAATCCTCGGCATCCACATCATAACCTGACGGTTCCCAGCGGATCGCCAGTAAGGCCAGCAGGCCCGCCAGCGGGGCCAGAAAAATGACCCAGAACACCCCGGTCCCCAGCGCCGCGACCAGCACCGGAAACAGGAACAGCGACAGGGTCGAACTGCCACGCATCAGCGTCTGGTTAAAGCCAACCCCCACGCCACGCAGCGAGGTCGGATAGCTGAGTGAGGCAAAAGTCATGGTATGCGAGCCGGGACCGAAGCCCTGACCAAACAGGAACAGCGCCAGCATACCAATCGCCAGGGCCGCTTCCTGACCGCCGTCCGGGCGTCCAATCAGCGCCAGCCCGAGCAGTGCCACGCACTGACAGGCATAACCGGCCACCGACATCTTCCATGCTCCGAGACGCGGCACCAGCCGTACCGCCAGAACGCCGCCGACAAACGCAAACAGCAGATTCAGCGCCAGCGACACCAGAATGGTGGTCAGCATCGACTGGGCAAAGAAGCTGGAGATAATCACCGGCAGGCCAAACGCCACGGCGTTATAGGCAAACGAGGAGGCGATGGAGGTGATGGTCGCCAGCACGGTGCGGCGTCGATAGACACCCTGCAACAGCGCGCCGTAGTTACGCCAGCTGGCTGGTCGCGCCGGTCGGGCGGGCGTCAGCGCCGCATCCGGTGCCACCTGGGCGTTGATATTCCATGCGCTGCGTAAGATTGAGGCGGCCGCCTGCAGATCGCCCTGATTAGCGGCCCACACCGGCGACTCGCTCATGTAACGACTGCGAATGGCGATGATGATGATGGCCGGTACCGCGCCAAAGCCAAGGATCAGCCGCCAGAGCCAGTCGGTATGGCTTTCCGGCAACACCGCGTAGAGCAGCAGCACCAGCAGATAAGAGATGCTGATCGCTGCGTACCAGGTCGGGCACCACATCGCCACGCTGGCCGCTTTATTGCCTTTACCGCGCAGCTTCGAAAACTCTGCCAGGAAGGCCATCGCCACCGGCAGATCGATGCCGACGCCGAGCCCCATCACGAAACGCGCTCCGCCTAACACATATTCGTTTGGCGCAAACGCACAGGCGATTGCCGCCACCACGAAAAAAAACATATCGGCCATGAAAACCCGATAACGGCCAATTTTATCGGTCAGGTATCCGCCGATCAGCGCGCCGATGATCGCCCCGAAGGTGATGGACGAGGCGATCATCCCGGTGCCGGTCGGGGTCAGATTAAATTCGCGCGCCACGTCTTTGATACCAAACGCCAGCGCGCCGAGATCGTAGGCGTCGAGAAATACCCCACCGAGCGCGATAGCGACCACAATGCGCGCGTTATTACGGGCGCTGTCGCCGCTGTTCACCAGGCGGGAGACATCCGCCGCGCTGCGGATCCACTGCGTTTCGCCGCTCGGCGCACTCCCTGTTGTGGCCACATGGGCTGAAGAGATCAGGTCGGTCATGATGTTGTGAGTCTTTTATTATAAAAACAGGCCATCGAGAATAGCCGTTTAGACGCCCAGACGTAAATTCAATTGAGTTATGAATAATAAGTTTTTAGTCTCAAATCGTTATTAATTTGCGATAAAGTCATCTACGAGCCGGCACAGCCAGGCTACGCTTTTAAGGCAGATAACCAAACCGCTCTGCGTCAGGCGACGGCATTCATTGCGGCGCTGCCGCTGCACCGGATCACCGGATCAGTGCTGGGCACCGCGATGCGCGAACCTGAATCACCGGGGTGACAAGAATCGATAACAACAGATCAAAACAACAGGTCATAACAACAGGCAATAACACGCGATAAGGAACAGGTCATGGTCAAAGTTCGGGGTTGGATTGGAATGAGCGCGTTGCTGCTCAGTCTGGGCATCGCACACGCTGCCGATCCGGTGCGGGTCGGTTCAAAAATTGATACTGAAGGTTCACTGCTGGGTAACGTGATTTTGCAGGTGCTGGAGAAGCATGGCGTCAAAACCGTCAATAAAATTCAGTTGGGTACCACTCAGGTGGTGCGCGGCGCTATCACCGCCGGGGAACTGGATATCTACCCGGAATATACCGGCAACGGCGCTTTTTTCTTTAATGACGAAAAAGACAGTGCCTGGAAAAATGCCCGTCAGGGCTACGAAAAAGTCAAAAAACTGGATGCCGACAAAAATCACCTGGTGTGGCTGACGCCTGCGCCAGCCAACAACACCTGGACCATTGCGGTGCGTAAAGATCTGGCAGAGAAAAATCAGCTGACCTCGCTGGCCGACCTCAGTGCCTGGCTGAAAAAGGGCGGCACTTTCAAGCTGGCGGCCTCGGCAGAATTTATCGAACGCAGTGATGCGCTGCCGGCCTTTGAAAAAGCCTACGGTTTCGATCTTAAGCAGGATCAGCTGCTGTCGCTGGCCGGCGGTGATACTGCCGTTACCATCAGCGCGGCGGCGCAGCAAACTTCAGGCGTTAATGCGGCGATGGCCTACGGCACCGACGGCCCGGTGGCGGCGCTGGGATTACAGACGCTGACCGATCCAAAAGGCGTGCAGCCAATCTACGCCCCGACGCCGGTGATCCGTGAATCGGTGCTGAAAGCCTATCCGCAGATTGGCGACTGGCTGAAACCGGTATTCAGCGCGCTGGACGAGAAAACGCTGCAGCAGCTGAACGCCAGAATTGCGGTGGACGGCCAGGACGCCAGCAGCGTGGCGAAAGAGTGGCTGCAACAGCAGAAGCTGCTGTAACTGATGAAGATATCGCGGGAAGCGATACGACGTCCCGGTCAGCAGCCGGTCGCACTGCTGCTGCTGGCACTGCTGAGCCTGGCGCTGGTGGCGCTGCCTTTTCTGACCTTCGCGCCGAACCGACTGGTGGCAGGCGCGCCGCTGATGGGCTGGCAGATCAGCCAGTCGGCAGTAGTGCTGCCGCCGCTGGCGGTATTATGGCTGCTGCTGTGGTGTCCGCCGTCGCGCGTCAGCCTCAGCCTGGCGCTGTTGTCGGCCGAACTGCTGCTGGCGGCGATGATCTGGCTGAGCGGCACTCAGGCGACGCTGCTTAGCCAGCACGGTAGCCGACTGGCTCGCACCAGCTTTGCCAGCGGCCTGTGGTGCAGCGGGGCGCTGCTGCTGTTGCTGATCACCGACACGGTGCGGCAACTGACCCGTCACCGGCTGGCACAGCTGCTGCTTAACCTGCAGGTGTGGCTGCTGCCGCTGTTGCTGCTGTTCAGCGGCCAGCTTAACGATCTCTCCCTGCTGAAAGAATATGCCAATCGCCAGGCGGTATTTGACGCCGCGCTGGTGCGCCATCTGACGTTGCTGGCCGGCACCGTGCTGCCAGCGCTGATCATCGCGCTGCCGCTGGGCATTCTGCTGTTCCGACAGCCACGCTGGCAGAGCGGGGTATTTGGCGTATTGAATGTGATTCAGACAGTGCCTTCGGTGGCGCTGTTTGGCCTGCTGATTGCGCCGCTGGCGGGCCTGGCACAGCGTTTTCCGTGGCTGGGTGCCTGGGGTATCAGTGGCATCGGCATGGCTCCGGCGCTGATTGCGCTGGTGCTTTACGCCTTACTGCCGCTGGTGCGTAGCGTGGTGGTCGGTCTGCAACAGGTGCCGCAGGAGGTGCGTGAAAGCGCGCGCGGCGTCGGGATGAGCGGCCGGCAACAGTTTTTTGCGGTTGATGTGCCGCTGGCCTTACCGGTATGGCTGGCGGGTCTGCGGGTGGTGGTGGTACAAACTCTGGGCATGGCAGTGGTTGCGGCACTGATTGGTGCCGGCGGCTTTGGCGCGATTATTTTCCAGGGCCTGCTGAGCAGCGCGCTGGATCTGGTGCTGCTTGGAGTAATTCCGGTGATTGCGCTGGCGGTCACCGTAGATGCGCTGTTCCGCCTGCTGATCTCATTGCTGGAGAAAAAAGATGATTGAATTTAACGGCGTCTCGCTCGCTTTTAACGGCAAAGCGGCGGTCAGCGATCTCTCATTGACGGTGGCGGAAGGGGAGTTCTGCGTGCTGCTGGGCACCTCTGGTTCCGGTAAGTCGACCACCCTGAAGATGATTAACCGGCTGGTTGAGTTCGACAGCGGCGAGATCCGTTTCGCCGGCGAGTCGATTCGTCAGCTTGATGCCCGCGCGCTGCGGCGGCGGATGGGCTATGCCATTCAGTCGATCGGCCTGTTTCCTCACTGGACGGTAGAAAAAAATATCGCCACGGTGCCGGCGCTGCTCGGCTGGTCAAAACCGCAGGTCACGCAGCGGATAGAGGCGCTGCTGACGCTGCTCAACCTCGATGCGCAGCTGCTGAACCGTTATCCGCATCAGCTTTCCGGCGGACAGCAGCAGCGGGTTGGCGTGGCGCGTGCGCTGGCGGCCGATCCGGAGGTGTTGCTGATGGATGAACCGTTTGGCGCGCTCGACCCGGTGACCCGTGGCGCGCTGCAACAGGAGATGCTGCGTATTCACCGGCTGTCGGGACGCACCATTGTGCTGGTAACCCATGACATCGATGAGGCGCTGACGCTGGCCGACCGCATCGTGCTGATGGATAACGGCGGGATCGTCCAGCAGGGTAAACCGGTTGAGCTGCTGACCCAGCCGAAAAATGAGTTTGTACGTGATTTCTTTGGCCGTAGCGAAATGGGCGTGCGCCTGCTGTCGCTTGGACAGGTCGGCAACGCCGTGCGGCGCGGTGAATGGCTGGCGGGCGAACCGATTGCCGCCGGGCTGACGCTACGCGAAGCGCTGTCGCAGTTTATTACCCGGCGAACCGACAAACTGCCGGTGATTGATGAACAGCAGCAGCCGCTGGGCGTGCTCTATTTTCACGATTTGCTGACGCTGCGTGAGGAGACCGCATGCGCCGGCTGACCGATCCGCTGCTCTGGCTGGTGCTGCTGTATGGCGCGCTGCTGACGCTGATGCCCTACAGCGGGCCGCTGTTCCATCGCTGGTTTCCCGAGCTGGCGCGGCCGCTTTATCAGCAGGAGACCTTCTGGCAACTGACGCTGGCGCACCTGTTTCTGGTCATCACCGCCAGCCTGCTGGCAATGGTTATCGGCGTCGGCAGCGGGGTGATAGTGACCCGGCGCGCCGGTCGGGCGTTCCGGCCGCTGATGGAAACGCTGGTGGCGGCCGGACAAACCATTCCGCCGGTGGCGGTATTAGCGATTGCGGTGCCGGTGATGGGATTTGGTGCCTGGCCTGCCGTGGTGGCGCTGCTGCTCTACGGTTTGCTGCCGATCTTGCAGGGCACGCTGGCCGGTCTCGACAGCGTACCCGCCAGCAGCCGGGAGATTGCCGAAGGGGTCGGGATGAGTGCATGGCAGCGTCTGTGGCAGATTGAGCTGGCGCTGGCCGCCCCGGTGATTATCGCCGGGATCCGCACCTCGGTGATCATCAACATTGGCACCGCCGCTATCGCCTCAACGGTCGGGGCAAAAAGCCTCGGTTCACCGGTGATCATCGGCTTAAGCGGGTTTAACACGGCGTATGTGATTCAGGGGGCGTTACTGGTGGCGCTGCTGGCGATTGTCAGCGATCGCCTGTTCGAGCGCCTGCAACGCTGGCTTAGCGTGAGTGAACGATGAGTGAATAACCGACCAGCATCAGACCGCTGGTACCGCCAGCCGCCATTATGAAAAACAGCGTAGCGAAGAATGTTTTTTTCCAGTTCATGGGAAAACCTGAGCGCGTGAATATGAGGCGGGAATGATAGCGCGCGCAAGGCAGCAGGCAAAGTGCCCAGCGTGCGTTTTTGTCATCAGGGTGTTTCGTGCAACCGCACGGCGTAACCCTGTTCCTGCCAGTGTGACAGTTGATCCTGCTGACGACGGGTCAGTTTTTTACCGGTAAATACAAACATATTCATGCCGGGAAACAGTTCCGGACGCGGCACGTCGAGCGGCTCAGCCAGCACATCGATGCGCCAGCCATGTTGCGACAGACGCCAGCCTTCCAGCCAGATACGGGTACGATCCTCAATGCCCCAGCCGATAATCAGCGCGTCTTTGCCCGCTTTTTTGCGGCTGCCGGTCAGGCAGAACGCCACATAATCAATCAGCAGGCCATCCAGCAGGCTGCACATGGTGCGGGCGGTATTCTGGTCGAGGCTGAGCTTCTGGCGCACCGGCATAAAGACGTGATCGATCAATGCGTCGATCGGATGTTCACGACCGATGGCCGCGATCTTGTTACGCAGCTTGGAGGGTCTGACGTGGCGTAACACGCTGATGAGTTCATCCTGCAGGGTGGTCCAGCCGTCGTGCGCATCAACATCACCGCCTTCCAGCAGCGCTTTGACTTTACCTACCGGCACGCCGCTTTCAATCCAGCGCATGATCTCTTCAATGCGCTGAACATCTTCTTCATCAAACTGACGATGCCCACCTTCGGTACGCTGCGGCTTCAGTAAGCCATAACGTCTTTGCCAGGCGCGCAAGGTCACTGGGTTTATGCCACAGCGCTCGGCGACGTCACCGATACTGTATAGGGTCATAAATTCCTCTTTAGACTGATCTGAGTGGAATTACCATAACGAAGCAAACTAAGTTGTACAATACATTTTTGAGTGTACAACTTGACCGCTGCGCCTTTTCTCAGCTATATCTCATATAAGAGAAATTATTCCCAATTATGAGAGGGTGCTATGCCGGACCTGAATACAGAACAGCGCCTGGCTGCGCGGCTGGCGGAATTACGCTTGCAACGCGGCTGGTCGCTGGATGAGCTTTCAATCGCAACGGGTATCAGCCGTGCGTCATTATCACGTATTGAGCGCAGCGAGACCAGCCCTACCGCCGCACTGCTTAATCGTCTGTGCGTGGCGTACGGATTAACCATGTCGCGCCTGCTGAGTGAGGTGGAGGAAGATGCAAAGCTGCTGATCCCGTATGACCAGCAGCCGGTATGGAGTGATGAGGCCAGTGGCTTTCACCGCCGAAATGTGTCACCGCCTGTTACTCATTTTAGATGCGAATTGGTGGAGGGCAAATTACGCCCCGGCGCGCGTATCGATTACGACGCGCCGCCGATTCACGGTATGGAACAGCATATCTGGCTGCGTGAAGGCGGCCTGACCGTCAGCATGGCAGCTCAACGCTGGAGCTTACGTCCCGGCGACTGTTTACGCTTTCATCTGACGGGAAAATCGGCCTTTGAAGCGCACCTGACCGAGGGCGCGCACTATTTACTGGTGGTGGCAAAACCATGATTAATTATCAGATGCTCAGTGCCAGCGAGGCACAGCAGGCGTTACCCGAACTGTGTGAGGTGTTGCAGGCCTGCGTAGCAGACGGGGCCAGCGTCGGATTTATTGATGCCGCCGACCATCAGGCGATTGACCGTTTCTGGCAGGATCGCATTTACAGCCTGGCGAGTGGCGATGCCGAATTGTGGGTGGCGCGTCAGCACGGCAGCGTGGTGGCGACGGTGATGATCAACAGCAGCTCAATGCCCAACGGCCGCCATCGGGCGGAGATCACTAAACTGCTGGTGCATCCGCAGGCGCGCCGCCAGGGCATTGCCCGCCAGCTGATGCTGCAGGCGGAACAGCAGGCGCGACTGCAGGGTAAAACGCTGCTGGTGCTGGACACGCGCAGCGGTGATGTCGCCAGCGATCTCTATCGCTCGCTCGACTGGCAGGTCGCCGGCTCTATTCCGTTCTACGCCGAATCCACCACCGGTGAGCTGGATGCCACGACCTATATGTTTAAACTGCTGGGCTAGCCGGTCCCGGCTGCCGCCAGCCCCGGGCGGCATCCGTGGCCGCTTGTGGAACCGCAGACGAAAAAATTGTCCTGAAAGCTGACGCCGCCAGCATACTGTGTAAAAATACAGGCAATTTTTACGGTGTGGTAACAAACAAAATGGCCCTGACAGCAGCAGTAAAAAGCCAGATAGCGCAGTGGTATAAAGCGCTGCAGCAGCAGGTGCCCGATTTTATCCCGCGCGCCGCCCAGCGGCAGATGATTGCTGAAGTGGCAAAATGCCTGGCGGGCGATGATGCGCGCCATCTGGCGGTCGAAGCGCCAACCGGCGTCGGCAAAACCCTCTCTTATCTGATCCCCGGCATCGCGACCAGCCGCGCCCAGGAAAAACGTCTGGTGATCAGCACCGCGAACGTGGCGTTGCAGGATCAAATCTTCACCAAAGATCTGCCGCTGCTGAAGAAAATCATCCCCGATCTCACCTTTACCGCCGCCTTTGGTCGCGGGCGCTACGTCTGTCCGCGCAACCTGGCGGCGCTGGCGGCTGATGACGATCAGCAGGGCGATCTGCTGCTCTATCTGGATGATGACGCCATCAGCAGCACCAAAGAGGAGCAGACGCAGTGCGGCCGGTTGCAGAAAGCGCTGGATCGCTATCAGTGGGACGGACTACGCGATCACAGCGAGGAAAACGTCAGCGATAGCCTGTGGCAGCGGCTCTCAACCGATAAAGCCAGCTGCCTCGGCGCCCACTGTCGCTGGTATCGTGAATGCCCGTTTTTCGTGGCGCGGCGTGAAATAGAGCAGGTCGATGTGGTGGTGGCCAACCATGCGCTGGTGATGGCGGCGATGGAGAATGAGTCGGTATTGCCGCCGGCTAAAAACCTGATGCTGGTGCTGGATGAAGGCCATCATCTGCCGGAAGTGGCGCGCGATGCGCTGGAGATGAGCGCTGATATCACCCCAGGCTGGAGCAGCCTGCAGCTGGATCTGTTTATCAAGCTGGTGGACAGCATCATGACCCAGATGCGGCCTAAATCCCCGCCGCCGCTGGCCAATCCGGAGCGGCTGAAAGCACACTGCGAGGAGCTGCGCGAGCTGCTGACCATCACCAGCCAGGCGCTCAATCCCCTGTTGCCACCGCACAATCAGCCGGGCGAATACCGCTTTGTGCTCGGGGCGTTACCGCAGGAGCTGCTGGACCTTTGCGCCCGGCTGTTCAAACTCAGCGACGCGCTGCGTGGCCTGAGCGAAGGCCTGATCAATGCCCTGAGCGAGCAGACCGGCAAAGTTGATGTGGTGCGCTTGCACCGCAATCTGCTGCAGCTGAACCGCCAGTTCGGCTGGTTTGAATCGGTCAGTAAGCTGTGGCGACTGGCGGCGATGGAAAAAGCTTCCGGTGCGCCGGTGTCGAAATGGATCACCCGCGAACTGCGCGAAGGTCAGGCGCACCTGCTGTTCCACTGCGCCGGGATTCGCGTCAGCGATCAGCTGGAAAAGATGCTGTGGCGTAAAATTCCGCATGTGGTGGTCACCTCCGCCACGCTGCGCTCGCTTAACAGTTTTAACCGCCTGCAGGAGATGTCCGGTCTCAACGAGAAAGCCGGTGACCGCTTTGTGGCGCTCGATTCCCCGTTCAACCATGTTGAGCAGGGCAAGCTGGTGATCCCGCAAATGCGCTATGAACCCCTGATGACCCACGAAGCGGAGCACATCGCCGAGATGGCGGGCTTCTTCCGGCAGCAGATGAAGCTGAAGCAGCACAAAGGGGTGCTGGTGCTGTTCGCCAGTAACCGGGCGATGCAGCAGTTTGTCGCCTGCCTGCCCGATTTACGACTGTCGATGCTGGTGCAGGGCGATCAGCCGCGCAGCCGACTGGTCGATCTGCATCGTCAGCGGGTGAGCAAAGGCGAAACCAGCATTCTGATTGGCCTGCAATCGTTCGCTGAAGGGCTGGATTTAAAAGGCGATCTGCTGAGTCAGGTGCATATTCATAAAATTGCTTTTCCGCCGGTAGACAGTCCGGTAATTTTGACCGAAGGCGAATGGCTGAAGAGCCTGAAGCGTTATCCGTTTGAGGTGCAGAGTTTACCCAGCGCCTCGTTTACCCTGATTCAACAGGTCGGACGCCTGATTCGCAGCCATCAGTGTTACGGTGAAATCGTGATATACGATCGCCGTCTGCTGAGCAAAGCGTACGGTAGCCGACTGCTGGCGGCGTTGCCGATCTTCCCGATTGAGCAACCCGATACCCCTGAGCCGGACGCCATACCGGCCGCCCCGGTGGCCACACGTACCGTGCGTAAACGACGTCCGACGCGGCGCTAAGCCGTCGCGCACTTAACCGGAAGCGAGTGATGGAACTGAATAAAATTATTAAAGAGATCGGCCGCGGAAAAAATCATGCCCGCGACATCGATTTCGACACCGCCGAAGCCCTCTACAGCGCGATGCTGGCTGGCCAGGTGCCGGATCTGGAACTGGGCGGCATCCTGATTGCGCTGCGTATCAAGGGCGAAGGCGAAGCTGAAATGCGCGGCTTCTATCAGGCGATGCAGGCGCAGATGATGAAGCTGAACGCCCCGGCCAACCGGCCGATGCCGATGGTAATCCCGAGCTATAACGGCGCGCGCCGCCAGGGCAACCTGACGCCGTTACTGGCGCTGCTGCTGAACCGGCTCGGTTTCCCGGTGCTGGTGCACGGCGTCAGCGATGATGCGACGCGTATCACCAGTGAAGCGGTATTTGACGCGCTGGGCGTGCAGCCGGTGACCACCGCTGAGCAGGCTCAGGCCCGGCTGGACGCGGGTGAGCTGGTGTTTATTACCGTCGATCACCTCTGCCCGCCGATGGCGAAACAGCTGTCGCTGCGCTGGCGGATGGGGGTGCGGAACAGTGCGCATACGCTGGCAAAACTGGCGACGCCGTTTGGCGAACGCGAGGCGTTGCGGCTGTCGAGCGTGTCGCATCCGGAATATGTGCCGCGGGTGGCGAAATTCTTCAGCGATATTGATGCGCCTGCGCTGCTGCTGAATGGCACCGAGGGCGAGGTCTATGCTAATCCGCAACGTTGTCCGGCGATCAGCGTGATCCACGGCGCGGGATCGGAGGCGGAAGTGTGGGTTGAGCGTCAGCCCGAGGTCCAGGTTGAGCTGCCGGCAGATAAATCAGCGGCGGTCACCGCAGCCTGGATTGAGCAGGTGATTAACCAGCAGCGACCGGTACCGCAGGCGCTGCGGCTGCAGCTGGCCTGCTGCCTGCGTGCCAGCGGTGAATGCGACTCGCTGGCGACCGCCGACCAGCGGCTGCGCGCCGCCGGTTACTGATTCAGGCGATCGGCAGTGCCTGTTCAACCAGGTTCTGCCAGAAGCGGATACCGATCGGCAGTGACGCATCATTAAAATCGTAGCGGGCATTGTGCAGCGGCGCCGAAGGCTCTTCACCGTCGGCGCCGAGCCAGAAGTAAGCTCCCGGACAGGCTTCCATCATGCAGGCAAAATCTTCTGATGCCATCGAAGGATTGACCTGCCAGTGAACATTCTCTTCTCCCAGCGTCGCCAGCGCCACCGCGCGAACCTGCTCTGCCGGCGCGGCATGGTTGGCCGTCACCGGATAGCCGGGTAGCCAGCTGGTTTCGCCGCTCACCCCAAACGGTCGGGGCAGGGTCGCCACAAACTCATCGATCAGTGCCCGCACTTTATCGCGCACTGCCGGTTGCAGGCAGCGTACCGTGCCGCGCAACACAATCTGTTCCGGGATGACGTTGATCGCCTCGCCCCCGTGGATCTGCGTCACGCTGACCACCGCAGAAGAAAGCGGTGACAGACGGCGTGACGGAATGGTCTGTAGCGCCAGGATCAGCTCAGCCGCGACCACCATCGGATCGGCACCGCTTTCCGGCATCGCCGCGTGGCAACTCTTGCCGTGCAGGGTGATTTCAAACGAATCAAGCGAGGCCATCATCGCACCGGGATTAACCGCCAGCGACCCGAGCGGCAGGCCCGGCCAGTTATGCATGGCGTAAACCGCATCCATCGGGAATCGCTGGAACAATCCCTCTTCAACCATTTTGCGCGCACCGCCCAGATTCTCCTCGGCGGGCTGAAAAATAAAGTGCACCGTGCCGCTGAACTGGCGTGTCGCCGCCAGCTGGCGGGCAGCGGCCAGCAGAATGGCACTATGACCATCGTGACCGCAGGCGTGCATCACGCCCGGCGTCGCGGATCGCCACTCGACCTCACCTTTTTCGGTGATCGGCAGCGCATCCATGTCGGCACGCAGCCCGATAACCGGACCGGGGCCATTCTCCAGCGTGCCAATCACTGCGGTACCTGCCAGACCACGAAACACCTGTAATCCGGTCAGCTCAAGTTCGCGGGCGATAAGATCACTGGTGTGATGCTCCTGGTAGCCTAATTCAGGCTGGCGATGGAGCTGGCGACGCCAGTGCAGGGCATCTTCAAGCAGGGCGGGGGAAAGGGTCATGCAGAAACGTGCTCCTGACAGAATGAGAAGATTTCACTTTAGTGGTCGGGACGCGCGGCGTCTATTACCGTTAGGGCGAAATCTGGCTATAGGCTAAATCAAAATGGAATAACTAATAAGTAACGGTGGCCAACGAGGCAGGGCGAAGCGGGTAAAAGCGGGGCCAGCCTGGCGCTGACCCCGACGGTAGGTTACTTCTGCAGCATCGGCAGATTCAGGCCGTGTTGCTCTGCACAGGCCTGCGCCTGTTGATAACCAGCATCGGCGTGGCGCATTACGCCGGTCGCCGGATCGTTCCACAATACCCGACCCAGTCGCGCATCCGCCTCTTTGCTGCCGTCGCAGACAATCACCACCCCCGCGTGCTGTGAGAAGCCCATTCCCACGCCGCCGCCGTGATGCAGGCTGACCCAGGTCGCACCGCCAGCGGTGTTAAGCAGCGCATTGAGCAACGGCCAGTCTGACACCGCATCCGAGCCATCTTTCATCGCTTCTGTTTCACGGTTTGGTGAAGCGACCGAGCCGCAGTCGAGATGATCGCGGCCAATCACCACCGGCGCTTTCAGTTCGCCATTGCGCACCATTTCGTTGAAAGCCAGGCCAGCGAGATGACGTTCGCCGAGGCCGAGCCAGCAGATGCGGGCCGGCAATCCCTGGAAGGCGATGCGCTCCTGCGCCATGTCGAGCCAGCGATGCAGGGTTTTATGCTGCGGAAACAGCTGCTTTAATTTGGCGTCGGTTTTGTAGATATCTTCCGGATCGCCCGACAGCGCCACCCAGCGGAACGGTCCTTTGCCCTCACAGAACAGGGGACGGATGTAGGCCGGGACAAAGCCCGGGAAGTCGAATGCGTTGGCGACCCCTTCATCCAGCGCCACCTGACGGATGTTGTTGCCGTAGTCGACGGTCGGAATGCCCATATGACAGAAGTCGAGCATCGCCTGCACGTGAACTGCCATCGAGGCGCGCGCCGCTTTCTCTACCGCTTTAGGCTGTGACACCTTCTCCTGCTGCCAGCGCGCCAGATCCCAGCCAATCGGCAGATAGCCGTTGATCGGATCGTGGGCCGAGGTCTGATCGGTGACGATGTCCGGTTTCGGTCCGCCCGCTCTGGCACGTTTGACCAGCTCCGGCAGGATCTCGGCGGCATTGCCCAGCAGCCCGACCGAAATGGCTTTTTTCGCCGCGGTTGCCTCGTTAATCAGCGCCAGAGCCTCATCCAGCGAGGTGGCTTTATGATCGACGTAGCGGGTACGCAGACGAAAATCGATGCGCGACTCCTGGCACTCAATGGCCAGCACGCAGGCACCTGCCAGCACGCCAGCCAGCGGTTGTGCACCACCCATCCCGCCCAGACCGGCAGTCAGTATCCAGCGTCCGCTCAGATCGTTGTTGTAGTGCTGACGTCCCGCTTCGACGAAGGTTTCATAGGTGCCCTGGACGATGCCCTGCGCGCCAATGTAGATCCACGAACCGGCGGTCATCTGGCCGTACATCATCAGGCCCGCCTTATCCAGCTCATGGAAGTGATCCCAGGTGGCCCAGTGCGGCACCAGATTGGAGTTTGCCAGCAGCACGCGGGGCGCGTCGGCGTGGGTACGGAACACCCCGACCGGCTTGCCGCTCTGGATTAGCAGCGTCTCATCAGGCTGTAACGCCCTGAGTGAGCGCAGGATCTGCTCGAAGCATTCCCAGTTACGCGCCGCTTTGCCAATGCCGCCGTAAACCACCAGATCTTCCGGCCGCTCGGCAACGTCAGGATCGAGGTTGTTCTGGATCATCCGGTAAGCGGCTTCAATCAGCCAGTTGGCGCAGTGCAGGGTGGTGCCATGCGGAGCACGAATCTCGCGTGCCACGGCCTGAGACAGGGTTTCGCTCATTACAGATTCCTTATTCAGCAGAAGAGAGGGCGCGCAGGCTGGGCAGCAGCGCGGTCAGAGCCTGAGGCCAGTCAGCGCGACTTGCCCACTGACGCATCGCGTCGATATCGGGTGCCAGCAGGCGATCCTCTTCCAGGAAGGCCACCCGCTGGCGGATGAGGTCAATCGCCTGCTCGAGTGTTGGTGAGCTTTTCAGCGGTCGGTTAAATTCAATGCCCTGCGCCGCTGCCATCGCTTCGATGCCAACGACCGCTGCGCTGTTGAAACACATGCTGCCGAGGCGGCGGGCAGCGTAGGTCGCCATCGACACGTGATCTTCCTGATTGGCGGAGGTCGGCAGGCTGTCTACGCTACCGGGATGTGCCAGTGATTTGTTCTCGGAGGCCAGCGCCGCCGCAGTGACCTGGGCGATCATAAAGCCGGAGTTCACCCCGCCGTCACGCACCAGGAACGGTGGCAGACCGGATAAGCCGGTATCCAGCAGCAGTGCCAGGCGACGTTCAGATATCGCCCCGACTTCAGCAATCGCCAGCGCCAGGATATCTGCGGCAAAGGCCACCGGCTCAGCATGGAAGTTACCCCCGGAGATCACATCGCCGCTGTCGCTGAACACCAGCGGGTTATCGGAAGCGGCGTTGGCTTCAATCTGCAATATCCGCGCCGCGTGGCACAGATTATCGAGACAGGCGCCCATCACCTGCGGTACGCAGCGAATCGAGTAGGGGTCCTGCACCCGGCCGCAGTGGGCATGGGAGGTGAGGATTTCACTGCCTTCAATCAGGGCGCTGACCGCGGCGGCCACGGCAATCTGCCCCTGCTGACCGCGCGCCTGATGAATGCGGGCGTCGTACGGCTTCAGCGAGCCTTTGATCGCTTCCAGCGACAGCGCACCGGCCATCAGTCCGGCGGCAAACAGGTTTTCAGCTTCAAACAGGCCCCGCAGCGCCAGCGCGGTCGAGACCTGAGTGCCGTTGAGCAGCGCCAGGCCCTCTTTCGGGCCGAGCACAAACGGCGACAGCCCTACCGATGCCAGGCCTTCCGTCGCCGGGATCAGCGCGCCGTTGAGCCGCACCTGACCTTCACCCAGCAGCATCAGCGACATATGGGCCAGCGGTGCCAGATCGCCGGAAGCGCCCACCGAGCCTTTTTCCGGGATGCAGGGCATAACGCCGGCGTTAAACAGCGCCAGCAGCGCCTCGACCAGTTCGATACGCACGCCGGAGTGGCCGCGCGCCAGGCTGATAATTTTGGTGGCGACCACCAGACGGGTCACGTTGTCCGGCAGCAGTTCGCCGAGGCCGACGCTGTGCGACAGCACCAGATTACGCTGCAGATCGGCCAGTCGGCCGGCCGGGATTTGCGTCTGCGCCAGTTTGCCGAAACCGGTGTTAATGCCGTACACCACCTTGCCGGAGGCGACAATCGCCTCGACGGTTTGCTGCGCGTCTGCAATGGCCTGGCGCGCCTGGTGATCAAGGCTAAGGGTGACGTTACCCTGATAGATAGCGCGTAATGTGGCGAGATCCACCTCGCCTGGCACCAGGTGTAATCGCTGCGACGATCCTGACATACTCTACTCCTGTCTATACAAGTGTGCTGGCGTGGCTAAGCGATGTTCATTGCCCTGATCCAGCGGGATAATGCGAGTGAAGCATAAGTGTCTATTCTTGTCTATACAAGTAGCAAGGGCCGTGCCGGACCGATCACAAAAATGCATCACCCGCCAGCCATGGGTTACCGGCAAACTGTGACGCAGCGCCTGCACCAGCCCGATGCGTCGCCTGCACTGATGAGGCGCAACCGGCGGTGACGGATGTATATACATTCACGCAGCGAGACAGTAAACTTGAGGCATTATCAGGATAAGGAACAGCAAATGGTCGAGCATACGGCACTGGCACAACTGGCTGCGGCCATGAGCGATGAACCCGCGCCGATTTATCAGCGTGTGAAGCAGGCAATTGTCAGCCAGATTCGGGAGGGACGTTGGAAGGCTAACCAGCGAGTGCCCTCAGAAAGTGAACTGGTGAATGAGCTGGGCGTCAGCCGGATGACGATTAACCGGGCGCTGCGTGAGC
The DNA here is from genome assembly GCF_040546285.1 of Pantoea sp. UYEF8. Classification (NCBI taxonomy): domain Bacteria; kingdom Pseudomonadati; phylum Pseudomonadota; class Gammaproteobacteria; order Enterobacterales; family Erwiniaceae; genus Pantoea; species Pantoea sp. UYEF8. The sequence continues at coordinate 411,654 of NZ_JBEPNM010000001.1, read as the reverse complement.
TGACCAGCGAAGGGTTTCTGGTGCGGATGCAGGGCGTCGGCACTTTTGTCGCCGAGATGAAAGGCTACACCGCGATGCTGGAGGTGCATAACATCGCCGACGAGATCGCCCAGCGCGGGCATCAGCATAGCTGCAAAATTCTCGCCATCGGCCAGAATAAAGCCGATCCTGAGCAGGCGGCGGTGCTGGGACTCTCCACCGGGCAGACGCTCTACCATTCGCTGATTGTGCATTATGAAAATGAGCTGCCGGTGCAGCTGGAGGATCGGCTGGTTAACCCGCTGGTCGCGCCCGATTATCTGACCCAGGATTACCACAGCCAGACGCCTTATACCTATCTGATGCGGGTCGCGCCGCTGACCGCGGGCGAGCACATTGTTGAAGCGGTGCTGCCCGACGCGCGCCAGCGTAAACATCTGGCGCTGGAGGAACATGAGCCTTGTCTGCTGATCCGCCGTCAGACCTGGAGCGACAACAAAATCGTTACCTATGCGCGCCTGCTCTATCCCGGCTCACGCTATAAACTGCTGGGCCGGTTTAAGGGACACGGCTAAGCCGGGTCAGCAGCAGCCGGGCATCCGCTCCGATTGGGCGCAGCCCGGTAAGCTGGTCTGCCCAGCCGATCCCGTGCTGCACTTCCAGCCGCTCGCCGTCCGCCAGTTGCCATTGGCCCGCCAGCACCCAGGCGACGCCATGCGGGCTGCTGACCGCATCGGTCACCACCTCAACCGTTGCCTGCCACTTCCCGCGTCGGGTCATGATATTAAAATCCTCACTGATCCCTCCCTCCAGCCGGGCATCTAACGCCAGTTCACCGGCAAACGCCCAGGGCTGCAACGGCGTTAAGCGGTGCTGCACGCCGGGGCCGGTCAGTATGACCGCGTCACCGTGCAGCAGGGTGATGATGCGATCAATGCCGGGAAAGGCGGAGAACGGCCCATCCTGCGCCAGCGTCGCGATGCTGGCGCGCCATTCAAACGATGCCGCGCCGGGCGGATAACCGATCAGCTCGCGGGTCTCTCCGCCGCCGTTACGCCAGCGACTGACCGCTAAGTCAGCATAAGCAAATCGGGTAATCATCGCAGTGCCGCCATCGCCTGGCTGAACCGGGCCGCACAGGCAGCCTGCGCCGGATGATAGCCCTCTTTGATCACCGCATTGCCGGCGACGTAGACGTCACGGATCTGATCGCGCTGACCGGCGAACAGCCAGCGATTCAGCACCGAACGCTGATCGACACTGCCGAGCCACGCCTCGTCGCGCAGCACCAGCCAGTCGGCCCGCTGTCCCACTGCCAGCGAACCCTGCTGAATGCCGCACGCCTGAGCGCCGCCTGCCGCGGCCTGCTGCCACAGCAGATCGCCGACCGAAGGCTGGTCCGGCAGGGTGATGCGATTGCGGCGCTGGTCGCGCAGCCGCTGGGCATACTCCAGCCAGCGTAATTCTTCGTTAATACTCAGCGAAACGTGGCTGTCGGAGCCAATGCCCCAGCGTCCGCCCTGCGCGATATACTCCACCGCCGGAAAAATGCCGTCGCCCAGATTGGCCTCGGTGGTCGGACATAACCCGGCCACCGCACCACTGGCGGCGAGGCGCGACAGCTCATTCTGATCGAGATGGGTGGCGTGAATCAGGCACCAGCGGCTATCGACCTCAAAGCGATTCAGCAGCCACGACACCGGCCGCTCTCCGCTCCACGCCAGCGAGTCATTGACCTCTTTTTGCTGTTCCGCGACGTGAATATGCACCGGCAGAGTCGGGTCACTGGCCGCCAGCACCTGCTGCATCTGGCTTTCACTCACCGCGCGCAGCGAATGAAAACAGAGTCCCGCATTCAGTAGCGGCCGGTTGCGTTGCAACTGATGCAGGCGGGACTGCTGCTGCAGATAGCGATCGGTTTGCTGAATAAAGCGTTTCTGTCCGGTTGTCGGCGGCTGTGCACCAAACCCGCTGTAGCTGTAGAGCACCGGCAGCAGAGTCTGCCCAATACCCGCCACTTCGGCCGCGCGGATCAGCTGTTGCAGCATCGCGTCATCGGGGTAGGGCGTGCCGTCAGGATCGTGATGCAGATAGTGAAATTCCGCCACCTGGCTGTAGCCGCCTTTCAGCATCTCGATGTAGAGCAGGGCGGCAATATCGCCAACCTGTTCCGGCGTCAGGCGCTGCACCATCCGGTACATCAGATCGCGCCAGGTCCAGAAACTGTCCTGCGGATCGCCTGCGACTTCGGCCAGGCCTGCCATGGCGCGCTGAAAAGCGTGCGAATGCAGATTGGCGATCGCCGGGATCACCTCGCCATCCAGCCGGATCGCTTCTCCGGCATCGCTGTCGGGCGTAATAGCCTCGATAAAACCGGCCGGATTGACCGAGATACGAACCTGTTGTCGCCAGCCTTCAGCCAGCATTGCGCGCGGGGCAAAAAAAGTCGCCATGGTTGATCCTCAACGGATGTGGTTGTATATACATATACATACTTTAACGCACAGTGTAAACGGCGGAGGCAAGAGGCAGCGATGGCAGAGGATATGCAGGTAGAGAGTGTCTGGACCGGTGCCGATCTGGTGACCATGCGCGGCGGTAAGTACCATCTGATCCCGCAGGGCGCGCTGGTCGTCAGGGCGGGCAAGCTGGTATGGGTCGGGCCGCAGGCAGAGATGCCCGCGTTCCAGGCTGAACAGCATCACCGCCTGGCCGGCGGCATTATTACGCCGGGCCTGGTGGATTGTCATACTCATCTGGTGTTTGGCGGCGATCGCAGCCAGGAGTTCGAACAGCGCCTGAATGGCGTCAGCTATGCGGAAATTGCGGCTCAGGGCGGCGGCATTCTCTCTACCGTGCGCGCCACCCGAAGCGCCACCGAAGATCAGCTGGTGGCGTCGGCGCGCTGGCGGCTCGATCGTCTGCTGGCGGAAGGGGTCACCACCGTGGAGATCAAGTCCGGCTACGGGCTTGATGAAGAGAGTGAATTGCGCATGCTGCGCGCGATTCGCCGGCTCGGTGACAGCGTCGCCGCCGATGTGCTGGCGACCTGTCTGGCTGCCCATGCGTTTCCGCCGGAGTTCAGGCACGATCCCGGGGGCTGGATCGATATCATCTGCGATCGCCTGTTGCCGCAGGTCAAAACGCAGGGGCTGGCAGATGCGGTTGATGCGTTTTGCGAGCATCTGGCGTTTTCACCGCAGCAGGTGACGCGGGTGTTTGAACGGGCAAAAGCGCTGGGCCTGCCGGTGAAACTGCACGCCGAGCAGCTCTCTTCGCTGGGCGGAGCCACACTGGCGGCGAGCTTTGGTGCCCTGTCGGCCGATCATCTGGAATATGCTACCGAAGCAGATGCGCAGGCGATGGCGCAGCATGGCACGGTCGCGGTATTGCTGCCCGGCGCATTCTATCTGCTGCGTGAAACCCAGCGTCCACCGGTGGCGCTGTTTCGTCGCTACGGCGTACCGATGGCGCTGGCCAGTGACGCGAATCCGGGCACTTCGCCGGCACTGTCGTTGCGCCTGATGCTGAACATGGGCTGTACGCTGTTTGGCATGACGCCGGAAGAGGCGCTGGCCGGGGTCACGTTATACGGTGCCCAGGCGCTGGGATTAGCCAGCAGTCACGGCTCGCTTGAAGTGGGAAAAGTGGCGAACTTCGTCCACTGGCCGCTGGCACGTCCGGCGGAACTGGTTTACTGGCTGGGTGGCGAGCTGCCCTGTACCGTTATCTATCGTGGAGAACGTCAATGAAGGCTTTTCATTTTACTCAGGGCAAGCTGCCGCTACTGGTCAGCATCCCGCATGCCGGTACCCAGCTGACGCCGGAGGTTGAAGCCGGGCTGAGCGAGGCTGCACGCGGCCTGCCGGACACCGACTGGCACATTCCGCTGCTGTACGATTTCGTGCGGGATCTCGGGGCCAGCGTGCTGATTGGTCACTATTCCCGTTACGTGATCGATCTCAACCGGCCGCCGGATAACCAGCCGCTCTACACCACTGCCTCCACCGGCCTGTTCCCGGAGACGCTGTTTGACGGGACGCCCACCTTTGCGCCAGGCAAAACGCCGGATGCGGGCCAGCGTCAGGGCTATATCGACCAGATCTGGCATCCCTATCATCAGCAGATCCAGCAGGAACTGGCGCGCCTAAAAGCGCAGCACGGTTACGCGCTGCTGTTTGATGCGCACTCGATTGCCAGCTCTATCCCACGCCTGTTTGAGGGACGACTGCCCGATCTTAATATCGGGACCAACGACGGTGTCAGCTGCAGTCCCGCGCTGATCGGGGCGATTCAGTCGGTGTGCGCCGCACAAAGTGACTACAGCTGGGTGATCAATGGCCGCTTCAAGGGCGGCTATATCACCCGCGCCTACGGCCAGCCGCAGCAGCAGATTGAGGCGGTACAGCTGGAACTGGCGCAGCTCAACTACATGGATGAAACGCCGCCTTACGCCTGGCAGCAGGCACGTGCAACTCAGCTGCAAACACTTCTCAAAGCGCTGATTCAGCGCATGCTGGCTCAGGCCAGCGCCTGATAGCCGACTGCACTGAGCGGGTGCAGTGGTGCGCTGATCCGGTGCAACGGCGGACACAGACTGACGTGTCGTCCGCCGTTGCACCCTTTCCCAGCGTAAAACCAGAGCTGGCATAAGCTTTGCTAAGTTGTATGTACAAGTGCAACGGCTGACAATCGCGCGGAATAATTCCTGTCTGGCTCACAAAACGATAAAGACGGCAATGAACTGCGCCACGTTAACTTGTATATACATGACATATCATCCTGTGAAATTTTTGTTAAATCTTGCCAGGGCGATCACCAGGCCGCTACTTTTCAGGAGAACCGTATGACACACCGTCCGATCCTTCGTCATTTAACACTCGCGACCCTTGCTTCCAGCCTGTTGCTCTGTGGCGTTACTGCCCAGGCGAAAGAGTGGAAATCGATCACTATTGCTACCGAAGGCAGTTACGAACCCTGGAACCTCACGCTGCCAGGCGGCAAGCTGGGCGGGTTTGAACCGGAACTGATGGCTGACCTGTGCCAGCGTATGGCGATCCAGTGCAAGCTGGTGGTGCAGAACTGGGACGGGATGATCGCCGGCCTCAACGCCGGAAAATATGATGTGATCATGGACGCGATTGTCATTACCCCCGATCGCAAGAAGGTGGTGAACTTCACCGTGCCTTACGCCTCAACGCCCGCCACCTTTATCAGCGTTAAGGGCAGTTTGCTGCCTGCTGATACGCAGATCGTCAAGCTGCATGATGACCCGCAACAGATTGAAACCGCCATTGCCTCGTTGAAAGCAGCGCTGAAGGGGAAAAGCATCGGTATCGCCTCCGGCACGGTATACACGCCGTTCATCGATAAATATTTCAAAGATGTCGCGGATGTCCGCGAGTACACCAGCTCCGCCGATGCGATTCTCGATTTACAGGCGGGCCGTATCGATGCCGTGTTTGACGACGTGACGTTTGCACAGTCAATGCTGGCGCGTCCCGACAATAGCAACCTCAGCTTTAGCGGCCCGCAACTGGGCGGTCCGATCTGGGGCGAGGGGGAAGCGATGGGCGTGCGGATGGCGGATAACGATCTGAAAGCCAGACTCGACCAGGCGATCAAGGCGGCACTGGCCGACGGCACGGTAAAAAAACTGAGCGAGAAGTGGTTCAAAACTGACGTTACACCCTGAGTGAGGTAAATCATGATAAGCCTGCTGAGTTTTGGTGCCGACGGCTGGGGGCGCTTAATCCTGAGCGCTACGCTGACCACGGTGCTGCTCTCCTTTGCCGCACTGCTGGTCGGCGCGGTGGTCGGTTCCGGCGTGGCGGCGGCGAAGCTGTCGCCGCACCGGGCCGTGCGCTGGATGGGAGAAGGCTATTCGGTGATCTTTCGCGGCATCCCGGAACTGCTGGTGATCTATCTGTTCTATTTCGGCGGTTCGGGATTGATCACCCAGGTCGGGCAGCTGTTCGGCGCTGACGGGTTTATCGAAGCGCCACCGTTTCTGATCGGCGCGCTGGCTATCGGGCTGATCTCCGGATCTTATCAGGCAGAAGTCTACCGTGCCGCCCGTCTGGCGCTGGCGAAAGGAGAGATTGAAGCTGCGGTTGCCATCGGCATGCCGCGCTGGCGTATTCGTCAGCGCATCCTGCTGCCACAGGTAGCGCGCTATGCGCTGCCGGGGCTGTCAAACGTCTGGCAGATGAGCCTGAAAGATTCGGCGCTGGTATCGGTGACCGGCATTGTGGAGCTGATGCGCGCCAGTCAGATCGCCGCCGGTTCCACCCGCGATTACTTCACCTTTTACCTGGTCGGCGGCGCCTGTTATCTGGCGCTGACGCTGCTGTCGAACCGCGCCTTCCTGCGGGCCGAATCCCGCCTTGGCCGTGCCTGGCAAAGCCGCACCGCTGCCCAGCATTAAGGAGCCTGATCATGATCGATTTTGCCTTTCTCAGTGACACCTTTCTTCGGCTGAGCGCCGCCTTGCCGGTGACGCTGGGGCTGTTTATCAGCGCCTTCCTGTGTGGCGGGGTGCTGGCGGTCGGTATTCTGGCGTTACGGATGAGCCGCTGGCGACTGCTGAGCGCGTTTGCTCGCGGCTACATCCTGGTGTTTCGCGGCTCGCCGCTGATGATTCAGCTGTTTCTGATCTATTACGGACTCGGGCAGTTTGGCGTGATCCGCCACAGTTTCGTCTGGCCATTTCTGCGGGAACCTTTTAGCTGCGCGGTACTGGCGTTGTCGCTCTGTACCGCCGCTTACACCGCCGAGATTCTGCGTGGCGCATTGCTGGCGGTGCCGCCAGGTCAGGTGGAAGCGGGCATGGCCTGTGGCATGTCGCGCGGCCTGCTGCTGCGAAGGATTATCGCGCCGGTGATGCTGCGTTACGCACTGCCAGCCTACTCGACCGAGGCGATTCTGCTGGTCAAATCGACCGCGCTGGCCAGCCTGGTCACTGTGTGGGACGTCACCGGCGTGGCGCAGCAGATCATTCAGCGTACCTACCGCACCATGGAGGTGTTTCTCTGTGCCGCTGCGATCTACCTGATCCTCAATTTCATTATTGTTCAACTGTATGCCCTGCTGGAACGGCGTCTGACGCCGGTGCATAAACCGGCAAAAAAGCCGTTACCGGTCGCTAAGCCGATCCCCGGAGGAGAATAAAATGTCAACCCTGCCACCCATCACGCTGTCGGCCAGCGATATCCATAAATCCTTTGGCGCAATGGAGGTGCTGAAAGGCATCTCGCTGCAGGCGCATCAGGGGGACGTGATCTCGATTCTGGGTGCCAGCGGCTCGGGAAAAAGTACCCTGCTGCGCTGCATTAACCTGTTAGAGACGCCCGATGCCGGTGTGGTCAGCGTCGGCGGCGAAACCATTGAGATGAAACGTCATGCCCGCGGTCATCAGCTGGCGGCGAATCCGCGCCAGATTGAGCGGCTGCGCTCACGGCTCGGCATGGTGTTTCAGAGCTTTAATCTCTGGTCGCACCTGACGGTGCTGCAAAATGTGATTGAAGGGCCGCATTACGTGCTGAAGCGTGACAAAAAAGCCTGCATCGCTGAAGCCGAAAAGCTACTGGACCGCGTCGGCTTGCTGAACCGCAAGGATTTTTATCCGGCGCAGCTCTCCGGCGGGCAGCAGCAGCGAGTCGCCATTGCCCGCGCGCTGGCCATGGATCCGGACGTGATGCTATTTGATGAACCGACCTCGGCGCTCGATCCGGAGCTGGTCGGGGAAGTCCTGAAAGTCATGCGCAGCCTGGCGGAGGAGGGACGCACCATGCTGGTGGTAACCCATGAGATGGGATTTGCACGCAACGTCTCTAACCGGGTGGTGTTTATGCATCAGGGCACCATCGATTGTCAGGGCACGCCGCAGGAAATGTTCGGCGAACAAGGCTCGGCGCGGTTTCAACAGTTTATTTCCAGTCATCATCAGGTGGAGCCGGTGCTATGAGTCAGACCCTTGTCTGGGGCGATACGCCGTTACAGTGGCGGGATGTGGTTAAGGTGGCGCGGCAGGGCACCACGCTAGCGCTGAGCGACAGTGCCTGGCAGCGCATTGCGCAGGGCCGGGAAATCGTCGGCAATATCGTGGCGGCAGGTCAGGTGGCCTACGGCATTAATACCGGCCTGGGGGCGCTATGCAACATCACGTTGTCGGACGATGAACTGAGCCAGCTGTCGCGCAACACTTTACTCAGTCACGCCTGTGGTGTCGGGCCATCGCTTGGCAAACCGGAAGTCCGCGCCATTCTGTGCGCCGCGATCGCCAACTACAGCCATGGCAAATCGGGCGTGTCGGTGGTGCTGGTGGAGCGGCTGCTGGCGCTGCTCAATTTGCAGATTACGCCTCAGGTGCCGTCGCAGGGGTCGGTGGGCTATCTGACTCACATGGCACACATCAGCCTGGCGCTGATGGGTGTGGGTGAGGTGGAGTGGGAAGGGCATCTGATGCCGGCGCAGCAGGCGCTGGAACGCAATGGACTGGCCCCTTTCCGGCCAGGTGCAAAAGAGGGGCTGAGCCTGGTCAACGGCACGCCGTGCATGACCGGTCTGGCCTGTCTGGCGCTCGACGACGCAGAACGTCTGCTGGACTGGGCGGATATCACCGGGGCGATGAGTTTCGAGGCGTTACGCGGTCAGCTGGCGGCGTTTGATCCTGAGGTGCTGGCGCTGAAAGCCAGTCCCGGTATTCAGCGCAGCGGCGAACGTTTACGCCGGTTGTTAATGGACAGTGCGGTTTTAAACGAGAGTCAGGGCATTCGTACCCAGGACGCGCTCAGTCTGCGCGCGATGCCGCAGGTCCACGGTGCCTGTCGCGATCAGTTCGATCACGCGCAGCGTCAGGTGGAGACTGAACTGAATGCCTGCACCGACAATCCGCTGGTGCTCGGCACACCGCAGGCGTGGCGGGTCATTTCGCAGGCCAATCCGCACGGTGAATCGGTGGCAATGGCCTGTGACGTACTGACGATTGCGCTGGCGGAGCTGGGCAGTATTGCTGAGCGGCGGCTCGATCGGCTGGTGAATCCGCTGGTGAGTGGCCTGCCGCCGTTTCTGGTGGCACAGCCGGGCGTTAATTCGGGCATGATGATTGCGCAGTATGTCGCCGCATCACTCTGTGCTGAAAACCGGCAGCTGGCACAACCGGCGGTGCTGGACAACTACGTCACCTCCGGATTGCAGGAAGATCATCTGAGCCTTGGCACCGGCTCGGCATTGAAACTGCTGAAGCTGGTGAGTAATGTTGATCACATTATCGCTATCGAATATCTGCTGGCCGCGCAGGCGCTGGAATTTCACGGCGAGGCGCGATTGGCCAGTGGCACCTTACATGCCTGGCGACGACTGCGGCAGAGCGTGGCAAGCTGGCAGCAGGACCGCTGGCTGGCACCGGACATCGCCCGGGCGGTGAGCGAAATCAAAGCGCATCCGGTCGATGCGCTGTGATCATCAGCCGCGGCGCGCGTCCGGACGGACTAAATCAAAGCGCTGCGCTTCACTGATGCCGTAGTAGGCGCTGGGCCCACCGGCGCGCAGAATCGGCTCGGCTTTGGCGGTCTGATAAATGCCCGCTTCCAGCAGGTTTTCACTGATGTGGATCGCCACCGCTTCGCCGAGCACCAGCCAGCTCTCAATCGGCTTTCCCTGCGCATCCTGTAACTGGATCAGCTGGGTCAGCCGGCATTCGAAGTTAACCGGGCTTTCGCCGACCAGGCTGGCTTTGACCTGCGATGCCGGTAACGGCGTCAGTCCGGCATAGGCAAACTCATCCTGATCGGCTGACAGCGACGCTGAGCTTTCATTCATCGCTTCAGCCAGTGGCCGGGTCGCCAGGTTCCAGACAAATTCTTTGGTATCCGCAATGTTCTGCACGCTGTCCTTCCAGCCGCTGCTGGCGAAACCGATGATCGGCGGATGGTAGTTGAAGCAGTTAAAAAAACTGTAGGGCGCCAGATTGCGCTGGCCGCTGGCGCTGATCGAACTGATCCAGCCAATCGGACGCGGGCCGATGATGGCGTTCAGGGGATCGTGCGGCAGACCGTGGCCGGCACGCGGTTGATAGGAATAGCGTTTATGCGTCATAACCTCTCCGGTGGGGGATTTTATCCATCTTAGCCCGACAGCATCGTCTGGCGGCAGCCGAATCGGGTAAGCGGATTGTGCGGGTTTATTTTCCGTCGCTCACAGCGTATTGTACGCGCGCCTGAATAATTGAGAGAACGTATGAAAAAGTCAGCCAGCTCGTCGCCTTTCCACGCCCGCAATCGCCATCAGGGCGAATACGATTTTGCCGCGTTAACCGCTGCGCATCCGCCGCTGGCGGCCAAAGTGCGGCCTAACGGTTATGGCGTCGATTCAATCGACTTTGCGGACCCGGATGCGGTGATGTTGCTCAATCAGGCGCTGATTAAGCTGTTTTACGGCATCGACTGGCAGCTGGCGCCGGGATCGCTCTGTCCACCCGTGCCGGGACGGGCGGATTACCTGCACTACCTGGCCGATCTGCTGGCGCTGGATAACCACGGGGTGATTCCGACCGTCGACGTGCTGGATATTGGCTGTGGCGCAAACTGCATCTATCCCCTGATCGGCGCAGCAGAATATGGCTGGCGCTTCACCGGCACCGAAATTGATGAGGCGGCGATCAAAGCGGCTAACCGGATTGTCGCGGCTAATCCTGGCCTGGCGCGCCAGATCCGCCTGCGTCGTCAGAAAAACAGCGATGCGGTGCTGGCCGGCGTGGTCAGCAAAAACGAATTTTTCCACGCGGTGATGTGTAATCCGCCGTTCCACGCCTCGGCAGAGGAAGCGGCGGCCGGATCGCAGCGTAAAGTGCGCAATCTCGGCCTCGATAAAGCTGCGCCGCTTAACTTCGGCGGTCAGCATAACGAACTCTGGTGCGTTGGCGGCGAAAAGGCGTTTGTCGGTAAGATGATCGGCGAAAGCGTGGCGCTGGGCCGTCAGGTGGTCTGGTTCACCTCGCTGGTGTCGCGTAAAGAGAATCTGGCCACGCTGGAAAAGCAGTTGCGGGCGCTTGATGTTGCTGAGGTCCGGGTGGTGAATATGGCGCAGGGCCAGAAACAGAGCCGTTTCCTGGCGTGGAGTTTTATGCCTGCCGCGCAGCGCAGCAAAGTGTTAAGTCGTTAACCCGCAGGGCGGGCCGGATGGCCCGCGCTGAACTTATGGCGGTGACGGCAACGCCGGTAACGCGGCGGCCCCGGCAACATCACCGGCGGTTTGCATCACCTGCACCGTGTGATGCGGCGCTTTAATTCCGGCGGCGTCAAAGTGCTTCTTCACTTTATCATCCAGCGCAAAACGCACCGTCCACTGTTTGAGCGGCTGAGTGGTAAACGAGACGCGTACCGTAAACGCCTGGTTGGTCAGTCCCACCAGACCGGCAAAGCCCGGCTCACCAATCACCATGCCGCGAATGTCCGGATTCTCCAGTAACTCTTTCACTGCTGCCTGCAACGCCTGATTAGCGCGTTCGCTATCCTCATTGCGATCCACATCATAGTTAGCGACAAACGAACCGATGCCGCGCACAAAGTTGGCAAAAGTGGTAATCGATGACCACGGAATGATGTGATAAGCACCGGTATCCTGGCGCACGCCGACCGAGCGAATCGACATCCGCTCTACCGTGCCGGTAATCGCGCCGATGGTCACCAGATCGCCGGTATTCATGCCGTTTTCGAACTGGATAAAGATACCGGTAATAATATCTTTCACCAGCGTCTGTGAACCGAAAGAGACTGCCAGCCCCAGCGCACCGGCGCCAGCCAGCAGCGGCGCAATGTTCACCCCAATCTCAGAAAGCAGGATCATAATGGTGATGGTGCTGATCACCACCGCCAGCGCGTTGCGGAACAGGGTCAGCAGGGTGCGGGTACGGGCACTGGGCATCGGACGGCCATGTGAATCCGAAGCCAGCCGACTTTCAATCAGGCTGGCCAGCACGGTCCAGCCAACGGCCGACAGCAGCACAATCATTACGATGCGGATCAGCACATCCACCATTTTTTCCCCGGCCCCGACCGTCAGCCAGTGCCACAAATCAAACAGGTTCCAGGCGTTAAGCAGCAGCAGCAGGGTGGCGAACACCGTCAGCACGCGCGCCAGCTTGAGCAATGCTTTGACCCAGTCGTTGACGCGCTTTTGCAGTTCCGGGTAGTTACGCCGTAAATCGGGCGACAGGATGATGGTTTTGCTAATCCAGCGGGTCAGTATTCCGGAGACAAAGGCGGCGATACCGATGATCGCCAGGCTTCGTACCGTGGCGGACATCATAAATTTCAGGCTGTCGCCGGGATTAAAAATCGAGAACAGGAACAGCGCAATAAAATAGGCGCTGGCCAGCCAGTGCCAGATCACGGCGAAGGCGCGGATAAACAGCGCGAAGAACGCCATGCTGCGGTCGGCCAGCCCGATCAGCGCGTTATGGATGCTGCGCTTGTTGGTGAAGATCAGATACAGCGCCCAGCTGGTCATGATCGCCATGATGATGATGTTGACCAGTGCGGCAATCTGCACGTTGACCTGATTACTGACAATCGGTACCACCACCAGCAGGCCGTAGCCCATCACCCCGCTCAGCCAGCTCAGCCGGGTATTCCAGTACGCAGCGCGGCTGTCGGTAAGATGGAAAAAGCGCAGTGCCGGGAAGTGCGGACAGAAAATCAGGCGCAGCAGTGCTTTAAAAAACTCAATCAGGGCGAAGGCGTTGAGGAACAGCCCTTGCTGATAGGCGATGGTGCGGTTGTCGCTGTGAAAGTTGTCGCTGATGATCTGACCGACAAACAGCGCCAGCGCCAGCAGCAGCAGGTCGATAATAAATGCACCGCCGATGGCGGCGGGCAGCTGCAGCCAGTTACGGTGATCGCGGTTTTTATGCCGTCCCCAGACGCCCAGCCGGCGATAGATCGGATAGACCAGGCGGCGCAGCAGCCAGTAGAAGGCGAACATCGCCAGCGCCAGGCCCGCAAAATGGTTTAGCGCGTTGATAAAGGTGGTGGGATTAAAGGTCTTATGAGGCGCTTTGACAATATTGTCATGCAGCCGCACGAACTGCGAGGCGACCACGCCGCCGTACTCGCGGGTAACCTCGGTCAGCCCCTGCAACACCGTTTTATCTTCCTGCTCCGCAACGGGCGGCAGCAACTCCGGCGCAGCGCTGGCAGACGGCGAGGTCGAGACGTGACGCAACTGCTCAATCAGCGCCTGCCGTGACTGTTCATTCTCAAGGATATTGGCCAGTGCGGCGTATGCCGCTTTTTGCTGGTCGGGATCGGGCTGGCTGGATTGATCGCCTGACCCTTTGCTGGTTTGCTGCGCGGCAACTGCCGCCTGCGGTAAAGTGACCGCCGGAGCCTGTGGTGCCAGGCTAAATAACATCAGGAACAGCAGGATCCAGCGCCACACAACGGGGCGGGGTGGGCAGGCTGACGACATGGCTCTCTCCTTAGCTACGCGCGTGCTTCACAAGAGGGAAAGTATAGTCAGGCGATTGATATTAACGTGGTTAATGAGGATTAATCTGCCGCGGCGACGGCGCGGGACAGGCAGGAAAAGCGGGCCGGCAGGGCGGCCCGCCCGTCATCAGGAGACGTGCTGCAGGAATTCGCGCAGACGATCGCTGGGCGGATTGCTGATCAGGCTGTCGGGATCGCCATCTTCCGCGATACGACCCTTGTCGATGAAGATCAGACGCGATGCTACCTTCTGCGCGAAGCCCACTTCGTGGGTCACGATTACCATGGTCATGCCTTCTTCTGCCAGATCCTGCATCACTTTCAGCACTTCATGACGCAGCTCCGGGTCCAGCGCCGAGGTAGGCTCATCGAACAGCATCATTTTGGGTTTCACCGCCAGCGCCCGGGCAATCGCTACCCGCTGCTGCTGACCGCCGGAAAGCTCAGACGGGAAGTGGTGCGCGCGCTCAGCCAGCCCCACTTTGCCCAGCAGCTCTTTCGCCAGCTGGCGGGCCGCCTCTTTGCTGGCGCCACGCACCCGGATCGGACCAAAAGCCACATTATCCAGCGCGCTCATCTGTGGAAACAGGTGAAACTGCTGGAAGACCATGCCCGCTTCCTGACGGATCAGGCGATCATCTACTTTCGGATCGTTGACCCGCAGACCGTCGACGATCAGCTCGCCGCTGGTGATCTCTTCCAGCTTGTTAATGCAGCGCAGCAGAGTCGATTTGCCCGAGCCGGACGGCCCGATAATCACCACCACTTCGCCCCGGTTAATCTTCAGGTCAATATTATGCAGCACCTGGGTCTGGCCAAAATGCTTCGAAACATCTTTAAATTCAATCACAGGATTTTCACCCTTTTCTCAACACGGCGCAGCACAAAGCTCAACACCAGCGTAATCACCAGATAGATGATCGCGACGGCGCTCCAGATCTCCAGAGCGCGGAAGTTACCGGCGATAATCTCCTGACCCTGACGTGTCAGTTCAGCGACACCGATAACAATAAACAGCGAAGTATCTTTGATGCTGACAATCCACTGGTTACCCAGCGGTGGCAACATGCGGCGCAGCGCCAGCGGCATAATCACATAGCGCAGCGTTTCGCGGCTCGACAGACCGAGCGCCAGCCCCGCTTCGCGGAAGCCTTTGTTGATCGACAGCACCGCACCACGGGTAATTTCCGCAATGTAGGCGCCGGAGTTAATCATAATGGTCACCACCGCCGCGCTGAACGGATCGATACGCAGGTCAGGGAAGGCCATCGGCAGGGCGAAATAGATAAACATCACCTGCACCACAATCGGGGTGCCGCGGATAATTTCAATAAACACCAGCGCGATGTTGTTGGTGATCCAGCCGCCGTAAGCGCGGGCGAAACCGGCCACCAGGCCGATAATTAACCCGCCAACCAGGCCGATGATTGAGATGATTAAGGTCATCTTTGCGCCTTCAAGCAGCGCCGGCATGGCGGGCCAGATGACGCTCCAGTCAAACTCCATGGTGTGACTCCAGATATGTTGCGATGGAAAAAAGCAGGGAAAAAGTTTCCCTGCTGAAAAGTTAGTGCTGCTGCAAATTGTTATTTAGGTTCGGTACCGAACCATTTTTTATACAGCTGATTGTAGGTGCCGTTCTCTTTGATGGTTTTCAGCGCGCCGTTCACTTTTTCACGCAAATCGTCGCTGCCTTTCGGGAAGGCGATACCGTACTGCTGCGCTTCAATTGATTCGCCTACCGCTTTGAAGCGGCCTTTACCGGCGGTATTGATGAAGTAGAGAATGTTTGGCGTATCATGCAGTACCGCGTCAGCGCGATTGGTACCGAGTTCCATGTAGGCGTTGTCGATGTTCGGGAACTGACGCAGATCTTTGGTTTTGATGTTGGCTTTAGCGTAATCAACCGAGCCGGTGCCGCTCTTCACGGCGACCACTTTACCGCTGAGATCGCTGATGCCTTTGATGTCGTTCTCATTGTTACGCACCATCACCAGCAGACCGCTTTTGTAATAGCCATCAGAAAACTCGATAGCCTTTTTACGCTCTTCGGTAATGGTGATCCCTGCCAGCGCCAGATCGACGTTGCGGGTCTGCAGTGCCGGGATAATACCGCTGAAATCCATTGGCTTGAGGGTGTAATCGAGTTTCAGTTGCTTAGCAATCGCATCCCACAGGTCAACGTCGAAGCCGACATATTTGTCGCCCTGTTTGAACTCAAAGGGAACGAAGGCGGTGTCAGTAGCGACCACCAGTTTCTTTTCTGCTGCGGTGGAAGAGAGGGAGAAGGCCAGCGCCAGCGCGGCCACAGAAACTTTTAACAGTGACTTCATCATTTTTCCTTATTACTACCAGGCGGCAGGGCCTGTGTTTGCGGCTTGTCATATGAAAGAATTATGCCAACTTTGCAAAATACACCAAATCAGTGGGTTAAATAACCCAGCTGACACGATTTTGCAGGAATATCTGCCTCTGCACTATTTTGGTGATCCAAATTGGTGCAGATTGCTGTTTTGGTGCAACCGGTAGTGTGCCTCAGTTGTAAAGGCTGTGAAGCGGAGGAGGGAAGAACTGTTAACAGGGTCATAAAATTGCGGTAACACAGACGTAAAAAAGGCGGGTCTCCCCGCCAGTTTTGTCTCATTGATAAATCAATGGCTGTTATTCAATGTTAGCTTCGATAAACCACAGGAATTTATCCAGGTCACGTGAAGCGGCAGTAAAGATGTCAGCAGTATCTTCATCTTTAACTTCTGAAATCGCTTTGCGGGTGTCGTTGGCAACGACGCTATAACGATCGGCCAGCGCTTTCAGGTGGTCCTGCACGCTGTGGATGTTAAGCGGGTAGCTTTTCAGGGGTGTTTTATCATTAACTACCTGCGCGGTACCCAGCGCAACGCCGCCCAGCTGTACAACACGCTCAGCAATGGTGTCCTGATGATCGGTAATTGTGGTACGGAAGCCGTCCAGCATTTCGTGAACACCAATAAAGTTAGCGCCACGCATATTCCAGTGGGCCTGCTTGGTGATCAAAGACAGATCAATAAATTCGACAACCAGACGGTTCAACACTTCAATGGTGGCTTTTTTCTCATCATCTGCCACATCGTTGCGGGTATAAATCAGGTCGGAAGATTTAGTTTTAACCAATTTAGCGGTACTCATCGTTTCAGTCCTCTCTTTGATGGTTGTCCTAATCAAGTACCGGATAAGTATAGCAGCGGTTTTCAGCTTTGCATTAACGGCTGTGTCGATGGCTGAAATAGTGCGTATCTTCAGCACAGGCCGCGCCAGGCGGGAAGGGTTAATGCCATGTTAAAATACAATGGAAGGTTAAACTGTTTATAAATCAGATTGTTAAATGTTAATGTAAATAACAGATAAGCGACTGTTTCAAAATACGAAAGACAGTCGCTTGATTTAGTTAAGAATAATTCTCACGTTAAGTATGATTGTTATTTAAGCGGCTGATCAAAATCCTGTTTATCGTTTATTTGGTCCCGCTGCTGTTAATTTCCACTTCGCTTAACTGACTCTTTTTTGGCTTCATGGTGAGGGTGGAACCGGCTGAGGCAGTGATGATCGCCAGTAGCGCCAGGCACTGCAGCGGCGTCAGGGTTTCGCCGAGAAACAGCATGCCGGAAAAAGCCGCCATCGCTGGCTCCAGGCTCATCAGCGTGCCGAAGATGCGTGCCGGTAAGCGCGTTAACGCGATCATCTCAAGCGAATAGGGAATAGCGCTGGAAAGCAACGCTACCAGCAGCGCCACCGGCAGCACGCTCCAGTGCCAGATGCCGCTTTCGGCAAACGTCAGGCCGAGCGGAACAAAAATAATCGATGCGATCAGCGAGCCAATCGCCACGGTGGCAGGACCGTGCTCCGCACCGGCGCGCTGGCCAGCCAGAATATAGATTGCCCAGCAGGCGCCTGCACCCACCGCCAGCGCGGCACCCAGCGGGTCAATCGATGCCATGCCAGCACCGAACGGCAGCAGGAAGCCTAATCCCACCACCGCCAGCAGCACCCAGACAAAATCGAGCAGACGGCGCGATCCGAATAGCGCCAGCGCCAGCGGACCGGTAAACTCCAGTGCAACCGCTACCCCGAGCGGCACGGTACGAATCGCCAGATAGAACATAAAATTCATCGCACCAAGCGCCAGCCCATACATCAACAGCGGCATCCGCTGTTCGCGGCTGAAGCGTAAGCGCCATGGTTTGAAGATCAGGCAGAGAATCAGGGTGCCGAAGCCGAGACGCAGGGCAGTGATGCCGGTCGCGCCGACGCTCGGGAACAGTGTTTTGGCCAGAGAGGCACCACCCTGCAGCGATAACATCGCAATCAGCAGCACGGCGATCGGTAACAAGACGGGCGTAAGGCTTTTTTGAGCTGAAGAGGCAGACATCCTGTATACATTTCCTGGTCATAAGCGCGATGAGTCAGTCAGTGTAAAGGAAATGGCGAGCAAAAAAATGACAGAGTGGCGTTTAAATTTGCGTTAACTGCGCAAATTCTGGCCAGATTCAGGACCAATTTGGTAAAGAAACGTCAGGTTTTTTTAGGATTTTACTTAAAGACCGAAAACATGGAAAAAAAATTATTGCAGGAAGATGACGGTTTTTATAAGAAAAATGAATGACATAGGTTGTTGCATTAACTTCCTGTTACACCAAACATTCTGTTAGACAACAAAATGCGGGCAGAGTTTCTCGCTATTTTTTGTTATATTTTCAGCGTTGTCAGGAGAGAAGTATTTTCACATTTGAGGTGGTTATGAAAAAAATTGCATGTCTTTCAGCATTAGCCTGTGTACTGGCAGTATCTGCAGGTTCAGCAATGGCACAGAGCACCGTAACTGGTGGCTATGCTCAGAGCGATTACCAGGGCGTGGCTAACAAAGCTAACGGCTTCAACCTGAAATACCGCTATGAAGACGGTTCTAACCCACTGGGTTGGATCGGCTCATTCACCTACACCGAAAAAGATCGTACCGAAGATGGCTTTTACAACAAAGGTCAATACTACGGCATCACTGGTGGTCCTGCTTACCGTCTGAACGACTGGGCAAGCATCTACGGTGTTGTGGGTATCGGCTATGGTAAATTCCAGCAGAACGACACCGCTTCACGTGACAAATCTGATAGCAGCGACGTAGGTTTCTCATACGGCGCTGGTATGCAGTTCAACCCAATCGAAAACGTTGCACTGGACGTGGGCTACGAGCAGAGCCGCATCCGTAACGTTGACGTTGGCACCTGGATTGCTGGCGTAGGTTACAGCTTCTAAGTTTAGCTTAGACGACCTGCCAAAAAACGGCCCTTTATGGGCCGTTTTTTATTGCGCGCTTGCCAGACGGCTTCTGCAGAAGCGGGACACTCCGCCCGTTTAACGCGGGCTTCTGCTGTCCAGCGAGCACAATGCCGCAGGCCGAATCGCGCCTGATCTGACGTGGCGTGGTGTCAGGTTATCAGCCAGGGAAAGGGGCAAGGGAAACATTGTCTGGCGGCAGTGACCGCTGAAGTAAAGCTTACCTGAAGCGAACGTTATCTGAACTGCATAACAGCTGAAGAGAACATTATCTGAAGGGTAGGTTGCCTGAGAAGAATATTATCTGAGCGAAACAGAGAAGTGGCCCTCCAGTGATTCACTGAAAGGCGCTGTAAACGGGCAAATAAAGAATTATCCGCGCCAGATCAGATTCTGACAGCGACGATCTTCGGGCTTTTTGCCGAGTAGTTTTTCAATCAACATCAGACGCAGTGTGAATGGGGAACGCGTCAGCAGGCACAGCCAGGATTTCATCTCCGTGGTTGTTCTCTTTTCAGCCTGGAAGCATTTGCTGCAATCTAAACAGCATTTCAGGGTGCTCATAGAATCACCTCCCAATCAGTATCGACGTAAAAGTAAGCAGAGTCCGGCGACGTAACCCATAAACAACAACAGTAACAGATAGGGATCGATCATGATCTTGATCACCGGCTGCTTACATTATCAACAAATATAGCATTGGCTATATCATTTAGCCAAGGCTAATGACGAAAAATTTGAGCTTCTTTGCACCTGGTTTACAATGAGCGCAGCTACATCCGTACGGCAGTGACAGTACGGACATAATAAAGAGGAAGCTGAATGAGTCGTCGTGCCAAAAGCGTGGTTTCTGCCCCGCAAGGACCACTGAAAGATATTGAAGAGCATGTCGAAGGTTTTCGGCAGGTGCGCGAAGCGCATCGTCGTGAATTAATTGATGACTACGTTGAGTTAATCTCTGATTTGATTGGTGAATTTGGCGAAGCCCGTCAGGTTGATATGGCGGCGCGATTGGGCGTTTCCCAGCCAACGGTGGCAAAAATGCTGAAACGTCTCGGCAGCGCCGGACTGGTTGAGCAGGTGCCTTATCGCGGCGTATTTCTCACCAGCGAGGGCGAGAAGCTGGCTGAGGAGAGCCGTGCCCGTCATCATATTGTTGAAACTTTCCTGCTGGCGCTGGGGATCAGCCCGGAAACTGCCCGCCGTGACTCAGAAGGTATTGAGCATCACGTCAGTGATGAAACCCTGGCCGTGTTCCAGAAGTTCTGTGAAACCCGTTAACTCTTAAGGCGCAATGCCATCATGCCGCAGCTGTTTCGATCTTTTTTGCATGACTCGATTTTGCATTTACTCGTCGTTATTGGTGTGGTGCTGGCATTTCTGGCTGACTTTCGCTGGCCGGATCTGCCTGGTGCGGTGGACTGGCACACCATTATTACCCTCACCGGCTTGCTGATCCTGACTAAAGGTCTGGAAACCAGCGGTTATTTTGATGTGCTGGGCGGACGGCTGATCGCCCGCTTTCGCCATGAACGCGCGCTGGCGCTGTTTATGGTGCTGGCGGCGGCGCTGCTTTCAACCTTTCTGACTAATGATGTGGCGCTGTTCATTCTGGTGCCGCTGACCCTGACGTTGCGTAAGTTCTCGCGCTTACCGATTTCACGGCTGATTATCTTTGAAGCGCTGGCGGTTAACGCCGGATCGCTGCTGACGCCGGTCGGCAATCCACAAAACATTTTGTTATGGAGTCACGGCTCGCTCAGCGTGGCCGGCTTTATTGTGCAGATGCTGCCGCTGGCGGTCTGGCTGTTGCTCAGCCTGGTGCTGTTAACCTGGTTTAGCTTTTCGAAGCGCACTATTGAGAAACACGATAATCCGCACCAGCCGCAGTGGCAGAAGCCGCTGTTTGTAGTCAGCGTGCTGCTCTATCTGCTGTTTATCGCCGGGCTGGAGTGGCAGGTGACCGGCTGGGTGCTGCTGTTGATCATCGCCAGCTTCCTGCTGATGGCGCGCCCGGTGTTACTGCGCATCGACTGGAGTCTGCTGGCGGTGTTTATCGCTATGTTCATCGACGTCTGGCTGCTAACGCGCCTGCCGGTAATGCAGGCGCACTTTGATGCAATTGCCCAGCTCGGTCAGGGACAGCTCTACCTGCTGGCGATTGGATTGTCACAGGTGATCAGCAACGTGCCGGCCACGATTCTGCTGCTGCAAAAAGTCCCGCCGTCTGAGGTGCTCGCCTGGGCGGTGAATATCGGCGGCTTCGGCCTGTTGCCCGGCTCGCTCGCTAACCTGATCGCCTTGCGAATGGCGCAGGATCGTGCGGTCTGGTGGCGTTTCCATCTCTTCTCCCTGCCATTACTCGGCTGGTCAATGGCCAGCGGCTGGCTGTTGCTGCAGTTGCTCAAATAAGTCCACTTCATCCTGCTGCCAATCCCAGGTAGCAGGATGTGCGCCTTTCCTCAGGTTAGGTAAAGTTATGCTGGATTTTGTCAGTTTTCGATCTAAGGTTAACGAGACCTTTTATGCCCGGGAATTAGGGCCTTAGCCAGTGATGGGAACTATGAGCGAGAACAACCAACGCGATCCACACCAGCAGGACGCAGAAAATGCGCCGGATAAGAACAGTCAGTCTGATGATAACCAGGATAACGATCAGCAGCCTGAACGCAAACGCCCCGGCAAGAAACCGTTGATAATTCTGGCAATTGTGGTAGTGGTGATGCTGATTGTCGGTTTCTGGTTCTGGTTCTCAACCCGTAACCAGGAGACCACCGATGACGCCTTTACCGAAGGCGATGCGGTGACCATCGCACCGAAGGCATCCGGTTATGTGGTTAAGCTGTTGGTTAAAGATAACCAGCGGGTGAAGAAGGGCGATCTGCTGGTCGAAATTGATCCCAGCGATAATCAGGCGCAGCGCGATCAGGCCAAAGCCCAACTCGGCCTGGCGGTCGCTCAGTTGCACCAGGCGCAGGCGCAACTGGCGCTGTCGCGGGTACAGTATCCGGCCCAGCGCGATCAGGCGTTAGCCGATCAGGCCAAAGCGGAAGCGAATCTGCTTAACGCGCAGGCGGATTACCGTCGCCAGCGCGGCGTCGATCCACGCGCCACCAGCCAGCGCAATATTGACACCGCGGCGGCACAGTTACGTTCTGCTCAGGCCCAGTTGCAGAGCGCGAAAGCGCAGGTGGAAGTAGCGTCGCAGGTGCAGTTACAGATTCGCCAGCAGGAAACCAACGTTGAAGCGCGTCAGCAACAGGTTGAACAGGCCAGAGCGCAGCTCAACACCGCCGATCTTAATCTCTCCTACACCCAGGTGCGCGCTCCGTACGACGGCTTTGTTACCAAGCGTAATGTGCAGCTCGGCACGCTGGTACAGGCAGGATCTTCGCTGTTCTCGCTGGTGTCGCCGGATATCTGGATTACCGCCAACTTCAAAGAGTCGCAGCTTGAGCGCATGAACCCAGGCGACAAAGTGGCGATCACCGTTGATGCCTGGCCGGATATGAAGCTGGAAGGGCACGTCGACAGTATTCAGATGGGCTCCGGTTCACGCTTCTCCACTTTCCCATCAGAAAATGCCACCGGTAACTACGTCAAAATCGTGCAGCGCGTACCGGTCAAGATCGTGATTGATAAAGGTCTGGACCCGAATCATCCGCTGCCGCTCGGCCTGTCGGTTGAACCGAAGGTGACGGTGGAATGAGTGCCCCGCAGAGCTGGAAACCGGCCAGCAATCC
Source organism: Pantoea sp. UYEF8 (assembly GCF_040546285.1). Lineage (NCBI taxonomy): Bacteria > Pseudomonadati > Pseudomonadota > Gammaproteobacteria > Enterobacterales > Erwiniaceae > Pantoea > Pantoea sp. UYEF8. Next base: position 389,135 of record NZ_JBEPNM010000001.1, on the reverse strand, counting down.
GTGGCTGGTAGCGGTCACGGTCACCCTGGCGGTGTTCATGGAGATCCTCGACACCACGATTGTTAACGTGGCGCTGCCGCATATCGCCGGTTCGCTCTCTTCCAGCTATGACGAGTCAACCTGGGTGCTGACCTCGTATCTGGTGGCAAACGGCATTGTGCTGCCGATCTCCGCCTTCTTCAGCCGACTGTTTGGCCGTAAGCAGTTTTTCCTGATCTGCATTGTGATGTTCACCATCTGCTCTTTCCTGTGTGGCATCGCCACTGAGCTGTGGCAAATTATTCTGTTCCGCGTCCTGCAGGGCTTTTTTGGTGGCGGCTTGCAGCCGGTGCAGCAGTCGGTGCTGCTGGACTATTTTAAGGCGGAAGATCGCGGCAAGGCGTTTGGTCTCTCCTCCATCGCCATCATCGTGGCACCGGTTATCGGGCCAACGCTGGGCGGCTGGATCACCGATAATTACAGCTGGCGCTGGGTGTTCTTTATAAACATTCCGGTCGGCGTGCTCACCGTACTGGCGATCTATCAGTTGCTGGAAGATCCGCCGTGGGAGCGCAAATGGGCCAAGGGCAAACTGAAGATCGATTACATCGGTATCAGCTTAATTACCCTCGGACTCGGCTGTCTGCAGGTGATGCTGGATCGCGGTGAAGACGAAGACTGGTTTGCCTCGCACTTTATTGTGCTGTTCGCCATTCTGGCGGTGATCGGTATTGTCGGGGCGGTCTACTGGCTGATGTATGCCCGCAAGCCGGTGGTCGATATTCTGGTGATGAAAGACCGGAACTTCTGGGTGGCCGGGCTGCTGATGGCCGGGATGGCAATGATCCTGTACGGCAGCTCCGTGGTTCTGCCGCAGCTGGCGCAGCAGGATCTGGGCTATACCGCCACCTGGTCCGGACTGGTGCTGTCACCCGGGGCGGTGCTGATCGTGCTGACTATCCCGCTGGTGCTGAAACTGATGCCGATTGTGCAGACGCGCTACATCATTGCGTTTGGTTTCAGCTGTCTGTCGGTCGCGTTCCTCTACTCTTCGACCCTGACACCCGACGTTGATTTCACCACGCTGGTGTTGATGCGCAGCGCGCAGTCTATCGGGCTCGGTTTCCTGTTCGTGCCGCTCACCACTATCGCGTTCGTCACTATTCCGCAGCGGCTCAATGCTGACGCCTCGGCGCTGTTTACCATGTTCCGAAACGTCGCCGGTTCGATTGGTATTTCATTGTCGACCGCCGCCATCACCGAACGTGAGCAGGTGCGCTCGGCGCATATGGTGCATAACATGACGCCGCTCAACGAGCCGTTCAACATCACCGTTCAGCACTGGGCGCAGGCAATTCGCGACTTTACCTCAGCGGTAGGCGATCCCATCACCCTGGCAAGCGGTCAGCTCTATCAGGAGATGATCGCCCAGTCGCGCATTCTCGCTTACATCGATGTCTTCTCAGGCCTGAGTATTGTCGCCCTGATTTTGATTCCATTTTGTTGGCTGCTGTCGCCGATTAAGAGCGAAGGCAGTGCAGGAGCACACTGACATGAAGGTTATTTCTTCTCGCGGCCTGAAACCGTTGAGCCTGTTTACGCTGGCACTTTCGCTGGCCGGCTGCGCCGTCGGGCCAGATTACCAGGCACCGAAGCCGGCGGTGCCCGGCAGCTACAACAGCCTGGATTCGCAGGAAGCGTCTAAGCCGCAGAGTGCGGCGATCAACTCCCGCTGGTGGCGCAGCTTCAACGATCCGCAACTCGACAGCCTGATCGCCCGAGCAATTGAAGGCAACCTGACGCTGCAACAGGCGGTGCTGCGCATTGCCGGGGCGCGTGAGCAACTGAGCCAGGCGCAGGGCGGCCTGTTTCCCAGCCTCAACGGTTCGGCCAAAGTCAACCGCCAACAGCTCGGGCTGGAAGGCTTGCTGAAAGCCAATGGCGCGACCGATCAGCTCGACAGCAATGTCGCCAGCCAGCTCAATGGGCTGACCCAGCCGGTCACGCTCTATCAGGGCAGTTTCGATGCCAGTTGGGAACTCGACCTGTGGGGCAAAGTGCGCCGTCAGGTTGAGTCCGCCAATGCCCAGCAGCAGGCGGCGATTGAGCAGCGCAACGATGCGCTGGTGTCGCTGGAAGCGGAAGTGGCGCGTGCCTGGCTGCAACTGCGTGGCGCGCAAAGTACTATCCAGACGCTGCAGCAGCAGATTGATGTGGCGCAGCAGACTACCGAACTGACCCAGAGCCAGCAGCGTAACGGACTGGCACCGTTGACCGATGTGGAAAATGCCCGCGCCCAGCTCAGTAGCCTGCAGGCGCAGCTGCCGCAGTATCAGTCGCAGGCACGTCAGGCGATGAATGGCTTAGCGGTGCTGCTGGGCAAAACGCCAGGCTCGCTGGATGCTGAACTGAGTGCGCCGAAAGCACTCCCGCCGCTGCCGCAGTTTGTCCCGGTGGGGATCCCTTCTACGCTGGCGCGACGTCGTCCTGATATCCGTCAGGCGGAAGCGACGCTGCATGCACAGACGGCGGAGATTGGCGTTTCCGTCGCGCAGCTGTTCCCCAGCCTGTCACTGACCGGCCAGCTTGGCGTGCGCAACACCGACGTCAGCTATCTCGATAACTGGAGCAGTCACTTCTACAGCTACGGCCCGTCATTATCGATTCCAATTTTCCAGGGCGGACGGCTGGTGTCGAGCGTCAAACTGGCGCGGGCGCAGCAGGCCAGTGCCGCACTCGACTATCGTCAGACGGTACTGACCGCCTTACAGGACGTGGAGAATGCGCTGGTCAGCTACCGCGCCGATCAGCAGCGGGTCACCGCGCTGGATCAGACCACCGGTTCGTTGCAGCGCGCCTTCGATCTGGCCAGCGATAGCTACCGTCAGGGACTCTCAACCTTCCTCGAGGTGCTGGATGCACAGCGTCAGCTGGCGCAGGCTGAAGAGCAGGCTACTCAGGCGCGGATGCAGAGCGCGCTGGATTTAGTCGCGCTGTATAAAGCGCTGGGCGGCGGCTGGGAAACCTATCAAAACGTCGAACTGCCGCAGTATTCGGTATTTGGTCCGGCGACAGAGGTGAATTAACCTTCAGGCGGTGGCAGAGACCCGGCTGCCATCGCCGCAATTTTTTACACCGGCAACACCGACCCTGCCAGTCACTGTTCCTCCCCACATTGCGCGTTTCTCGCTCTGATAACTCATTGAATCGTCACCGTTCACTGCATTTTTACCGGCCGCGCGTCAGCGGGAATAAACCAGGATTAATATCAGGGTTATTATTCAGCTAAGGCCGGGCACCGCGCCGGCTATTATTTACCTGAACAGGATAAATAGCGTTAGCAACGCCCGATTAGCCGCGCGGGGGTTTTCTGTTTTTATTCACAGCCAGGTTTATCGGCGTCGGGTATGCCATCTGCCGATGTGTCTGCTTAATAGGCCCGATACGTCGGTTAAATCGGTTAACCGGCCGCAGTCCGCCTGAGGTTTATCTGACGAACTGCGCCTGCACGGCGAAATTTTTAAACCATCCACAGGCATTAATAAAAATGCGCCAGCACGGTGAACCTTTTGCGCTATTACGGTGCGTCGCGGCGGGGGGCTTTTCGCGTTAATCTGTAAACTATTGTGACTGAGATCGAAATTTATCGCGCGTTTAATCTCGCCCTGGTATGCAGCGGACCCCAAATAAAAAACAGGGCGTCAGACTCTTTAAACCGGTGTTTTTTGCCCATCACAGCGGGCGAAGGATGCCTGTAATCGATTCCAGTGACGGAAGTAAGACGCCGTTCAGTGTTAATTCAGCGTTAATAAAACGTCAGGAATTAGCCGCTCAAATTCAGCCAGCGTTTTTGAAATAACATCTAAGAATTATCTGGAGCGTAAAAATAATTTATTTTTTTATTTGAATTAGGTAATCTTGTCGCTACAGTTTTATTAACCCCCTTAAACAAGGACATTGTGATGAGTGACGCATTTAAAGTTCTGAACAATATTCGCACATTACGTGCCCAGGCCCGTGAACTGCCACTGAGCGATCTTGAAGAGATCCTCGAAAAATTAAACGTTGTGGTCACCGAGCGCCGTGAAGAAGCGGAAGCGGAAGAGACGCAGAATCGCGAAAAAGAAGAAAAACTGTCGAAATATCGTGAAATGCTGCTGGCTGACGGCATCGATCCTAATGAATTATTAGGTGCGCTGGAAACCGGTAAAAAACGCGCTAAGCGTGCACCGCGTCCGGCTAAATATTCTTATACCGACGAAAACGGCGAGAAAAAATCCTGGACTGGCCAGGGCCGTACCCCGGCAGCGATTAAAAAAGCGCTGGATGCCGGTAAAAGCCTGGACAGCTTCCTGATCGATTGATCAACACAATCCTTGTAAGTGGGAGCCGGGGGGCCTTAATGGCCCTCCGGCTTTTTTATTTCTGTCGCGATATCAATCATCCCACCCGCAATCCGCGGCTTAGACTGGCGTGCGCTGCGTCACATCTGGCATAATAGCTGCCGTTTTTCTATCCACTCTCTTCACAAAGGTCAATGCCGTGTTAGTTAGCAGCAATATCACCATGCAGTTTGGCAGTAAGCCACTGTTCGAGAACATCTCCGTTAAATTTGGCGGCGGTAATCGTTACGGTTTAATCGGTGCGAACGGCAGCGGAAAATCCACCTTCATGAAGATTCTGGGTGGCGATCTGGTGCCTTCAGGCGGCAACGTCTCTTACGATCCCAATGAGCGTATCGGTAAGTTACGTCAGGATCAGTTCGCCTTTGAACAATATAGCGTGCTGGACACCGTGATTATGGGTCACCATGAATTATGGGAAGTTAAGCAGGAACGCGATCGTATTTATTCTTTGCCGGAAATGAGCGAAGAGGAAGGCTATAAAGTTGCCGACCTCGAAGCAGTTTACGGTGAAATGGACGGCTACAGCGCCGAATCCCGTGCCGGTGAGTTATTACTCGGCGTCGGTATTCCGGTTGAGCAACATTATGGCCCGATGAGTGAAATTGCTCCAGGCTTTAAATTGCGCGTCCTGCTGGCGCAGGCGCTGTTCTCTAATCCTGATATTTTGTTACTGGACGAACCGACCAACAACCTGGATATCGATACTATCCGCTGGCTGGAGCAGGTGCTGAACGAACGTGACAGCACCATGATTATCATTTCGCATGACCGTCACTTCCTTAATATGGTCTGCACCCACATGGCTGATTTGGATTATGGCGAGCTGCGGGTCTATTCCGGCAATTATGACGAATATATGACCGCAGCGACCCAGGCGCGTGAACGTCTGTTAGCCGATAATGCCAAGAAAAAAGCGCAGATTGCCGATCTGCAATCTTTTGTCAGCCGCTTTAGCGCCAACGCCTCTAAATCCCGTCAGGCAACCTCGCGCGCAAAACAGATGGATAAAATTAAACTGGATGAGGTAAAAGCCTCCAGCCGTCAGAACCCGTTTATCCGTTTTGAACAGGACAAGAAATTGTTCCGTAATGCGCTGGAAGTCGAAGGCTTAACCAAAGGCTTTGATAACGGTCCGCTGTTTAAGAATTTAAACCTGCTGCTGGAAGTGGGCGAAAAACTGGCGGTAATCGGTGCCAACGGTATTGGTAAATCGACCCTGCTTAAAACGCTGGTCAGCCAACTGAACCCCGATAGCGGCAGCGTTAAATGGTCAGAAAATGCACGCATCGGTTATTACGCTCAGGATCACGCCGAAGATTTCGCCAATGACCTGACAGTATTTGACTGGATGAGTCAGTGGAAACAGGCTGGCGACGATGAGCAGAGCGTGCGCAGTATTCTTGGCCGCCTGTTATTCTCGCAGGATGATATTAAGAAACCGGCCAAAGTGCTGTCCGGTGGTGAAAAAGGTCGCATGCTGTTCGGTAAGCTGATGATGGAAAAACCGAACATCCTGATTATGGATGAACCGACTAACCACCTCGACATGGAGTCGATTGAGTCACTTAATATGGCGCTGGAGATGTACGAAGGGACGCTGATTTTCGTTTCACACGACCGTGAATTCGTCAGCTCGCTGGCGACCCGGGTGATGGAAATCAAATCGGATCGGGTGGTGGACTTCACCGGCAACTACGAAGATTACCTGCGTAGTCAGGGCATCGTCTGATACCGGACGGGGTAGCGCAGGCTACCCCGTTTTTTCATCGGTGCTGCGCGCCACACACTTCGCACTGCGCGTCCTGCGCCACCTTCATGCTCCGGAACTCTGCGCTTAACGCATCGTACATCAGCAACCGGCTGGTGGCGGGCGTGCCGTAGTCCGCCAACAGCTTAATCGCCTCCATGGCCTGCATCGCACCTATCACGCCAACCAGCGGCGCCATTACGCCTGCCTCGACACAGCTCAGGGTTTGTTCGCCAAACAGCCGGCTGATGCAGCGATAGCAGGGCGTACCTGGCTGCCAGTTAAACACGCTGATCTGGCCTTCCATCCGAATCGCCGCGCCGGATACCAGCGGCACCCGTTGCTGACGACACAGCCGGTTAAGCTGCTCACGTGCCGCCACATTATCGGTACAGTCCAGCACCACCTGCTGCTGAGCGATGAGCGCCAGCAGCGCCGTATCGTCCAGCTGGCCGTGGATTGGCTGCAGCTGGCAGTGGGGATTGATCGCGGCCAGGCTTTGAGCGGCGGATTCAACTTTGGCACGGCCTATATCCGCATCATGATGCAGGATCTGCCGCTGCAGATTAGAGTGTGACACGCTGTCGAAATCGAGCAGCGTTAGCCTGCCGACCCCGGCCGATGCCAGATAAGGCGCGGCGGCACAGCCCAGTCCACCCAAACCGACAATCAGCGCCTGACTGGCTTTCAGCCGTTCCTGGCCGTCAAAATCGAAGCCCCGCAGCACGATCTGCCGGTTGTAGCGCAGCATCTCTTCATCGGTTAGCTCAGGCAGCATTTACCCCTCCAGCAGCGCATTAAACGGCTCTACCTCGACCCATTCGCCCGGCTCAACGTTGCCGCGATCGCGTTCCAGCACGATAAAGCAGTTAGCCTGCGCAAATGAGCTGAAGACGTGTGAGCCCTGCATGCCAGTGGTCTGCACTTCCAGTTCGCCCTCAGCATTCTGTTGCAGCACCCCACGCTGAAAATCGAGCCGGCCCGGCGTTTTTTTCAGACGCGACGCGCTACGCACCTTCTGACGCGGTGGCAGCGCCGCTTTCTTCTGCCCGGTTAAAGCGGCGAGCAGCGGTTGTACCAGTTGATAAAAAGTGACCGCAGCGGAAACCGGATTGCCCGGCAGCCCACAGAACCAGCTACTGGCGAGTCGACCAAAGGCAAACGGCTTACCAGGTTTGATCGCCAGCTTCCAGAAACTGATGGTGCCGAGCTGCTCCAGCATGCTTTTGGTGAAATCGGCTTCGCCGACCGACACGCCGCCGGTACTGATGACCACGTCAGCCTGACGATCGGCTTCCTCAAACGCTGCACGCAGCGCCGCAGGATCGTCCTTAATAATGCCGAGGTCGATCACTTCACAGCCCAGTTTGTGCAGCATCAGCGACACCGCGAAGCGGTTAGTATCGTAAATTTGTCCGGCCGCCAGCGGCTGACCAACCGGCTGCAACTCATCACCGGTAGAGAAGATCGCCACCCGCAGTTTGCGCACGATCTCAACCTGCGCAATACCGAGTGAAGCCAGCAGCGGCAGTTCAGCCGCGCCGAGCCGCACACCGGCTTCAAGCACCACGTGGCCGGGCTGGATGTCGTCACCGGTCAGGCGAATATTTTGTCCGGCGCGCACCGGCGCGGTAATCACAATCGCATCGCCACGGGTTTCGGTCTGCTCCTGCATCACCACCGCTTCACAGCCTAGCGGCAGCGGGGCGCCGGTCATGATCCGCACCACGCTGCCCAGCGGCCATTCGCCGCTGAACGGCGCGCCGGCAAACGCTTTACCGGCAACTGGCAGTGGCTCACCGCGGCTGACGTCCGCCAGCCGCACCGCGTACCCATCCATCGCTGAATTATCAAACGGCGGTACCGCAATCGGTGAGGTGACGGCCATGGCAGTGATCCGCCCGGCCGCTTCGGTCAAAGGGACGCTCAGCGTGTCAGTGATCGGCGTCAGCTGCGCCAGCATTTTTTGTTGTGCCTCCTCAAGGGAGATCAATCCTGCAGTAAAGCTTTCCATGGTTATTCCAGTTAGGTTATCTCAGATGCTGCTTATTATGGTGGGATTTGTCCGCTGAGTCACATCGGTATCCGCGCTCTGCTCTCTGCCAGGCACGCGCCTGCCACTAAAGTGAAATATGGCCGGGTGAAAAGGTTATAACCATCGGAACAGTTTCTTCTTTACAACACTTAGCAGGCTTTCTATAGTCAAAAATTACCGAAAATGGATGAAAACCATTCTAAATCAGTGTATTTCGTGCTGATGCAACCACAGGGCAGAGCGTTATGGGCAAAGCAGTTATCGCCATTCATGGGGGAGCGGGCGCAATTACGCGCTCAGCGATGAGCGCCGAAAAGGAGCAGCACTATCGCCAGGCCCTGCTGGATATTGTGACGCACGGTCAGCAGATGCTGGCTGAGGGTGCCAGCGCACTCGACGCGGTAACAGAAGCGGTACGCCAGCTGGAAGAGTGTCCGCTGTTCAACGCCGGCAAAGGCGCGGTGTTTACCCATCAGGGCACCCATGAGCTGGACGCCTGCGTGATGGATGGCCGCACGCTGGATGTCGGGGCCGTGGCGGGCGTCAGTCGGGTACGCAATCCGGTGCTGGCGGCGCGCGCGGTACTGGAACAGAGTCCGCATGTGCTGTTTATCGGCGAAGGTGCTGAGCAGTTCGCCGAGGCGCAGGGCCTGCAGCCGGTGGCGGCAGATTACTTCTCGACGCCAGAACGCTGGGAGCAGTTGCAGCGCGCACTAAACAGCGACGAAACGGTGCTGGATCACGATGGCGCTGCCGGCGATGGCGATCCGCTCGACCCGGACCGCAAATTTGGCACGGTGGGTGCCGTGGCGCTCGATCTTAATGGCAATCTGGCTGCGGCGACCTCGACCGGCGGCATGACCAATAAACAGACCGGACGGGTCGGTGATTCCCCGCTGCCGGGCGCGGGCTGCTACGCCAGCAACGACAGCGTGGCGGTCTCCTGTACCGGCACCGGCGAAGTTTTTATCCGTACTCTGGCCGCCTACGACGTGGCGGCGCAGATGCGTTACGCCGGCCGCACGCTTCAGCAGGCCAGCGTCAATGTGATTCACGATAGCGTGCTGGAGCTGGGCGGCAGCGGCGGCCTGATTGCGGTCGATCGCGAAGGTAACGTGGCGCTGCCGTTCAATAGCGAAGGAATGTACCGGGCGGTGGCACGGGTCGGCGAGGCGGCCGATGTGGCCATCTACCGTGACAGTTAAGGAGCAGGCATGAGCGATCGGCAGGCGTTACCCTCACTGGCACCCGATCAGGTGCTGGCGGTACGCGATCTCAGTGTTCATTTTCAGCATCAGGGCACGGTGACCGAGGCGGTACGCCATCTCTCCCTCGATCTGTTTCGCGGCGAAACCCTGGCGCTGGTGGGCGAGTCAGGTTCCGGTAAGTCAGTCACCTCGCTGGCGCTGATGCGGCTGATTGAGCAAAACGGCGCAACGGTTCGCGGTGAGGTACAGCTGCGCCGCCGCAACGGTGAGGTACTGGATATCATGCGCGCCCCGGCCGGTCAGATGCGGCGGGTACGCGGCGCGGATATGGCGATGATTTTTCAGGAGCCGATGACCTCGCTCAATCCGGTGTTTACCGTTGGTGAACAGATCGCCGAATCGATTCGCTTGCATCAGGGCAAAAGCCACGCCCAGGCGCTGGCAGAAGCACGCCATATGCTGGACCTGGTGCGTATTCCGGATGCACAAAATGTTTTGTCCCGCTTTCCGCATCAGCTCTCCGGCGGGATGCGTCAGCGAGTGATGATCGCCATGGCGCTCTGCTGTAAACCGGCGTTACTGATTGCCGATGAGCCTACCACCGCGCTCGACGTCACCATTCAGGCCCAGATCCTGCAACTGATCCGCGTACTGCAAAAAGAGATGCAGATGGGCGTCATCTTTATCACCCACGATATGGGCGTGGTAGCGGAAATGGCGGATCGGGTGCAGGTGATGTATCGCGGCGAAGTGGTGGAAAATGCGCCGGCAGCCCAGCTGTTTAGCGCGCCCCGCCAGCCTTACACCCAGGCGTTACTGGCGGCGGTCCCTAAGCTCGGCTCGATGCACGGTCAGCCACTGCCCGCTAAGTTCCCGCTGCTGCACGGTGGAGAAGAGCAGCAGACGCCGCAGGATACCGTGCGCCGTGACCAGCCGCCGATTCTGCAGGTCCGCGATCTGGTGACGCGGTTTGATATTCGCGGTGGGCTGTTTAACCGGGTGAAAAGCCGGGTGCACGCAGTCGAAAAAGTCAGTTTCGATCTCTATGCCGGTGAGACGCTGGCGCTGGTCGGCGAGTCCGGTTGCGGTAAGTCGACCACCGGCCGTTCACTGCTCAGGCTGGTGGCCAGCCAGGGCGGGACGCTGACCTTCAACGGTCAACGCATCGATAACCTCAGCGGCGCGGCGCTGGCACATCTGCGGCGTGACATTCAGTTTATTTTTCAGGATCCCTACGCCTCGCTCGATCCGCGACTGACGGTAGGCTTCTCGATCATGGAGCCGCTGCTGGTGCACAAGGTGATGCCGCGTCGTGAAGCGGAACAGCGAGTGGCCTGGCTGCTGGAAAAGGTCGGGCTGCTGCCGGAGCACGCGCAGCGCTATCCGCACGAATTTTCAGGCGGCCAGCGGCAGCGCATCTGTATTGCCCGTGCGCTGGCACTTAATCCGAAGGTGGTGATTGCGGATGAGTCGGTCTCGGCACTCGATGTCTCGATCCAGGCGCAGATCATCAACCTGATGCTCGATTTACAGCGCGAATTTGGTATCGCGTTTCTGTTTATCTCGCATGATATGGCGGTGGTGGAACGCATCAGTCACCGCGTGGCGGTGATGTATCTCGGCCAGATTGTTGAGATGGGGCCGCGTCAGGCGGTATTTGAGCAGCCACAGCATCCTTATACCCGAAAACTAATGGCCGCCGTCCCGGTTGCCGATCCGGCGCACCATCGCCGGGAACGCGCGTTAATGGTTGATGAGATCCCCAGTCCAATCCATGCGTTAGGGGATGAACCTGAAGTGGCACCGTTGATGGAAGTGGCGCCGGGGCACTTTGTCGCCCGCCACGTTATCAGCGCGACCTGAATAGTGAAGATATCGCTTCGGCGACCCACCCGACAGGGATTACAGGAGAACAAGATGCAGATGACGATGCGTAAAGGGTTAGTGGCGGCTGGCGTATTAAGCAGCGCCCTCACATTGCCCGCCTGGGCGGCGCAGGATGCGGTGATTGCCGTCGCGTCCAACTTCACCACCCTCGATCCGTATGACGCCAACGACACGCTGTCGCAGGCGGTCGCCAAATCGTTTTATCAGGGGCTGTTTGGTTTTGATAAACAGATGAAGCTGACCAACGTGCTGGCGGAGAGCTATCAGGCCAGTCCGGATGGATTGACCTACACCATCAAGCTTCGCCCGGGCATTAAGTTCCAGGATGGCAGCGACTTTAACGCCGAAGCGGTCAAGGTCAATCTCGACCGCGCCAGCAACCCGGATAACCACCTTAAACGCTATAACCTGTTTAAGCAGATCGCCACTACCGAAGTGATCGATCCGACCACGGTGAAAGTGACCCTGAAGCAGCCGTTCTCGGCCTTCATTAACATTCTGGCCCACCCGGCGGCGGCGATGATTTCACCGACCGCGCTGAAAAAATATGGCAAGGATATCGGTTTCCATCCGGTCGGGACCGGCCCGTTTGTGTTTGAAACCTGGAACCAGACCGACTTCGTCAAGGTGAAGAAGTGGGACGGCTACTGGAAGCCGGGCTATCCGAAGCTGGACAGCATTACCTGGCGACCGATCGTGGATAACAATACCCGTGCGGCGATGCTGCAAACCGGGGAAGCCAACTTTGCCTTCCCGATCCCTTATGAGCAGGCCAAACTGCTGGAGAAAAACAGCAAGCTCGAGGTGGTAACCACACCGTCGATTATGCAGCGTTACATCAGCCTCAACGTTACCCAGAAGCCGTTCGACAACCCGAAAGTACGTGAGGCGCTGGAGTATGCCATCAACCGCCAGGCGCTGGCGAAGGTGGCCTTTGCTGGTTATGCCACCCCGGCCACCGGTATCGTCCCGCCGGCCATCGACTTCGCTCAACACTATCCGGCCATCAGCTACGATCCGGCTAAAGCCAAAGCATTGCTAAAAGAGGCGGGCTACCCCAACGGCTTCGAAACCACCCTCTGGTCATCACACAATCACAGCACCGCGCAGAAAGTGTTGCAGTTCACGCAGCAGCAGCTGGCGCAGGTCGGCGTGAAGGTTAAGGTCACCGCGATGGATGCGGGACAGCGTGCGGCCGAAGTTGAAGGCAAAGGCCAGAAAGAGAGCGGCGTGCGGATGTTCTACACCGGCTGGTCCGCCTCAACCGGTGAAGCCGACTGGGCACTGACGCCGCTGTTTGCCACTGCCGCCTGGCCACCTGCGATCTTCAACACCGCGTTTTACAGCAATCCTAAGGTTGATAAGGATCTGGCGGATGCGCTGAAAACCACCGATCGCGCGCAGAAGGCCCAGCTGTATAAAGATGCCCAGGACACCATCTGGCAGGATCATCCGTGGATCCCGCTGGTGGTTGAGCAACTGGTGTCCGCCAACAGCAAAAACCTCAGCGGTTTTTATGTGATGCCCGATACCTCATTCAATTTTGATGAGGCCAGTCTGAAGTAACGGAGCCGGCCAGCCCACGCGGCTGGCCGCAGCTGCAGGATGTTGCATGCTTAACTATTTTCTTAAACGGCTGTTGGGGCTGATCCCCACCTTGCTGATTGTTGCGGTGCTGGTGTTTCTGTTTGTTCACCTGCTGCCGGGCGATCCGGCGCGTCTGATTGCCGGACAGGAGGCGGATGCCTCGGTGGTGGCGCTGGTGCGTCAGGAGCTTGGACTTGATCTGCCGCTGCCGCAGCAATTCTGGCACTTTATTCTCAATGCATTGCAGGGCGATTTCGGTCAGTCGATGGTATCAAAACGGCCGGTGGCGGATGAGATCGCCTCGCGCTTCATGCCGACCTTATGGCTGACCCTGACCAGCATGGTCTGGGCCGTGATTTTTGGTATGGCGATCGGCATTGTTTCCGCCGTCTGGCGCAATCGCTGGCCTGATCGCCTCGGCATGACGCTGGCGGTCTCCGGCATTTCGTTTCCGGCCTTTGCGCTTGGCATGTTGCTGATGCAGATTTTCTCGGTGGAGCTGGGCTGGTTGCCGACGGTCGGGGCAGAAAGCTGGCAACACTATATTCTGCCGTCGATTACTCTCGGTGCGGCGGTGGCGGCAGTGATGGCGCGTTTCACCCGCGCCTCGTTTGTCGAAGTGATGCAGGAAGATTATATGCGTACCGCGCGCGCGAAAGGGGTGCGCGAGTCGCTGGTGGTGGTGAAACACGGACTGCGTAACGCGATGATCCCGGTGGTGACTATGATGGGCCTGCAGTTCGGTTTCCTGCTGGGCGGATCGATCGTGGTTGAGGTGGTATTTAACTGGCCAGGCCTGGGACGACTGCTGGTCGATTCGGTGTCAATGCGCGACTATCCGGTGATTCAGGCGGAAGTGCTGCTTTTTTCACTGGAGTTTATTCTGATCAATCTGATGGTTGATATGTTGTATGCGGTGATCAATCCCGCCATTCGCTTTAAGGAATCGCGATGAAAAACTGGCGACGCGATGCGGCACTGAAAACCCTGCCGCTGATCAAGGAGAACCGGGTACGCACGCCGTGGCGCGAGTTCTGGCGGCGTTTCCGGCAGCAGCCGGTGGCGCTGCTGGCCGGACTGTTTGTGCTGCTGCTGATTGTGCTGGCGTTTATCGCCCCTTACGTGGCGCCGTTTGATGCTGAAAACTATTTCGATTACGACCGGCTGAATGACGGGCCTTCACTGCTGCACTGGTTTGGTGTCGATTCACTCGGCCGCGATATTTTCAGCCGGGTATTGGTGGGAACCCGCATTTCACTGATTGCCGGTTTCTTCTCGGTGGCTATCGGCGCGCTGATTGGTACGCTGTTTGGTCTGTTAGCAGGCTATTACGAAGGCTGGTGGGACCGCATTACCATGCGCGTTTGCGACGTGCTGTTTGCCTTTCCCGGTATTTTGCTGGCGATTGCGGTGGTGGCGATCATGGGCAGCGGAATGAGCAACGTGATTGTAGCGGTAGCGATTTTCAGCATTCCGGCGTTTGCCCGCCTGGTGCGCGGTAATACCCTGGTGCTGAAGCATCAGACCTACATTGAGTCAGCACGCAGTATTGGCGCCTCTGACTGGACCATTATCATGCGGCATATTCTGCCGGGTACCGTCTCACCGATTGTGGTCTATTTCACCATGCGCGTCGGCACCTCTATCATTACTGCCGCCAGCCTGTCGTTTCTCGGATTGGGCGCGCAGCCGCCGACGCCAGAATGGGGCGCCATGCTGAACGAGGCGCGTGCCGATATGGTGATTGCGCCGCACGTGGCGATTTTCCCCAGCCTGGCGATCTTCTTCACCGTTCTGGCATTTAATTTACTCGGAGACGGGCTGCGCGACGCGTTGGATCCTAAACTCAAGACATGAAACCTTTCGATTATGATCAGGACTTCAGCACCATCGACTTCCGCCAGCATCCCGAACGTTATCAGGTCGGACGTGGGGAGCAGGGGGTGCTGATGGTCGAGCCCTATAAGAGCGAAATCCTGCCGCACTGGCGTTTTCGTACCGTACCGATTGCCGAAGCGTCGGCGGAGAAAATCATGACGCTGTTTGAGGCGTATCGTCAGCAGGATGATTTTGTCGGCATGGATATGGCGCGTAAGTTTATTCAGATGGGCTACACCCGCGCACGTCGCTACAGCAATCATCAGGGCGGACGAAAATATGATGCTGACGGTAAAGAATTACCGCGTGGCGTGAATGAAGAAAAGGCCGCGGCGGCGGCCATCTTTAAAGGCTACTGGGATCGGATCCGGGCCGATGAGGACTACCTGACACGCAAGAAAGCGCATCAGCAGCAGTATGGTTAAGCGCGAATAAGGCCCGATGCGGCAACAGGCATCACTGCGCGCCGCCATTCAATGCCGGGATTAAACGCGGCTCGCCCAGAGATCGTACTCATCGGCATGCTCAACTTTGACCCGCAGCATGTCGCCCGGTTTAACGTTACGCTCGCCGTTAAGGTAGACCGCGCCGTCGATTTCCGGCGCATCAGCCATACTGCGGCCAATCGCGCCTTCCTCGTCCACTTCATCAACCATCACCAGAATCTCACGTCCGACTTTCTCCTGCAGGCGTTCAGCTGAGATCTGCTGTTGCAGCTGCATAAAGCGATCGTAACGCTGCTGCTTCACCGCCTCGTCGACCGGATCGGGCAGCTGGTTGGCGGTCGCGCCTTCCACCGGGCTGTACTGGAAGCAGCCTACCCGATCGAGACGCGCCTCTTTGATAAAGTCGAGCAGCATCTGGAAATCTTCTTCGGTCTCGCCGGGAAAGCCGACAATGAAGGTGGAGCGCAGCGTCAGTTCCGGGCAGATTTCACGCCAGCGCTTAATCCGCTCCAGCGTGCGTTCCACCGCGCCAGGACGCTTCATCAGCTTCAGAATGCGCGGGCTGGCATGTTGCAACGGAATATCGAGATAGGGCAGGATTTTGCCGGCCGCCATCAACGGAATAACTTCGTCGACGTGCGGATAGGGATAGACGTAGTGCAGACGCACCCACACGCCGAGCTTCGCCAGTTGCTCACACAGGCTGACCATGCTGGTTTTTACCGGCGAGCCGTTCCAGAAACCGGTGCGGTGTTTCACATCAACGCCATAGGCTGAGGTATCCTGCGAGATCACCAGCAGCTCTTTAACGCCCGCTTCGACCAGCCGTTTGGCCTCATCCAGTACCTCACCGACGGCGCGGCTGTCGAGATCGCCACGCATTGATGGGATGATGCAGAAAGTGCAGCGATGGTTGCAGCCTTCGGAAATTTTCAGATAAGCATAATGACGCGGCGTCAGTTTCACGCCCTGTTCCGGCACCAGACTGAGGAACGGGTTGTGCTGAGGCTTTGGTACGTAGCGATGCACGTGCGACAGAACCTGCTCATAGCTGTGTGGACCGGTAATTTCCAGCACTTTCGGGTGCACTTCACGAATCTGATCAACCTTAGCGCCGAGACAACCGGTGACAATCACCTTGCCATTTTCATTCAGCGCTTCGCCAATCGCCTCAAGCGACTCCTGAATCGCGCTGTCGATAAATCCGCAGGTGTTTACAATCACGATTTCAGCATCGTCATAGCGCGGCACCACATCATAGCCCTCGGTGCGCAGTTCGGTGAGGATGCGCTCGGAGTCAACGAGGTTTTTTGGGCAGCCGAGCGAGACGAATCCGACCCGTGGCGGCAAAGTTTTTATTGTAGTAGACATAGCTCTGTTTCCGGTTCAGCACAGCGATGGCGCGGGATTTTACCTGTGTTGCGGAAAAAATTGTAGCGTTATCTGTAAGGGTTTAGCGCCGTGTAAAGGTATGAAAAAACCGGTAAAATCGCGGCCGCTGACCGGGCCAGAAACAGCGTCTGATTGGCGCTGTCATTTTCCAGTAACTGACCGTGCTATAAAAAGAAATTCCGCTTTTGCCATGCGCATCATCATCAAAGCGAAACGCTGACACAGCGGGTCAGACCGCACCCTTAGGAAATCGCTGGTTGATATTCACTTGTTTTCATTAATAATAAACGAGCAAATCAACACTGAAGGGGCTATGCCCTTCAGGTAACGACGTGGATAATGTGAGAGCTAAATAATGAAAGAGATCATCAATGGATTTCTGAATTTCCAGCAGAATGTGTTTCCTGAAAGGAAGGATCTTTTCAAAAGCCTGGCGTCAAATCAAAATCCCAAAGCGCTGTTTATCTCCTGTTCTGATAGCCGACTGGTACCGGAACTGGTGACGCAGCAGGAGCCAGGAGAGCTGTTCGTTATCCGCAACGCGGGCAACATCGTGCCTTCATTTGGTCCGGAGCCAGGCGGCGTTTCCGCTACCATCGAATATGCCGTGGTCGCGCTGGGCGTGTCCGACATTATCATCTGTGGGCACTCCAACTGTGGCGCGATGAATGCCATCGCATCCTGCGCCTGCATGGACACCATGCCAGCGGTCGAACACTGGCTGCGCTATGCCGATGCGGCGAAAGCGGTGGTAGAGCAGCGCGAATATGAATCGCCAGAGAAAAAGCTGAATGAGATGGTGAAAGAGAATGTCATCGCCCAGCTTAACAACATGAAAACCCATCCTTCCGTATCGGTGGCGCTGCGTAACGGTAAACTGCGTCTGCATGGCTGGGTTTACGATATTGAAACCGGCACCATCATGGCGCTGACCCACGGCGGTAAACAGTTTATTACCCTGTCTGAAAATCCGGACACCTGTTTCGAGTAAGCCGTTGCACCCGCTGCGCTGCAGCGGGTTATTCCGGCCCCGCGCACATAACCCATTAGAAGCACACTTATTTTTCAGCATTTCCCGTCAGGCTTATCTATGCTTGCTTAAACCTTTCCGACATAAGCGAGTTGATAATGCGTAAAACATCTGTTGCTGCTCTGCTGGCGGTCTCTGCCCTGCTGCTCAGCGGTTGCACTTCTCACGTCACAGAGAAGCAGCAATACTCTGGTTTCTTAAGCGATTACAGCCAGTTGCAGCCGACTGAGTCGGCCAGCGGTCAACCGACCCTGCGCTGGATATCGCCCGATTACAAAAGTAGTCAGTATAAAGATGTGCTCTATACCCCGCTGGTCTACTATCCGGCAGCCCATCCTACCGCACGTGTCAGCCAGCAAACGCTGGATCAGGTGCTGAGCTATACCGACATTCAGTTAAAAGGCGCGATCGCCACCCGTCGGCCGCTGACTAATCAGGCTACGCCGCATACCCTGAAAGTGCGGGCCGCCATCACGGCTGTATCTGCAGAGAATGAAGGCGTGCAATTCTACGAGGTGGTGCCGGTTGCGGCGGTGGTGGCGACCACCATGGCGGCGTCGGGACACCGTACCCAGAACAGCGAGCTGTTTCTGGAAATAGAAGCCAGTGACGCGGTGACCGGGAAACCGTTGATCCGGGTAGTGCGCAAAGCGTTTGGCAAAACGGTCAGCAACAGCAATACGCCGATCACTTTTGAAGACCTGAAGCCGGGTATCAATATCATGGTGCGTGACACGGTAAGCTTTAACGCGCCGTGACCCGGCGAGATTAACGGCTGGTATTCGGCTTTTAAACGGCCGTCAGCGCGCCTGTTCCCCGTGTGAGCGGGGATCACCGTCATCATTTATGCTGCTGCCGATCACCGGCTTACCGAACTGACGTTGAAAAGGCCGTCCGACCCTGTTCCTCCCTCGGTCTGGCATTTGGTCCGGTCACCGCTGCGGTGGTGTTGGATCGGGTCTGTGGTACCCTGAACCGGTGATTGTCAGAGTCAGGAACGATGAAAAAAAAGAACAGCACGCCTACGCCTCACGATGCCACTTTCCGGCAGTTTCTCACCCAGCCGGATATTGCCCGTGACTTTATGGAACTGCACCTGCCCGCAGAACTGCGTACTATCTGTGACCTCAGTACTCTGAAGCTGGAATCCGGCTCGTTCGTTGAAGACGATCTGCGCCAGTACTTTAGCGACGTTCTCTACAGCCTGAAGACTACTGCCGGCGACGGGTACATTCATGTGCTGATTGAGCATCAATCCACTCCGGACAGGCATATGGCGTTCAGGCTCCTGTGTTACGCTGTGGCTGCTATGCAGCGGCATCTTGAGGCTGGTCATAAAACGCTGCCACTGGTGATACCGGTCCTGTTCTATACCGGCAAGCGCAGTCCGTATCCGTACTCAACGCGCTGGCTCGATGAATTCAGTGATCCGGTGCTGGCGGAAAGTCTCTACAACAGCGCCTTTCCCCTGGTCGATGTAACGGCCATTCCGGACGATGAGATTATGGAACACCGCAGCATGGCGGCGCTGACGCTGTTACAAAAGCATATTCATCAGCGAGACATCGCCAGCCTGACCGATCGTCTGGCCACGTTACTGATGGCGGATTATCTTTCTTCACCCCAGGTAACAGCGCTGATACACTATTTACTGCAGGCAGGCGAGTCAGCTGACTCCGAAGCCTTTGTTCGCGAACTGGCACAGCGTGTGCCGCAATACGGAGAGGCACTTATGACCATCGCACAGCAGCTGGAGCAGAAGGGCATCGAGAAAGGTATTGAAAAAGGTATTGAGAAAGGCATTCAGCTTGGTAAGCAGGAAGGCCGTACCGAAGGCGAGCGCGAAGCCACGCTGAAAATTGCCCGCACTATGCTGCAGAACGGCATTGACCGTAACACCGTCATGAAAATGACCGGCCTCTCAGCAGACGAGTTGGCCCAAATCCGACACTAAAACCTGCCGAACGGTTGGGTAAGGAAGGTCAGATTTATGATGAATTTATCAGCGGTAACAGCAAAAATTAAACGCGCCAGATGCGGACCGTTTTTCGCCGGTCAGAGCGTTAAGCTGATACCGGAAAACTAATAAAACCCGATCTCACCCGTCGGGTTTTTTTATACCTGTCATTTGCCGCCCGCTATCCTCAGTGCCAGCCGACTGGCTGGAAGGCGACGGGTAGTGAACCTGCTGGCCCCGCTGAGCACAGTCGTAACGTAATGGCTGGGTTATCAGGCTGAAAAAAAGTTATAGCTGTGATGTCGGGTAAACAGGGTGACGTTGCGGCGGATTCCTGCCTGACCCTGGCGAATAACATCCTCAGGCACTGTTCGCGGGCCTTAAGACAGTGATTGCCGGATGAACTCCTTATCATCTTGTCCACACACATACCGGCATAAGATGATGATTTACTGACCTGCGGTTAGTGGAAATCTCTCAGGCTCGCCCAGGGCTGTTCAGTGAGAGCAACCCGGTTTCAGCTACGGACCCATGATTCAGGGTTGATGCTGCTTGCCTCGTGAAGTGTTCCCTGTGTCTCCGAAGATGAAACGAAAACCGGGCTACGGCTGGCATTGCTGGTAGCCTGTTCCGCACATCTTCAGGGCGTCGCCCTGTTTAATCTTTTGTAAATCCTCAACATCACCGCAGAGTGGCTGACTACGCTTAAGGGCATCCCATCCCGTCAGGAGATCGCTATGGCTCGTTTCGCTCACGCGTTGTTGTTCAGTGGTTCGCTACTGTGTGCCACGCCGCTGCTGGCCGCAGAACCACAGGTACAGGTCCAGCTATTGCAGGATAAATTACAACATCCATGGTCCGTGGCGTTTCTGCCCGACAACCAGACTCTGCTGATTACGGAACGCAGCGGCCAGCTGCGCAGCTGGACCCCACAGGGTGGCTTGTCACAGCCGATTTCTGGCGTGCCGCCGGTCTGGGCACAGCGCCAGAGCGGCTTGCTGGACGTGGTACTGGCACCCGATTTCACCAGCAGCCGACGCGTCTGGCTGAGCTATACCGAAGCCAATAGCAGCGGGAAGGCCGGTGCGGTGGTGGGTGTCGGGACGCTGAGCGAGGATAACCGGCAACTGCGCGATTTCCGCGTGGTGATTCGCCAGACGCCTATGCTCTCCAGCGGCAATAATATCGGCACCCGCCTGGCATTCGATAAGCAGGGTTTTCTGTGGATTGCGTTTGGCGATAACTTTGCCAGCAGCACAGCGCAGCATCTCGATAAGCTGCAGGGCAAACTGCTGCGGCTGAATGCGGATGGCAGCGTGCCTGACGATAATCCGTTTGTGAAGCAGAGCGGGGCGCGCCCGGAGATCTGGGCTTATGGCCTGCGTAATCCGCAGGGCCTGGCGCTTAATCCGTGGACCGGAACGATGTGGGAAAGCGAGCATGGTCCGCGTGGCGGTGACGAGGTCAACATCATCGGTAAAGGTAAAAACTACGGCTGGCCGCTGGCGACCTACGGTATCGATTACAGTGGCGACAAAGTACCGGAATCGAAAGGGAGTCATGCAGCCGGAACCGAACAGCCGGTCTATTACTGGAAAGATTCGCCCGCCATCAGCGGCATGGCGTTTTATAACAGTGCCCGCTTCCCGCAGTGGAAAAATTCGCTGTTTATCGGCGCGCTGAAAGAGAAAAACCTGATCCGGCTGAGCGTAAACGGGGAGAAGGTCGTTGAAGAGCAGCGTCTGCTCGGCGATCAGAACGCACGTATTCGCGATGTGCGTCAGGGGCCGGATGGCTATCTCTATGTGCTGACCGATGAAGCTAACGGCAAATTGCTGAAAGTCGGGTTAGCGCAGGACGCCACTGCGTCCCGCGGCTAGCTTAGCGAGCCCAGTGGCAGACCTGCCATCCCCGGTTTAATGCCTCCTGGTGCAGCAGTTTGTCAGGATTAATTACATGCGCGTGATCGGCCTGTTCCAGTAACGGCAGGTCGTTCATCGAATCGCTGTAGGCCCAGGTGTGACCGAAGGCTTCACCCTGCTGTAGCGCTTTCCAGTCGCCCAGTCGCGTCACTTTGCCTTGTTTGTAGGTCATGGTGCCGTAGGTTTTACCGCTGTAGCGCTGATCGACGATCTCGACGCCTATCGCCAGCGCTCCGCAGGCACCCAGCTTTTCGGCAATCGGCAGTACCAGATGCTCGCCGCTGGCGGAGATAATCATCACCTTGTCGCCACGCGCCTGGTGCCACTCGATACGCTCACGTGCAGCAGGATAGACGCGCGGCATAATGTCGCGATGAATAAAGCGACGGACCCAGCCTTCAACGGTCAGGGTTGCCATGCCCGCCAGCGGGGCCAGGGTGGTATTCATGTACTCTTCAATCGATAGCGTGCCGGCATAATACTGCGCCATCAGGGCCTGTTCCTGGTCGATCAACTCGCGGGGGGCGAAGCCCTGCGATACCAGCCAGCGTAACCACAGGCCAGTGCTGTCTTCACTAATAAGCGTCTCATCCAGATCAAATAGGGCTAAGTCCATGGTCGGTCTCCTCGGCTGACTGGCTTTCAGGTTAGCTGATAATTGTGACCGGCTTAACTGTTCTGCGAAAAATCGGAATTGCACGCATTTTTGGTGGCGACAGCACGGGGCGAAACTGGCACGCGCGCGTTGGGGATGCCAGGGTTACTCTACTAAACTCTAAAAAACTTTACGATTCGGCGGTTTTTTTCGCTGCCTCCAACGGTTAGCGTTCTGAGTGGAGGTTTTCTGCCTCCAGAATCCCGATTTAACAAGGACAATCCGGTCAAGCCCATGACAAACACTCGCGTTGCTTCTCGCCTGCGGCTACTCGCTGCCACCTCTTTACTTCTTATCGCCCCGATCGGCGCTTTTGCTGAACAGGCACCTGCCGCGCCTGGCATTGATGCCAAAGCCTGGATACTGATGGATTATGCCAGCGGCAAAGTGCTGGCCGAGTCGAACGCCGATCAGCGTCTCGATCCCGCCAGTCTGACCAAAATGATGACCAGCTACGTGGTGGGTCAGGCGATCAAAGCCGGCAAAATTAAGCCGGACGATCTGGTTACGGTAGGGCAGGATGCCTGGGCGACCGGCAACCCTAAGCTGCGCGGTTCGTCGCTGATGTTTTTAAAACCGGGTGACCGTATTCCGGTCCATGAGCTGAACAAGGGCATTGTGATCCAGTCCGGTAACGACGCCTGTATTGCGCTGGCGGATTACGTGGCGGGCAGCCAGGACTCGTTTATCGGCCTGATGAACAACTACGTTAAAGCGCTGGGGTTACAGAACACCCACTTTATGACGGTTCACGGGCTGGATGCTGAGGGACAGTACAGCACGGCGCGGGATATGGCGTTAATTGCCCAGGCGCTGATTCGCGACGTACCGGAAGAGTATGCGCTGAATAAAGAGAAAGAGTTCACCTTCAATAAAATCCGCCAGATGAACCGTAACCGTCTGCTGTGGAGCACCAATCTTAAGGTAGATGGCGTCAAAACCGGCCACACCTCCGGTGCCGGTAATAACCTGGTGGCCTCGGCAACCGAAGGCGATATGCGACTGATTTCGGTAGTGCTGGGTACTGCCAGCGATGCGATTCGCTTCCGCGAAAGCGAAAAATTGCTCACCTGGGGCTTCCGCTTCTATGAAACCGTGACGCCGATTAAGGCCGACGCGCCGTTTGCGCAGCAGCGGGTCTGGTTTGGCGATAAGAGTCAGGTCAACCTTGGCGTGTCGAAAGATGCCGCGCTGACCATCCCGAAAGGGCAGATGAAAAATCTGAAGGCGAGCTTTAAGCTCAATTCGCCGCAGCTCGAAGCGCCACTGAAGAAGAATCAGGTGGTGGGCACCATTGATTTCCAGCTGGATGGCAAAACCGTCGACCAGCGTTCGCTGGTGGTATTACAGGAGGTGCCGGAAGGAGGCTTCTTCAGCCGGATGGTGGATTTCGTAATGATGAAATTCAACGGCTGGTTCGGGAAGTGGTTCTCATAATTCTGATAAAAAGAAGGGACGCCGCGGCGTCCCTTCTTTTTAATCCTGAGTCCAGCCTTTACGAATCGGCAGGGCAAACAGCGATCGGTAGAGCGGATTAATCACCGCCAGCATCCGCTCGCCGTAGATCTGCCAGGCCAGATGGGAGGCCAGACAGCTCAGTAAGCCAACCAGGAAACCGCCCAGCATATCCATTGGCCAGTGGACGCCAAGGTAGATGCGCGACCAGGCGATGGCGATACCGGCCAGCATCAGAATCACCCCTGACCACAGGCGATGCCAGAAAATAAAGGCCAGCGCAAAGGTGAAGATAGTGGTGCCGTGATCGCTGGGGTAGGAATCATCCGCTGCGTGGTGCAGGAACTGATGGCCGAGTCCAATCGCGAACGGGCGAGGGTGCGGTAACAGCTGGCCGACACACCAGGAAATCGCCAGCGCATACAGTAAAGCCATGCCGGTTTTTAGCACCAGCACCCGCTGTGAAGAGACCTGGTCGCGTGGTCCCCACAGCCACAGCGCGACGATTAACAGCGGCACGATGGCAATCAGATCTTTGGCGATAAAGGTTGCCAGTTGCAGCAGCCAGGCGGGTGACGCAGGCGTGGCATTGATGGCGATAAACAATGAGCGGTTTAACTCTTCCATTATAGGGGACATTCCTCTGCAAACAGGCCGCCAGTCAACGGCTACGCTACCCGCACGGGCAGACACAGACTGACTACAGCGGCAAATCAAACGTCAGCGACAACGCGCTAACCAAAATATTCAGCACAAATTGCTAACAGCACCGGCGCACTATCCTGCTTTTTACCCTGGGTTTCGTCCATAGCAAGGCTCTTAATCTGCTCACGGGTTGCCTGACTGTTTAAGTTTGACAGCCGGACAGCCGCGCTTTAATCCGGAGTGGGGGCGTCATGGCGGAAAAAAGGGCATAAAAAAACCCGCCGGGAAAAAGACCAGCGGGCTCCACAATTTGGGGATTTCAAAGAAAAGCAGTGGCACTTATTCAGACTACCCCTTAACAAAAAAGTTCTGGACGTATACAAAAAAATTTTATAAGGGCAAAAGCGGCCAGATAATCACGATCAGCGTACCCGCCAGCGTCAACAGCACGTTAGCAATGGCGTAAGTTCCGGCGTAGCCCAGCGCCGGAATATTGCTGCGCGCGGTGTCACTGATAATCTCCATCGCCGGCGCGCAGGTGCGGGCGCCCATGATGGCCCCAAACAGTAACGCGCGGTTCATTCGCAGTACGTAGGCACCAAACAGATAGCAGATAATCACCGGGATCAGGCTGACCAGTAGTCCACACAGCAGCATCAGCGCACCCTCACTGCTGACGCCGTGATTGATACCGCTGCCAGCGCTCAGCCCCACGCCGGCCATAAACACCATCAGCCCGAACTCTTTCACCATGGTGAGTGCGCCCTGAGGGATGTAGCCAAAGGTCGGATGGTTGGCGCGCAGGAAGCCGAGCATAATGCCGGCAAACAGCAGGCCGGCAGCGTTACCGAGGCCAAAACTAAAGTTGCTGAACTGAAAGGTAATCAGACCAATCATCAGGCCGACGATGAAGAAGGCGCAGAAGGCCAGCAGGTCGGTCATCTGGCTATGGATAGCGATAAAGCCAATGCGATCCGCCACGCTTTTAACCCGTCGCGCTTCGCCGCTGACCTGCAATACATCGCCTTTATTCAGCATGATGCTGTCGTCAATCGGCATCTCAATCTGGCTGCGAATCACCCGGTTAAGGAAGCAGCCATGATCGGTGAGATTAAGCTTGCTGAGCCGTTTGTTCACTGCATTGTGGTTTTTCACCACAATCTCTTCGGTCACAATTCGCATATCCAGCAGATCGCGGTCAAACACCTCTTTGCCGTTACGGAAGCTGGGGTCGAGACGGGCGTGCGCATCGGGATAACCGACCAGGGAGATGTCGTCGCCGAGTTGCAGTACCGCATCGCCATCCGGGCTGGCGAGAATACCGTTACGGCGGATGCGCTCAATGTAGCAGCCGGTCTGGCGATAGATACCGAGTTCACGCAGGTTTTTGCCGCCGCTCCACGCCACCAGTTCCGGGCCGACGCGGTAAGCACGGATCACCGGTAAAAACACCTTGCGCTGGCTGTCAGCATCCAGCCCGCGCTCGCGAGCGATCTGCTGCGCGCAGGTGGGCAGATCCTGATGCTGCAGGCGCGGCAGGTAACGCGCGCCAAAGATCAGGCTGACCAGGCCAATCAGATAGGTCACGGCATAGCCGAGACTGAGCTGATCCTGCATCAATCCCAGCTGTTTGCTGTCGCTGATACTTTGCCGTAGCGTATCGCCGGCACCGACCAGCACCGGCGTTGAGGTCATTGAGCCCGCCAGCATGCCCGCCGTCAGGCCGATATCCCAGCCAAACAGCTTACCGAGCCCCAGTGCCATAATCAGCGCGCTGACCACCATCACGATAGCGAGCATGAAATAGTTTTTGCCGTCGCGAAAGAATATCGAGAAAAAGTTGGGACCGGCCTCGACGCCAACACAAAAAATAAACAGCATAAAGCCGAGACTTAATGCGTCGGTATTGATCGTAAAGTGCTGCTGGCCTAATAACAGGGAAACCACTAATACGCCGATCGAATTTCCCAGCTGAACCGAGCCAAGACGCAATTTCCCCAGGCAGAGCCCGAGCGCCAAAACGACAAATAATAACAAAACGTCATTTCCACTTAACAATTCTGCGACGTTAATATTCACTGTTTAACTTCTTGTTTACGTGTAACCTGTTGAAGAGAGGCTTGTTTTTCGCTATCTTGAGCAAGCCGTCGGGGGTGCGTTGTATCAGTGTTGCAAATGCGACCGGTGTAACGGCGGCTATTCTAATCAGAAAAATCTTCCTCAGCCATTGGCTAATTTCATTCGTTATCAAAACGAACTGTTTCTTTTTATTTCCACCTGAACGCAGCAGGGATACAGGCAAGTTTTATCCGGGTAATTTTTAGTCAGTGAGGTGTTATGCCGCAGCGTTCTTATCTCTGGACGATCCGCCTGTGTGGGGTGGTGCTTTATAGTCTGGTGTTTGTTTTTACCTGCCACTTCTGGCAAACCGGTCCTGGCCCGTTGCATGGTCAGCCTGAACTGCTGCTGTTTATGCTGCCTGGTATCGTGATGGCCTTGATGCAGGTGGAAAGTCCGTTAAAAAGTACCTTACTGATGGCGCTGTGGGGCACCCTGGTGGCCGTGCTGCTGTTAAATAATACGCTGCTGGTCCATGCCAGCGGGCTGTTTGTGGTCGCCTGGAGCGTGAGCGCCATGTTCTGGGCTGGCTGCGGTGCGCTGTTGGTGCGCCTGATGCAGATAGTGATGGCCTCGCTGAACTAAAGCGGCCCCGGCCCGGCATAAAGGGCCGGGGCTGAGAAACAGTCAGACGCTGCCCAGCAAAAAGGCGAGACCGGTAACCGCGTCTCGCCTTTTTCATTACCCAGCCTGCAGCCGCTAATTAAGCGACAAAGCCCAGGTTTTCTTTGGTCCATGCGGCGAATTCGGTGTAGCCGCCGACGTGTTTATCATCCAGGAAAATCTGCGGCACGGTGGTGACTGGCTTACCGGCGCTGGCTTCCAGATCGGCTTTAGTAATGCCTTCTGCCTGAATATCCACATACTGATAGCTAAAATCATCACGCTCAGCAGTGAGTTTATCCGCCAGCTCTTTAGCACGGACACAATATGGGCAGCCCGGACGACCAAAAATTACAGCAATCATGAAGAACTCCTTGCAGCGTGGTGCGTGATCTACATCACACAATAAAACTGAGAATGGCAATCATGATGCCCGCTCGTATCGCTTAAAGGAAGCAGGATTTGCCTGTTAGTCTGATGCCCGCCACCTATAGCGGCTGGAACCTTGTTATCAGCCGGGCGGCGTTTTTTCTGTCCGTGGCTCACCCTGAACGGTGGGCAATTTGCGGGTTGTTAACCATAATTGACGCTCAATAACCGGCTAAGGCAGGAGAGGACGATGCAGAATGTCGCCAGATTACCCCGCACCGTGTTGGTGCTGGAAGCGCTTGGCGGCCTGATGATTCTGGCCGCACTGCTGCTGGTGAACCGCTGGCTGCCCGCGCCCGGCACGCTGGACGTCAGGACGCTGGCGACCGGGCTGTTTATCGCGGGTATTGTTTTGATGCTGCCCGCCGCCTGGCTATTAATGTGGCGCACCGCAAAAGCGATCGCGCCGCAGTTGTTTAATCACACTGACAAAAAAAGATAATGTTGCTGGAGACTTTATGACACCGACCATTGATTTACTGTGCAGCCACCGCTCTGTTCGCGCCTTCACCGACCAGCCCGTCAGCGAGGCGCAGCGTGAAGCGATTATTAATGCGGCGCAATCGGCGTCCACATCCAGTTTTTTACAGTGCTCTTCTATTATTCGTATCACTGACCGTGCGCTGCGCGACCAGTTGGTCACCCTGACCGGCGGTCAGTCGTGGGTGGCAGATGCACCCGAGTTCTGGGTGTTCTGCGCTGACTTTAATCGTCACCTGCAGATCTGTCCGGATGCCCAGCTGGGCCGCGCTGAACAGCTGCTGCTCGGCTGTGTCGATACCGCGCTGATGGCGCAGAATGCCATGGTGGCGGCCGAATCGCTGGATCTGGGTGGGGTGTTCATTGGCGGTATCCGTAACAACATCGCCGAGGTAACCACTCTGCTCGGCCTGCCAAAATTTGTGTTGCCGCTGTTTGGTTTTTGCCTGGGCCATCCTGAAACCCGCCCGGATGTGAAACCGCGCATGCCGCACGCAATGCTGGTGCATGAAAACCGCTACCAGCCGCTCGATCCGGCGGTACTGGCGGACTATGACAGCCGCACCGAGCTTTACTATCAGCATCGTGACAGCAACCAGCGCAGCGAAACCTGGAGCGAACTGATTCAGCGTCTGATTATCAAAGAAACGCGCCCGTTTATGCTGGATTATCTGCATCAGCAGGGCTGGGCAACGCGCTAAGCTAACGGCGGAGAACGGACGATGAAAATAGCCATTCTGTCGCGCGATGAAACGCTTTACTCCAGCCGGCGGCTGCGTGAGGCGGCCGAAGGCCGTGGCCATCAGGTGCAAATCATCGATCCGCTCTCCTGCTACATGAACATCAATCCCGCCTCGCCCGCCGTGCACTACTGCGGTGAACCGCTCGGCCACTTTGATGCGGTCATTCCGCGCATCGGCTCTCTGACCACCTTTTACGGTACGGCGGTGCTGCGTCAGTTTGAGATGAGCGGCAGTTACCCGCTGAATGAGTCGGCGGCGATCACCCGCGCACGTGACAAGCTGCGATCGCTGCAGCTGCTGGCGCGCGAGGGAATCGATATGCCGGTCACCGGCTTTGCTTCCTCGCCGGACGATACCGAGGATCTGATCGCCATGGTCGGCGGCGCGCCGCTGGTGGTCAAACTGGTGGAAGGCACCCAGGGCATCGGCGTAGTGCTGGCCGAAACGCGCCAGGCGGCGGAAAGCGTTATCGATGCGTTTCGCGGTCTGAATGCCCATATTCTGGTGCAGGAGTTCATCAAAGAGGCGGGCGGCCGTGATATTCGCTGTCTGGTGATTGGCAATCAGGTCGTGGCGGCGATTGAGCGGGTGGCAAAAGAGGGCGACTTTCGCTCCAATCTGCACCGTGGCGGCAAGGCGTATCCGGTCACTATCACTGAGCAGGAGCGGCAGATTGCCGTCAAAGCGGCGACCACGCTGGGGCTGGACGTCGCCGGGGTCGATATCCTGCGTGCCGCTCGGGGTCCGCTGGTGATGGAGGTCAATGCCTCGCCGGGTCTCGAAGGGATCGAAACCAGCAGCGGTCTGGACATTGCCGGGCTGATGATTGGCTGGATTGAGCAGCAGGCTATCCCCGGGCTCCGTCCTAAAACCGCGGGCTGACACGCGCTTTTCAGCGGTTTTCGTGGCATCGACGCGCATTTTTCCGTAAGCTAAGTCGCCTGTTTATCACCCCATGGGATTTTACGATGGATTCTCTTGTCGTTCCGGATATCGACCTGTTGCGTCGCTGGCTGGATCAGCAAAATATCACCTGGTTCGAATGCGATGCCTGTCAGGCACTACATCTGCCGCATATGCAAAACTTCGACGGGGTGTTTGACGCCAAAATCGATCTGGTCGACAACGTCATTCTGTTTTCGGCGCTGGCTGAAGTGAAGCCCACGGCGCTGATTCCTTTGGTAGGCGACCTGTCGCAAATTAATGCCAGTTCGCTGACGGTGAAAGCGTTCATCGACATTCAGGATGATAACCTGCCGAAGCTGATTGTCTGTCAGTCAATGACCATCACCGCAGGGTTAACCTTTGGTCAGTTCTCTCACTTTATGAAACAGAGTGAAGAGCAGATCTCAATGGTGATCCTTGAGGCGTTTGCTAACAATCTGCTGATGATTGGTGAAGAGGAAGAGCATGTGCCGGTGACCAGCGTGCACTCCGTGCTGCACTGATCAGACCCGATTGCCCGTTAAGCCGTCCCTGTGACGGCTTTTTTTATGTCCGTCGCACCGGATAGCTATAATTTTTTATTCTGCACTTTGCCCTTTAGTGCCAGATATTTGTCGTTCTTTATGCCAGTAAAGCCGAACCTCATAGCTTAAACATGCATAAAATATCGCTTTTAGGCGTTTTTTACGCTGAGGTCTGGTGCAGTCTGAGTCGGGGGGCTATTCTTGCGGGGCTGTGACAGCCGCGTAACTGCGCCACAGCTAATGGTTTTTGCTATTACACTTCCGCTGAATAATGATTCATTGTGTCACTGACCTTACACACAGAACGCAACGTATGGATCACTGGTTTGCAGCGTTGTGATGACCCGCTCAGGAGGATGGAAAACATGTTCAACCAACGTCAGAAATGGTTGTCAGGTGTGGTAGCTGGCGTGCTGATGGCCGCGTCTGCCAGCACCATGGCGGAAGATAAAACGCTGCACGTTTATAACTGGTCTGATTATATCTCGCCAGATACCGTGCCGAACTTTGAAAAGCAGTCCGGCATCAAAGTGGTCTACGACGTGTTTGACTCCAATGAAGTGCTGGAAGGCAAACTGATGGCTGGCAGCACCGGCTATGACGTGGTGGTGCCATCCTCCAGCTTCCTGGCGCGTCAGCTGCAATCCGGCGTGTTCCAGCCGCTGGATAAGAGCAAACTGCCTAACTATAAAAACCTCGATCCGGCGCTGATGGAAAAAGTGGCGCAGCACGATCCGGGCAACAAATACGCCATTCCTTACCTGTGGGGCACTACCGGTATCGGCTACAACATCGATAAAGTCAAAGCGGTACTCGGCGCAGATGCACCGGTTAACAGCTGGGATCTGGTGATGAAGCCAGAAAATCTGGAGAAGCTGAAAAGCTGTGGCGTCTCTTTCCTTGATGCGCCGGAAGAAATTTTCGCTACCGTGCTCAACTATCTGGGTAAAGATCCGAACAGTTCTGACGCCAAAGAGTATTCAGGCGCGGCCACCGATCTGCTGTTGAAACTGCGTCCGAACATTCGTTATTTCCATTCGTCGCAGTACATCAACGATCTGGCTAACGGCAATATTTGTGTGGCGATTGGCTGGTCAGGTGACATTCTGCAGGCGAAAAACCGGGCCGATGAAGCCAAAAATGGCGTGCATCTCGGTTACAGCGTGCCGAAAGAGGGCGCTCTGGCCTTCTTCGACATGATGGCAATTCCGAAAGACGCGAAGAATCTTGATGGTGCCTACGCCTGGCTGAACTACATCATGGATCCAAAAGTGATCGCGGATGTCTCGAACAAGATGAACTACGCCAACGGCAATAAAGCTTCGCTACCGCTGATCAATGCTGACGTCCGCAACAACCCAGGCATCTTCCCGACGCCAGAAGCGATGTCGAAATTGTTCGTGCTCAAAGTTCAGGATCCGAAACTGGATCGTGTGCGTACCCGTGCATGGACTAAAGTAAAAAGTGGTAAGTAATTCGTTCTGAACGGATTGACTGATTACTCATCAGCAACAGAGGCGCAGTGTCGGCCTCTGTTGTGCCATTTTTAGCGGCGGATTTTGCCGCGATGTTCCGCCTGGCTCCGGAGAGATACGTTAGTGAACGATGCCATTCCCCGTCCTCAAAATAAAACCGCAAAGGCGTTAACGCCGCTGCTGGAAATTCGCAATCTGACAAAATCGTTCGACGGACAGCATGCTGTCGATGATGTCAGTCTGACCATATACAAAGGCGAGATTTTTGCCCTGCTGGGCGCGTCGGGCTGTGGCAAATCCACGCTGTTGCGGATGCTGGCGGGTTTCGAGCCGCCGACCAGCGGCCAGATTGTGCTGGATGGCCAGGATCTGTCGCACGTCGCCCCTTATCAGCGGCCAATCAATATGATGTTCCAGTCTTACGCGCTGTTTCCGCACATGACGGTGGAGCAGAATATCGCCTTTGGTCTGAAGCAGGATAAGTTGCCGAAGGGCGAAATCACCAGTCGGGTGGCGGAAATGCTGGCGCTGGTGCATATGCAGGAGTTTGCCAGGCGTAAGCCGCATCAGCTCTCCGGCGGTCAGCGTCAGCGTGTGGCGCTGGCGCGTAGCCTGGCGAAACGGCCTAAGCTGCTGCTGCTGGATGAACCGATGGGCGCGCTGGACAAGAAGCTGCGCGATCGCATGCAGCTGGAGGTGGTTGATATCCTCGAGCGGGTGGGCGCAACCTGCGTCATGGTTACCCACGATCAGGAAGAGGCGATGACCATGGCGGGCCGCATTGCCATCATGAATCGCGGCAAGTTCGTGCAGATTGGCGAGCCGGAAGAGATCTACGAGCATCCGACCAGCCGCTACAGTGCCGAATTCATCGGCTCGGTGAACGTGTTTGAAGGGCTGCTGCGCGAACGTCAGGCGGATGGTCTGGTTATCGACAGCCCGGGGCTGATGCACCCGCTGAAGGTCGACTCCGATGTCTCGGTGGTGGATAACCTGCCGGTTCACGTCGCGCTGCGTCCCGAAAAAGTGATGCTGTGCGATGAGGTGCCAGCCGATGGCTGCAACTTTGCCGTCGGTGAAGTGGTGCATATCGCCTATCTCGGTGACCTGTCGATTTTCCATGTCCGTCTGCACAGCGGACAGATGATCAGCGCACAGTTGCAAAACGCGCATCGCTACCGCAAAGGGTTGCCGACCTGGGGCGATGAAGTCCGCCTCTGTTGGGAGAGCGACAGCTGCGTGGTGTTGACGGTTTAAGGAGGCGCCATGAGCCAGATTTTCCAACGCAGCAAAGCGCCGGCCCGGCTGGTCGGCACGCCGCTGCAACGCTGGGCCACGCGAATTAAAATGCAGCACGGCCGCAAACTGGTGATCGCTTTACCCTATGTCTGGCTGGTGCTGTTCTTCCTGCTGCCGTTCCTGACGGTGCTAAAGATCAGCTTCGCTGACATTGCGCGCGCCATTCCACCCTATACCGAACTGGTCAGCTGGGCGGACGATCAGTTCAGTATTGTGCTGAACTTTGCCAATTACCTGACGCTGACCGACGATCCTCTCTACGTCGACGCCTATCTGCAGTCGCTGAAAGTGGCGGCCATCTCGACGGTGATTTGCCTGCTGGTGGGCTATCCGCTGGCCTGGGCGGTGGCGCACAGCAAGCCGTCGATGCGCACTATCCTGCTGCTGCTGGTGATCCTGCCGTCGTGGACCTCCTTTCTGGTGCGGGTCTACGCCTGGATGGGGCTGCTGAACAATAACGGTATCCTCAACCGTTTTCTGCTGTGGCTGGGCGTGATTGATCATCCGCTGGTGATCCTTTACACCAATACCGCGGTCTATATCGGCATCGTTTACTGCTATCTGCCGTTTATGGTGCTGCCGATCTACACCGCGCTGACGCGTATCGACTACTCGCTGGTTGAAGCGTCGCTGGATCTGGGCGCGCGTCCGCTGAAAACCTTTTTCAGCGTGATCGTTCCGCTTACCAAAGGGGGGATAATCGCCGGTTCGATGCTGGTGTTTATTCCGGCAGTCGGTGAGTACGTGATCCCGGAACTGCTCGGGGGTCCGGACAGCATTATGATTGGCCGTATTCTGTGGCAGGAGTTCTTTAATAACCGTGACTGGCCGGTCGCGTCGGCGCTGGCGGTCATTATCCTGCTGATCCTGATTCTGCCGATCATCTGGTTCCATAAGCATCAAAACCGTGAGATGGGGGAGAAGGCATGAACAATTTGCCGACCATTCGCTCGCCCTGGCGTACCGGGATTCTGGTCTGCTGTTTCCTGTTCCTCTATGCGCCGATGCTGCTGCTGGTGGTTTACTCCTTCAACAGCTCACAGCTGGTGACGGTATGGGACAGCTTCTCCTTCCACTGGTACCGGGTGCTGTTTCAGGATAGCGCGATGATTGACGCGGTGATGCTGAGTCTGAGTATCGCCGCGCTCTCCGCCACCATGGCGGTGGTGCTGGGAACCCTGGCGGCGGTGATTATCGTGCGCTTCGGCCGTTTCCGTGGCCATAACGGCTTTGCGTTTATGCTGACCGCACCGCTGGTGATGCCCGACGTGATCACCGGGCTGTCGCTGCTGCTGCTGTTTGTGGCGATGGGCAACGCCTTTGGCTGGCCGAGCGAGCGCGGTATGCTGACCATCTGGCTGGCGCACGTCACGTTCTGTACCGCCTATGTCGCCGTGGTGATCAACTCGCGCCTGCGCGAACTGGACCGCTCGATTGAAGAGGCCGCGATGGATCTGGGCGCAACGCCGCTCAAAGTGTTCTTCGTGATTACCGTGCCGATGATTGCTCCGGCTATCGTCACCGGCTGGCTGCTGGCGTTTACGCTGTCTCTCGACGATCTGGTGATTTCCAGCTTTGTGACCGGCCCTGGCGCGACCACCTTGCCGATGGCGATTTTTGCCACCGTGCGGCGTGGCGTCAATCCGGAAATCAACGCGCTCGCCTCACTGATCCTGTTCGTGGTCGGTTTAGTCGGTTTTATCGCCTGGCGGGTGATGGCACATGAAGAAAAACAACGTTTAAGCGATATTCAGAAAGCTAAACGTGGCTGAAATCCGTAACATTTGCCACTATAACAACGGGCTGGTTTTACCGGCCCGTTTTTTGATCAGGTGGAGTCACGGACTATGTCAGAAATCCTTAAAAGCAGCCGCACGTTGACCGAGGCACCGGTTCCGGTCACCGTGGCGGGCATTGCCATTATCGCGACGCGCTGCCTGAGCGTGCTGATGCTGGCAAATGAGCTTGGCTACAGCGAGCTCGCCAACTTTGTCCACCGCAGCGCCCAGGCCTGGGACTCAACCTTTATCTTTGTCGCCAGCCAGCTGATCTTCCTGTTCGAACTGCGCTGCGCCTTTACCCTGATGCGCGGCAGCAACCGGGGACGCTGGGGCTATGTCGCCACCCAGGTGATTGTGCTGGGTTATATGCTGATGGCCTCCATGGGCTGGATCTATCCGGAGATATTCAGCATTGATGGCGCGAATAATGTCCAGATCGTCCATCACACCCTGCTGCAAAAGCTGCCGGATCTGCTGGTGCTGCTGCTGCTGTTTCTGCCGCTCAGCAGTCGCGCATTTTTCAGCAAGCGATGATACAATCGCGCTCCGCCCGACCTCTCCACCGTGAATACAGGCTTTCCCATGCATTGCGCGCTCTATGACGCTAACCGTTGCCGCTCCTGCCAGTGGCTGGAAAAACCCTATACCCAACAGCTGACTGACAAACAGTCATGGCTGGAACAGCTGCTGGCCGATCGGCCGGTGGCGCAGTGGTTGCCACCGATCACCTCGCCGCAGCAGGCGTTTCGTAATAAAGCCAAGATGGTGGTCAGCGGTAGCGTGGAGCGTCCGGTGTTCGGCATGGTTCAGCGCAATGGCGAGGCGGTTGATCTGTGCGACTGCCCGCTCTATCCAGCCAGTTTTCAGCCGGTGTTTGCTGCGCTGCGGCCGTTTATCGCCCGCGCCGGGCTGACGCCATACAACGTGGCGCGCAAACGGGGCGAGCTGAAATATCTGTTGCTGACCGGCAGTAGTCAGGGCGGCATGATGCTGCGTTTTGTGTTGCGTTCGACCACCAAGCTGGCGCAACTGCGCGCGGCACTGCCGGAGCTGCAACAGCAGTTGCCACAATTGACGGTGATCTCCGCCAATATTCAGCCGGTACATATGGCGATTCTGGAAGGGGAGCAGGAGATTGCGCTGACGCCAGCGCAGTCGCTGGCCGAAAATTTTAACGGCGTGCCGCTGTGGATCCGTCCGCAAAGTTTCTTCCAGACCAATCCACAGGTTGCCAGCACGCTTTACGCCACCGCCCGGCAATGGGTGCAGCAGCTGCCGGTCACCAGCATGTGGGATCTGTTCTGCGGCGTCGGGGGATTTGGCCTGCACTGCGCCACGCCAGAGATGACGCTGACCGGCATTGAAATCAGCGCCGAGGCGATTAAATGCGCCCAGCGTTCAGCGCAGATGATGGGACTGGAAAAAGTGCAGTTTGCTGCGCTGGACTCGACCGAATTTGCCACCGGCCGGGACGCGGTGCCACAGCTGGTGCTGGTTAACCCACCGCGACGCGGCATTGGCGCTGAACTGTGTGATTTTCTTAGTCAGATGGCACCCGATTATCTGCTCTATTCCAGCTGTAACCCACAGACGCTGGCAGAAGACGTAGCCCGGCTGAATGATTATCAGATTAGCAAGGTGCAGCTGTTTGATATGTTCCCGCACACCGCCCATTTTGAAGTGCTGGCGTTGTTAACCCGCCAGCCGCGCTAAGCGTAAGACGGGCTCAGACACTGAGCCCGCATCTGCATTTACTCAGGGAACCACTGCTGGTTAATCTGCTGCCAGCGGCCATTGGCTTTCAGTTCGGCGAGGGCATGATTAAAGCGATCGCGTAATTCGGTGTTGCCTTTGCGCACCGCAATGCCGAGGCCGGTGCCGAAGTAGTCTGCATCGGTAACGTGCTCGCCGACGGTTGCCAGATCGCTGTTGGTCTTCAGCCACTGATTCACCACGGCGCTGTCACCAAACACCCCATCCAGACGCCCATTCTTCATATCCAGAATCGCATTCTGATAGCTGTCATACGCCACCACCGTCACCTCAGGATGTTTTTCCTGCAGGTATTTCTGATGGGTGGTGCCGTTCTCGACACCAAGACGCTTGCCCTTCAGGGCGGCAAAATCACTGAACTGGCCTTTGCGGGCGATCACGATTGCGGAGTTGGCGTAGTAGGGCTGGGTAAAATCGACCTGCTTGCTGCGTTCGGCGGTGATGTCCATACCGGAAATAACCGCGTCATAGCGGCGGAACTTCAGCGAAGGGATCAGGCTGTCGAACGCATTGTTGGTGAAGGTGCAGTCGGCCTTCATCTGCTGGCAAAGCGCCTTCGCCAGATCGATGTCGAAACCGACCAGCTGATTTTCACGATTCAGCGATTCAAACGGCGGATAAGTCGCCGAGGCGGCGAAGCGAATTTTATCAGCGGCCTGGGCGCTGAGGGCCAGCGAAGCCAGCGTGGCGGCAACAATCCATTTTTTCATTATACGACTCCTGTAATCACAACCTGTTCACTACTCTGAGAGCTGCTTACCCTGCCAGATAATGAATTTTTATGCAATCGTTGTGATTGTCCAGGCGTATCAGGCGAGCGGGCTCGCCTGACCATCAGTTACGGTGTTCAAAGGCCAGTGCGCGTTTCTCGATCAGCCGCATCATCAGCGTCAGCACCCCGTTAACACACAGATAAACCAGCCCGGCGGCGGCATACACCGTGACATCATAGGTGCGACCGTAGAGCAGCTGACCGTGGCCCATCACTTCCATCAGGGTAATGGTATAGGCCAGCGAGGTGCCTTTAAACACCAGCACCACCTCATTGGAGTAAGAGGAGAGGGCGCGCTTAAATGCATAAGGCAGCAGAATACGCAGCGTATCTTTGCGGTTCATGCCGAGTGCAGCGCAGGCTTGCCACTGACCGGACGGAATAGCCCGCACCGCGCCGTAAAAAAGTTGGGTGGTGTAAGCCGCGCTGTTGAGCGACAGCGCCAGCATGGCGCACAGCCACGGCTGCGACAGCAGGTGCCACAGCCAGGGGATCTGCTGGATCGAGGGAAACTGTCCCGGACCGTAATAGATCAGGAAGATCTGCACCAGCAGCGGCGTGCCGGTAAACAATGTGATAAAGCCTTTTACCAGCGGATTAAGCACCGGCGTTTTCAGCGACAGCACCACGGTGAACAGCAGCGCCAGCAGCAGCGCCAGCACCAGCGAGGCCGCGGTCAGCGTCAGGCTGGTGTGTAATCCTTTCAGTAATTCGGGCAGATACGCCAGCATCAGCTGTTCCCCCGTTCAAATCGGGTGGTGCGCAGCTCAATGCGGCGCAATACCGCCTGGCTGAACAAGGTGATCACTAAATAGATAGCCGCAGCCACCAGGAACCAGGTAAACGGCTCCTGAGTTCGTGTGGCGATACTTTTGGTTTGCAGCATCAGGTCGTTGACGCTGATCAGCGACACCAGTGCGGTATCTTTTAGCAGTACCAGCCACTGATTGCCGAGTCCTGGCAGGGCATGCCGCCACATCTGCGGCATAATCAGACGCAGAAATATCGCCGATTTTTTCATTCCCAGCGCCTGACCCGATTCCCACTGGCCGATCGGCACTGCTTTCAGCGCCCCGCGCAGGGTTTGTGAGGCGTAGGCGGCATACAGCATCGCCAGCGCAATCACGCCGCACAGGAACGGACTGACGTCGAAGTTTTCAATTTCTACCTGAATGGGTAACTGAAACAGGCCGAAATTGAGGGTGAAACCGTCGGAGAGGGTCAGCAGCAGCTGAGAGGCGCCAAAGTAGATAAACAGCACAACCAGAATTTCCGGCAGACCGCGGATCAGGGTGACCAGACCGGTGCCGATCCACGCCAGCGGTTTCCAGCGCAGCGACTCCCAGCCAGCGAAAATCATCGCCAGCACCAGGCCGGCGATAAGCGCACAAACGGCAAGGCCGACGGTCATGCCGGCGGCGCTTGCGAGTGGGATCATTTCATTCATCAGAAATTACTGCGGGAACCATTTGCTGTAGAGCGTCTTATAGGTGCCGTCGGCTTTGATTTTATCCAGCGCACCGTTGAATTTGGTTTGCAGATCGGTATTGCCGGTACGCACTGCAATGCCCAGACCGGTACCAAAGTAGGCTTTATCGGTGACTTTCTCGCCCACTGGCGCCAGCGTCGCGTTCTGCTTCAGCCACTCATTAACCACCGCCGTATCGCCGAATACCGCATCAATACGGCCATTTTTCAGATCCAGCACCGCATTCTGATAGCTGTCGTACGGCACGGTAGTGATTTCACTGTGCTTTTCGGTCAGGTATTTCTGGTGAGTGGTGCCGTTTTGTACGCCGACGCGCTTGCCTTTCAGCGCCTCAATGCTGGCCACTTTCCCTTTCTGCGCCACGAACAGCGCCGAGTTGTCGTAGTAAGGCTTGCTGAACAGCACCTGTTTTTCACGCTCAGGGGTGATATCCATGCCGGCCATCACCGCATCAAAGCGACGGAATTTCAGGCTGGGGATCAGGCTATCGAACGCCTGGTTGGTGAAAGTACAGGTCGCATCAATCTCTTTACACAATGCATTCGCCAGATCGACATCGAAGCCCTGAATCTTGTTGTCTGAATCGACGAACTCAAACGGAGGGTAAGAGGCTTCGGTCGCGAAACGAATGGTCTGCGCCGCGGTGGCGCTCAGGCTAAAACCAGCAAGCAGTGCAGCAAGTACGACTTTTTTCATTGTTAGCATCCTGACTTAGTGCGAAAGATAGTGAGCAAACGCCTCGGTTTGCGGCTGTGTAAAGCGGCTGGCATCACCCTGTTCCACAATGTGACCATTTTCCATGTAGACCACGCGGCTGGCGGTTTTACGCGCCACTTCCACTTCATGGGTAACGATCACCTGCGTAATCCGGGTCTGGGCCAGTTCGCGAATAATGGTGACAATCTGAGCGGTAATTTCCGGGTCGAGCGCAGCGGTCGGCTCATCAAACAGCAGCACCTGCGGCTCCATCATCAGGGCGCGGGCAATCGCCACCCGCTGCTGCTGACCGCCGGAGAGATGCAGCGGAAAACGGTCGCTGTAGGGCGTCAGACGCAGACGATCGAGCAGCTTGTCTGCCCGGGCACGCGCGTCACTCTTGCTCAGACCCAGCACCCGGCAGGGCGCTTCCATCAGGTTCTGCAGCACGGTCAGATGCGGCCAGAGATTATATTGCTGGAACACCATTCCGACGTTCTGGCGCAGTTCACGGATCGCGGCCTCAGCCGGCTTCTGGCTGAAATCGAAATGATTACCGGCGATCTGCAACTGACCTGAACGGGGTTGCTCCAGCAAATTCAGCACCCGCAGCAACGAACTCTTACCGGCACCACTGGGACCCAGCAATACCAGTGTCTCGCCTTGCGGACACTCAAGATTAATGTCGAACAGCGCCTGATGAGCACCGTAGAAGCAGTTTATTGCGTTTAGTTGAATACTCATGCGCCAGATTTGAATAGCTATTAGTGTCGCGGATTTTAACGTCACCAGAATAGTTATGCAATTGAGGTGGGTTAAAATTTATGAAACAGCCGGAAAAACCGCTAAAGCTTAGCACAATATCATGTGCTGTCCGGCGGGATGACCCGACGAATGCCGGGCTAGCGGAAACAAAAAAAGCGCGGGTATCAGTACCTCGCGCTTTTTATCACTCGCCGAACGGGTGATTATTTTTTCGATTTTTCAAGCATCTGACTCAGGCTGCCACCCTCGGCATGTGCCGGGTTCGCCATATAGCGAACATCATCGACTACCCAGCAACTGCCCTGGTGGATCATCAGCACTTCATCCTGCCACTGCTTGCCGTCGCGGCTCAGTTCAACCCGCAGCGGAATATTGCGCGCATCACGGTTAGGAATGGTAGAAGCGTCGGCTACGCTGGCAGCGGTCGGACCCTGTGACAGGCTGGAGAAGAGATCGCCGTTGCGCCACTGTGCGCCGGCGTTACTGCCGCTGGCGGCCTGCAGTGAGTGATAGAGTGCATCGCTCAGGTAAGGGCGATATTTTGCCAGCGTGTTGCTGTCCGGCAGACCCTGGGTCGGCTGCTGAACGCGCAGATCATAGAACTGTTGGGCAACCTGGTCAGGGCCGCCTTCGATGCACGGCGCGCTACGCGGGCCATTATCCTTAATCACGGGCTCAACGGTGGTACAGGCGCTGAGCAGCAGGGCCGCGGGGATCATTAGCGCAAACGCGTTGTTTCTCATCTCGATTTCCTTATTGTTCTCTGGCAAGGTGCCCTTTTTAGCATAGAGTATAGCCGTGCTTTTTAGTCGAAAGAGCCTTAGTCCGGTTTTCAACAAGGAGAAGACGATGAAATTTTCAACTACCCCCACGCTGGAAGGCCACAGCATCACGGATTATTGCGGTGTGGTAACCGGCGAAGCGATTCTCGGTGCCAATATCTTCCGCGATTTTTTTGCCGGCATTCGCGATATCGTCGGCGGCCGATCCGGCGCCTATGAAAAAGAGCTGCGCAAAGCGCGTGAGATCGCCTTCAAAGAGCTGGAAGAGCAGGCCAAAGCGCTGGGTGCTAACGCGGTTGTCGGAATTGATATCGATTACGAAACGGTCGGCAAAGAGAGCAGTATGCTGATGGTCAGCGTCAGCGGGACGGCGGTAATCGTTCGTTGAAACGCCTGCTGTTGCTGCTCGCAGCGCTGATGCTGGTGGGCTGTCAGTCCGGGGTGGAATCCCGTCCCGGCTACTGGGCCGACCTGCGGCATCCCGCCCAGGGTGCGCGACCACGGGTTAAAGTGATTGTGATTCACTATACCGCCGAAGATTTTTCCTCTTCGCTGGCAACCCTGACCGATCAACAGGTCAGCGCCCATTATCTGATCCCGCGGCAGCCGCCACAGCGCGCCGGTAAGGGCGTCATCTGGCAACTGGTGCCGGAGCAGCAGCTCGCCTGGCACGCCGGACCGAGCTTCTGGCGTGGAGCCAGCCGGATTAACGACACCTCAATTGGCATCGAACTGGTGAATCGCGGTTATCGCCGTACTCTGACCGGTCGCGAGTGGCAGCCGTTTACCACGGCGCAAATCACTGCGCTGGAGGCGCTGCTGCGTGATATCAGCCAGCGCTACGCGATTGCGCCGGAAAACATTGTTGGTCACAGCGATATTGCCCCGCAGCGTAAACAGGACCCCGGACCGCTGTTTCCTTGGCAGCAACTGGCGCAGCGGGGATTGGGTGCCTGGCCTGAT
Organism: Pantoea sp. UYEF8; assembly: GCF_040546285.1. Lineage (NCBI taxonomy): Bacteria > Pseudomonadati > Pseudomonadota > Gammaproteobacteria > Enterobacterales > Erwiniaceae > Pantoea > Pantoea sp. UYEF8. The sequence goes on along the minus strand of NZ_JBEPNM010000001.1, from coordinate 347,269 downwards.
GCCAGGCGGGTAGCGTTTTACTTAGCCGGTGAGGATCCGCACGCGGCGGTACCGGCTGAAGTAATCGTCGATCGCTTACAGCGTTACGGCTATCCGGTGAATAGGGCGATGAGCGCGCGCGAGCAGCAGACGGTGATCGCAGCGTTTCAGATGCATTTCCGGCCGGCAGACTATCGCGGCAACGCAGATGCCGAAACTGCCGCGATAGCGGCCGCGCTGCTGGAAAAGTATGGCGCGGCGCAGTAAGCGGGAAAAATTACTGCTGCAGAAAGGCTTTCCAGTGGGCCACCACCTGCTCAAGCGCGGCGCGATCGGCATCCAGATGGGTCACCAGTCGGGTGCGGGGACCGGCGCTGATCAGCACGTCGCGCGCTTTCATCCACGCCGCTAGCGGTTCAACCTGGTTGGCCGGTAGCTGGACAAACAGCATATTGGTTTGCTGATCAATCACTTCCACGCCAAGCTCATGCAGTTGCTGTCCCAGCCAGGCGGCATTATCGTGATCCTGCTGCAGGCGTGTCACGTTATGCTGCAGGGCATAAAGCCCGGCCGCTGCCAGAATTCCGGCCTGACGCATACCGCCGCCGGTCATTTTACGCCAGCGGCGCGCCCGCTCAATCAGCGTCGCATCACCACACAGCAGGGAACCGACCGGCGTACCCAGACCTTTTGACAGGCAGATGGTCAGGCTGTCGCAGTAGCGGGCGATCGCCGCCAGCGTAGTCTGCTGGGCGACGACCGCGTTGAAGATGCGTGCGCCATCAATATGCAGTGCCAGCTGCCGCTCTCGGGTAAAAGCCCAGGCCTGTTCCAGATAACTTATCGGCAATACTTTGCCGTGATGGGTGTTCTCCAGGCTCAGCAGGCGGGTGCGGGCGAAGTGAATATCATCAGGCTTGATGGCGGCGGCCACGTCGCTGAGCGGCAGCGTGCCATCGCCAGCGGCCAGAATCGGCTGCGGCTGGATACTGCCCAGCACCGCCGCGCCGCCCGCTTCATATTTGTAGTTATGCGCCTGCTGATCGACGATATACTCATCACCGCGCTCACAGTGGCTCAGCAACGCCACCAGGTTGGCCTGGGTACCGGTCGGGAAGAACAGCGCAGCCGCTTTACCGCTCAGGCACGCCGCTTCTGCCTCAAGGGCGTTAACGGTAGGATCATCACGGTAGACATCATCACCGGTTTCGGCGGACATCATGGCGCTTAACATGGCGGCACTGGGCCGGGTCACGGTATCACTGCGTAAATCGATCACCTGAAGCTCCTGAACGTGGCGGAAAAAAAAGGCGGGCATCGCGCCCGCCTGGGTGAAGCTGTTGTTTTACCGCAGCCAGTTGGTTTTCGCCAGTTCTACCACTTCGTCGCCGCGTCCATTCAGAATGGCGCGCAGCATGTACAGGCTGAAGCCTTTGGCCTGCTCCATTTTAATTTGCGGCGGCATCGCCAGTTCTTCTTTGGCAGTGATGACATCGACCAGAACCGGACCGTCATGGGCGAACGCCTGCTCCAGCGCGCCGTTCAGCTCTGATGCTTTTTCTACCCGGATGCCTTTAATACCGCACGCTTCGGCGATGGCCGCAAAGTCGGGGTTGTCCAGCTCGGTGCCGTCGGTGAGGTAGCCGCCAGCTTTCATCTCCATCGCCACGAAACCCAGCACGCTGTTGTTGAAGATCACCAGCTTGACCGGCATTTTCAGCTGCGCCAGCGAGATAAAATCGCCCATCAGCATGCTGAATCCACCATCCCCACACAGTGCCACCACCTGGCGATTGCGGTCAATTGACTGGGCACCCAGCGCCTGCGGCATCGCGTTGGCCATTGAGCCGTGGTTAAACGAGCCGAGCAGCCGGCGCTTGCCGTTCATCTTCAGATAACGCGCCGCCCAGACCGTCGGCGTACCGACGTCGCAGGTGAAGATGGCGTCTTCACTGGCGTAGTGACTGATCTGCTGCGCCAGATATTGCGGATGAATCGGCTGTTTATCGTTGGGCTGGGCCAGCTCGTCAAGACTTTTACGCGCATCGACATAGTGTTCCAGCGCGCTGTCGAGATGACTGCGGTCGATTTTGCTGGTCAGCTGCGGCAGCAGTGCCTGCAGTGTGGTTTTCACGTCGCCGACATAAGCTTCATCAACGTGACAGTGCGAACCGAGGCTGCCGGGATTGATATCGATCTGAATAATGCGGGCCTTTTCCGGATAGAAGGCGCGGTAGGGAAACTGGGTGCCAAGTAGCACCAGCGTTTCGGCATTCATCATGGCGTGGAAGCCGGAAGAGAAGCCGATCAGCCCGGTCATGCCGACATCATAAGGATTGTCATATTCGATGTGCTCTTTACCGCGCAGCGCATGGACAATCGGCGCTTTCAGCGTCTCCGCCAGCCTGACCACTTCCTGATGCGCACCGGCGCAGCCGCTGCCGCACAGCAGGGTAATATTGCTGGCCTGATTCAGGGTCTCAGCCAGTTGGGCCAGTTCAGCGGCCTGTGGCAGAACCTGCGGCAGCTGCGGCGGATACCACGCAGCGTTAGCGTTTTCGGGGGCTAGCTTAAGTGCAACATCGCCCGGCAGGACGACCACCGAAACGCCGCGATTGAGGATCGCTTTGCGCATGGCGATACCCAGCACCTGCGACAGCTGCTCAGGATTGGATACCAGTTCGCAGTAGTGGCTGCATTCGCGGAACAGCTCCTGCGGATGGGTTTCCTGAAAATAGCCGCTGCCGATCTCGCTCGACGGAATATGCGCCGCAATCGCCAGCACCGGCACGCGGTTGCGATGACAGTCGAACAATCCGTTGATCAGGTGTAAATTGCCTGGCCCACAGGAGCCGGCGCAGACCGCCAGCTCACCGCTGATATGCGCTTCCGCGCCTGCCGCAAACGCCGCCACTTCTTCGTGGCGCGTCGGCATCCATTCAATGGTGCCCATGCGGTTCAGACTGTCACTCAGGCCATTTAATGAGTCCCCGGTAACGCCCCAGATGCGTTTGACGCCGGCGTTTTCAAGCGTTTTAGCGACCAGCGCCGCCACGGTTTGTTTCATCTTATTCTCCTTTGTGGGTGCGCCAGACCGATGGCGCGACCAAAACCGCAAAAAAGAAGCGTAGACGACGTAACAGAAAAGCAGCCGTGAAAAAATGCGCTGGAGGCTGCCCGCGCCGGTCAGGCCGAGAACAGGGCGATCAGAATCGGAGCCAGCAGGCTCATGACAAAGCCGTGCACAATGGCGGCGGGCACGATCTCATTGCCACCGGCCCGCTGCAGCACCGGCAGGGTAAAGTCCATTGAGGTGGCACCACATAAGCCTAAGGCGCTGCAGCGATGGCGGGCGATGAGCGCCGGGATCAGCATAATCGCCACCAGCTCGCGCAGCAGATCGTTGAAGAAAGCGGCGCTGCCGATCACCGGGCCAAACGCTTCGGTGAGCAGAATACCTGAGAGCGAGTACCAGCCGAATCCGCTCGCTAACGCCAGACCGGTTTTTAGCGGCAGGCCCAGCGCCAGCGCTGCGATCATTCCGCCGACCAGCGCGCTGACCAGTACCACGCTGGCCACCAACATTCCCCGTCGGTTGAGAATGATCTGACGCAGCGTCATCCCGCTGCCACGAAGCTGAATGCCAACCAGAAACAGCAGGAAAATCAGCGCATATTCACTGGCGGTAGCGGCATAATGCAGTAACGGCCATTGGGTGAGGCCGAGCACAAACCCGATCACCACTACGCCGCACAGCTTGAGTGAATCCAGCGCCATGTGCAGCCGTGAAGGTAATTTTTCCTGTTTATGGCTGTGCTGCCAGGGCACGCGCTTCTCCAGCCAGCGCAGCGCCAGCAGGTTACATAACAGGACGCACAGCGCGGTCACCAGCGCGGTGTGAAACACGGTAACCAGATTGCTGCTGAGGTTATCAAGAAACGCCAGGCTGATGCCCATGAAGAACAGGATCACGTAGACCATCCAGCCCAGCAGGCGATTGACCTGACGCAGCACGGTGGTTTGACGGAACGGTAACAGCCAGCCCGTAATCAGCGGCAGCAGGATAATCAGAAGTCCGGAGTACATAAAAAATAAGGCCATCCATGCAGTAAGTGGCGACACGCTAACGAAAAAGCGCGGTAGAGTAAACCCTCGGCCGCGCGTGACCTGACCAGTCGGTGTCCGGCAACCCTGCTTCGTTTAGCAAGAGGATGGAACCCTATGATTCTGGAACATATCGACATTCGCGGTTTTCGCGGCATCAACCAGCTTTCCCTGCCTTTAACCCAGACCAACCTGCTGATTGGTGAGAATGCCTGGGGTAAATCCAGCCTGCTTGATGCGCTGAGTTTACTGCTGTCACCGCATCACGATGAGTATGTTTTTACCCCGGCTGACTTTCATTTTACGCCGGGCGATGTCACGGATTCGATGCGTCGTCTCTCGGTGGTGTTTCACTTTCGCGATGATGGCAGCGCTGATGATGCGCTGCTGGCACCGTTCTGGCAGCGTGACGCACAGGGCGCGCGCTGGCTCTATTACAGCGTGCGTGCCACCTGGCGTCAGCAGGGGGTCAGTGCCAGTCGGCGCTTTGTCGACCGCCAGCTTCAGCCGCTGACACAGGACAACTGCGCGGCGGCCATTGCACGCCTGCTGCAACGGCATCCGGTATTGCGACTGCGCGATGCGCGTTTCAGTAAACGATCCCGGCATGAGCTGCCGCCGGACGATCCGATCCTGCATCCTCAGCTGATGGCTGGAATGGAAGATCTGGCACGCGATCTTGAACGGCACCCGCAGCAACTGAGTGATGAAGTCTTGCGGCAGGGATTGAAAACCCTGCAGCAACTGATGGAGCATTACTTTCTGGTACAGCAGCCAGCCGCCGCGGTTGCCCGGCGGGTCGATCCGCAACAGCGTCATGGCGATCGGGGATGGCAGGCGCTGGATCAGCTTAATCAGCTGATCGCTGGCAATGATTCGCGCAGCCGGCAACTGATTCTGCTGCAGATGTTTACGCTGCTGATTCAGGCGCGGGGCGATCTGCCGCTGGCGCCTGACGCCCGTCCATTGTTACTGATTGAAGATCCGGAAACCCGCCTGCATCCAATCATGCTGTCGGTGGCGTGGAATATGCTGTCGCTGCTGCCGCTGCAAAAAATTGCCACCACCAACTCGGCGGAGCTGTTGTCGCAGGTGCCGGTTGAGAATGTCTGCCGACTGGTGCGTGAACCGTCACGGGTCGCGGCGTGGCGCATCGGCCCGGAAGGCCTGAGCGCGGAAGAGAGTCGCCGCATTGGCTTTCATATTCGCGTCAACCGACCGGTGGCGCTGTTTGCCCGTTGCTGGCTATTAGTTGAGGGTGAAACCGAAGTCTGGATCATCAATGAGCTGGCGCAGCAGTGCGGCTACAGTTTTGCCGCCGAAGGGGTAAAAGTGATTGAGTTTGCCCAGTCTGGCCTCAAACCACTGCTGAAATTTGCCCGCCGGATGGGCATCGCCTGGCATGTTCTGACGGACGGAGATGAGGCGGGCAACAAATATGCCACCGCCGCCCGCAGCCAGCTGCAGCCGCACGATAGCGAGCAGCAGCATCTGACACAACTGCCGGCGCTGGATATCGAAAACTTCCTCTTCCAGCAGGGCTTTCGCGATGTTTATCTGCAGATGGCGCACCTGCCGTTAAACGTGAGGATGAGTGCCAGGCGTATTATTACCAGGGCGATTCACCAGAGCTCGAAGCCTGAGCTGGCGATCGCAGTGGCTACCTCAGCGGCGGAACGCGGTCAGGATGCCATTCCGCTGTTAATGCGCGAGATGTTCGCCCGGGTCATCGGGCTGGCGCAGGGTAAGGCGGATTAAACGCGGGCCACAAGAAAAATGCCAGCGTCGGTGGCTGGCATTTTTAGGGGAGTGTTCAGTAGGGGGAAGCAGAGGTCAGGCAACGGCCTGCACTTCTGCTACCGGCACGATCAGACTGGCGTGATTGCCTTTCGGACCTTCGTGGACATCAAACTGAACTTGCTGGCCAGCTTTCAGCGTTCTGTAACCATCCATCTGAATCGTTGAGTAGTGGGCAAAGATGTCTTCGCCACCGCCAACTGGACAGATAAAGCCAAAGCCTTTGGCGTTATTGAACCATTTAACTGTACCCGTCTCCATGCTTTTACTTCCCTCGCAAGACATTTTATAAGTAGGTGAGGTCATTGAAGCTGTGAGTCGAGTTTGATTAAAACTCAATCAGCTTGTGCAAGTAGAATGTAGAGAAATGGCCGCTGGCGTCAAGCAAACCCCCGGGCTCGGTGGGGAAAAAATCATCAAAATTTGAGGCAGTTAACGCTATTGCGAATTTTGTGATACAGGTCGCGGGTGGGAATTTCTGAATAAATTTTCATCAGCGGCCAGTGGCTTGACAGGCATGTTAAACTCTCAACATGTAGCCGCTTAAATGCGATGGGCGAAATCTCAACGGAACACTATGGCAAACACAAACGACTGGCTTAACTTTGAACATCTGGCCGAAGACAAAGTACGCGAAGGGTTAAAGCCGCCTTCAATGTATAAAGTCATTCTGAATAATGACGATTATACACCTATGGAATTTGTTATTGACGTTGTACAAAAGTTCTTTTCTTATGATGTTGAACGTGCAACGCAACTGATGTTGAAAGTTCACTACCACGGCAAGGCGATCTGTGGTGTATTTACCGCAGAAGTCGCCGAGACTAAAGCGGCCCAGGTGAACAATTATGCGCGGGAAAACCATCATCCGTTGCTGTGTACGCTGGAAAAAGCCTGATCCCGTCTCCATATAGGAAACAGGTCAGAGCGATAATTGGGGGAGGTGCCTAATGCTCAATCAAGAACTGGAACTCAGTTTAAATATGGCTTTCGCCAGAGCGCGTGAGCACCGTCATGAGTTTATGACCGTCGAGCATCTGTTACTGGCATTGCTCAGTAACCCGTCGGCCAGAGAGGCATTGGAAGCCTGTACGGTGGACATTGTGGCTCTGCGGCAGGAACTCGAAGCCTTCATCGAACAAACCACACCCGTTTTACCTGCCAGTGAGGAGGAGCGCGATACACAACCGACGCTCAGCTTCCAGCGCGTATTACAGCGTGCGGTTTTCCATGTCCAGTCATCCGGTCGCAGCGAAGTTTCCGGTGCGAACGTGCTGGTCGCTATCTTCAGCGAGCAGGAGTCGCAGGCCGCTTATCTGTTGCGTAAACATGAAGTCAGCCGCCTTGATGTGGTGAACTTTATTTCACACGGTACGCGTAAAGATGAGCCTGGCCAGGCGCCTGGCGCAGAAAATCCGGTTAACGAAGAGCAAGCAGGCGGGGAGGATCGTATGGAAAACTTCACCACCAATCTCAATCAGCTTGCTCGCGTCGGTGGCATCGATCCACTGATCGGTCGCGATAAAGAGCTGGAGCGTACTATCCAGGTACTGTGCCGTCGCCGTAAAAATAACCCACTGCTGGTGGGGGAATCGGGCGTCGGGAAAACCGCCATAGCGGAAGGGCTTGCCTGGCGTATCGAGCAGGGCGACGTGCCGGAAGTGATGAAAGACTGCACCATCTACTCGCTGGATATTGGTTCGCTGTTAGCCGGCACCAAATACCGCGGTGACTTTGAGAAACGTTTCAAAGCGCTGCTGAAGCAACTCGAGCAGGATGAGAGCAGCATTCTGTTTATCGATGAAATCCATACCATCATCGGTGCAGGTGCCGCCTCGGGCGGCCAGGTTGATGCCGCTAACCTGATTAAACCGCTGCTTTCGAGCGGGAAAATCCGGGTAATGGGTTCCACCACCTATCAGGAGTTCAGCAACATCTTCGAAAAAGACCGTGCCCTGGCGCGTCGCTTCCAGAAGATCGATATCACGGAGCCCTCTGTTGATGAAACCGTGCAGATCCTGAATGGCCTGAAAACCAAGTACGAAGCGCACCACGATGTGCGTTACACCGCGAAAGCGGTACGTGCGGCGGTGGAGCTGGCGGTGAAATACATCAACGACCGTCATCTGCCAGATAAGGCAATTGACGTGATCGATGAGGCCGGTGCGCGTGCGCGCCTGATGCCAGCCAGTAAGCGCAAGAAAACCGTTAACGTGGCTGACATTGAAACCGTGGTCGCACGCATTGCCCGTATTCCGGAGCAAAGCGTCTCGGCAACCGATCGCGATACGCTGAAAAATCTCGGCGACCGCCTGAAAATGCTGGTGTTTGGACAGGACAATGCCATTGAGGCACTGACGGAAGCGATCAAAATGAGCCGGGCAGGATTGGGTCAGGATCGTAAACCCGTCGGCTCGTTCCTGTTCGCCGGACCGACCGGTGTCGGTAAAACCGAAGTCACGGTACAACTGGCGAAAGCGCTGGGCATTGAACTGCTGCGCTTTGATATGTCCGAGTACATGGAGCGTCACACCGTCAGTCGTCTGATTGGTGCGCCTCCGGGTTATGTTGGCTTTGATCAGGGCGGCCTGCTGACGGATGCGGTGATCAAACATCCTCATGCGGTGGTACTGCTGGATGAGATTGAGAAAGCGCACCCTGACGTGTTCAACCTGCTGCTGCAGGTGATGGATAACGGTATGCTGACCGATAACAACGGTCGCAAAGCGGACTTCCGTAACGTGGTGCTGGTGATGACCACCAACGCCGGGGTACGTGAAACCGAACGTAAATCTATCGGCCTGATTCATCAGGACAACAGCACCGATGCGATGGAAGAGATCAAGAAGATCTTTACGCCAGAGTTCCGCAACCGTCTGGACAACATCATTTGGTTCAGTCACCTGTCACCAGAGGTGATTCATCAGGTGGTCGACAAGTTTATTGTCGAGTTGCAGGCGCAGCTGGATGCGAAAGGGGTATCGCTGGAAGTCAGTGATGAAGCACGTGACTGGCTGGCTGAGAAGGGCTATGACAAAGCGATGGGGGCCCGTCCGATGGCACGCACCGTACAGGAAAGCCTGAAAAAACCGTTAGCCAATGAACTGCTGTTTGGTTCGCTGGTGGATGGCGGCTCAGTCTCGGTGGCGCTGGATCGTGAAAAAGGTCAGCTGACCTATCACTTCCTCAGCGCAGAGAAACGCAAAACAGAAGGCACCGTGCACTGATTGACGGCAGCCAGATATGAAAAAGGCCGGATTCTCATCCGGCCTTTTTTTTCGCTGCATTTCTGGTGCCGCGAGACTATCGCAGCTTAGCGACTACGGAAGACAATGCGGCCTTTGCTCAGGTCGTACGGGGTCAACTCGACTGTGACTTTGTCGCCCGTCAGGATGCGGATGTAGTTTTTGCGCATTTTACCGGAGATATGAGCGGTAACCACGTGTCCGTTCTCAAGTTCTACGCGGAACATGGTGTTAGGTAACGTATCCAGTACGGTACCTTGCATTTCAATATTGTCTTCTTTGGCCATCGAATCCTCTGGGTGTACTACCTTTCAGTTGAACCGGCAAGATAATGCCCAATTCAACGATTTATGTAAAGAACCGTCGGCGATTTTGCCAACGCTTTGCCGTGCTTCGCGTCATAACGCGAGCATTACGGAAAAATTCGGGTGTTTATGTGACGTCTGCGGGGGATTAGCGGGCTAAGAATCTGTATCAACCGGTTACACGCGCACGATTGAAACAGTTCCGAGAGTGCGTTGAGATTCCCAGCCTGGCAATTCCGGCTTGTAAAAACTAAGCGCGGACGACATACCAAACTCGACTATTATATCACTTATACGCCTTTATGTGTGCAAAACATCTGCGCGCGGCTAAAAAAGGGTTTGTGTTCGCCAGCATCCGTCGCTGACCGGTTGCCACGCAAGGCTTTGTACATATTGCAGATAGTCAGCACGCGGGATTTCCAGCGCGCCCAGTGAAGCCGTATGCGGGTTAAGTACCTGACAATCCACCAGTCGCCCCTGATGTTTGATGAAATGCTGACAGAAAACCAAAAGTGCGGTTTTTGACGCGTTCTCCTGACGACTGAACATCGATTCACCGCAAAAGATTTGGCCCAGCGCCAGGCCATACATTCCGCCTACCAGCTTGTGCTCATCCCAGACCTCAATCGAATGCGCATGACCGGATTCATACAGCCTCAGCCACGCACGTTTGACCTCAAAGGTAATCCAGGTTCCTTCTTCACGACCCGTGGCGCAGCCGTCAATCACCTCAGCAAAAGCCTCGTTCATTGTCACGCGATAAGGCGAGCGCTGATGAAAACGCTTCATACTGCGGCTAAGGTGAAAATGTTCCGGCAACAGTACCGCGCGTGGATCGGGTGACCACCAGAGAATCGGATCGCCGGGTGAAAACCAGGGGAAAATGCCGTGCTGATAAGCGTTAAGTAAGCGTGCAGGGGAAAGATCGCCGCCCATCGCCAGCAAGCCATTCGGCTCGCGCAGGGCCATCTCCGGTGGCGGAAATTGCAGAGATTCCCGTGACAGTTGTACCAGTCTCATTGCGTTGTTCTACTCATCAGCATGTCGCTAGACTATAGCGCAATCCGCTGCCGGAAACGCCAGTAGCGGCCCGCTTTTGAGATTAATTCGGCATGGCTGCCTTGCTCGACAATCACACCGTTATCCATCACACAAATGCGGTCCATTTGCTCCAGTCCGCTCAGGCGATGAGTCACCATCATCACCGTTTTGCCGATGGTAAGCCGCTGTAGCAGGCTGAGAATGTGCTGCTCAGTGGTGGCATCCAGCCCTTCGGTGGGTTCATCCAGCAGCCAGAGATCGCCATCATGCAGCGCCGCCCGGGCAATCGCCAGGCGTCGTAGTTCACCACCCGACAGTGGGCGACCACCTTCGCCCAGCCACGCGTTTAAACCCTCCGGCGTCTCCAGCAGGCGCTGCAGGCCGGTATCGATCAGTACCTGACGTAATGTTTCATCGCTGGCGGCAGGGCAGGCCAGCAGCAGGTTATCACGCAGGCTCTGACTGAACAGATGAACCCGCTGAGTCACCACGCTGATACGCTGGCGCAGTTCCGATTCCGGCCAGGCGGCGATCGGCAGATCGTTCAGGCTGATTGTGCCAGGCTGGCACTCCCAGGCACGGGTCAGCAGCGCCAGTAAGGTCGACTTCCCACAGCCGGTAGGACCGAGCAGCGCAATGCGTTCACCCGGGTTAACCTGCAGCGAGAGCTGATTGAGTACCTTATCCGGACGATCGGGATAGCTGAAATCGAGCCGATCAATCTCTACCGCCAGGCTACCGGTCCGGGCGCGACCCTGCGTCGGAAAGGTGATGGCCGGGACCTGATCGATAATGTCATTAACCCGCTGCGCCGAGGTGATCACCTGTGACATCGGCAGAAAAGCCGTGGCAACCGGCGCCAGCGCTTCAAATGCCGCCAGCGCACAAAAAACCACCAGTGCGATCAGCGAGCCGGGTAACTGCTGTTCGCTGATGCTGCCCGCACTCAGCCACAGTAGCGAGGTCACCGTCAGGCCGCTGATCAGCAACAGCAGACTCTGCGCGGCAGCCTGTAAACGTAGCTGCTGGCGCTGCGCCTGAAGCCAGTGCTCTTCCTGCTCATCGAGCTGTTTACGCCACGCCTGTGAAGCGCCATACAGGGTAAGTTCTGCCTGACCGGCCAGCCAGTGCATCAGCTGGGTGCGCCAGCGGGCCCGGCCATCGGCAATGGCTACTCCGGCTGGCGAGCCAAGACGATAAAACAGCGCCGGCAGGATAATCAGGGTGCCCAGCATGATAGCGCCCAGCGTCAGTCCGAGCTGAAGATCGATAAAACTCAGGCCGAGGGTAACCACCATCGTCACCACCAACGCGCCTGCCAGCGGAGAAATGACCCGCAGATAGAGATGATCGAGCGTATCGACGTCTGCAACAAAACGGTTGAGCAGATCGGCCTGGCGAAAACGCGATAGTTGGCCCGGTGAAAGCGCAATCAGGCGGCTGAAGGTATGCACTCGCAGATGCTGCAATACGCGGAAGGTCGCATCGTGGCTGACCAGCCGTTCAGCATAGCGGGCAGCGGTGCGGATGATGGCTGCGCCGCGAACGCCAGCAGCAGGCAGCATATAGTTGAAACTGTAAAGTCCGGCCACGCCGGCCACTGAGGAGGCGGCAAGGAACCAACCGGAAAGCGTCAGCAAGCCGATGCTGGCCAGTAAAGTGAGAATCGCCAGCATTACTCCCAGCGCCAGGCGAAAAGGGTGACGCAGCCAGAGGCGCAGGAACGGACGTAAAGCGGACATCAGCCAATCTCCTGTTGACGGTGTTTCAGCATCTGACTGAACGGCCCCGCTTGTTGCGACAGCGTCTGCCAGTCACCCTGTTGCACCAGTTTGCCGGCCTCCATCACCCACAGCGTCTGCCCGTCGCTTAATGCATCAAGCTGATGGGTAATCATCAGCGTGGTCTGTTGGCTGGCCGCCTGATTCAGCGCCTGCATCACATGACGTTCGCTGAGCGCATCCAGACTGGCTGCCGGTTCATCCAGCAATAATAAATGCGAGGGTTTATAAAGCGCGCGCGCAACCGCAACGCGCTGTGCCTGGCCGACCGACAGCTGGTTACCGCCATCGCCGGGCTGTGTCTCAATCCCCTGCGGCAGCCGTGGCAGGAATTCGTTAACCCCACTGGTTTCGAGCACCGCAGCAAAGCGTGCGGCGTCCCAGCTGGCGTTCATCACAATATTGTCGCGCAGCGTGGCGGCCGGTAACTGAGGATTCTGCCCAACCCAACTGAGCTGCTGATGCCAGTCAGTACGGCGAATGTCACGGATTTCAACCCCGTTTGCCTTCAGCGAGCCCTGATAGGGCAGAAAACCCAGCAGGGCGTTCATCAGGGCCGTTTTGCCGGCACCGCTTTGACCGACCAGCGCGACGCGTTCGCCTGGCGCCAGAGTAAAGTTAAGCGGGCCACACAGCGGCTGACCATCGGGTGCACAGATCAACAGATCGACTGCGGCGAGATCGAGCGGGCCAGTGGCAGTAAACGGCGTGTCACCCTGCGACGGGCCGCTGGTTGGGCTGCCCTGCATGAACTGTTCGAGCGCATCGGCACCGCCGACGGCCTGCGCTTTTGCATGATAAAACGCCCCTAAATCGCGCAGTGGCTGGAAGAATTCAGGCGCGAGAATCAATACCAGGAAACCAGCAAACAGGGTGACGCCCTGACCGTAATCCCCGAAGTGCAGTTCGCCGAGATAAGAAAAACCAAAATAAACCGCCACGACGGCAATCGCTAACGAGGCGAAGAATTCCAGCACCGCCGAAGAGAGAAACGCCAGACGGAGCACTTCCATGGTGCGCTGACGGAAGTCAGTAGTGGCCACCGCTACCGCCTGTTGCTCAGCCGCGCCACGGTGAAACAGCCGCAGCGTTTCGCGGCCGCGTAAACGATCAAGGAAATTACCGCTCAGGCGCGCCAGTACCAGAAAGTTGCGACGGTTTGCTTCGGCTGCGCCCATCCCGACTAACGCCATAAACAGCGGAATCAGCGGCGCGGTCGCGAACAGAATCAGACCCGCTGTCCAGTTAAGCGGAAAGATCGCCAGCAGGATGCAGCAGGGGATCAGCACGGCCAGCGTCATTTGCGGCAGGTAGCGAGCATAATAGTCCTGCATCTCTTCGATTTGCTCGAGCAGCAGGGTGGCCCAGCTGCCGGCGGGCTTGCCCTGAATCCATGCCGGACCGAGCGCTGATAAACGATCCAGCACCTGCTTACGTAATGCCTGACGAATAGCCTGACCGGCACGGTAGCCGACCCGCTCGCGGGCATAATTGATCGCAGCGCGCAGCACGAAGCAGAGCAATAGCAGCAGCATCTTGCCAGCCAGTGCTGCACGTGGTTGCTGTTCAATAATCAGTGCCTGCAGCAGCGAAGCCAGCAGTGCGGCCTGAACAATGATTAACAGTGCGCTAACCACGCCCAGCAGCGTGCTCAGTCGCAACCAGCGACCGGCGAAATGACGTTGCTGGCGTAGCCAGCGGGTGAGGTGCTGCTGCCGGGTTTTGTCCATGCGAGACCATGCGTTGAGCCGATGAGCGATGAAAATAATGGGGCATTTTCATCCCGTCCAGGCGCAAGAATCTAGCATGCGGGCAATAAAAAAGGCGACTGAAAAACAGTCGCCCGGAACATTTGAGATCAGAGGGTTAACAACTTACTTATCGTTTTTAACCAGCCCGTCAAGAAAACGTTCAGCATCTAACGCAGCCATACAGCCGGTGCCGGCCGAAGTAATGGCCTGGCGATAGATGTGGTCCATGACATCACCTGCGGCGAACACCCCAGGAATGCTGGTCTGGGTCGCATTACCGTGCAGGCCAGACTGGACTTTGATGTAGCCATTTTCCAGCTCAAGCTGACCGTCAAAGATGGCCGTATTCGGGCTGTGGCCGATCGCCACAAACAGACCGGCGACGTCCAGCGTTTCGGTCTCTTCACTGTTCAGGGTTGAGCGTAAAGTCAGGCCGGTAACACCCATCTGATCGCCCACCACTTCTTCCAGCGTACGATGGGTGTGCAGCACGATATTGCCGTTGCGGACTTTTTCCATCAGGCGATCAATCAGGATCTTCTCTGCACGGAAACTGTCACGACGATGGATCAGATGCACTTCCGCCGCGATGTTAGCGAGGTAAAGCGCCTCTTCAACCGCGGTGTTACCGCCGCCGATCACCGCCACTTTTTGATTGCGATAGAAGAAGCCATCGCAGGTGGCACAGGCGGAAACACCTTTGCCTTTAAACGCCTCTTCCGACGGCAGGCCCAGGTAACGGGCAGATGCGCCGGTCGCGATGATCAGTGCATCGGCAGTGTACTCGCCGCTGTCACCGGTCAGGCGGAACGGACGGTTCTGCAGATCGACCGTGTGGATATGGTCGAAAATGATCTCAGTATTGAATTTTTCGGCGTGCTCATGCATGCGTTCCATCAGCGATGGACCTGTCAGATCGTGCGGGTCGCCCGGCCAGTTTTCCACCTCGGTGGTGGTGGTCAGCTGTCCGCCTTTTTCCAGACCGGTGATTAATACCGGATTCAGGTTGGCGCGTGCAGCATAAACGGCTGCGGTATAACCCGCTGGACCGGAGCCCAGAATGAGTAACTTACTGTGTTTGGCCGTACTCATGCGTTCCTCAGTTTCATTCGGCTGACATAGCCTGCGATTGTAGGGAATATCCGGCGGCAATGACAAGGCTTAGGCAATTTTGTTAACGATAGCTGCAAACGGCGTAGACGATGAGTCGGCTTTTCGCCTGCCGGCTGCGCCAAAAGGGGGCAAAAATCGGTTTTTGCTGGTGCAGCAGTTCAAAAATACTCATTTAAAAACAGATACCCAGCGGTCTGTCTGGCATCTTGTACTGAATTTGGACATTTTACTTTGACAATCGCCTGCGCTTTTGCGAAAACATTATCAGAAGCGAATAACATTAATCGGAACAAAACAGGGTTTCCTCTCCTGTTTTGCACACAACTCCGAATAAATGCAGCCTGATATTGGTAATGACGCATGATGTGGACAGACAACATGCGTCATACGGATGAGTGTGAAAGCGCACAGGCTCGGTTAGTTCACTTCAGAAATGCCCCGAACAATGAGCGTTTTCAGGGCGTGGCAGGTAAAGGGAAGGAATTAAGAGAGACAATAATAATGGTAGACAATAAGAAACGCCCCGGGAAAGACCTCGACAGAATTGACAGGAATATTCTGAATGAACTTCAGAAAGATGGTCGCATTTCAAACGTGGAACTTTCCAAACGCGTAGGATTATCGCCTACGCCATGTCTTGAGCGTGTGCGTCGTCTCGAACGCCAGGGTTTCATCCTTGGCTATACCGCGCAGTTAAACCCACATTATCTTGATGCTTCACTGCTGGTGTTTGTTGAGATTACTCTGAATCGTGGCGCGCCCGATGTGTTTGAGCAATTTAACGCCGCTGTACAAAAACTTGAGGAAACTCAAGAGTGTCACCTCGTTTCTGGCGATTTCGACTACCTGCTGAAAACGCGCGTACCTGATATGTCCGCTTACCGTAAACTGCTGGGTGAAACCCTGCTGCGCCTGCCGGGCGTAAACGACACGCGGACTTACGTGGTGATGGAAGAGGTTAAACAGAGCAATCGGCTGGTGATCAAAACTCGCTAATGCGGGGCAGGTGCAAAACCTGTGAGATTTCGGTACACTCCTGTGAATTCATACAGGACCAGCGTCGGGCCAGCCCGACGCTGTTGCTTCTTACTTTACAGGCACCTGGAGAGTTCTCTTGAGCCAGGAATACACAGAAGATAAAGACGTTTCGTTACAATCGCTGAGCAGTGGACGTCGTCTGCTGGAAGCGTTGCTCATCCTGGTGGCGCTTTTTGCCATCTACCTGATGGTTTCTCTGGTCAGTTTTAACCCTTCCGACCCGAGCTGGTCGCAAACGGCCTGGCATGAACCCATTCACAATATTGGCGGCAGCGTTGGCGCCTGGCTGGCTGACACCTTACTTTTCATCTTTGGTGTGATGGCGTACGCCATTCCTCCGGTGATCCTCGGCCTGTGCTGGATTGCGTTTCGTCAACGTGATAACCAGGACTATTTTGACTATTTCGCTGTTGGCTTACGTCTGATCGGCGTGCTGGCGCTGGTGGTTACCACCTGCGGCATGGCGGCGCTGAATGCGGACGACATCTGGTACTTCGCCTCAGGCGGCGTTATCGGCAGTCTGGTGAGTAATGCGATTGCCCCCTGGTTTAGTCCGGCTGGCGGCACGCTGACCTTACTCTGCGTCTGGGCGGCGGGCATTACGCTCTATACCGGCTGGTCGTGGCTGACTATCGCCGAAAAAATCGGTGGCGTGGTGATGGGTGTGCTGACGTTTGCCAGCAACCGTTCCCGTCACGATGAGCCCTGGCAGGAAGAAGAGGATGAGCCGGAAGCGCGTGAGCAAGTTGACGCGCCGCTGCTGCGTGCCGCTAACCCTGACGATGAGGACGATGTGCTGCTTTCTGCACCGCGCAGTGCGGCTGCCGGGGTGGAGCTTTCTCAGCAGGATCCGCTGCTGGCGAAAGCCGCTGCCGCAACCAGTGCAGCCGTAGCGGCCACCACGCAAGCGGCAGAAGGGGCGATCGCCCCAGCGTCTGCGCCAGCGACATCCGCAGCCTCGGTGCCGCCATCCGCTGTACCGCATACGCCGGCAACTTCAGCGCCTGTCTCGCAGCCAGCAGCAGCCCCGGCCTTTACGGCACCGCCTACCGCGGCACCGGCAGCCAACCACGCCACTGAGTCAGCGTTTGCCGCAGCCAGTACGCCTGCGCATAACGCGCCAGCGGAGAATCCGCCGTTATACCGTTTTGAGATGCCGGATGAAGCGTCTGCTTCGCCGTCGTTCAGCGCCTATGACGATGATGAGCCTAAGATGGGTAACTGGCGTGATACGCCATCGATGCCTGCCGCACCGACCGCAGCCGTAGCAGCGGCTGCCTCGACTGCCCAGGCGGCGACGCGCACCGCACCGGTATTCGATCTGGCGCCTGAAACCAACCTCAATCCGCAGGTTAAGCAGGGCATTGGTCCGGCACTGCCGCGTCCTAATCCGGTAAAACTGCCAACCCGACGTGAGCTGGCCTCGTATGGCATTAAATTGCCTTCTCAGCGCATGGCGGAAGAGAAGGCGAAAACCGAAGAGAATGTTTCGGCTGCACCTGTCGAAGCGGAAGCGGAAGAGGCGATGCAGCAGGCTGAACTGCGTCAGGCATTCCAGTCTGAACAGCAGCAGCGTTATGGCACCGGCTGGCAGCAGGATGACGAAGATGAGCAGGAAGCGCAGCAACAGGCCGCGCTGGCTCGCCAGTTCGCCGAACAGCAACAGCAGCGTTATGAGCCGGAAGTGAAAAAAGAGGCCCCGCTATTTAATCTGGATACGGCGTCCGCTTTTGACTTCTCACCGATGAAAGATCTGGTCGACGAGGGTCCGGTCGAGCCGCTGTTTACGATAGCCGCCACGCCGGAACCGGAAGCCCCTGCGGCCTCGCATGAGCCATGGCAACAGACGCGTGAAGTTTCAACACCTCAGGCTGCCGCACAGGTGCCGGCACCGACCGCTTTTGCGCCAGCTGCGCCTGAGCAGTCTGCCTATACCGCATCGTCTGCGACGCCGTCGCCGTACTCTGCCTCACCGTCAGCCGAACAGACGCCAACGCCAGCCGCGCCACAGCAGTCTGCCTATACGGCACCTGCCGCAACGCAGCAGCACACCGCTTCACCTGCGGCACCACAGGCAGCCGCGTATACTTCGCCTGCTGCCGCGCCGGTTGAAGAGGTTAAGCCGACGCTGCATGAAAGCCTGATCCATCCGTTCCTGATGCGTCATGAACAGCCGCTGGAAAAACCGTCTACTCCTCTGCCTTCGCTGGATCTGCTGACCGCACCGCCAGAAGAGGAAGAGCCGGTCGATATGTTCTCTCTGGAACAGACAGCCCGGCTGGTTGAGTCGCGCTTAGGCGATTACCGGGTGAAAGCCGAAGTGGTTGGCATCTCACCTGGTCCGGTGATTACCCGCTTCGAACTGGACTTAGCGCCGGGCGTTAAAGCTGCGCGTATCTCCAACCTGTCGCGGGACCTGGCCCGTTCACTCTCCACTGTTGCGGTGCGCGTAGTGGAAGTGATCCCGGGTAAACCTTATGTCGGTCTGGAATTACCGAATAAGCATCGTCAGACGGTTTATCTGCGTGAAGTGCTGGACTGTCCTAAGTTCCGTGACAATCCTTCACCGCTGGCAGTGGTGCTGGGTAAAGACATTGCGGGCCAGCCGGTGGTGGCCGATCTGGCGAAAATGCCACACCTGCTGGTCGCCGGTACCACCGGTTCCGGTAAGTCAGTTGGCGTTAACGCCATGATCATCAGCATGCTGTATAAAGCCACGCCGGAAGAAGTCCGCTTTATCATGATCGACCCGAAAATGCTGGAGCTGTCAGTCTATGAAGGGATCCCGCATCTGCTGACCGAAGTGGTTACGGACATGAAAGACGCCGCCAATGCGCTGCGCTGGAGTGTCGGTGAAATGGAACGTCGTTATAAGCTGATGTCGGCGCTGGGCGTGCGTAACCTGGCGGGTTACAACGAAAAAGTGGAGCAGGCCGAAGCGATGGGCCGTCCTATTCCCGATCCGTTCTGGAAGCCGGGCGACAGCATGGATATGACGCCGCCAGTGCTGGAAAAACTGCCTTATATCGTGGTGATGGTCGATGAGTTTGCTGACCTGATGATGGCGGTCGGCAAAAAAGTTGAAGAGCTGAT
Organism: Pantoea sp. UYEF8; assembly: GCF_040546285.1. NCBI lineage: Bacteria > Pseudomonadati > Pseudomonadota > Gammaproteobacteria > Enterobacterales > Erwiniaceae > Pantoea > Pantoea sp. UYEF8. The sequence goes on along the minus strand of NZ_JBEPNM010000001.1, from coordinate 328,022 downwards.
TGCCCGACTGGCGCAGAAAGCCCGTGCCGCCGGTATCCACCTGGTGCTGGCGACGCAGCGTCCTTCGGTAGATGTGATTACCGGTCTGATCAAAGCCAACATCCCGACGCGTATTGCCTTTACCGTGTCGAGCAAAATTGACTCCCGTACTATCCTCGACCAGGGCGGCGCGGAATCGTTGCTCGGTATGGGTGACATGCTTTACATGCCGCCGAACTCTTCAATGCCAGTCCGTGTTCACGGCGCGTTTGTCCGGGATCAGGAAGTGCATGCTGTGGTTCAGGACTGGAAGGCGCGGGGTCGCCCACAATACATTGAAAGCATTACCGCAGGTGAAGAGAGCGAAGGCGGTGGCGGCATCGACAGTGATGAAGAGCTTGATCCGCTGTTTGACCAGGCGGTGGGCTTTGTGGTCGACAAACGACGCGCCTCTATCTCCGGTGTTCAGCGTCAGTTCCGCATCGGCTATAACCGTGCCGCACGTATCATTGAACAGATGGAAGCGCAGGGCATCGTCTCTGCACCGGGACACAATGGTAACCGTGAAGTGCTGTCGCCACCGCCGCACGATATGTGACGTCTGACGATACGTTTTGCAACATTAATCAATGAGCCAGTCCTGACTGGCTCATTGTTTTTACGCGGTTTAACCCCATATCTGAGAGAGCTTTCGGTTTATTCTCCTGTTTTGATGGCGGAATGGCGACCAGGCTTAATGCAGCTATTCATGGGAACGTTTAAATAAGGAATTGAAGCAGATGAAATTACGCGTAATTGCTCTTGGCCTGCTGGCCACCTTTTCTTCAGCCAGCGTACTGGCTGATGCTTCCAGTGATCTGCAACAGCGCCTGAATAAGGTCAGCAGCTTCCACGCCAGCTTTACCCAAAAAGTGACCGACAGTAGCGGTGCCAACGTGCAGGATGGTGAAGGCGAGCTGTGGGTAAAACGTCCCAGCCTGTTTAACTGGCACATGACCGCTCCGGATGAAAGCATCATCATTTCCGATGGCAAATCGCTGTGGTTCTACAATCCTTTTGTTGAACAGGCGACCGTCAGCCTGTTGCAGAATGCGACCAGCAACACCCCGTTTATGTTGATTGCCCGCAATCAGTCTAATGACTGGAAGCAGTACAACATTAAACAGCAAGGGGACAACTTCGAACTGACGCCAAAAAACAGTGACGGCAACCTGAAACAGTTCACCATTCAGGTGACGCCAGGCGGAACCATTAACCGCTTCAGCGCCATTGAACAGGATGGTCAGCGCAGCGATTATCAGCTGAAAAGCCAGCAGAATGGCGCGATCAGCCCGGATAAATTTACGTTCACTCCGCCAAAAGGCGTAACGGTGGACGATCAACGTCAGTGAGGTCACAGTGAGTAACCTGTCCCTGGATTTTTCCACTGAAAATTTCAAACCTCTGGCCGCGCGTATGCGGCCAGAAACGTTGAAACAGTACATTGGTCAGCAGCATCTGCTGGGTGTCGGAAAGCCATTGCCGCGCGCCATTGAAGCAGGCCATCTGCACTCAATGATTCTGTGGGGGCCACCCGGGACCGGTAAGACCACGCTGGCTGAAATTATCGCGCACTATGGCAACGCCGATGTGGAGCGTATTTCTGCGGTAACCTCCGGCGTTAAAGAGATTCGTGAAGCCATTGAGCGCGCCCGTCAGAGCAAACAGGTCGGGCGACGTACCATTCTGTTCGTCGATGAAGTTCATCGCTTCAACAAAAGCCAGCAGGATGCGTTTTTACCGCACATCGAAGATGGCACCATCACCTTTATCGGTGCCACGACTGAGAACCCCTCGTTTGAGCTGAACTCGGCGTTGCTGTCGCGAGCCAGAGTCTATCTGCTGAAATCGCTGACCCACGACGATATCGAACAGGTGCTGGATCAGGCGATGCAGGATAAAGTGCGTGGCTACGGCGACAGCGACATTGTGCTGCCAGAGAATACCCGCCGGATGATCGCTGAACTGGTCAATGGCGATGCCCGACGGGCGCTGAATACGCTGGAGATGATGGCCGACATGGCCGAAACCAACGCGTCGGGCCAGCGTGAACTGACACCGCAACTGCTGAATGAAGTCTCGGGCGAACGATCGGCACGTTTCGATAACAAAGGCGACCGCTTTTACGATCTGATCTCGGCGCTGCATAAATCGGTACGCGGCTCTGCGCCGGATGCTGCGCTTTACTGGTACGCACGCATTATCACCGCGGGCGGCGATCCGTTGTACGTGGCACGGCGTCTGCTGGCGATTGCTTCTGAAGATGTCGGCAATGCCGATCCGCGCGGCATGCAGGTGGCGATTGCGGCCTGGGACTGTTTTACCCGCGTTGGCCCGGCGGAAGGGGAGCGTGCCATTGCCCAGGCAATCGTCTATCTGGCCTGCGCACCGAAAAGCAACGCAGTCTATACCGCCTTTAAAGCGGCAATGCGCGATGCACGTGACCACCCTGATTATGACGTGCCGGAACATCTGCGTAATGCCCCGACCAAGCTGATGAAAGAGATGGGCTTAGGCAAAGAGTACCGTTATGCCCATGACGAGGCGAACGCCTACGCGGCTGGCGAAGTCTACTTTCCGCCTGAAATGGCGCAGGCGCGTTATTATGTCCCTACTCAGCGCGGGCTCGAAGGTAAGATTGGCGAAAAGCTAAGCTGGCTGGCTGAGCAGGATCAAAATAGCCCGACAAAACGCTACCGCTGAAACAGACGTTACGGTAATGTGGTCAAGGTTTTCAACGCATTCCGCTGGAATGCGTCCCTTCTTTCAATCAACTTTTAAATACACAGGATAAGCATGCTCGATCCCAATCTGCTGCGTAACGAGCCAGACGCAGTCGCAGAAAAACTGGCACGCCGGGGATTTAAACTGGATGTGGAAACGCTGCGTACGCTTGAAGAGCGTCGTAAAGTCTTGCAGGTCGAAACAGAAAACCTGCAGGCGGAGCGCAATGCCCGATCCAAATCCATCGGCCAGGCCAAAGCCCGTGGGGAAGACATCGAGCCACTGCGTCAGGAAGTGAATGCGCTGGGCGAACGCCTGGATGCCGCTAAAGCAGAACTGGATGAACTGCAGAATCAAATTCGTGACTTCGCGCTGGCGCTGCCAAATATTCCGGCAGATGAAGTGCCACTGGGTAAAGATGACAGCGAAAACCAGGAAGTCAGCCGCTGGGGCGAACCGCGCCAGTTCGACTTCGAGGTAAAAGATCACGTTGAGCTGGGTGAAGCGGCGAAAGGGCTTGATTTTGCGGCCGCCGTGAAGCTGACCGGTTCACGCTTTGTGGTGATGCAGGGCCAGATCGCGCGTCTGCATCGCGCCCTGAGTCAGTTCATGATCGACCTGCACACTGAGCAGCACGGTTATCTCGAAACCTACGTGCCTTACCTGGTCAACCATGAAACGCTGTACGGTACCGGTCAGTTGCCGAAGTTCGGTGAAGATCTGTTCCATACCCGTCCGCTGGAAGAGGAATCAGACAGCAGCCACTATGCGCTGATCCCAACGGCGGAAGTCCCGTTGACCAACCTGGCGCGTGACGAGATTCTTGAAGAGGAGAGCCTGCCGGTTAAGCTGACTGCGCATACTCCGTGCTTCCGTTCTGAAGCCGGTTCTTATGGCCGTGACACTCGCGGCCTGATCCGTATGCATCAGTTCGATAAAGTCGAGATGGTGCAGATCGTAACGCCGGAACAGTCAATGGATGCGCTGGAAGAGCTGGTCGGCCACGCCGAGAAAGTTCTGCAGCTGCTGGACCTGCCTTATCGTAAGGTTTTACTCTGTACCGGCGATATGGGCTTTGGCTCGACTAAAACCTACGATCTGGAAGTCTGGTTACCGGCTCAAAATACCTATCGTGAGATCTCCTCATGCTCCAACATGGGCGATTTCCAGGCGCGCCGTATGCAAGCGCGCTGCCGCAGCAAGCAGGATAAGAAACCGCGTCTGGTTCATACCCTGAATGGCTCAGGTCTGGCAGTGGGTCGTACGCTGGTGGCGGTGCTGGAAAACTATCAGCAGCAGGATGGCCGCATCGTGGTGCCTGAGGTTTTACGTCCTTACATGAACGGCGTTGAGATTATCGGCTAAGCCCGCACTGAATAGCATACCCGGCTTCGGCCGGGTTTTTTTATGTCTGTTATCTCTGCGCAGGGTTAGTTCGTCTTAGGAACTTATCACAAATAAACGTTATCGATATCAGAGCAGCTGAACGGCTTAAAAATGCTGTTTTTCATAGAGATAGCATTTGTGGTTCTGCCGCTTAGTCTGTTTGTAACCCACTGATGATTAGTAAATTAAATTGTGATACAGCAAAATGTGCTGCAACAAATTTGTCCCCATTGACTTTAAAAAAGCCAATGGCAAACTGCGCGCAATTTCCTTCATTCGCTTTGGTTCCTGCCCCCTATGTCAACCTGGTCACGTCCCGTGATATTGCTGCTTTGCGGCCTGCTGTTAATGACCGTCTCAATCGCCGTACTTAATACGCTGGTTCCGCTGTGGCTGACCCATGACTTACTGACCACATGGCAAGTGGGTATCGTCAGTTCATCCTATTACACCGGCAATCTTGCTGGCACAGTGCTGGCTGGCTGGTTAATCAGACAGTACGGATTCAACCGCAGCTACTATCTCGCCACCGGCCTGTTTGCCGTGGCGACGATCTGCCTGGCGATGATGGAAGGCTTCTGGGCGTGGAGTTCGCTGCGATTTATCGCTGGCGTCGGCTGTGCGCTGATGTGGGTGGTAGTGGAGAGCGCGTTGCTGTGCAGCGGCACGGTGCGCAATCGCGGCCAGCTACTGGCTGCCTATATGATTGTCTACTATCTCGGCACCGTGGCCGGACAACTGCTGGTCAGTAAGCTGTCGACAGAATTGTTAAGTGTGATCCCGTGGGTAACCAGCCTGGTGTTTTGTGCGGTATTGCCGCTGGTCTTCACCCGTGTTTCCGCCAGCAGTGAACCGGCTGAAGCGGCCCCAGGACGCATCTGGCCAATGCTGCGTCGTCGCAGTTCGCGCTTGGGCATCAACGGCTGCATCATCTCAGGCATCGTTCTGGGTTCGCTTTACGGCCTGATGCCGCTCTACCTGTCGCATCAGGGTATGAGCGATGCCAACGTCGGTTACTGGATGGCATTGCTGGTGAGCGCAGGTATCGTCGGTCAGTGGCCGATTGGCCGGCTGGCTGACCGCTTTGGCCGCATGCTGGTATTACGGGTCCAGGTGTTTGTAGTGATTCTGGGCGCGATGGCCATGTTGACTAACGCCGCGATGGCGCCGGCACTGTTCGTGCTGGGGCTGGCGGGTTTTACACTCTATCCGGTGGCGATGTCATGGGCCTGTGAAACGGTAGCGCACCATGAACTGGTGGCGATGAATCAGGCGCTGTTGATGAGCTACACCGTTGGCAGTCTGGTGGGGCCGGGAATGACCTCAATGCTGATGCAAAATTACTCTGACCGGCTGCTGTTTGTGATGATTGCAGCAGTGGCACTGATCTATCTGGTGATGCTGCTGCGTAAAGCGAATCATCATGCCACGCCGGTGGCGCATGCCTGAGGGCAGGGTATGAAAAAGGGAGCCACGGGCTCCCTTTTTATTGTTATCTGGCTAATCAGTACATCACTTCGTGGCCATAGCTGGCGAGAATATTTTTAACTCGCTCCATCGTCTCTTTGGTTGGCGGTTTGACTCCATCCAGCTTGTATTCTTCACCCATCGCAATCCATTTATGCTTGCCCAGTTCGTGGTAGGGCAACAGCTCAATCTTTTCAACGTTTTCCATATCGCGGGTGAATTCACCCAGCCGGTGCACGCTATCGTCGTCGTCAGAATAGCCAGGCACGACCACAAATCGAATCCAGGTCCGTTTACCTTTTTTCTGTAGATAGCGGGCAAATTCCAGCGTGCGGTGATTCGATACGCCAACCAGAATCTGGTGAATTTCATCATTCATCTGTTTGAGATCGAGCATTACTAAATCGGTCACCTCAAGCAACTCATCGATAACCGGATCGTAGCGGCGGACAAAGCCGTTGGTATCAAGACAGGTGTGAATGCCTTCAGCTTTACAGGCGCGGAACCAGTCGCGCACGAATTCAGCCTGAAGAATTGCCTCACCGCCCGACGCCGTGACGCCGCCGCCTGAGGCGTTCATAAAATGACGATAAGAGAGTACATCCGCCATCAACGCCTCGACGCTGATCTCTTTCCCGCCGTGGGTGTCCCAGGTGTCACGGTTGTGACAGTAGAGACAGCGCATCAGGCAGCCCTGGAAGAAGGTAATGAAACGGATACCGGGACCATCGACGGTTCCGCAGGATTCGAATGAATGGATACGACCGTTGACTGACATTGCGATGTTTTCTCCAGTGAGTCTGCCGGGACAGACGGCGCAATCTCTGTTGCGCTCAGGGCAGGAAATCGATTCTGATCGTGACCGTAAATGAGATCACCATCAGAACAGACTTTTGAATAAAAGGCTCCCTGCGGAGCCTTTTATATTCAGTACAGCGCGGTGTTTACAGTGACTGCGTAAACGTACGGGTAATCACGTCCTGCTGCTGTTCTTTAGTCAGGGAGTTGAAGCGTACAGCGTAACCGGAAACACGGATGGTCAGCTGTGGATACTTCTCTGGATGCTCCATGGCGTCCAGCAGCATTTCACGGTTCATCACGTTGACGTTAAGATGCTGACCGCCTTCGATGCTGGCTTCATGATGGAAGTAACCATCCATCAGACCGGCAAGGTTGGCTTTACGCACGTTATCATCTTTACCCAGCGCGTTTGGTACAATCGAGAAGGTATAAGAAATACCATCTTTGGCGTAGGCAAACGGCAGTTTAGCGACGGAGGTTAGTGACGCTACCGCACCTTTCTGATCGCGGCCGTGCATTGGGTTCGCACCTGGACCGAATGGCGCGCCAGCACGACGTCCATCTGGGGTGTTACCGGTTTTCTTACCGTAAACCACGTTAGAAGTAATGGTCAGGACAGACTGTGTCGGTACGGCATGGCGGTAAGTGTTGAGCTGCTGAATTTTCTTCATAAAGCGCTCAACCAGATCGCAGGCCAGGTCATCGACGCGCGGGTCGTTGTTACCAAACTGCGGATATTCGCCTTCAATATCAAAGTCGATTGCCAGGCCATCTTCATCACGTACTGGTTTCACTTTGGCATATTTAATGGCTGACAGTGAATCCGCTGCCACTGACAGACCGGCAATACCACAGGCCATAGTGCGATAAACATCACGGTCATGCAGCGCCATCAGTGCGGCTTCGTAGCTGTACTTATCATGCATGTAATGGATGATGTTCAGCGACGTCACATACTGTTTAGCCAGCCAGTCCATGAAGTGGTCCATACGCGCCATAACGGTGTCGAAATCCAGCACGTCATCGGTAATTTTGTCTTCTTTCGGTCCAACCTGCATTTTCATTTTTTCATCAACGCCGCCGTTGATTGCGTACAGCAAGGTTTTCGCCAGGTTGGCACGCGCACCGAAGAACTGCATTTGTTTGCCGACGATCATCGGGCTGACGCAGCAGGCGATGGCGTAGTCATCATTATCGAAGTCAGGACGCATCAGGTCATCATTTTCATACTGCAATGATGAGGTATCGATGGAGACTTTAGCTGCATATTTTTTGAAATTAATAGGCAGTTTTTCAGACCACAGAATGGTCATGTTCGGCTCTGGTGAAGGACCCATGGTGTAAAGGGTATTCAGGAAGCGGAAGGTGCTTTTCGATACCAGTGTACGGCCATCAACGCCCATACCGGCCAGTGATTCGGTTGCCCAGATTGGATCACCAGAGAACAGTTCGTCATATTCCGGCGTGCGCAGGAAACGGACCATACGCAGTTTCATTACCAGATGGTCAATCAGCTCCTGTGCCTGTTCTTCGGTTAGTTTACCGGCTTTCAGGTCACGTTCGATGTAGATATCCAGGAAGGTAGAGACACGACCAAACGACATCGCGGCGCCGTTCTGCGATTTAACTGCGGCCAGATAGCCGTAGTAAGTCCACTGTACCGCTTCCATAGCGTTGGTTGCCGGACCTGAGATGTCATGGCCATATTTGGCTGCCATCTCTTTAATCTGGCCCAAAGCACGATGCTGATCAGAAATCTCTTCACGCAGACGGATAGTGGCTTCAAGATTAACGCCATTTTCCAGGTCGCTCTGTAAAGAGGCGAACTGTGCGAATTTGTCCGCCATCAGATAGTCGATACCGTATAAAGCGACACGACGGTAGTCACCAATGATGCGGCCACGGCCGTAAGCATCAGGCAGACCGGTCAGGATACCTGATTTACGGCAGCGCAGAATATCCGGGGTATAAACGTCGAAGACACCCTGGTTATGCGTTTTACGGTATTCAGTGAAGATTTTTTTCAGCGATGGGTCGAGTTCGCGGCCATAAACTTTGCATGAGCCTTCGACCATTTTGATGCCGCCATAAGGAATGATGGCGCGTTTTAATGGGGCTTCGGTCTGCAGACCAACGATTTTTTCCAGCGGCTTAATGATGTAGCCCGCGTCATGCGAGGTAATGGTTGACGCCAGGTCAGTATCGAAATCTACCGGTGCGTGGGTGCGGTTCTCAATTTTAATGCCTTCAAGTACGCTTTCCCATAATTTGGTGGTCGCTTCGGTCGGACCCGCCAGGAAAGACTCATCACCTTCATACGGAGTGTAGTTTTTCTGGATGAAGTCGCGCACATTGACGCTATTCTGCCATTCACCTTCAGCAAATCCTTCCCAGGCTGAAGCCAGTTTTGCATTAAGTTCGGTCATAATATACCTGCCTTATATGAGGAGACTTTACGGTCGGGCGCAGTGAACATATTGCGCCGTCAAAAATGCGTTTAATGTGACTGGTCACCGTTACGGAGATAGATGATCCAGTAGGTCAACCCGACCAGTACACCGCCGCCGATAATATTGCCGAGGGTGACGGGAATCAGGTTGTCAAAAATAAAGTTGCTGACTGTGAGCGACTGGAACTGTGCAGCGGTAGCGCCGGTAGCCTGCCAGAACTCAGGGCTTGCGAAGTCGCGAATCACAATGGCAAAAGGGATGAGAAACATATTGGCAATGCTGTGCTCAAAGCCACTGGCGACAAACATCCCTACAGGAAAGATCATCACTACCAGCTTATCGGTGAGAGTCCGGCCTGAATAACTCATCCAGACGGCCAGGCAGACCAGCAAATTCGCCAGGATACCCAGACACATCGCTTCAATAAACGTGTGATGCATTTTGTGGTCAGCGGTTTGCAGGACGTTTAGTCCCCAGGCACCATTCGCCACCATGTACTCGCCGGCAAACCACATCAGTCCGACGAAGAAGAGCGCGCCTGCCAGGTTACCGAGATAGACGTTTATCCAGTTGCGGGCCAGTTGAGGCCAGCTGATGCGTCCGCTGGCTTTGGCCACCACAATCAAAACGGTAGAGGTAAAGAGGTCGGCACCACACACCACTACCAGCATTAAACCCAGAGAGAAACAGATGCCACCGATCAGTTTGGCGATGCCATATGGCATTGCAGCGGTACCGGTGGTTGCTGTGATATAAAAAACAAAGGCAATGGAGATAAATACGCCGGCGTTTATCGCCAGAAAGAAGGTGGTAAAAGGATGTTTAGTTGCTTTGTATATACCTGCATCTTCAGCAACTTTGGCCATCTCGGCCGGTAGTAACAGATTAAAAGGGTTGTCAGCTTTCACACTAACTTACTCCATAAGTTGTCTGAAAAAATACTAACAAAGGAGTATAGGTCAGTAATTGATTTGGATCATGTTTGCCGGAGCGACAGACGATATGAGCCAGCTTAAAGGGAATTATTTTAAATAAGCGTTTGAATAATAAAAAATAAATAAATTTTAAAAATACAAATTTATTTTAATGTGAAAGGGCTGCGCTGCTTCAACGCGCGGCGCATGTTATTCATTGTGGATTGATATGTTAAATATTATGAAGTGTTCTGGCAGAAAATAATTTTAATGCAGCTAATGTTTCATGAAAAAATAACGCCCTGCTGTCAGGCCAGCCTGATAACAGGGCGTTGGCGTCATTTACCGTTCATTCGCGGGTAATTACGCACTTTGCCAGTAACGACGTTTGGCCGCTTGCAGTTTTTCATAGGCCGCAAGCAGTGACTGATGAGCCGGGAATGCTTTCAGTTCCTCATCAACAGTCTGAAGCCCGTAGAACGGACTCTCACCACTGATGGCTGCTGAAGCGGCTTCCATCGCCTCTGGGCCATACATACGTACAAATGCATGATGATATTGCAGGGGATCACGCTCATCTTCCATTGCCAGTAACAGCAAGGTTTGCAGGCAACGATAGTAGTTAGCACGTTCAGGGGTAAAGATTGAGCTGTTGAACTCCATTGTCCATTCGGTCCAGATCAGCGCCTGCTCAAGATCGCCGCCCGCCATCGCCAGCATCGCTTTTAATTCGCCAATGCGCAGCGTGTACCAGCCGTTGTCTTTACCGGTTGCCAGGCCCAGCAGTTCGCGCACGCGGGTGAAGTCATCAAAGCCTTCATCATCAAGCTGACCAATCAGATCCAGATACTCTTCAGGATTCCAGTTGCTGTCAGGCAGGGCCAGTAAGGTTTCACGCATACCTGCGCCCATGCTGTTATTCGCCAGCAGCAGATCTTCCGCCGGATAGATGTCCGACATGCCAGGCACGATAATGCGGCAGGCGTACACGCCCAGATGCTCGTAATCAGCAATATAAACTTCCTGATCTTCAGCGGCGAAGATCGCCATCAGCGTGGCAAATTCCTGCTCAGTGGTGCCGGCAAACGACCAGTCGACAAACGGATAGTCCGCGGTCTCTTTGAACAGATCCCAGGAGATCAGACCGCTCGAGTCAATAAAGTGCGTTTCGAGATTGGCGTGTTCCGCCACTTCCTCATCATCAAAGGTCGGCGGCGTGAACACGTCCAGATCTTTGAGGCTGCGGCCCTGTAATAATTCGGTAACAGTACGCTCAAGCGCCACACCAAAATCAGGATGAGCACCGAACGAGGCGAAACAGGTGCCATTTGCCGGATTGAACAGCACGACGCAGATGACCGGATATTTGCCGCCCAGCGAGGCATCATAAGCAAAGATTGGGAACCCTTCTGCTTCCAGCCGCGCAATCGCTTCAACCACATCGGGATAACGCTGCATGACGGCATCCGGGATCGCCGGCAGGCTAATCGCTTCGGCAATGATGCGGTTTTTAATGTAGCGCTCAAATACTTCTGACAGCCCCTGAACCCGCGCTTCATTGGCAGTGTTACCGGCTGACATACCATTAGAAACGTAGAGGTTGCCGATAATGTTCATCGGAATATAGACGGTTTGCTGATCTGACTGACGGGTGAAAGGCAGCGCGCAGATGCCGCGTTCGACATTGCCGGACTGCAGATCAATCAACTCTGCTGCCGTCAGCGCATTATCCGGGTCATAAAAAGCCCGCAGGCGCGGATCAAGAATGCCCTCTGGCAGTGATTCATCAGCTGGCAGTGCAAACCATTTTTCATTGGGATAGTGAACGAAGTCGCCGTTAGCGATACTTTTCCCTAACCAGAAATCGGCGAAGAAATAGTTGGTTGAGAGGCGTTCAAAATATTCACCCAGCGCGGAGGCCAGTGCCGCTTTTTTGCTGGCGCCTTTGCCGTTAGTGAAGCAGAGCGGGCAATCGCGGTCACGAATATGCACAGACCAGACATGGGGAACAGGATTCAGCCACGATGCTTCTTCAATATTAAAGCCAAGGTCCTGAAGTTTATTCTGGAAACGGGTAATGGAGTCTTCCAGCGCGGCATCTTTGCCCGGGATAAATGTTTGCGTCATAGTGCCGCTCTCTCAGTTGTCATAGGGTGCGTAAAGCGCGCAATGATACGGATTTTGCTGACGATCCGCTATCAAGGCGGGATAATTTTACCGGCTTAGTTTTCACCTTCTCGCCAGTGAGGCCAAACGGTAAACCGCCAGGCTGGACGAAGCCTCACAAAATTTCGTGCTGGTTTGCATTGGTAACATAACCTCCGGCGCGACAGATTCAGAAAATGTGACCGCTACCCGATTTATGATTGCAGCCGCCAGGATGCAGTGATAAAACCGGTAAGTTATTCATAACCGTTCGATATGACAGTGGTGAGGGGAAATGACGCAAGTTTATAATTTTAGCTCCGGCCCAGCGATGCTGCCGGTTGAAGTGCTCCGTCGTGCAGAACAAGAGCTGACAAACTGGCGTGGCCTGGGAACCTCCGTAATGGAGATCAGTCACCGCAGCAAAGAGTTTATTCAGGTTGCTGAAGAGGCGGAGCAGGACTTCCGTGATCTGCTAAAAATACCGGCTAATTACAAAGTATTATTCTGTCACGGTGGGGCACGTGCGCAGTTTGCTGCCGTGCCTGGCAACCTGCTCGGCACCGCTTCCAGTGCAGACTATGCCGACGGCGGATACTGGGCGCACAGCGCCATCAAAGAAGCGCAAAAATATTGCTCCCCGCGCACCCTGGATGTCAAAACCACACGCGACGGTAAACGCGCGATTCTGCCGATGCGGGAATGGGACGTCAGTGATGCATCCGCCTACCTGCATTTCTGCCCGAATGAAACTATCGACGGTATTGCGATCGACGAGCAGCCTGACTTTGGCAGCAAAACGGTGGTCGCAGATTTCTCCTCTACCATTCTGTCCCGCCCGATTGATGTCAGCCGCTATGGCGTGATCTATGCCGGTGCGCAGAAAAACGTCGGGCCTGCAGGCTTAACGCTGGTGATTGTGCGCGAAGATCTGTTAGGTCAGGCGCAGGCGTCAGTGCCGTCAATCCTCGATTATAAAGTGTTGGCCGACAACGATTCGATGTTTAACACCCCGCCAACGTTCGCCTGGTACCTTTCGGGGCTGGTATTCAAATGGCTGAAAGAGAAGGGCGGTGTGGCAGAAATCGACCGGATCAATCAGGCCAAAGCTGACCTGCTGTACGGCGTGATTGATCACAGCGGCTTCTACCGCAACGATGTGGCGACTGACAACCGTTCACGCATGAATATCCCTTTCCAGCTGGCCGACGCGTCGCTGGATGCATTGTTCCTTGAAGAGTCTTTCAAGGCGGGACTGCATGCGCTGAAAGGACATCGGGTAGTCGGGGGCATGCGTGCTTCTATCTATAATGCCATGCCGCTGGAAGGCGTTAAGGCGCTGACCGACTTTATGGTTGATTTTGAACGCCGTCACGGCTGATTAATGACATATCAGCATTGATGCTGATGCCAGACCTCGTCAGATGGCGAGGTCTTCGTATTTTTTGAGGATTTCGTTTCACATGCAGGACTCCCTGACTCTCCAACCCATCGCCCGCGTTCATGGCACGGTAAATCTGCCCGGTTCTAAGAGCGTGTCAAACCGTGCATTACTGCTGGCTGCCCTCGCTAAAGGTACTACCCGTCTGACTAACTTACTCGACAGCGATGATGTTAAGCACATGCTCAATGCGCTTAGCGCACTGGGTGTAAGCTATACGCTCTCCAGCGATCGCCGGGTATGTGAAGTTACGGGGAATGCCGGCCCTCTGCAATCATCACAGCCTTTGTCGCTTTTCCTGGGCAATGCCGGCACCGCGATGCGTCCACTGGCCGCAGCGCTCTGCCTGGGACAGCAGGATATCGAACTGACCGGCGAGCCGCGGATGAAAGAACGTCCAATCGGCCATCTGGTTGATGCATTACGTCAGGGCGGCGCCAGCATCGAGTATCTGGAGAATCAGGATTATCCGCCGCTGCGCTTACGCGGCGGATTTACCGGCGGAGACGTCAGCGTGGATGGCAGCGTCTCCAGCCAGTTCCTGACGGCATTATTGATGACTGCGCCGCTGGCTGAGCAGGATACCCGCATCACCATCAAAGGTGAGTTGGTTTCCAAACCCTACATCGACATTACGCTACACCTGATGCGTTGCTTTGGTGTTGAGGTTGAAAACCAGAACTATCAGCATTTCCTGATTAAAGGACAGCAGCAGTATCAGTCGCCAGGCGATTATCTGGTTGAAGGCGATGCCTCTTCTGCATCCTATTTCCTCGCTGCGGCTGCGATTAAAGGTGGCACAGTGCGGGTCACCGGTATTGGCCGCCAGAGCGTGCAGGGCGATATCCGTTTTGCGGACGTACTGGAAAAAATGGGCGCGAAGATTGAGTGGGGCGATGACTATATTGCCTGCACTGCCGGCACGTTACGCGCCATTGATATGGACATGAATCATATCCCGGATGCGGCGATGACCATTGCCACCACGGCACTGTTTGCCGAAGGCACGACCCAGCTGCGTAACATTTATAACTGGCGGGTGAAAGAGACCGATCGGCTGAGTGCTATGGCTACCGAGTTGCGTAAAGTGGGTGCGGAAGTGGAAGAGGGCCACGATTATATTCGTGTTACGCCGCCGGCTACCCTTATTCATGCGGATATTGGCACCTATAACGATCACCGCATGGCGATGTGTTTTTCATTAGTCGCGCTCTCCGATACACCGGTCACCATTCTCGATCCGGGCTGTACGGCAAAAACCTTCCCTGACTATTTCGACCAGCTGGCTAAGATCAGCCAGCCAGCCTGATAGCCTCTCTCCGGTGCGAAATCGCACCGGAAATCCTCATATTATCTGGCCGTATCGCGGTAGAAATCCTCTGATTTACCTGGAATTATTAACACCGTCAGTGCGAAAGGGTAACCAAGGTGGGTTGGGCAGCGTATAATGCTAGTCATTACCGATGGCCGACAGGCCGAAGAGCGCGCAGCAACAGGAGGGAATAATGACAGTAACTGCCCCGGTCATAACTATCGATGGGCCAAGTGGTGCGGGAAAAGGGACCCTGTGCAAAGCGATGGCGGAAGCGTTGCAGTGGCATCTGCTGGATTCCGGTGCGATTTACCGCGTACTGGCATTGGCGGCGTTGCATCATCAGGTCGATATCGAATCTGAAGAAGCGCTGGTGCCGATTGCGGCACATCTGGATGTGCGCTTTGTGTCACAAAATGGCGAAATGCAGGTCATCCTCGAAGGTGAAGATGTTACCGGTGAAATTCGGACTCAGGAGGTCAGCAACACCGCCTCCCGCGTGGCGGCTTTCCCGCGTGTCCGTGAAGCATTACTGCGCCGTCAGCGCGGTTTTCGCGAAGCGCCAGGCTTAATTGCCGACGGTCGCGATATGGGCACGGTGGTTTTCCCGGATGCGCCGGTCAAAATTTTTCTTGATGCCAGCGCGGAAGAGCGCGCCCAGCGCCGTATGCTACAGTTGCAGGATAATGGCTTTAATGTTAACTTTGATCGCCTTTTAGCCGAGATAAAAGAACGTGATGACCGCGATCGCAATCGCGCAATTGCGCCTTTAGTACCCGCTGACGATGCCCTGATGCTGGATTCTACAAAAATGTCCATCGATCAAGTCATTGAAAAAGCGCTACACTATGCCCGTGAAAAGCTGGGCATTACGGCTTAACTGAATTTTATCACCCTGTACCACGGACCCGGTGCTGGGCATGTGAAACAACCCCATCCGACATGAAGTCAGATGGACGTTAAATTGAAGAATCCTGAAGATTATCAATATGACTGAATCTTTTGCTCAACTATTTGAAGAATCCTTAAAAACAATCGAAACCCGCCCGGGTTCTATCGTTCGTGGCATCGTCGTTTCTATCGACAAAGATGTCGTTCTGGTTGATGCGGGCCTGAAATCTGAATCTGCAATTCCTGCAGAGCAGTTCAAGAACGCAGCCGGCGAACTGGAAATCCAGGTTGGCGACGAAGTTGATGTTGCTCTGGATGCAGTGGAAGACGGCTTCGGTGAAACCCTGCTGTCCCGTGAGAAAGCTAAGCGCCATGAAGCCTGGATCACGCTGGAGAAAGCTTACGAAGACGCTGAAACTGTTACCGGTGTTATCAACGGCAAAGTTAAAGGTGGCTTCACAGTTGAGCTGAACGGTATCCGTGCGTTCCTGCCAGGTTCACTGGTCGATGTTCGTCCGGTGCGCGATACGCTGCACCTGGAAGGCAAAGAGCTTGAATTCAAAGTGATCAAGCTGGATCAGAAACGCAACAACGTCGTGGTTTCACGTCGTGCGGTTATCGAATCCGAAAACAGCGCAGAGCGCGATCAGCTGCTGGAAAACCTGCAGGAAGGCATGGAAGTCAAAGGTATCGTTAAGAACCTCACTGACTACGGTGCATTCGTGGATCTGGGTGGCGTTGACGGCCTGCTGCACATCACTGACATGGCCTGGAAACGCGTTAAGCATCCAAGCGAAATCGTCAATGTGGGCGACGAAATCACTGTTAAAGTGCTGAAGTTCGACCGCGAGCGTACCCGCGTATCCCTCGGCCTGAAACAGCTGGGCGAAGATCCATGGGTGGCTATCGCTAAGCGCTATCCGGAAGGCACTCGCCTGACCGGTCGTGTAACCAACCTGACTGATTACGGCTGCTTCGTGGAAATCGAAGAAGGCGTTGAAGGTCTGGTACACGTGTCTGAAATGGACTGGACCAACAAAAACATCCATCCGTCTAAAGTTGTTAACGTAGGCGACATGGTTGAAGTTATGGTTCTGGACATTGACGAAGAGCGTCGTCGTATCTCCCTGGGTCTGAAGCAGTGTAAATCTAACCCATGGCAGCAGTTCGCTGAGACGCACAACAAAGGCGATCGTGTTGAAGGTAAAATCAAGTCAATCACTGACTTCGGTATCTTCATCGGCCTGGACGGCGGCATCGACGGTCTGGTTCACCTGTCTGACATCTCCTGGAACGCGACTGGCGAAGAAGCCGTTCGTGAGTACAAAAAAGGCGACGAAATCGCTGCCGTTGTACTGCAGGTCGATGCAGAGCGTGAGCGTATCTCTCTGGGCGTTAAACAACTGGCAGAAGATCCGTTCAACAACTACATCACGCTGAACAAGAAAGGCGCTATCGTTAACGGCAAAGTAACTGCTGTTGATGCTAAAGGTGCTACAGTTGAATTAGCAGACGGCGTTGAGGGTTACCTGCGCGCTTCTGAAGCTTCACTGGACCGCATTGAAGATGCCACTCTGGTTCTGAGCGTTGGCGACGACGTTGAAGCTAAATTCACCGGCGTTGATCGTAAAAACCGTGTTGTTAGCCTGTCTGTCCGTGCGAAAGACCAGGCTGATGAGAAAGAAGCCATCAATACTGTTAACACCAAACAGGAAGAAGGTAACTTCTCTAACGCCATGGCTGAAGCGTTCAAAGCGGCTAAAGGCGAGTAATCGACCTGAAGCACCGGGTGGGCAACCACCCGGTTTCGGTAAAAGCTGTCATACATTCCCAGAGGGATAAACCGGAGGTTACATGACCAAGTCAGAACTGATCGAAAGACTGGCGGGACAGCATACTCATATACCGGCGAAAGTCGTTGAGGATGCAGTAAAAGAGATGCTTGAGCACATGGCCACTACGCTGGCACAGGGCGAACGCATCGAAATCCGGGGATTCGGCAGCTTTTCTTTGCACTATCGCGCTCCGCGTACTGGTCGTAACCCTAAAACGGGTGACAAAGTGGATCTGGAAGGTAAATACGTTCCCCACTTCAAGCCAGGCAAAGAACTGCGCGATCGCGCAAATATCTACGGCTAAGCCGATACCGAACCAGACAAACGACATCTCCGGATGTCGTTTTTTTTTGGCTGCTATTTTTCAGTGCTGACACCTGGAGCTGACATCCGGATTAGTGCAACCCACTCTGCAAGCCCTGCGGATTAATGCGATGCCGCTCGCTACTGCCTGATTACCTGCTTTCACCTCTTCGCCAACCGTTCAGAATAAACACATTCATCAGGATGGATGTGATTATGCTGACATGGATAGTTTTAGCCCGGCTGGCAGTTGTTGCTACGTTGCCTTTACTGTTTATCGCCCGACTTCCCTCTGGCGGTATCATTCTCGGCTTGCTATTAACCGGGATCGTTTTACTGCACAGTCGCCCGCAAAGCCTGCGCATAATCGGGATCGCCCTGATGTTTCTGGCATGGGCAACTAATGATGCACGATTAATGGTCAGAGATATTGAACACCATGCCGAGCGGCCAGCGACTTACAGCATCCGTATTAGCGAACTGAGAAAGGAGAGAAAGCAAATCAGGGTTCGTCTGCTGAAAGAGGATGAAAAGATGCTGTTTCCGCCGCGTTTTGCCTGGCTTTACTTTGATGCCGATCCTGAGCAGTACTGTCCCGGCCAGCGCTGGACCATGAAGCTGCGTTTACGCGCGGTTCATGCCCGACTGAATGAGGGGGGGTTTGATGCGCAGCGTTTTGCGCTGGCGAATAATACACCGCTTCAGGGACGCATTATTCATCAGGTAGCTGACAATCGGGCGTGTAACTGGCGCTGGCGATTTATCCTATGGCACCGCAGGCAGACCGCCGCCTTACCGTCGCAGGCTACGTTAGAGGCCCTGGCTTTCGGCATCCGGGATGACCTGAGCCGTGAAACACGACAGCTGTTACGGGATACCGGTACCGCCCACCTGATGGCGATATCAGGCATGCACATTGCGCTGGCGGCCGGTTGCGGCTGGCTACTGGCGCGCGGGATGCAGTACAGGTTGCCGGCACGCTACATCAGCTATGGCTTCCCGCTGATGATAAGCTGGCTGTTCGCTGCGCTCTATAGCTGGCTGTCAGGCGCGCATCCTCCTGCCGAGCGTGCTTTGCTGGCGCTTACGCTCTGGGCTCTCACCCGTTTTGCCAGTGTGCAGCTGAATAGCTGGCAGGTATGGACATATTGCGTGGCGCTGCTGTTGATTCTCGATCCGTTAACCGTGCTGTCGGAAAGCTTCTGGCTCTCAACGCTGGCCGTCGCCATGCTGTTAATCTGGTATCACTGGTTCCCGCTTCCGTGGCGATTTCATCATCAACGGCGCTGGTTGCCCGTGCAGTTGCTGCATCTTCAACTGGGAATGCTGATCCTGATGGCACCGCTGCAGGTGGCGATTTTTAACGGACTGAGCCTGACTGCGCTGGTGGCCAATGTGGTGGCCATTCCCGTAGTGTCGTTTATCACCGTGCCACTGATTCTTATCGCAATGCTGCTGCCTGTACCGGCGTTATCGCTGCTATTCTGGCAGGCTGCCGACCTGTCGTTACGGGCGTTACTACAGAGTCTGGCAGCATTGCCACCCGGCTGGTGGCCACTGCACAGCACTGCATTTTTCGCGGTGCTGGTATGGGGGGGGTTGATCGTATGGCGGACCCAGCTGTTCTTTTCTCTGCCTGTGAGCAGCAGCGCAATCGCGCTAGCGATGGTATTGAGTCGCCAGCCGCCGCAGGGGCAGGGATGGCGCATCGATATGCTGGATGTTGGCCACGGTTTAAGTATGGTGATCAGCCAGGGCGATGAGGCGGTACTGTATGATACCGGTCCGCGCTGGCAGACCGACAATGCTGGCAGCCGGGTGATTATTCCGTGGCTGGAGCGAAAACAGCTGCGGTTGCAACAGGTGATTCTCAGCCATAAACATCTCGACCATACTGGCGGCCTGGAATCGATAACAGCACGCTGGCCGGCGGTGAAAGTGCGCAGCGCGCTGGCAAACAATGCCCACTTACCCTGCGTACGCGGTACGCAATGGCGCTGGCAGCAACTCCACTTTGAAGTACTCTGGCCACTGTCGATACCAACGGTGGGTGACAACAACGATTCCTGCGTGATCATCGTTGATGACGGCCAGGTCAGAGTCATGTTAACCGGCGATATTGAGGCGCTGGCGGAACGTCAACTGGTTGCGCTGGAGAAACAACGTCTCAGGGTCGATATTCTGCAGGTGCCGCACCATGGCAGCCGCACCTCCTCAACCCGGCTGCTGTTGCGCAGTACGGCGGGAAAGACCGCTATAGCCTCGCTGGCACGCTACAATGCATGGCGGATGCCCGCCAAAAGCGTACTGGAGAATTATCAGCGGGCCAGCTTTAACTGGTTCGATACCGGGCAATCGGGTCAGATAAGCATCACTATTCAACAGGGTAAAATTGCGGTTTCTGGTCTGCGCGATCAATTAATGCCCCGTTGGTATCATCAGTGGTTTGGCGTCAAACGCGAATCCAGGTAGAATGGCCGGCTATTTCCAACAGCGTGAATAAATAATGCATCTAGATAAAGATCTCTCTACGTGGCAGACATTCCGCCGACTCTGGCCGATGATCGCGCCTAACAAGGCGGGATTAATTGTGGCCTCCATTGCCCTGATTATTAACGCTGCGGGCGACGCCTTAATGCTCTCCCTGTTGAAACCGTTACTGGATGATGGGTTTGGTAAAGCCGATAAATCGGTGATGCTGTGGATGCCGTTGGTGGTTATTGGCCTGATGCTGATCCGCGGCGTGACCAGTTATATCTCCAGTTACTGCATCTCCTGGGTTTCTGGCAACGTGGTCATGAATATCCGCCGTCGGCTATTCAGCCATATGATGGGCATGCCGGTATCATTCTTTGACCAGCAGTCAACCGGTACCCTGCTGTCACGCATCACCTATGATTCCGAACAGGTAGCTTCTTCCTCTTCTGGTGCGCTGGTGACGGTAGTGCGTGAAGGTGCGTCGATTATTGGCCTGTTCATCATGATGTTCTACTACAGCTGGCAGCTGTCGTTGATTCTGATTGTTCTGGCACCGATCGTTTCTTTTGCTATCCGCACCGTCTCTAAGCGTTTCCGTAATATCAGTAAAACCATGCAAAATACCATGGGGCAGGTTACCACCAGCGCTGAGCAGATGCTGAAGGGCCATAAAGAAGTGCTGATTTTTGGCGGTCAGGAGATTGAATCTGAGCGCTTTGCCCGGGTCAGTAATCGCATGCGTCAGCAGGGAATGAAGCTGGTTTCAGCCTCATCAATTTCCGATCCGGTGATTCAGCTGATCGCATCTCTGGCACTGGCTTTCGTGCTTTACGCCGCCAGCTTCCCCAGCGTAATGGATACCCTGACGGCCGGTACTATCACCGTGGTGTTCTCATCGATGATCGCGCTGATGCGTCCATTGAAATCACTGACTAACGTCAATGCTCAATTCCAGCGCGGTATGGCCGCCTGTCAGACGCTGTTCTCTATTCTGGACAGCAAGCAGGAAGTGGATAACGGCAGCCGTGAAATTACCCGTGCGAAGGGCGATATTGAGTTCCGCAACGTCACCTTTACCTATCCGGGGCGTGATGTGCCGGCGCTGCGCAATATCAATCTCTCTCTGCCGGCAGGCAAAACGGTTGCTCTGGTGGGTCGCTCCGGTTCCGGTAAGTCGACCATGGCCAGCTTGCTGACTCGCTTTTACGACATTCAGCAGGGAGAAATCCTGCTGGACGGTTACGATCTGCGCGAGTACACCTTACGTTCGCTGCGTAATCAGGTGGCGCTGGTGTCGCAGAATGTTCATCTGTTCAATGACACCATTGCCAATAACATCGCCTATGCCCGCAGCGAGCAGTACAGCCGCGCGGAGATCGAAAAGGCCGCAACCATGGCGCATGCCATGGACTTCATCAATAAGATGGATCAAGGGCTGGATACGGTGATCGGCGAAAACGGTGTGCTGCTGTCAGGCGGCCAGCGTCAGCGTATTGCGATTGCGCGTGCCCTGTTACGTGATTGTCCTATTTTGATCCTGGATGAAGCAACATCGGCACTGGATACGGAATCCGAGCGGGCCATTCAGTCAGCGCTGGACGAACTGCAGAAGAACCGTACTTCACTGGTGATTGCCCACCGACTCTCTACCATCGAAAAAGCGGATGAAATCGTGGTGATCGAAGATGGTCAGATTGTTGAGCGCGGAACGCATCAGGTGCTGTTAGCAGAGCGCGGAGCTTATGCACAGCTGCACAAGATGCAATTCGGCCAATGATTGAGCGTATCTGGAGTGGTCGTTCACCCTTATGGCTGCTGTTATGGCCACTGAGCCTGCTGTATGGGGCGATCACCACTCTGATTCGATTCAGTTATCAGCGCAGCTGGCGTAAAAGCTGGCGCGCACCGCTGCCGGTGGTGGTGGTGGGCAATCTGACGGCCGGAGGCAATGGCAAAACGCCGGTAGTCATCTGGCTGGTCGAAGCATTGCAACAGCGCGGTCTGCGTGCGGGCGTGGTGTCGCGTGGCTACGGCGGTAAAGCCGAGCAGTATCCGCTGCTGGTCACCGGGCAGACCTCCACCGAACAGGCTGGAGATGAGCCGGTACTGATCGCCCAGCGCACCGGCGCGCCGGTGGCCGTAGCGCCAAAGCGGCGTCTGGCGATTGAAGCGCTGCTGAAACAGGGGCCGTTAGATGTGATCATCACCGATGATGGCCTGCAGCACTATGCGCTCCAGCGCGACCGCGAAATTGTGGTGGTGGATGGGGTACGTCGTTTTGGCAATGGCTGGTGGTTACCGGCCGGGCCGATGCGGGAACGTGCCAGTCGGCTGAGTCAGGTGGATGCGATTGTGGTTAACGGTGGCGAAGCGCAGCACGGTGAGATAGCCATGCAACTTCAGCCAGGGCTGGCGACGCATTTGCTGAGCGGCGAAACCCGGCCGGTTGATCAGCTTGATCCGGTTATCGCCATGGCCGGTATCGGGCATCCGCCGCGCTTCTTTACCACACTGAAACAGCTGGGTATCACCCCGGTGGCAGAAGTCGCCTTTGCCGACCATCATGCATACAGTCAGGATGAGCTGGCGCGTCTGACATCAGACGGACAGCCGTTGCTGATGACCGAAAAAGATGCGGTGAAATGCCGCCAATTTGCCCAGCCCAACTGGTGGTATCTGCCGGTTGATGCCCGTCTGCAGGGCACGGCAGTCACCCCATTGCTGGACGATATCGAACAGCTGTGCCGCAGCGGTCAGGCGCGCAACTAGTCACCAGACCGGATAAGGAAGAGAATGAACCCTCTGCATTCACTTTCATTACAGCAAACACGTCACCTTCATCTCGCCGCGCAGGGCCTGCTGCGTCCACCGCGCCAGCGCGCCCGCTATCAGGATCTGATTGACTGCATCTCCCGTATGTCGCTGCTGCAAATCGATACCATTAATGTTGTGGCCCGTAGCCCCTATCTGGTGCTGTTCAGTCGCCTCGGTGACTATCCTCCGGTGTGGCTGGAACAGGCGCTGGCGCAGGGCGAGGTGTTTGAATACTGGGCACACGAGGCCTGTTTTATTCCGCGAGCCGACTACAGATTGCTGCGTCATCGTATGCTGTCGCCGGAACGGCTGGGCTGGAAGTACAATGCGCAATGGGTCGCTGACCACCAGCAGGAAATCGCTGAATTACTGCAGCAAATCCGCGAAAACGGCCCGGTACGCGCAGCGGACTTTGCGCATGCCGCGAATCATAAGCCGGGATGGTGGGCGTGGAAACCGCACAAGCGGCATCTGGAAAATCTGTTCAGTGCCGGTGAGCTGATGGTCGCTGAACGCCGCAATTTTCAACGGGTATACGATCTGCGCAGCCGGGTGATGCCCGACTGGCAGGATGCTCTGCACAGCATCAGCGAAGCTGAGGCTACCCGTCTGATGTTACTTAACAGCGCCCGCAGTCTCGGCATTTTTCGCGGCAGCTGGCTGGCAGACTATTACCGCCTGAAACGGGTGCCGCTCAGCACCTTTCTGGCAGAAGCGCAGGAAGCGGGCGATCTGATTGCGGTGACGGCCGACGGGCTGGGCGACATGTGGCTGCATCGCGATTTGCTGCCGATGCTTGAGAACCCGCTGCAGGCGACACACAGTGCGCTTTTATCACCGTTTGACCCGGTGGTCTGGGACCGCAAGCGTGCGCTGGAACTGTTCAGCTTTGATTACCGCATCGAGTGTTATACGCCGGCGGCTAAGCGCAAATTTGGTTATTTTGTCCTGCCGATGCTGCATCGTGGTGAGATAAAAGGCCGGCTGGATGCCCGTATGTTGCGTCAGTCAAAGCAGCTGGAGATTAAAAATATCTGGCTTGAGCCGCAGACGCGGGTCACGTTGCGATTTGTGCAGGATATCCGGCGGGCGATTGAGCGCTTTGCGGCATGGCAGGGGGCGGAAACCGTCTCGCTGCTGCAGGCACCGGCCTCGCTGCGACAGCACTGGCCGGCCCAGTGGTCGCTGAATCGCGAAGCGGGTAGCCCGTGATGTGCTGATACGTTTTACGCCCTCCCGCCCGGGCTGGGCTATGGTATGCTTTACCCCTTATGCATTCGGTCCCTGATGGAGGACATATGGATCATCGTTTACTCGAAATCGTTGCCTGCCCGGTGTGCAATGGCAAACTCTACTATAACAATGCGCAGCAGGAGCTGATCTGCAAACCGGACGGCCTGGCGTTTCCGGTGCGTGACGGCATTCCGGTGTTACTGGAAAATGAAGCCCGTACGCTCTCTGTTGAAGAGATTCATCCATGAGTTTTACCGCCATCATTCCTGCGCGTTATGCGTCAACCCGCTTACCGGGTAAGCCGCTGGTCGATATCCACGGCAAGCCAATGGTGGTACATGTGATGGAGCGCGCCCGTGAGTCGGGCGCCAGTCGGGTGATCGTCGCGACCGATCATCCGGCGGTGGCGCAGGCGGTTGAAGCTGCAGGCGGTGAAGTCTGCATGACGCGTGCCGATCATCAGTCCGGCACCGAGCGTCTGGCGGAAGTGATCGAAAAATATCAGTTCGCTGATGATGAGATCATCGTCAATGTGCAGGGTGACGAGCCGATGATTCCGGCGGAGATCGTGCGGCAGGTAGCGACCAATCTGGCCGGTTCTGCTGCAGGAATGGCGACGCTGGCGGTGCCAGTCACCGATGCAGAGGAAGCTTTTAATCCGAATGCGGTGAAAGTGGTGATGGACGTTAACGGCTACGCGCTCTATTTTTCACGGGCGACAATCCCGTGGGATCGTGAACGTTATGCCCGCTCACGCGAGCAGATTGGTGACACTCTGCTGCGTCATATTGGCATCTATGCCTACCGTGCCGGCTTTATTCGCCGCTACGTTGCCTGGGCGCCATGCCCGCTGGAACAGATCGAGCTGCTCGAGCAGTTGCGGGTGTTGTGGTACGGCGAAAAGATTCATGTTGCCGTGGCGCAAACCATCCCCAGCGTCGGAGTGGATACGCCAGAAGATCTGCAGCGCGTTCGCGCCGCCATGCAGGCCTGATCAAACGGGGAGACGCTCCCCGTTACTGCGCAATTTTATTGATCCGCCACTAAACTTCTTATCTGTAGTCCCTTCAGGATAGTGTGAAATTCATCTGAGGAGGATGCCGCATGGAACAGCTTAAATCCGAACTGGCGCTGGTACTCGGTGAGAACATCAGTCGTCTCGAAGTAATCAGCGAACATCCACCCACCCGACTTTATGCGCTGTACGATAGTGAAGGTCAGCCGATGCCGGTGATGGCGAAGTATTTCCGTCATCAGGGCCGTGCTGCGCTGGAAGCAAAAAAACTGGCGCTGCTGGGCCATGCCGGATTGATTGCGGTGCCAGCCGTATTTGGTCTGGTGATGAGCCAGCAACCGCCGGTGCATGAAATGCTGCTGCTGGCGCGGCTCAATGGCGTGCCGGCCGAAGCGCCAGCGCGTGATGCTCAGCGCTGGCAACAGTTTTGCGAACAGGTAGTGGAAGGGCTACTTGCCTGGCACCGGCTCGACAGCCACGGTCTGGTGGGCACGGTAGACAGTACCCAGGAAAACCACTGGCCCGCCTGGTATGCGCAACGGGTAGAGGTGCTCTGGTCGACCTTAAGTTATCTGCGACCGCCTGCCTTTACGCTGGACGATCGTCAGATTTTGTTCCGCAGCCGGGCGCGGTTAGCGCATCTGTTTCGCGACTTTAACGATCCCTGCGTGCTGGTTCACGGTAACGTCAGGCTGCAAAGTATGCTGAAAAATCCCCGCAGCGATCAGCTGCTGGCGATGACGCAGCCGGGTACGATTCTCTGGGCACCGCGTGAATACGATCTGATTCAGCTGGATGAGTCACCCGCTGAGACCGCACTGCTGCACGCCTATCTGCAACGCGCGCCAGTTGCTGAAGGCTTTGTCTGGCGGCGCTGGCTCTATCAGTTATGGGATTGTATCGATCGGCTGGTGCAGACCGGCGAATTTGACCGGCCACGTTTCGACCACGCGCGCGCACAGCTACTCCCCTGGCTCGGATGACCGCGTATTCTCTCCCTTCAGCCGCTGCAGTACCGTACCCAGCGTTTCATAAACTGCCCGCTCGCTGTGACTCAGCCAGATTGATGATGGAATGGCGCGCTCCCAGCCATTGAGCGGCGAGGTTATCGCTAACTGGTTGGCCGGCGCGGCAATCGGGTTCAGTCCCACTGCATGGAAAAAGCGCATCGCCCGCGGCAGATGATTGGCTGAGCTGATCAGCAGGAACGGGCGTTGACCCACTTCGCTCTTTACCGCCTGAGCTTCATCAGCAGTATCCCGCGGCTGATCGAGAATCTGAATATGATCCGCTGGTACGCCCAGACTTTCAGCCACCTGCGCGGCCACCGAGGCACTGCTGCGCGGGTTAGTGCCGCCTGCGGCACCGGTAAAAATCAACGTGGCATGTGGATAGCGACGCCACTGACGTACTCCTTCCGCCACGCGCGGCAGGCTGTTATTGAGCAGGTTCGAACTGGGCGCCCAGTCAGGATTAAAGGTATAGCCGCCACCGAGTACCACGATGTAATCGACCGGCTGTGTGCCGTTCCAGGTCGGATAGCGGCTATCAAGTGGCAACAGCAGGCGGTCAGCCAGCGGCTGCAGGCTCAGCAGTAGCAAAAACAGCCAGCTGGCGGAGATTAAAATTTTGCCGCTTTTCTGCCAGTCGGTGAACCAAAGCAATAAAATACCGAGCGCCATCAGCAAAAGCAGAAACGGCAGGGGTAACAACAGCCCGCCGATCACTTTTTTCAGGGTAAAAAACATCTAAAAAGACTCCTGTTGTCCGAAAAAACAGCAGCCGGAAGGGAAGATGGGGATGAAAGGTTCATTCTTCTGGTGCCTGTGACAAAATAGCACAAGTCTCACCGCAGCATACCGGAGCGCATGCCATGCAGGATCGTAACTTTGACGATCTCGCGGATAAATTTTCGCAAAATATATACGGCACCACCAAAGGGCGAGTGCGCCAGGCGATCCTGTGGGATGAGCTGGAAACCATTCTGCCCGGACTGTCACCGCATCCGCTGTCGGTTCTCGATGCGGGCGGCGGGGTTGGCCAGGTCTCCAGCGGGCTGGCCGCGCGCGGTCACCAGGTTTTGCTGTGTGATCTCTCCGGTGAGATGTTGCGCCGGGCCGAGGAAAATGCCGCAGCGCAGGGTGTGAGCCACAACATGCAATTCAAACAAATTAGCGCACAGCAGGTGGGCGAACATTTGGATAAGCCGGTGGATCTGGTATTGTTTCACGCTGTGCTTGAATGGGTCGCGGAACCGGAAAAAGTGCTGAAGGCGTTGTTTGATCTGTTGCGTCCGGGCGGCGTGATGTCGCTGATGTTTTATAACCTGCACGGCCTGACGCTTCGCACCTTAACGCTCGGCAACTTCGGTTATCTGCGGACCAATCTGACCAAACGTAAAAAGCGTACGCTGTCGCCTGACTATCCGCGCGATCCCGATCAGGTCTACCGCTGGCTGGAAGCGTGCGGTTTCGTCATTGAGCAACGCGCCGGGATCCGGGTGTTCAGTGATTATATGAAGCCGCCGAAAGGCGAGCCTAAAAGCGACGAAGAAATTATTGAGATGGAGCGGCGTTACTGCCGTCAGGAACCCTTTTTGAGCTTAGGGCGCTATATCCATGTAACTGCGCGCAAACCCGGGCAGAAGGACGAATTATGAGTGAATTTTCCCAGACGGTACCTGAACTGGTATCCTGGGCGCGCAAGAATGACTTCTCTCTTGCGCTGCCAGTAGAACGTCTGGCCTTTTTGCTGGCTATCGCCACCCTCAACGGTGAGCGGATGGATGGCGAAATGAGTGAAGGCGATCTGATTGATGCTTTCCGTCACGTCAGTAAGGCTTTCGAACAAACCCATGAAACCGTGTTGGTTCGCGCCAACAACGCCATCAACGACATGGTGCGACAGCGCCTGCTTAACCGCTTTACCAGCGAACTGACCGAAGGCAATGCCATCTATCGTCTGACCCCGCTGGCGATCGGCATTACCGATTACTACATCCGTCAGCGTGAGTTTTCGACCTTACGCCTGTCGATGCAGCTCTCCATCGTAGCCAATGAGCTTAAGCGGGCAGCCGATGCTGCGCAGGAAAACGGGGATGAGTTTCACTGGCATCGCAATGTCTTCGCGCCGCTGAAATACTCGGTGGCTGAGATATTTGACAGCATCGACATGACCCAGCGTCTGATGGATGAACAGCAGCAGGCGGTGAAAAACGATATCGCTGAACTGCTGAATAAAGACTGGCGCGCGGCGATCTCCAGCTGTGAAATGCTGCTGTCGGAAACCTCCGGTACGCTGCGTGAACTGCAGGATACGCTGGAAGCGGCAGGCGACAAGCTGCAGGAGAACCTGCTGCGGATTCAGGATGCGACGCTGAACAGCCCGGATTTGGGCTTCGTCGATAAGCTGGTGTTTGACCTGCAAAGCAAACTTGACCGCATTACCAGTTGGGGCCAGCAGGCGATCGACCTGTGGATCGGCTACGACCGCCACGTACACAAATTTATTCGTACCGCCATCGACATGGACAAAAACCGCGTCTTTGCCCAGCGTCTGCGGGTTTCGGTGCAGAACTACTTCGATGCGCCGTGGGCGCTGACCTATGCCAACGCCGATCGCCTGTATGACATGCGCGATGAAGAGCTGACGCTGCGTAATGACGAAGTGATGGGCGAACTGCCGGCCGAGATGGAGTACGAAGAGTTCAACGAAATTCGCGAACAGCTGGCAGCGATGATTGAAGAGGCGCTGCAGATCTACAAAACGCAACAAAAACCGCTCAACCTCGCGTCAGTGATGCGTGACTACCTGGCTCAGTACCCCCGCGCCCGTCATTTTGACCTGGCGCGGATTGTGGTCGACCAGGCGGTACGCCTTGGCGTAGCGGAAGCTGATTTAGCCGGTTTGCCTGTGGAATGGCAAGCCATCAATGATTACGGAGCCAAGGTGCAGGCACATGTCATCGACAAATATTGAACAAGTGATGCCGGTTAAGCTGGCACAGGCACTGGCAAATCCGATCTTTCCCGCGCTCGACAGCCAGTTGCGCGCCGGACGACATATCGGTATTGAAGAGCTGGACAATCACGCTTTTCTGATGGATTACCAGGCATTTCTCGAAGAGTTTTACAGCCGCTACAACGTTGAATTGATTCGTGCGCCGGAAGGTTTTTTCTATCTTCGTCCGCGTTCAACCACGCTGATCCCGCGCTCGGTGCTGTCTGAGTTAGACATGATGGTCGGAAAAATTCTCTGCTATCTCTACCTCAGCCCGGAACGGCTGGCGAATGAAGGCATCTTCACCCAGCAGGAGCTGTATGACGAACTGCTGTCGCTGGCCGATGAGAGCAAGTTGCTGAAGCTGGTTAACCAGCGTTCAACCGGCTCGGATCTCGATCGCACCAAACTGCAGGAAAAAGTCCGCGCGTCGCTGAGCCGTCTGCGCCGCCTCGGTATGGTGTGGTTTTTCGGTAACGACAGCAGCAAATTCCGTATCACCGAATCGGTGTTCCGCTTTGGCGCTGATGTGCGTAGCGGTGATGATGCCCGCGAAGCGCAACTGCGGCTGATCCGTGATGGCGAGGCGATGCTGCTGGAGAATGCCACGGCTGCGGTTGACGCCGATGAAGGCGAGGAACAGGAAAGCGATGCGAGTGAGAACGCAGAGGAACAACAGGCATGATTGAGCGCGGAAAATTTCGGTCGCTTACGCTGATCAACTGGAACGGCTTCTTTGCCCGCACGTTTGATCTCGATGAATTAGTCACCACCCTGTCAGGCGGTAACGGTGCGGGGAAATCCACCACCATGGCCGCGTTTGTTACCGCGCTGATCCCCGATTTGACGCTGTTGCACTTCCGGAACACCACCGAAGCGGGAGCGACCTCCGGTTCACGCGATAAGGGCCTGCACGGTAAACTGCGCGCCGGCGTCTGCTACTCGATGCTCGACGTGGTGAACTCCCGCCATCAGCGGGTGGTGGTGGGCGTCCGTCTGCAGCAAATCGCGGGTCGGGATAAAAAGGTCGACATCAAGCCGTTCAGTATTCATGGCCTGCCGACCGACACCAACCCGACGGATATGCTGACGGAGATCCTTAACAGCCGTCAGGCGCGCGTACTGCCGCTTAACGAAGTTAAAGAACGCGTTGAGGCGCAGGAAGGCGTTCAGTTCCGCGCCTACAGCTCGATTACCGATTATCACGCCATGCTGTTTGATCTGGGTGTGGTGCCGCGTCGTCTGCGTTCTGCCAGCGATCGCAGTAAGTTTTACCGCCTGATTGAAGCCTCGCTTTACGGCGGTATCTCCAGCGCGATTACCCGCTCACTGCGTGATTACCTGCTGCCGGAAAACAGCGGCGTGCGTAAAGCCTTCCAGGACATGGAAGCGGCGCTGCGCGAGAACCGCATGACGCTGGAAGCGATTCGCGTTACTCAGTCGGACCGCGACCTGTTTAAGCATCTGATTTCGGAAGCAACCAGCTACGTCTCAGCCGACTATATGCGTCACGCCAACGAGCGCCGGGTGCACCTCGACAGTGCATTACAGCTGCGTAATGAGCTGTTCAGCAGCCGCAGCCAGCTCGCCTCTGAACAGTATCGTCACGTCGAAATGGCGCGCGAACTGGCCGAGCACAGCGGGGCGGAAAACGACCTCGAAGTGGATTATCAGGCGGCCAGCGATCACCTGAATCTGGTGCAGACCGCGATGCGCCAGCAGGAAAAGATTGAGCGCTACGACGCCGATATCGAAGACCTGACGCTGCGGCTGGAAGAGCAGAGCGAAGTGGTGGCGGAAGCCCGCGAGATTCAGGAAGAGAATGAAGCGCGGGCCGAAGCGGCCGAACTGGAAGTGGATGAGCTGAAAAGCCAGCTGGCCGACTTCCAGCAGGCGCTTGACGTTCAGCAAACCCGCGCCATTCAGTATCAGCAGGCGCTGCAGGCGCTGGAACGCGCCCGTTCACTCTGTCAGTTGCCTGATTTAACCATCGACAACGCCGCAGAATGGCAGGCCAGCTTCCAGGCCAAAGAGGAGGAGGCGACCGAGCGGTTACTGAACCTCGAGCAAAAGCTGAGCGTGGCCGAGGCGGCGCACAGCCAGTTTGAACAGGCGCTGGCGCTGGTGACCAGCATTGCCGGTGATGTTACCCGTCAGGATGCGTGGCAGACCGGCCGGGCATTGCTGCGCGACGCCAGCAATCAGCGGCATCACGCTGAGCAGCTCTCTTCGCTGCGTCTGCGGCTCAACGAGCTGGAACAGCGTCTGCGCGAGCAGCATGAGGCTGAGCGCTTGCTGGCGGAGTTCTGTAAGCGCCAGGGACAGCACTATGAAGCCGATGCGCTGGAAGGTTTGCAGCGCGAACTTGAAGCACAGATTGAGCAGCTGAACAGCAGCGTCGCGGACGCGGGTGAGCAGCGCATGATGATGCGCCAGGAGCTGGAACAGCTGCGCGAACGGATTGCCACGCTAACGGCCCGGGCACCGCACTGGCTGGCGGCGCAGGAAATCCTGACGCAGCTTAGTGAGCAGACCGGGCAGGCGCTGACCAGCAGTCAGGACGTGACCGAATATATGCAGCAGCTGCTGGAGCGGGAACGTGAAACCACCGTTGAACGTGACGAAGTGGCGGCGCGTAAACGCGATATCGAGCAGCAGATTGAACGTCTCAGCCAGCCTGGCGGTGCCGAAGATGCGCGCCTGAACCAACTGGCCGAACGCTTCGGCGGTGTCTTGCTGTCCGAAATTTATGATGATGTCACGCTGGATGACGCGCCTTACTTCTCGGCGTTGTACGGTCCGTCGCGTCACGCGATTGTGGTACCCGATCTGTCGCTGGTGCGCGAGCAGCTCGACGGACTGGAAGAGTGCCCGGAAGATCTCTACCTGATCGAGGGCGATCCGCAATCTTTCGATGACAGCGTATTCAGCGTCGATGAGCTGCAGAATGCGGTGGTGGTAAAAGTCGCGGAGCGTCAGTGGCGCTATTCGCGTTTCCCGAAAATACCGCTGTTTGGTCGTGCCGCACGTGAGAATCAGCTTGAACTGCTGCACAGCGAACGCGATCGTCTGGCTGAGCGCTATGCCACGTTGTCATTCGACGTACAGAAAACCCAGCGTCTGCATCAGTCCTTCAGCCGGTTTAT
Source organism: Pantoea sp. UYEF8 (assembly GCF_040546285.1). Lineage (NCBI taxonomy): Bacteria > Pseudomonadati > Pseudomonadota > Gammaproteobacteria > Enterobacterales > Erwiniaceae > Pantoea > Pantoea sp. UYEF8. The sequence goes on along the minus strand of NZ_JBEPNM010000001.1, from coordinate 295,650 downwards.
CGGTAGTCATCTCGCGGTGGCGTTTGATGCCGATCCGGAAGCCCAGATTCGTCAGTTGGGCGCGCGCCGCGGCGAGCTGGAGCGGGCGCTTAATCAGCACGAGAGCAATAATCAGCAGCAGCGTCAGCAATATGAACTGGCGAAAGAGGGCGTAGCGCAGCTCAACCGGCTGCTGCCGCGCGTCAATCTGCTGCTGGATGAGACGCTGGCCGATCGCTGCGAAGAGATCCGCGAGCAGGTTGAGGAAGCGCAGGATGCAGCACGCTTCCTGCATCAGCATGGCGCGAAACTGGCGAAACTCGAACCGATTATCGCCGTACTGCAGAGCGATCCGGAACAGCATGAACAGCTGCAGGCCGATTATCAGCAGGCGCAGCAACAGCAGCGCAACGCCCGCCAGCAGGCTTTTGCCCTGACGGAAGTGGTGCAGCGTCGTGCGCACTTTGGCTATGACGATTCGTCGAGCATGCTTAACGGCAACAACGATCTCAGCGACAAACTGCGTCAGCGGCTGGAGCAGGCGGAGGCGGAGCGGAGTCGCAGCCGTGAACGTCTGCGCGAGCATCAGGCGCAGCTGACACAATACGCCCAGGTGCTGGCCTCGCTGAAAAGTGCCTACGACGCCAAACGCGACATGCTGAAAGAGTTGCAGCAGGAGATGCAGGATATCGGCGTTCACGCTGATGCCAACGCCGAAGCACGGGCGCGGGTGCGTCGTGATGAACTCTATACGGCGCTGAGCCATAACCGTGCGCGGCGTAATCAGCTGGAGAAACAGCTGACCTTCTGTGAAGCGGAAATGGAAAACCTGCAGAAGCGACTGCGCCAGCTGGAACGTAACTATCATCAGGTTCGCGAACAGGTGGTCAGCGCCAAGGCGGGCTGGTGTACAGTGCTGCGGCTGGTGAAAGAGAATGGTGTCGAACGTCGCCTGCATCGTCGTGAACTGGCTTACCTGAGCGGCGACGAGCTGCGTTCTATGTCGGATAAGGCATTGGGTGCGCTGCGTCTGGCGGTAGCCGACAACGAACATCTGCGTGACGTGCTGCGTCTGTCGGAAGATCCGAAACGTCCGGAACGGAAGATTCAGTTCTTTATTGCGGTTTACCAGCATCTGCGCGAGCGTATCCGTCAGGATATTATTCGCACCGACGATCCGGTCGAAGCGATTGAGCAGATGGAAATTGAGCTGAATCGCCTGACGGAAGAGCTGACCACGCGTGAGCAGACGCTGGCTATCAGTTCGCGCAGTGCCGCTAACATTATCCGCAAAACCATTCAGCGTGAGCAGAACCGTATCCGCCAGCTGAACCAGGGCCTGCAAACCGTGAGCTTTGGTCAGGTGCGCAGCGTGCGACTCAACGTCAACGTGCGGGAGACGCATGCGATGCTGCTGGATACGCTGTCGGAAGAGCATGAGCAGCACCAGGATCTGTTTAACAGCAATCGTCTGACCTTCTCAGAGGCGCTGGCGAAGCTTTATCAGCGCCTCAATCCGCACATCGATATGGGACAGCGCACGCCGCAGACCATTGGTGAGGAGCTGCTGGACTACCGCAATTATCTTGAGATGGAAGTCGAAGTTAACCGTGGATCAGACGGCTGGCTGCGTGCAGAAAGTGGCGCACTGTCAACCGGTGAAGCGATCGGTACCGGGATGTCGATTCTGGTGATGGTGGTACAGAGCTGGGAAGAGGAGTCGCGCCGCCTGCGCGGTAAAGACATTTCCCCCTGCCGGTTACTGTTCCTTGATGAAGCGGCGCGTCTCGATGCGCGCTCCATCGCCACGCTGTTTGAGCTGTGTGAACGACTGGAAATGCAGCTGGTGATCGCCGCGCCGGAAAATATCAGTCCGGAGAAAGGCACCACTTACAAGCTGGTGCGTAAGGTGTTTAACAACACTGAGCATGTGCATGTGGTTGGCCTGCGCGGTTTCGCTGCCGATCCCTCACCGACCCGACGTCAGGATGAGAGCGATTCTCTGCCCGATTTAGCCGGTGAAAAATCGCAGGCTGAAACGTAGTCAAAAACAGAACCATTGGTTAATCTGGTAACGGCATTTGTCGCGTGAGGCAAATGCCGTTTTTGTTTGTATACTCAACATTATGAGTAAGCAGCCCGGTCGCAGTAGTTTCAGGGAACGCTGCGCAGTTGAACAGATAAGGGGGCAGGGATGTTGCTGGCAAATACGTTTAAACATCATCGTGTTGTTTCATTGTTAGCGCTGGCGCTAACCGTGGTTCCATTTACACTGCCACAGGCCGCGGTGATTGCCGCTATGCCGGGGATCACGCAGGGGGCGACGTCAGTCACCGACAGTCAGCAACGTATCCGGCGGGCCTTCTCCAGCGCCGATCAGCCATTCTATCTGCCTTCACTGGCCACGCTGTATGCGTCACGTCATATGCAACCGATCTGGCAGGACCGCCAGGCGGTGCAAAAATTTCAGCAGCAGCTGGCGGAAGCCGCGCTTTCTGGCGTGCAGCCACAGTTTACCCGCTGGGTTGAACGTCTGACCGATCCGGCGATTTCCGGCTTTGCTCGTGACGTCACGCTGTCTGATGCGATGCTCGGCTATCTGCAGTTTGTCTCCAGCGTGCCTACCCAGGGTGAAACCTGGCTCTACAGCAACGTGCCGTATAAGCTGGCGCAGCCGTCGGTGTCAGTAGTGAATCAGTGGCAGAACGCCGTCAATGCTGGTTCAGACAGCGCATTTATTACCTCACTGGAACCGCAGCACCCGCAATATCGCCCGATGCACGCTGCGCTCAAAACATTGCTCAGCGACAAACGCCCATGGCCGCAGCTGAAGGGGAGCGAAACCCTGCGTCCGGGACAGGTGAGTGATGATGTGCCAGCGTTACGTGAAATCCTGCAGCGTAGCGGGATGCTGACCGCTCAGACCACTGCGCCGGCACCGGATGAGGACGCGGTTCCGGTTTCAACAGTACCGGTCAGCCACAGCGATCAGCCGGTGGTGGTCAGTCCGTCGGCTACGCCGGTCACCGATCTGCCTGTTTCATCGCCGCAGTCGCCGGGTAACGTGCAAAGCCTGACGCTGGATGCGAATAATAGCGCGAATGTTTACGACAATACGCTGGTGGCAGCGGTGAAGCGTTTTCAGCAGTGGCAGGGGCTGGACGGTGACGGCGCTATCGGCGCCAGAACGCGTCAGTGGCTTAACGTATCACCACAGATGCGTGCCTCACTGCTGGCGCTGAATATCCAGCGACTGCGCCTGCTGCCGGATGATATGCACAACGGCATCATGGTGAACATCGCCAACTACTCACTGATTTATTACAACAACGGCAACAAGATTTTGTCATCACGGGTGATTGTCGGGCGTCCCGACCGTAAAACGCCGCTGATGCGCAGCGCACTCAACAACGTGGTGCTGAATCCACCGTGGAACGTGCCGACCACGCTGGTGCGCAAAGATATTATTCCGAAGGTCAAACAGGATCCTGGCTACCTCTACAAACATGGCTATACCCTGCTGTCAGGCTGGAGCGAGGATGCCGAGGTGATTGACCCCAGCATGATTGACTGGAGCATGGTGTCCGCTTCCTCGTTCCCGTATCGCCTGCGTCAGGCCCCAGGTCAGATGAACGCGCTGGGACGCTACAAATTCAACATGCCGAGTTCGGATGCTATCTATCTGCATGACACGCCGAATCATAATCTGTTCCAGCGCGATATCCGTGCGCTTAGCTCAGGCTGTGTGCGGGTGAACAAGGCCTCTGAACTGGCCGGACTGTTGCTACAGGATGCAGGCTGGAATGATTCCCGTATCTCCAGCACGCTGAAAGAGGGCGATACCCGCTATGTGCCGATTCGCCATCGTATTCCGGTCAACCTCTATTATCTGACCGCCTGGGTCGCTGACGACGGCAAACCACAGTTCCGAACAGATATTTACAATTATGATGACACGGCACGTTCAGGCAGCCAGGCGTTAAAGCGGGCTGAGCAATTGCTGCTCTAGTGATTGATTTTCAATCGTTAGCCGTCTGCCGCCGTAAGCAAAATTCTTCATTAAAAGGCGATCCCGCCCGGGATCGCCGCACAAAGCCACCCGGGATGGGTTGACGCCTCTGTGAGAGAAAGTTATGGTTCGGCCTGTGCGCTTTTTGCACATTTCTATGGCTTCACTCTCAGGTAATACGGTTAATGTCTACTATTGATTCTTTTCGTCGCAAACTACTGCTTTGCGGAAGTGCTGCCGCCGGACTGGCATTATTGCCAGCTTCTGCAAGGGCTTCACTTTCAACTTCTCGCCCGCGGGTATTAACACTTAACAACCTTCACACGGGTGAAACCCTTAAAACTGAATTTTTTAATGGTAAGAGTTACGACAGGGATGAGTTATCACGTTTAAATCATTTTTTCCGTGACTATCGCGCCAATAAAGTGAAAAGCATCGACCCCCATCTGTTCGACCAAATTTTCCGTCTGCAGGCGCTGCTGGAAACCCGTAAGCCAGTACAATTGGTTTCCGGTTATCGCTCACTGGCTACTAATAATATGTTGCGTGAAAGCGGGCCTGGCGTGGCGAAACACAGCTACCACACCAAAGGTCAGGCGATGGATTTTCACATTGAAGGCGTGACCTTAGCCAATGTACGCAAAGCGGCGTTATCTCTGCGCGCGGGTGGTGTAGGATATTATCCTCGCAGCAACTTTGTGCACATTGATACCGGGCCGATCAGGCACTGGTAACGACGCCGGCAACGCTGCGTGAGCCGGTCATGGAGCGTTATGAATTACCATATTATTCCTGTTACAGCCTTTGCTCAGAATTGCTCGGTTATCTGGTGCGATACCACCGGGGAGTCGGCGCTGGTCGATCCGGGCGGTGATGCCGAACGTATCAAACAAACGCTGGAACAACACAAACTGAAACCCGCGCAGATTCTGCTCACCCATGGACATCTCGATCATGTCGGTGCAGCGGTCGAACTCGCGGCGTTTTATCAGGTGCCCATCGTCGGACCGCAGAAACGCGATGCCTTCTGGCTGGAAGCGCTTCCGACGCAGAGCCGAATGTTCGGGCTGGAAGAGTGTGCGCCTTTCACGCCGGATCGCTGGCTGGAAGAGGGTGACAGTGTGCAGGTAGGGTTAGTCTCGCTGGAAGTATTGCACTGTCCGGGCCATTCGCCCGGTCATGTGGTGTTCTTTGATCGTCTGGGACGCTTACTGATCTCAGGTGATGTGATTTTCAACGGCGGTGTTGGTCGCACTGATTTCCCGCAGGGCGATCATCAGCAGCTAATTGATGCCATCCGGACAAAATTACTGCCGCTGGGCGATGATGTGACTTTCGTGCCGGGACACGGTCCGATTTCAACGCTGGGGCGTGAACGGATCAGCAATCCTTTTCTGCAATAAAAAATGGGCCGGCTGGCCCATTTTTTCATCACGATTACAGCACCGCGACAATCGCCTCACACAGCGCCGACATATTGTCTGGCGTCATGCCCGCAACGTTTACCCGTCCTGAATTAACCGCATAGACCGCAAACTCTTCGCGCAGACGAATTACCTGATCTTTAGTCAGGCCGCTAAATGAGAACATCCCGTTCTGCCGGATGATGAAGCTGAAGTCACGCTGCGCACCTTTCTCTGCCAGGGTATTGACGAACAGCTGGCGCATACGCTGGATACGCTGGCGCATGTCTGACAGCTCCTGCTCCCAGATGGTACGCAGTGCATCATTACCGAGGATGGTGGCAACCACGGCCGCACCGTGAGCTGGCGGATTGGAATAGTTGGCGCGGATAGTGTATTTCACCTGACTGAAGGCAGTATCGGCCACGTTGGCATCAGCGGCCACCAGCGTAATGGCCCCGACGCGCTCGTTATACAAACCAAAGTTCTTAGAATAAGAGCTGGCGACAATCAGTTCCTGATGCGACGCGGCAAAAATACGCAGTCCTTCAGCATCTTCCTCAAGGCCACGGGCGAAGCCCTGATAGGCAAAGTCAAACAACGGTAACCAGCCGCCAGCCTGCGACAGCTGCGCCAGTTGCTGCCACTGTTCGGCCGTTGGATCGATACCGGTTGGATTATGGCAGCAGCCGTGGAACAGCACCACGTCGCCCGCCTGTACCTGTTTCAGCGACGCCAGCAGGCCTTCAAAATCGAGCGTGTGATTTTCCGCATCGTAATACTGGTATTCACACACCTCAAGACCGGCAGCATTGAACACATTTTTGTGGTTCGGCCAGCTGGGATTGCTGACCCATACCCGTTTCACGCTGGTCTGAGTGGCAAGGAAATCCGCCGCAACGCGCAGCGCACCAGTACCGCCCGGGGTTTGTGCTGTCCGCGCACGACCGGCGGTAATCAGCGTGCTCTGGTTGCCAAACAACAGCGCCTGGGTACAGCGTGCAAAATCAGCCAGACCATCAATGCTGAGATAGTTTTTGGTGGTTTCGTTTTCCAGCAGGTACTGTTCGGCTTTCTTAACGCTGGTCAGCACCGGGGTCTTGCCGGTTTCGTCTTTATAGACGCCGATACCCAGGTTAATTTTGTTAGGGCGGTCGTCAGCGCGAAACAGATCGGCCAGCCCAAGAATGGGATCGGCGGGTGCAGCAGAGATCGATTCAAACATGAGTCAGGTCCAGTAGCGGGAACGTTAGCAAAATGAGTTCTCAGGTTAGCGTCAGGCCAGGCAAAAGCCAACCGTTTGCGAGACTTATTGATACATTTTGCGCGCCTGCTTCCGCTCTGACCGCAGTCAGTGGAGCACCAATGAGGAAAGGAGTGGAAGAAAGAGGTTATCACCGGATAACAGACATAAAAAAACGGGGCCGATGGCCCCGTCTTTAAACATCTTCTGACAGCGAGATTAGAACTGGTAAACCAGGCCAACCGCTACAGTATCATCAGTGTTCAGACCCAGACGGTTGTCGTCATCCAGCTGGTTGATCTGATAGTCCACATAGGTAGACATGTTTTTGTTGAAGTAGTAGGTTGCGCCGATATCAATGTATTTGATCAGGTCAGCATCGCCCACGCCTTCGATATCTTTGCCTTTAGACTGAACGTAGGCGATAGATGGACGCAGACCGAAGTCGAACTGATACTGTGCAACCAGTTCAATGTTCTGTGCTTTGTTGGCAAAGCCCGCTACAGAGAATTTGTCACCGTTTGCCAGCGTACCGGTAGCGGTAACTGGGGTTGAGTTACGCGTTTCACCGTACATTGCAGCCAGGTAAACATTGTTTGCATCATACTTGATAGCGGTTGCCCAGTTCTCAGCACGTTTGCCCGCGCCCTGACCTGTGGTAGTGGTGACGCCATCGCCGCCAGCAGCAGGAGTAATAGTGGTACGTGCGCCAGCAGCCTGGTCGTTAGTACGATCGCTGCTGCTATAGGCACCCACGATACCCAGACCAATTGGTGAGGTATAAGAGGTTGATAAGCCCCAGCCGTCGCCGTTAGCACGACGCAGGTCGCTACGCTCGTTTTTGCCCTGGTACTGAGCGGCAAAGTCCCAGCCATCTACCAGGCCAAAGAAGTTGGTGTTGCGGTAGGTCAACAGGCCGGTGCTACGACCGTTCATGAAGTTATCTGAGTAGCCTGAGTCGCCACCGAATTCTGGCAGCATATCGGTCCAGCCGATTGCATCGTAAACCACACCGTAGTTACGGCCGTAGTCGATTGAGCCAGCATCACCGAATTTCAGACCAGCAAAGCCCAGACGGGTTCTGTTACCGTCTTGCGCATCATCGCCTTCAGAATTGTTAGCCTGAACGTTGTATTCCCACTGGCCGTAACCGGTCAGCTGGTCGTTAATCTGAGTTTCACCCTTGAAGCCGAAGCGAACGTAAGTATTGTCGCCATCGTTGCCGTCGTTATCAGAGAAGTAGTGCAGGCCAACGGCTTTACCGTACAGGTCCAGTTTGTTGCCGTCTTTATTATAAATTTCGGCTGCGTTTGCTGCGCCTGCGGCTAACAGAGCAGGGATAACCACTGCAAGAATATTGCGCTTCATCATTATTCATTACCCTCGTTGGAGTTATTTGTACACCTGCCACTGCCGTCAAGAAACCTTTACGGGAACCTTGAAAGAAGTTTGGTGTCTTCCTGTGTCTGCACGCATCTTTCCATCCCCCCAGCCTTAATTCTACCTCGAAAATGCTACGAAACTCGTAATCTGGTTTCAAAAGGAAAATATGTATTACAAAATGTAAAAAACACGGAACTTTGTGAGAGAACTCAAAATTTACAAAAATAAAAAAAGGCCGGCAGTGCCGACCTCTTTATATATATGAATTTCTTATAATTAATGCAGAAAGTTAGAAGCTCGCATTACGTGGAGTACGTGGGAAGGGGATAACGTCCCTTACATTTTGTACGCCGGTGACATAGGCGATTAAACGTTCGAAACCTAATCCAAAGCCAGAATGTGGCACGGTACCGTAGCGACGCAGGTCACGATACCACCAGTAATCTTCTTTATTCAGACCCATTTCCTGCAGGCGTGCATCAAGAACATCCAGACGCTCTTCACGCTGCGAACCACCGATAATTTCACCGATGCCCGGTGCCAGTACGTCCATCGCCGCCACGGTTTTACCGTCGTCGTTCAGACGCATATAAAACGCTTTAATGTCTTTCGGGTAATTTTTCACCACCACCGGCGCTTTAAAATGCTTCTCGGCCAGATAACGTTCATGCTCAGAGGAGAGATCGATACCCCATGACACCGGATTCTCAAAGCTCTGACCGCAGTTGATCAGAATCTCAACCGCGTCGGTGTAGTCGACCTGGGCGAAGTCGGTAGTGATGAAACGCTGCAGGCGCTCAACCGCTTCTTTATCAACGCGCTCAGCAAAGAACGCCATATCATCAGCACGCTCTTCCAGCACCGCGTTGAACACATACTTCAGCATCGCCTCCGCCAGCGCAGCTGCATCATCCAGCGACGCGAAGGCGATTTCCGGCTCCAGCATCCAGAACTCCGCCAGATGGCGGCTGGTGTTAGAGTTTTCTGCGCGGAAGGTCGGGCCAAAGGTATAAATCTTTGACAGGGCGCTGGCATAGGTTTCGCCGTTCAGCTGACCAGAAACGGTCAGGAACGCTTCCTTGCCAAAGAAATCTTCGCTGAAATCGACTTTGCCCTGATCGTTGCGCGGCAGGTTTTCAAGATCCAGCGTTGAGACGCGGAACATCTCACCGGCACCTTCAGTATCCGAGGCGGTAATCAGCGGGGTGGAGACCCAGAAATAACCATTTTCATGGAAAAAGCGATGCAGCGCCTGCGCCAGAGTATGACGAACGCGGGCGACGGCACCGATCAGATTGGTACGTGGACGCAGGTGAGCCACTTCACGCAGATACTCAATGCTATGACGTTTCGCCGCCATCGGGTAGCTGTCAGGATCTTCCACCCAGCCAACAACCTCAAGACGGGTTGCCTGAATCTCAAAAGCCTGGCCCTGGCCGGGCGAGGCCACCACGGTGCCGGTGACAATCACGGAACAGCCGGTGGTCAGACGCAATACTTCATCTTGATAATTATTCAGAGAATTATTGACGACTGCCTGAACGGGATTAAAGCAGGAGCCGTCATATACGGCGATGAAGGAAAGACCGGCTTTTGAATCTCTTCGGGTACGCACCCAACCACGTACGGTGACTTCACTGTCAACCGCGACGCGACCGTGCAGTACGTCCGCTACAGGCACAACGCTCATAAATATCTCTCTATATAGAAGAAGTGAGTAAAAAGGTCCCCGAACCGGGGGTTTTGCTATGTTACTTGTGAGTCTTCAGGAAACAAGCAAAATCCGGCGGAATGGACGATTTATTACAGCAGAAGCGGGGCGCATCAACGCCCCGATAAGAAGTGGCTTAACTCGCTTTTTTCACCAGCGGCAGATCAAAGGCTTTACGCAAAGCCCGGACAAAGGCTTTATCCTGGCAAATGGTTTTGCCCGGACTGTCGGACAGTTTCGCCACCGGTTTGCCGTTGCACTGCACCAGCTTAATCACAATATTCAGTGGCGTGACGCCCGGGATATCACACGTCAGGCGGGTACCAATGCCGAAAATGACCCGGGTACGCTGACCGAAATGGCGATAGAGCGCCAGCGCTTTGTCGAGGTTGAGATTGTCGGAAAAGACCAGCGTTTTGCTTTGCGGGTCGATACCCAGCTTCTGATAGTGGGCGAGGGCTTTCTCGCCCCATTCGACCGGATCGCCGGAGTCGTGGCGCAGCCCCTGATAGCGTCGGGCAAACACCGGACCAAAATCACGCAGGAAGGCATCCATAGCGATACAGTCGGTCAGGGCGATGCCGAGCTGATCATCATATTCATCCAGCCACGCCTGCAGCGCGGCGCGCTGGCTGTTGGCCAGTACCGGGCTGATCTGCTGGAACGCCTGGAACCACTCGTGCGCCTGCGTACCGACCGGCGTCAGCGTCAGGCGCCGCGCCAGATCGTAGTTGCTGGTGCCGATCAGCCACGGGAAATCCTGTTTCAGCGTCGCCACTATCGCCTGCTGTACATCCTGCGAGTAGCGACGGCGGGTGCCGAAATCCATCAGGTGGAAGCGTGACATATCCAGATCGGCCACCTGGTGAGTAAAGTCGGCAAGTTTCTGCTGCAGATGATCGACCGCCTGCTGAGTGGTGACCTCAGGGGTGCGGTGACGATGCACCACTTCACTGATCAGCGCCAGCAGCGGCACCTCCCACAAAATCACTTCGCGCCACGGTCCCTGAATACGCAGTTCAAGTTTGCCATGGTGATTACGTACCTCAACCTGATCGGGGTTGTAGCGAAAATCGCGCAGCCAGTTGAGGTAATCCTGCTGAAAGAAGGGCAGGCGGGATAACCAGTGATATTCGTCATCGGTCAGCGCCAGCGTTTGCATTGCGCGAATCTCGTCACGAATCTCATCAGCGTAGAGGCCCAGCAGTTCGTCGCCGCGGCAGCGAAACTCCGCCGCCACCGTGACATCATGATAGCGGTGGAAGACGGCTTGCTGCATGTGGAGCTTATAAGCGTCCGTATCGAGCAGCGAGGTCAGTATCGGGGAAGCATGTCCTGTCATGGCGCGTTTCAGCATCCTGTTCGGTGGCGCAGAGCCCGGTGTTGTACACAGTCTTAAAGACGCGGAAGTATAATTCAGTCATTAACGCCAATCACAGCATATTTCACTGTAGTGGGTCGAGGCCAATCTGTGCCATTGTTAACAAATTGTAGCCATTTCACGCATTACGTGCATTGTGCGTGGCAAGCTTGTAGTAACAAGCTTAGACTTTGCCAGGTAAACTTATAACAACGCGAGACGGAATATGACGCAACAGCCCCAAATTAAATATCGCCACGATTACCGTGCGCCGGATTACACCATTACTGACATTGACTTAACCTTTGAACTGGATGCGTCGACCACCCGCGTAACGGCTATCAGTCAGGTTAAACGTCTCGGTGACAACCAGGCTGATTTGCGTCTGGATGGCGAAGATTTAACGCTGATCGCGCTTGAGGTGGATGGACAACCCTGGACGGATTATCGCCAGCAGAACGGTGCGCTGGTGCTCAGCCAGCTGCCAGAAAGTTTCACGCTGAAAATCATCAACGATATTCATCCGGATCAGAACACGGCGCTGGAAGGGTTATACAAATCAGGCGAGGCGCTATGCACTCAATGTGAGGCTGAAGGCTTCCGTCATATTACCTGGTATCTGGATCGCCCGGATGTGCTGGCGCGTTTCACCACCACCATTTTTGCCGACGGCGAACGCTATCCTTACCTGCTGTCAAACGGTAACCGCGTCGACAGTGGACGTGATGAGCAGGGCCGTAGCTGGGTCAAATGGCAGGACCCGTTCCCGAAACCTTGCTACCTGTTTGCGTTGGTGGCGGGAGACTTCGACGTGCTGCGCGACAGTTTCACCACCCGTTCCGGCCGTGATGTGGCGCTGGAGATTTTTGTCGATCGTGGCAATCTCGACCGCGCCGACTGGGCGATGACCTCGCTGAAAAACAGCATGAAGTGGGATGAGGAGCGTTTCGGTCTCGAATACGACCTCGACATCTTTATGATCGTGGCGGTCGACTTCTTCAACATGGGCGCGATGGAAAACAAAGGCCTGAACGTCTTTAACGCCAAATATGTGCTGGCGAAAGCGGAAACCGCCACAGATAAAGATTATCTCGGTATTGAAGCGGTGATCGGCCACGAATATTTTCATAACTGGACCGGCAACCGTGTCACCTGTCGTGACTGGTTCCAGCTCAGCCTGAAAGAGGGGCTGACGGTGTTCCGCGATCAGGAGTTCAGTTCTGACCTCGGTTCACGTGCCGTTAATCGCATCGACAACGTGCGTATCGTGCGTGGCGCGCAGTTTGCTGAAGATGCCAGTCCGATGGCTCACCCGATCCGCCCGGATCAGGTGATTGAAATGAATAATTTCTACACCCTTACCGTGTATGAAAAAGGATCGGAAGTGATCCGGATGCTGCACACCCTGTTGGGCGAGGCTAATTTCCAGAAGGGAATGCAGCTCTATTTTGATCGTCACGACGGCAGTGCGGCCACCTGCGATGACTTCGTGCAGGCAATGGAAGATGCCTCCAACGTGGATCTGTCACAGTTCCGCCGCTGGTACAGCCAGTCCGGTACGCCAGTGCTGACGGTACGCGATGATTACAACCCGGAGCTGGAGCAATACACGCTGCACGTCACGCAGCACACGCCTGCGACCGCCGATCAGAAAGAGAAACTGCCGCTGCATATCCCGCTCGATATCGAGCTGTATGATAACGAAGGGCAGGTGATTCCGCTGCAGCACAACGGCCACCCGGTGCATCACGTGCTGAACGTCACCGAGGAGTTCCAGTCCTTCATTTTCGATAATGTCTACTTCCAGCCGGTGCCGTCGCTGCTGCGTGAATTCTCTGCGCCGGTGAAGCTCGATTACAAATGGAGCGATGCGCAGCTCACCTTCCTGATGCGTCATGCGCGTAACGATTTTTCACGCTGGGATGCAGCACAGAGCCTGCTGGCAACCTATATCCGTCTCAACGTGGCGCGCTATCAGCAGGGGCAGCATCTGTCACTGCCGCTGCATGTGGCAGACGCGTTCCGCGCAGTACTGCTCGATGCCGACTGCGATCCGGCGCTGACCGCGCTGATTCTGACGTTGCCGACTGAAAATGAGATCGCCGAACTGTTCGATGTCATCGATCCACAGGCGATTGCGCTGGTACGTGACGCACTGCAGCGCACCCTGGCGCGCGAGCTGGCTGACGAGTTCTTTGCGATCTATAACGCCAATCAGCAGAGTGAATACCGGGTTGAGCATGACGCGATTGGTCAGCGCAGCCTGAAAAATATCTGCCTGACCTATCTGGCCTTTGGCGATGCGCAACTGGCGGACAAGCTGGTGCAGGTGCAGTATCACCAGGCGACCAACATGACCGATTCGCTGGCGGCACTCTCCGCAGCGGTAGCGGCGCAGCTGCCGTGCCGCGATGCGCTGCTGGCGGCCTACGATGAGCGCTGGCATCAGGATGGTCTGGTGATGGACAAGTGGTTTGTGCTGCAGGCCACCAGTCCGGCGGCCAATGTGCTGCGTAATGTGCGTCAGTTACTTAACCACCGCTCCTTCAGCATGAGCAACCCTAACCGGGTACGCTCGCTGGTGGGTGCCTTTGCCTCCGCTAACCCGGCTGCGTTCCATGCCAAAGATGGCAGCGGCTATAAATTCCTGGTGGAGATGCTGATCGATCTGAACACCCGTAACCCGCAGGTTGCGGCGCGGATGGTCGAGCCATTGATTCGACTGAAACGCTATGACGACGATCGTCAGGCGATGATGCGCGAGGCACTGGAACAGCTGAAAGGGCTGGAGAAGTTGTCGGGCGATCTCTACGAGAAGATCACCCGGGCGCTGAACGCCTGATAGCAGAACGGCGGAGTGCCAGTCGGGCTCCGCCGTTTTTTTTAACGCTGTCGCGCGACACGGACCGGTTGCGAGGGTGCGGTGCGTCGCATTACCCGATCCAGCACTTCCGCCTCTAATTCTGCCAGCCGCGGCGATCCGCGCCTTCTGGGACGCGGTAAATCAACCAGCAGATCCAGACCAATCTCGCCTTCTTCAATCAATAGCACCCGATCGGCCATCGCCACCGCTTCACTCACATCATGGGTGACCAGCAGTACCGTGAAATGATGCTGCTGCCACAGCGATTCAATCAGTTCCTGCATTTCGATGCGGGTCAGGGCATCCAGCGCACCCAGTGGCTCATCCAGCAGCAGCAAACCCGGCCGATGAATCAGCGCTCTGGCCAGCGCTACCCGCTGTTTCTGTCCGCCTGAGAGAGTAGCCGGCCACTCACTGGCCCGATCGGCAAGCCCGACCGCCGCCAGCGCCTCCTGTGCCGCACTGCGCCAGGCGTTGCCTTTTAGCCCGAGGCCGACATTATCAATCACCTTTTTCCACGGCAGCAGCCGCGCGTCCTGAAACATCAGGCGGGTATCGTCACGTGCCGACTGTAACGGCGCATTGCCCGCCAGTAGCTGGCCGCTGGAAGTCTGCTCCAGCCCGGCCAGCAGGCGCAGCAGGGTACTTTTGCCGCAGCCGCTGCGGCCAACCACCGCCACGAACTGACCTGACGGAATATGCAGGTCGATGTTCTTCAGAATGGTACGGTTGCCATACTGCTTGCTGACGTTGTTAACGCCAACCGGGGTGCCCGCATTGAGGCGCGCCGGGGAAAGGGTCTGACTCATGCGTTCTCCTCCTTCAGTTGATAAGCCGGATGCCAGCGCAGCCAGACGCGTTCCAGCAACAACGCGGCGACATCAGCCAGTTTACCGAGCAGGGCATACAGAATGATGGCGACCACCACCACATCGGTCTGCAAAAATTCACGCGCATTCATCGCCAGATAGCCGATGCCCGAATTTGCCGAAATGGTTTCTGCCACGATCAACGTCAGCCACATCAGGCCGAGCGCGAAACGAACGCCGACCATGATGTTCGGTAGCGCACCGGGCAGGATCACCTGAATAAACAGGCTCCAGCCGGTGAGGCCATAGCTGCGGGCCATCTCCACCAGTCCGCGATCGATGTTACGAATGCCGTGGTAGGTATTCAGGTAGATCGGAAACAGCGTGCCGAGCGCCACCAGGAAGATTTTGGCCGACTCATCAATACCGAACCACAGAATGACCAGCGGGATCAGCGCCAGATGGGGAACGTTACGTAACATCTGAACCGAGGTATCCAGCAGCCGCTCGCCGGTGCGGGAGGTGCCGGTGATCAGCCCCAGCAGCAGACCAATCGATCCGCCGATGCTGAAACCAATCAGTGCCCGCCAGCTACTGATCGCCAGGTGTTGCCACAGTTCACCGCTGGCGGCCAGCTGCCAGAACGTGGTCACTATTTTTTCAGGCGCCGGCAAAATGCGGGTCGATAACCAGCCGGTTTGCGAGGCGATCTGCCACGCCACCACCAGTAGAGCTGGCAGCACCCACGGCACCAGCGTATCGGCGAGACGTTTACCTGTTCTGGCCATGATGTTCTCCTCAGCCGCGGGCGACTTTTTTCTCAGGGGTAAAATCGTTGGCGACCGCTTCTCCGTGTGCCTGCACTACGCGCGGCTGTGGCACCAGCGGAACCTGCAGATCGAGATGCGGGAACAGCAACTCGCCAACCCGATAAGCTTCTTCCAGGTGTGGATAGCCGGACAAAATGAAGGTTTCAATACCCAGCGCTTCATACTCTTTAATCCGCGCGGCGACCGTGGGGCCATCGCCGACCAGCGCGGTCCCTGCGCCGCTGCGCACCAGGCCGACGCCAGCCCACAGGTTCGGACTGATTTCCAGCTTGTCGCGCCGTCCGCCGTGTAGCGCCGCCATCCGACGCTGCCCGACCGAATCTGCTCGCTGAAACGCCGCCTGCGCTTTGGCGATGGTGGCATCGTCCACGTTGGCGATCAGTTTGTCGGCCGCCTGCCAGGCTTCTTCATTGGTTTCACGCACGATCACGTGCAGACGAATACCGAAACGTACCGTACGTCCCTGCGCGGCGGCTTTCGCACGGACCTGGTCGATTTTCTCTTTCACCAGAGCCGGTGGTTCACCCCAGGTAAGATAGACATCGACCTGTTCAGCTGCCAGATCCTGAGCCGGTTCAGACGAGCCACCAAACCACAACGGCGGACGCGGTTGCTGTACCGGTTTAAACATCAGGCGGGCACCGCGCACCTTAACGTGCTTGCCTTCGTAATCGACCGTTTCGCCCTCCAGCAACCGACGCCATACGCGGGTAAATTCAGCTGACTCGGCGTAGCGCTCACGGTGATCGAGGAACACCCCGTCGCCCGCCAGCTCTTCCGGATCGCCGCCGGTCACCAGATTAAACAGCGCGCGACCGTTGGATAAGCGATCCAGCGTTGCCGCCTGACGCGCCGCCTGGGTCGGCGAAATCACGCCAGGCCGTAAAGCCACCAGAAAACGCAGGCGCTGTGTCACCGGGATCAATGACGCGGCAACCAGCCAGGCATCTTCACAGGATCGGCCGGTCGGGATCAGTACGCCGCCAAAGCCGAGACGGTCGGCTGCCTGCGCCACCTGTTGCAGATAGGCGTGATCCACCGGACGTGCGCCTTCTGCGGTGCCAAGATAGTGGCCGTCGCCATGGGTTGGCAGAAACCAGAATATGGATACCATTTTTTGCTCCTTATTGAGTCACGGTATGCGGTTGCCAGATGCGATCGCGAATCGACACTTTCACTGGCAGCAGATGATTGGCGATCACCGGCTCGGGTAAGCCTATCGCCTGCGCTAACAGCGTAATACTCTGTGGCCGCTGGCTGACGGTCAGCGCATCGGCTGCACTAAAGGTGTCCAGCACCTGCTGAATGAATGCACCGTGCGCCTCGGCATAACTGCGGGTGGCTAAATAGAACGAGCCGGTCAGATTGAGTTTGCTGCCATCAACCAGCACCCGGGAATTGCCCTGTAACAGCACCGACGAGTAATAGGGATCCCAGATCGCCCAGGCATCAACATTTCCCTGCTGAAACGCGGCGCGTGCATCCGCGGGGGTAAGATAAACCGGGGTGATATCTTTAAAGCTCAGACCAGCCTGCTGCAGGGCTCGCAACAGTAAATTGTGCGAGCTGGAGCCTTTCTGAAAAGCGACTTTCTTGCCTTTCAGATCCGCTACCTGTTGCAGCGTGCTGGTTTTCGGTACCAGAATCACTTCAGCCTGCGGCTTGGGCGGTTCGGAGCCGACATAGAGTAAATCTGCGCCCGCCGCCTGGGCGAACAGCGGCGGAAGATCGCCGGTGCTGCCGAGATCGATACTGTTCACATTCAGCGCTTCCAGCATCTGTGGACCGGCCGGAAATTCAATCCACTGAATTTTGGTGTGCGGAAAACGCTTCTCTAATAGCTGGTGCGATTTTGCCAGCACCATACTGACTGACCCTTTTTGATAACCGATACGAATTTGCGCTGGATCGGGCTCAGCAGCCTGCGCCTGCAGGCCAGCCAGTAATAATCCCGCCGTCAGCCACTTAGCGAACCTCTGTTTCATCGAACTGCTCCTTTATACCGCTTGTGCAACGGGATGATGATGACGGGTCAGCGCCAGCCAGAACGCAGCTACCGCGTCGTCAAGGCGCTGTGCCAGCGAGTCCTGTAACTCTGGCTGACGATCGTAATGATGAATCTGGTTATCTTCGGCATACACGCCGTGAAGAATCTCCTGCGCTTTCAGCGCGTTAAGCACCGGCTTAAGGGCGTAGTCAAGGGCCAGCATGTGGCCGGCACTGCCGCCGCTGGCTAAAGGCAACACCACCTTGTGCTCCAGTGCGCGTTCCGGCAGCAGATCAAGCAGGGTTTTGAGTGCACCAGAAAAAGAGGCTTTATAGATTGGCGTCGCCACAATCAGACCATCCGCGGCGGCCAGATCTTCGCGTAACGCCAGCAGCGCCGGGGCGTCAAAACGCGCATTGATCAGATCGTCCGGCTGGAAGTTATGAATGTTCCACGGAATGACTTCGATACCCCGTGCTTCCAGTTTGTGCTGACACAGCGTCAATAACGACGTTGAGCGTGAAGGAAACCGTGGGCTGCCTGCCAGCGTAATAACTCGCATCATCACTCCTTATAACTAAAAGTTATTGATTATCTAATGTTGAGAACTTATGCCTTCATACTGTCAGAGCAGGGGAGTGGGCTTAAATGATTTATCTGGCAATCTAAAAGTGAAATCTGCAAATAGGCGGGTTAAGCAATAAGCCGTGATAAAGCGGCTTCCGATAATTCTTAAAATTCGGGCGGTTCGTCCGATCACTCATTAAAGGTGATGATGCGAGATCACAAAATAAGCGAGCCGTCGCCAGTAAATCATCCGCTGGCTGATTGCTTAAACATTCTTATTATGGTGAGCCGCGCAAAAAACGTAGCGGCAGGGGCAGAAATCAGGAAAAGCGATATAAAATCAACCCCTCCCAGGGCGTGGCAGGGAGTGGGGCTCAGATTAATTGCAGAAACGTCACTGAAACGAACAGAATGTAATGTTGAAGATATTAACGCTTTCAGGTATTCGCTTACATTTTCCGGATTCTGGTTACCGCTGCTTTTTGCCGGGAAATTAAATCAATCCTCAACCGTTTTATCGTCGTGCCGGACTATAGATGCAACTTATTTAACAGTGAGAGTCACCTGACCACTGCAGCCTTTTTTTCCCGACTGGTCTTTATCGGCTTAACCGGTTTAAGATAATCAGGCTCAAAGTAAGCAGCCATAATAACGACTATTCCTTTTCCGACGTTTCGCCTCTGGTCTGGACCTGCATCAGGCAGGTGAATCGTATTGTCATTTTCTAACAGCAGAGAATTGCCTATGTCTGACATCCTGTTATCGGTGATTATTCCGACTTACAACGTTGAAAAATATATTGTGGAGTGCGTTGATTCATTATTGCGCCAGGTAAAAGCGCCCAATGAAATAATCATCGTTAATGATGGATCAACCGATGGAACACTGGCCCTGATTGAACAGAATTATGCGCATCTTTCTCAGGTAAAAGTTATCACCATTGAAAACGGCGGGCTCGGCAATGCTCGTGACACCGGTATTGCGCTGGCTCAGGGCGAGTTCCTGTTCTTCTGTGATCCGGATGATGTGGTCGTCGATGGGCTGGTGGCGGAACTGGCCAGCGTCGTAGAGAAACATCCCCGCACCGACCTGTTCTGCTTTAATTCCTGCGTCTACGAAGATGGCCATATCGACGTCACCTCACCCAAAGTTAAGCATGACCAGTTTGGTGTGCAGCCGCCGCAGGAAGTCTTTATGCGCCTGCTGCGTAACGGCAGCTATACCTCGGCGGTCTGGAACTACGTGCTGAGAAAAAGCGTGATAGAGCAGCATAAATTACGCTTCGTTCGCCGGATACATGAAGATCATAATTTCACGCTGTCGGTGTTTATGAAATGTCAGCAGGCATGGGTCAGCCGTCAGGTTTATTATAAGCAGCGTATTCGCAGCGGCTCACTGACAAACAGTACCAAAGGCGATGAGTTTTTCTTTCAGCGCTATGACGCCTTTATGCATGCCTACAATACGCTGAATAGCTCCCAGGCTAAAACAGAGTGGCGCACGACGCTGGAGAAAGCCTATTTAACCCATTCGTTCCGCCTGATGATCTATTTATCACTGTATAATCAGACGCCGGTGCCGGAATATGTGCGTAATGCCATTCGTTTTATGGGGCGTGAGGTGAAAGCGCAGAACTTTAAAGAGTGGTTGCTGTTTAATCAACCGGATCTGTTTATTGCGTTGCAGAGTTATAAGGTCAAAAAAGAAATTAACCGCGCAGCCTGATTCTGAAAAGTGTTTAGCGATATTGTTTATGCCTTAGCGAAATGAGAAGGTGAGACATGCAATGTGTATAAGGTTGTTGCGACATGGCAAAAGTTCTTGATAAAAGTCTGATTATTAATATCTTCTCACTGCTGGCCTACCGCGGCGCTTCGTTTCTGTTTCCGCTGGCGACCTTGCCTTATCTGGCGCGTATTCTCGGCGTCGAGCAGATGGGGACCCTGGCGCTGGCGATTGCCTGCGTGCTCTATTGCAGCACCATCTCCGACTGGGGGTTCAACGTCTTTACCACCAAAGATATTGCTCACCATCGTGATGACAAAGCGCGGGTCAGTCAGCTGTTCTGGTCGACCTTCAATGCCAAACTGATGCTGCTGGTGCTGACCAGCGGCACCTTGTTGACGGCCACCTGGTTTAACCCGGCCTGGCATCCGCTGTTCTTTATTATCCTTGCCAACTGCACCACGCTGATCGGCTCGCTGTTTTCGTTTGGCTGGCTGATGCAGGGCTTTGAGAAGCTCGGCAAAACGGCGGTGATTGCCACCTTTGGTAACTTCTGCGCTATCCCGCTGACCTTTTTGCTGGTCAAAACGCCTGAGGATACCTGGCTGGCTGCCCTGATCCCGGGTGCCGTTTCGATTATCAGTGCGGCCATCACCCTGAAGTTTGTACTGGAGATGAAGGTGATTGGCCGTTATCGCTTTGAGCCACGCGAAATCAAACAGCGCATCACTGACAGCATGGATGTGTTTATCGCTATCGCCGGGGCCAATCTGTTTAACAGCGTCAATGTGGTGATCCTCGCGTCGTTTACCTCGCACTATATGGTCGGTATCTACAATGGGGCAGACCGCCTGCGTAAAGCAGCGAACTCGGTGCCGGAACAGATCGGCAGCGCCTTCTTTCCACGCGTCAGCCACCTGTTTGGACGCGATAAGCGCGCAGCGATTGCCGCAACCCGCAAAAGTTTGCTGCTCTCTTTTTCTCTCAGCCTGTCGATTGTGATATTTACCTGGCTGTTTGCCGATCAGGTGGTATCGCTACTGCTGGGTAAAGCTTTTATGCCGTCGGCGGATGTGCTGCGGGTGTTCGTGCTCTGCTTCCTGTTCGGTAATATCTCTTATCCGGCCGGTTTGCAGATCCTGATCCCGCATGGCCTGGCGCGCCAGCGTATGCTGGTGATGATGGCGGCCGGGGTAATTAACGTGCCGCTTTGCTGCCTGCTGGCGTGGCAGTATGGGGCGATAGGTGCCGCCTGGTCGATGGTGCTGGCGGAAGCATTCGTCTGTATCGGCATTTTTGGCATCATGCTGCGTCGCGGTATTCTGCGTGAATACCTGTTTCCTGCACACGCCCGAATCGACCCCGTAAACGATTCCGTGGGGTAAGATCAACTCAGCTTCAGATATTTTTCCCCATCCTCGCCGTTCGATTTACTTTTGCGCCAGAGCACTTTACCATTCTGGCGCACATTTTCCCGTGCACCGACTTTCACGATTGCTTCCGTCCTTCAGGAGAGTGCATGTTTTATCCTATCGTCCGACCGGCGCTGTTCAAACTCGACCCCGAGCGCGCGCACGAACTCACCTTTCAGCAACTGCGTTTTATGAGCGGCACACCGCTGGAAGGGTTATTCCGCCAGAAGCTGCCGTCGCGTCCGGTAACCTGCATGGGATTAACCTTTGATAACGCCCTTGGCCTGGCGGCAGGTCTGGATAAAAATGCCGAATGTATCGATGCCTTTGGCGCGATGGGCTTCGGTTTCGTTGAGGTCGGTACTGTGACGCCACGTGCCCAGCTGGGCAATGACAAACCGCGGATGTTTCGGTTAGTCGAAGCGGGCGGCATTATTAATCGCATGGGGTTCAATAATCTCGGCGTTGATCACCTGGTCGAAAACGTGAAAAAAGCGCGTTTTAAAGGCGTACTGGGGATCAATATTGGTAAAAATAAAGATACGCCGGTCGAGCAGGGCAAAGAGGACTATCTGATCTGCATGGAAAAGGTCTATGCCCATGCCGGTTATATTGCGATCAATATCTCCTCGCCGAACACCCCGGGATTACGTTCACTGCAATATGGCGAAGCGCTGGACGATCTGCTGGTTTCAATCAAACAAAAACAAAAAGAGCTGGAACAACGTCACTTAAAATATGTTCCGGTGGCGGTAAAAATCGCGCCTGATCTCACCGAAGAGGAGTTAATTCAGGTCGCTGACAGTTTAATCCGGCACCAGATTGATGGCGTCATTGCTACCAATACCACCCTCGATCGTTCACTGGTGAGTGGCCTTAAATATGCTGAAGAAGCCGGTGGGCTGAGTGGGCGTCCGGTCCAGTCGCGCAGCACCGAGGTGATTCGGCGCCTGTCTCAGGAGCTGAAGGGGCAACTGCCAATTATTGGTGTAGGCGGGATCGATTCTCTGACCGCAGCGCGCGAAAAGATCGCAGCGGGTGCCACGCTGGTGCAGATTTATTCCGGCTTTATTTATCAGGGGCCAGGATTAATTAAAGATATCGTCACGTATCTCTAAGACATTTCTCACAATCGTAAGCCGGGGGGTTTATTTATCCTTCCGGCTCGTTTATATTTTGGCCTGTTGCACGAATTTTCAGCTTTTCCTTATGTTTCATTTTTCGCTGAATTTTGCGTGATTTTTGGCGCAGCGGTAAATACAGGGCACACTATGAAAATCAAACCTGATGATAACTGGCGTTGGTATTTTGATGCCAGCCACGACCGAATGATGCTCGACCTGGCTGACGGTATGCTTTTTCGTTCCCGCTTTTCCCGCAAAATGCTCACCCCGGACGCGTTTAATGAAACCGGCTTTTGTGTCGATGATGCTGCGCTCTATTTCACCTTCGAAGAGACCTGTCGTCAGTGTAAGTTAAGCAGCCAGCACCGCGCTGAGCTGGTGTTAAATGCGCTGGTGGCGGCACGATTCCTGAAACCGCTGATGCCGAAAAGCTGGCACTTTTCCTCTTATGCGCCGGCCCTGCGGCCGAATGTCGGTGAGATGGTGCAGGTTACGCTGGCGGAAAATGGCGAGCAGGCACGACTGCTGGTGGTAGAGAAGGGGGATAACGCTGCGCTCTGTTTGCTGGCTCAGCCCGGACTGACGCTGGCGGGCAAAGCGATGGTGCTTGGCGATGCCATCAAAGTGATGAACGACCGCCTGCAACCTTACTGTCAGGATATTATGCCGCGCTACGCCCGCGCGGTGTAATCAGTTCAGTTCCACATCGCCTGCCGGAATACAGCTGCAACTCAACAGAGTGCCATCCTGACCAATGGCGCTTTGCTTCAGGGCCTTTACCTCACCCGCGACCAGCCTGAGTTTACAACTGCCACATAATCCTGCCCGACAGGAGTAAGGTATGCGGAATCCCTGCATCTCCAGCTGTTCCAGCAGCACCTGCTGATTATCACCGGTGAAGGTCTGACCCTGAAAGGTAATATTGACGGCCGACGGCGCCTGCTGCCGGGGTTGCAGCGTCTGAACCACCTCACCTGCTCCGTAAACACGCGGCGAACGTCGTTTAATAACGGTAACCGTATCGCCGGCGCGAACCACGCCCGAATTACGGGCAATTAAATTCAGACCGAAATCGATGTCGCCACTGCCGTCCTGCGCACTGCGAAAGCCCTGCAATGTCGCCAGTGGCTGGCCGGCCGGATGTTTATTTCCGGTCTCCGGGCTGACGGTGGTGAACACGCAGCGGCTGCACGGTTTGGTGACCTCGAATAACACCTCGCCAATCTGAATCTCCGCCCAGCCATCTTCTTCCCAGGCTGCGGCACCGCTGATGACCAGGTTCGGCCGAAACTGTTCGACACGCACACTGGCCGGGCAGCGCTGTTGCAGATCGGCTAACGAGGCACTGTTGACCAGCAGGAACGGGAAGCCATCGGCAAAGCTGAGCGGCACCGAGGCGAAATTTTTAACCCGCCGGGTGGGTTGCGGGCCGACCCAGCGCAGCTGCACCTCGCGCGGAAAGAACTGACTGAGCCACTGATTGATCGCATCTGGCGCAATACGAGCGGTGAAATGGTTGCCCCAGACTTCGGTCGGATGATACTGCCCGTTGAAATCGCTGAAGCCAACGCTTGTGTGAGTGCCGTCCGGCGCCAGCAGCAGCAGGCCATCCGGCAGAATCGCCGGCGTGAAACGGACCATCTCCGGGTATTGTCGCGCGGTAATAAAGGTTCCATCAGGTTCAGTCACCATGAACAGGCGATCAAACGCCAGTCCGCTGTCTGAGACCTGCGCATGCGACAGTTGCAATCCCCGCATCGACTTCACAGGATGAATAAACAGGCGGGAAAGCGTAATCATGGTGATCTCCTTGAAACCAGGCGCGCAAGACAAAAGTAGCTAACTTTATGACATAGGTCTCCGATTCGCTATAATGCGCAACAATTTTCTCAAGAGTTAAAAAGTGACGATATGAATTCTCTGTTTGCCAGCACGGCGCGTGGGCTCGAAGAGCTGTTAAAAAGTGAGCTGGACGCGCTGGGCGCGCAGGATTTGCAGGTGGTGCAGGGCGGTGTTCACTACCAGGCCGATGAGCGCGTAATGTATCAAAGCCTGATGTGGAGCCGTTTAGCCTCCCGCATCCTGCTGCCGCTGGGAGAGTTTGGCGTCTACAGCGATCTGGATCTTTATCTGGGTGTGCAAAGTGTTGACTGGCCAACGATGTTCGGCAGCGACAAAACCTTTGTGGTGCACTTCAGTGGAACCAATGATTCGATTCGCAACAGCCAGTTCGGCGCCCTGAAAGTTAAAGACGCCATTGTCGACAGCTTTACCCGCCAGAATCTGGAGCGCCCGAATGTGGATCGCGAACAGGCGGATATCCGGATTAACGTCTGGCTGAACGACGATCGCGCCAGTATTGCGCTGGATCTGAGCGGCAGTGCGCTGCATCAGCGCGGCTACCGCCAGCAGACCGGACAGGCACCGCTGAAAGAGAACCTGGCTGCGGCGATCGTGTTGCGCTCAGGCTGGCAGCCAACCACGCCGCTGATCGATCCGATGTGCGGATCGGGCACATTGCTGATCGAAGCAGCACTGATCGCCTGCGATCGCGCGCCGGGCCTGTTGCGTAAGCACTGGGGCTTCACCGCATGGAGTCAGTTTAACGCCGCGCTGTGGCAGGAAGTGAAAACCGAAGCGCAGACCCGCGCCCGTAACGGCACGGCGGCGACTCAGGCACGCTTCTTCGGCTATGACAACAATGGTCGGGTGCTGGAATGGGCGCAGGCCAATGCCCGTCGCGCTGGCGTCTTCGAACTCTTTACCTTCGCCCAGCAGGATCTGCTGAAGCTGACCAATCCGGTCGATCCGCTGATCCACGGCACGGTGCTGAGCAACCCGCCTTACGGTGAACGTCTGGAGAGCGAGCCGGCGCTGATTGCGCTGCACAGCCAGCTCGGACGCCTGATGAAGCTGCACTTTGGCGGCTGGAACCTGTCACTGTTCAGCGCCTCGCCGGAACTGCTGAGCTGTCTGCAACTGCGCGCCGATCGCCAGTTCAAAGCGAAAAACGGTCCGCTGGATTGCGTACAGAAAAATTATCAGTTGTCGGTCAACAGCGGTGAAAGCGCCGGCCAGATTGCGGAAGATTATGCCAACCGCCTGCGTAAAAATCTGAAGAAGCTGGAGAAGTGGGCGCGGCAGGAAGGCATTGAGTGTTACCGCATCTATGATGCCGATCTGCCTGACTACAACGTGGCGGTCGATCGCTACGCTGATTGGGTGATCATTCAGGAATATGCGCCGCCGAAAACCATCGATCCGAACAAAGCGCGCCAGCGCCTGTTCGATGTGATCAGTGCGACGCTCACCGTGCTCGAACTGCCCGCCGACCGCCTGATCCTGAAAACGCGTGAACGCCAGAAAGGCAAAGCGCAGTATCAGAAGCTGAGCGAGAAGGGCGACTATTTTGAGGTCAAAGAGTTTAATGCGCGTTTCTGGGTCAACCTGACTGATTATCTCGACACCGGTCTGTTTCTTGATCACCGAATTGCGCGCAAAATGCTGGGTCAGATGAGTCAGGGGAAAGATTTCCTCAACCTGTTTGCCTATACCGGCACCGCCAGCGTGCATGCCGGCCTTGGCGGGGCGCGTTCAACCACCACGGTGGATATGTCGCGTACCTATCTGGAGTGGGCGGAGCGCAATTTACGTCTGAACGGCCTGACCGGTCGTCAGCATCGCCTGATGCAGGCGGATTGCCTGAGCTGGCTGAACGAAAGCGATGAGAATTTTGATCTGATCTTTATCGATCCGCCGACCTTCTCAAACTCAAAACGTATGGAAGAGAGCTTCGACGTTCAGCGCGATCACATGATGCTGATGCGCAACCTGAAGCGTCTGCTACGTCGCGGCGGCACCATCATGTTCTCCAACAACAAACATGGTTTCAAAATGGATATGGATGGTCTGAAGGCGTTGGGCCTGCAGGCGCAGGACATTACCCAAAAAACTCAGTCGCAGGACTTCGCGCGTAACCGTCAAATTCACAACTGCTGGCTGATCACTCACGTCGGTAAGGAATAAGTTTACATGTCATTAATCAGTATCCACGGCGCTTATCTCTCCTTCAGCGATGCGCCGCTGTTAGACAATACCGAACTGCACATCGAAGAGAACGAACGCGTCTGTCTGGTGGGCCGTAACGGTGCCGGTAAATCGACTCTGATGAAGATCATCAACGGCGAACAGCCGCTGGATGATGGCCGCATCGTCTATGAAACCGATTTGGTTGTTGCGCGTCTGCAGCAGGACCCGCCGCGCAATATTACCGGTTCAGTGTATGACTTCGTCGCCGAAGGCGTGGAAGAGCAGGCCGAACATCTCAAGGCTTATCACGCCATTTCCCATGTGGTGATGGAAGATCCCAGCGATAAAAACCTCAATGAGATGGCACGTCTGCAAAGCATTCTTGACCACCAGAATTTGTGGCAGCTGGAAAGCCGTATCAATGATGTGCTGGAGCAGATTGGTCTGCAGCCTGATACCGAACTTTCATCGCTGTCGGGTGGCTGGCTGCGTAAAGCGGCGCTCGGCCGGGCGCTGGTCAGCAATCCGCGCGTACTGATGCTGGATGAGCCGACGAACCACCTCGATATCGAAACCATCGACTGGCTGGAAACTTTCCTGAAGAACTTCAGCGGCAGCATCGTGTTTATCTCGCATGACCGTTCGTTTATTCGCAACATGGCGACGCGAATTGTCGATCTCGACCGCGGTAAGCTGGTCTCCTGGCCGGGCAATTATGACCAGTATCTGGAAGGGAAAGAGGAAGCGCTGCGCGTTGAAGAGATGCAGAACGCGGAATTCGACCGCAAGCTGGCGCAGGAAGAAGTCTGGATCCGTCAGGGTATCAAAGCGCGTCGTACCCGTAATGAAGGCCGTGTGCGTGCACTGAAAGCGCTGCGTCGTGAACGTTCAGAACGTCGCGAAGTCATGGGCAAAGCCAATATGCAGGTGGGCGAAGCCTCGCGCTCAGGCAAAATCGTATTTGAGCTGGAAAACGTCGACTATGCGGTTGACGGCAAAGTGCTGGTGAAGAACTTCTCTTCCCAGGTCCAGCGTGGCGATAAAATTGCGCTGATCGGCCCGAACGGCTGCGGCAAAACCACCTTGCTACGCCTGATGCTGCAGCAGCTGCAAGCCGATCATGGCCGCGTGCACTCTGGCACCAAGCTGGAAGTGGCCTATTTCGACCAGCATCGCGCCGAACTCGATCCGGACCGCACCGTGATGGATAACCTTGCGGAAGGCAAGCAGGAAGTGCTGGTCAACGGCAAGCCACGTCACGTGCTGGGCTACCTGCAGGACTTCCTGTTCCACCCAAAACGCGCCATGACGCCGGTGCGTGCCTTGTCCGGTGGTGAACGTAACCGCCTGCTGCTGGCGCGTCTGTTCCTGCGTCCCAGCAACCTGATGATTCTCGATGAACCGACCAACGACCTCGACGTTGAAACGCTGGAGCTGCTGGAAGAGCTGATTGATGGCTATCAGGGCACCGTGCTGCTGGTGAGCCACGATCGTCAGTTTGTCGACAATACCGTCACCGAATGCTGGATCTTCGAAGGCAACGGTGAGATCGGCACCTTCGTCGGCGGCTATCACGATGCACAACAGCAGCGTGCGGCCTATAAGCAGCAAAAAGCGGGCGCACCGGCGAAAGCAACTGCTGCTGTGGCAAAACCTGCGTCAGAGAAAAGCGATGCTGCCAAACGCAGCGTTAACAAACTAAGCTATAACCTGGCGCGTGAGCTGGAACAGCTGCCGCAAAAGCTGGAACAGCTGGAAGCGCGAATTGGCGAACTGCAGGCGAAAATGAGTCCTCCGGACTTCTTCAGCCAGGCGCATGACCAGACTCAACCGGTGCTGGACAGTCTGGCGCAGGCTGAGCAGGAACTGGAAACGGCTTTTGCGCGCTGGGAAGAGCTTGAGTCAATGAAAAACGGCGCGTAGAGCAAGGGATAACGGATGTGTTCAGCAGATAAAAGTGACGCGTGGATGCTCTGTCCACAATGCGATTTAATGAATAAGCTGCCGGACATCCCTGTTGGCAGCCGCGCCTCATGCCCGCGCTGCCAGACTTCCCTGACGGCGAACTGGCACGAGCCGCGCAGACGGCCAACCGGTTATGCGCTGGCGGCCTTGTTTATGCTGCTGCTGGCTAACCTGTTCCCGTTTATCACCATGAAAGTGGCCGGGCTCAGCAGCCAGATCAGCCTGGCGGAGATACCGCAGGTGATGGTGTCGGAGGACTACAGCAGTCTGGCGACGCTGTTCCTGCTGTTTGTTCAGGCGATCCCGGCGTTCTGCATGATCACCATTCTGCTGCTGGTAAATCCGGTGCCGCTGCCCAACAGCCTGAAACTGGGGCTGGCGCGCATTCTGTTTCAGTTACGCAACTGGGGCATGGCGGAAATCTTCATGGCGGGGGTACTGGTCAGTTTCGTCAAGCTGATGGCCTACGGCGATATCGGGCTGGAAACCAGCTTCTGGCCATGGTGTCTGTTCTGCCTGCTGCAACTGCGGGCCTTTCAGTGCATCGATCGGCGTCAGCTGTGGCAGAGCATTGCGCCACTACCGGCTCTGCCGCATCCACCCAAAGTCGGCGTCACCGGCCTGCAGCAGGGTTTGCGATCTTGTCCCTGCTGCACCGCCATTCTGCCCGCCGACCAGCGGCATTGTACCCGCTGCGGAGTGGTGGCATCCGTCCGCCGTAAACACAGCCTGCAATGGACGCTGGCGCTGCTGCTGACCTCGGTCATTCTCTATATTCCCGCTAACCTGATGCCCATTATGGTGACAGAAACGCTGGGCAGCGCTTATCCCTCCAATATTATGGCAGGCGTTATCTTACTGTGGAGCGACGGTTCTTATCCGGTGGCGCTGGTGATTTTTATCGCCAGTATTATGGTGCCGACGCTGAAAATGCTGGCGATCGGCTGGCTCTGCTGGGATGCCGGCGGACGTGGAAGGCATGATAGCCACAAGATGCACCTGATTTATGAAGTGGTTGAATTTGTAGGCCGCTGGTCAATGATCGACGTATTTGTGATTGCAGTGCTCTCTGCGCTGGTGCGCATGGGGCAATTAATGAGTGTGTATCCCGCGTGGGGGGCAGTGTTATTTGCGCTGGTGGTCATTCTGACCATGATTGCTGCAATGACCTTTGACCCGCGATTAACCTGGGATCGTGTACACGCAAACAATGTAAAGGAGCCGCGCCTTGACGGAAATTAACCACGGCCACGCAAAGGTGGAGCAGATCAAGCGCTGGTCGCCGGTCTGGATTGTCCCCATCGTCACGCTGTTAATCGGCGGATGGATTCTGTTCTATCACTTCAGCCATCAGGGACCGGTAGTCACCCTGATTACCGAAAATGCCGAGGGCATCGAAGCGGGTAAAACCACCATTAAAAGCCGCAGCGTTGATGTCGGCGTGGTTGAGAGCGCGGTACTAAGCGACGATCTCCATCACGTTGAAATTAAGGCCCGCCTTAATGCCGGAATGGGAAAACTGCTGCACAAAGACAGCGTTTTCTGGGTAGTTAAACCGCAAATTGGTCGCGAAGGCATTAGCGGATTGGGAACCCTGCTGTCGGGTGCCTATATTGAGTTACAGCCAGGCACCAAAAGTGAAGCGCCAGAACAATTTAACCTGCTGGATGCACCCCCTTTAGCGCCGCCGGATGCTAAAGGCATCCGCATTATCCTCGACAGTAAAAAAGCCGGCCAGCTTAACCCTGGCGATCCGGTGCTGTTCCGTGGCTATCGCGTTGGTACGGTAGAAACCAGCACCTTCGATACCGATAAACGCATGATGACCTATCAGCTGTTTATCGCGGCACCGTATGATCGGCTGGTCACCACCAATGTCCGCTTCTGGAAGGACAGCGGCATCGCCGTTGATATGTCTGCCTCAGGTATGCGGGTAGAAATGGGTTCACTGACCACGCTGTTCAGCGGTGGCGTCAGCTTTGACGTGCCGGATGGCTGGGATCTGGGCCAGGCCGCACAGAATCAGTCTGATTATCATCTGTTTGACGATCAACGCAGCATTCAGGACTCACTGTATACCAACCATATCGATTATCTGCTGTTCTTCACCGATTCGATTCGTGGTCTGCAGGCCGGTGCGCCGGTTGAATTCCGCGGCATTCGCCTCGGTACGGTATCTGAAGCACCGCTGATGAAAGCGGGTCTGGATCAGGCGCTGAACAATGATTACCGCGTACCGGTGCTGATTCGCATCGAGCCGGATCGCTTTATCAGCCGACTGGGCGAGAACTTCGATCTGCAGCAGCATCTGCAGGATGGTAAGAAACGCGGCCTGCGTGCCACGCTGAAAACCGGCAACCTACTGTCAGGCGCGTTATACGTTGATCTCGACTTCTACGACAATGCACCAGCGTATAAAGGGCCGCAGAAAGTGTCGGGTTATGAAGTAATCCCAACCGTCAGCGGTGGCCTGAGCCAGATTCAGCAGAAGCTGATGGCGGCGCTGGATAAGATCAACGGACTGCCGCTTAACGGTATGATTAACCAGGCGACCGGCACGCTAAAAGAGAGCCAGAAAACGATGCGTGACCTGCAACGCACCATCGATAACATCAATAAAGTGACGGCCAGCCCGGCGATGAAAACGCTGCCGGAAGATATGCAACAGACCTTGCGTGAGCTGAACCGCAGCATGAAAGGACTGCAGCCAGGCTCGCCAGCGTACAGCAAGCTGGTCGGAGATATGCAGCGACTCGACCAGGTGCTGCGTGAACTGCAGCCGGTACTGAAGACGCTGAATACCAAAAGCAACGCGCTGGTGTTTGAGGCGAAACCGGGACAGGATCCCCAGCCTAAGAGGGCGAAACAGTGAAGAAAGGAATGATACTCTCTGCCGCGCTGCTGCTGAGCGCGTGCAGCAGCACCATCGATAATACCTGGTATCAGCTGCCCTCCGGGGCGGCACCGATGAAGGTCAGCAGTAGCAGCACGACTGAAGCACAACCGATGCTGTGGGTGCAGCAGGTTACGGTGCCTGATTATCTGGCGGGTAACGGGCTGGTCTATCAGACCAGTGACGTAAAATATGTTATCGCCGCCAATAATCTTTGGGCCAGTCCGCTCGATCAGCAATTGCAGCAAACGCTGATTACCAACCTCAGCAAAGCCCTGCCGGGCAGACTGGTTGCCGGTACGCCGATGGGTGCGCAGCACGACACGCTGAACGTGACCATTACTGGCTTCCAGGGGCGCTACGACGGCAAAGCGGTGATCAGTGGAGAGTGGACGCTGGAACATCAGGGCCATCTGACAAAGCAGGCGTTCAATCTGGCGCTGCCGCAGAACGAAGATGGCTACGATGCGCTGGTCAGAACGCTGGCGGTGGGCTGGCAGCAAACTGCGCAGCAGATCGCCAACAGTACGGTTGCGTTAAATTAAGAAGAGTATGAATAAATAAGCTAAGCCCCTGATTTTTCGTTAAGCACTAGCGACGAAAAGCAGGGGCTTTTTTATTAGCTTAATCAGTGGGATAGTGTTGCCATCTGCATCACAAAATAGCGCATTTTTGTCAGACAGAGGTCACATTTATGACACTGGCGTGAAGATTGCGCATTGATCTTTGGGCGCGTAGCGGGTAGAACATTAGGGTGGTTGAACATTAATTCACCACCTTTTTCTTTCCACCAGATTCCACAGACCTTACATGAGGGACACGGAGTATGAAGAGACAGAAACGAGACCGCCTCGAACGCGCCCATTCACGTGGTTATCAGGCAGGCATTACTGGACGCTCAAAAGAGATGTGTCCGTATCAGATGATTGACGCTAAGTCTCACTGGTTGGGAGGGTGGCGACAAGCCATGGAGGACAGGTCGGTAGCTGCCTAGCCGGATGTCACTGAAAAGGGAATATAACCTCCGCTGCGCGCGGAGGTTTTCGTTTCTGCGGGGAAACGCTTAGAAAGCCGCCGTATCTTTGAACAGGCCCACTTTCAAATCGCTGGCGGTATAGATCAGGTTGCCATCGACCAGCACTTCGCCATCGGCAACGCCCATCACCAGTTTACGGTTGATAACGCGTTTGAAGTGAATACGGTAAGTGACTTTCTTCGCTTCAGGCAGAACCTGACCGGTAAATTTCACTTCACCTACGCCCAGCGCACGACCTTTACCTTCGCCACCCAGCCAGCCCAGATAGAAACCGACCAGCTGCCACATGGCATCCAGACCTAAGCAACCTGGCATTACCGGGTCGCCAATAAAGTGGCAACCGAAGAACCAAAGGTCAGGATTGATATCCAGCTCTGCTTCAACAAAGCCTTTATCATATTTGCCGCCGTCTTCGGTCATCTTGACCACGCGGTCCATCATCAACATGTTGCCTGACGGAAGCGGCGGACCATTTTCGCCAAACAGTTCACCACGACCTGACAGAATCAGATCTTCTTTGGTATAGGATTCGCGTTTATCTACCATGTTTACAATAAGCCTTTTTTTAGTGAATCACGAATATTAGCGAACAGTTGTACGCTGAGCAAATCGGATTAACGGTGGTTGAACCAGTTAAGCCAGCGTAGTCCCCATGGACGGTGCGGCACGTCCGACTGGTTCAGTTGGCTAATACGTTCCTGAATGGTGCGCAGCAGGCTGTCGCCTTCACCATCCTCAGTATCCCAGACTTTGCCGGTCAGTAGCGGCAGTGCTTCATCAGCACGTTCAATCGCCCAGATATGGAAGCGACCTTGCTCAACCGCGCTGACCACCGCCTGATTCAGACTCAGGTGGCGTACGTTGCAGGCAGGAATAATGACACCCTGCTGGCCGGTCAGTTCGCGCTGATGGCAAATATCGAAGAAGCCTTCGATTTTTTCGTTCAGCCCGCCGACCGGCTGCACATTACCAAACTGATCGACCGAGCCGGTAACCGCAATTTGTTGATTGACCGGCTGGTTTGCCAGCGCGCTAATCAGCGCACACAGCTCTGCCAGCGAGGCGCTGTCGCCGTCGACTTCAGAATAGGATTGTTCAAACACCAGCGACGCCGAGAAGGGCAACTGCTGTTCCAGTTCCAGCTCGGCAATCAGATAGGCCTGCATAATCATCATGCCTTTCGCATGAATATTGCCGCCCAGTTCTGCTTTGCGTTCAACATCGGTAAATTCACCGTCGCCGGGATGCACTACGCAGGTAATACGTGATGGATCGCCCCAGGCGCGTGGATGACCGGGATACTCCACCACTGACAGGCCGTTAATCTGGCCGACCACTTCGCCTTCGGTCTCAATCAGGATCTGTTTCAGCAGGATCTCATCGCGCATCCGCTCGTTGAGATAATTTTCACGCCACAGGCGCGCTTCCAGCGCATCACGCAGCGCTTCCGCATTAAGCTTTTCGCCCATCAGCGCTGACTCACGCATCTGGCGTTGTAACCAGCGCGGGCAGAGCGGCAACGTTTCCTGATCGCCGCTGAACCGTACGCCTTCTTTAATCAACTCCGGCCAGAAATCCACTTCCGGTAACGGCAGCCCGGCTTGCTGCGCCAGCTCAGCAGTCCAGCGGCACCAGGCGAGCATGTCATCTTCATCCAGAATCTGAATGTTCTCTTCAAATTCGGTGTAGATCGCCATTTCATGTGCTTCAGGATCGAGTTCCTGAAAATCAGCCAGCGCTTCTCGATCGCCGCACAGGACCAGATTTAACTGCAGTGGCAACGGCGGGATGGCGATCGGCAGCGGGCGGCGTTCATCCTGAGAGGTCCAGTCGACATAACCCTGCTCGATGCATTTCTTCAGGCGTAACCAGAGGATCGGCTGGGTCATAAAACTGCGCAGCGAGAGCACCAGTGTGCCGCCGTTAGCGCGATGGATCAGGCCCGGCTCAAGCTGAATTCGATCTTTATGCTGACGCACGCAGCCAAACAGCTGTTCGGTCTCAATCCAGTCGGCGAAGTGAATACCGCCCTGACTGGTGAAAGGACGTTGCGGGTCAGAAGGGGGCTGCAGCGTGACGTTGTCGGCCATGATATGGTAATCACCACCATACAGCGTAGTGGTTTCCTCCATGACCCGTTGAGCCGCCTGGGCTATCTGCGCCAGGTAGTCGCGATTTTCCTGGCTGCGAACCAGCAGTAACGGGAATCCCTGCGTCTGGTGGTGTAAATGCGCCAGTGCATTCAGCAATCGGGGCTGTACCGTTGCCAGAGCATCGGTTTCTTCATCAGCAATTCGGGAGAAAACGGATTGGTATTGTGCGCTATCCGGCTGTAAGGTTTGCCACGTAAGTTGGGTGCTGGTCAAAATAATCGCATTTGTCTGATTTAAGAAAAGCGAGATTATACAGGATTCACCCTTGTTAAGCACTGCAGACTTCCTGTTGAAGATGTGACGTTGACAGCATGTTTTTCGTTGCTGCATCCGGGAAAAAAGCTGTTATTCTTAGCTCGTTACGTGATCACGATGAGATTCCGATGAAATACCAGCAACTCGAAAATCTTGAAAGTGGATGGAAATGGAAATACCTGGTGAAAAAACATCGGGAAGGTGAACTGATCACGCGTCACCTTGAATTAAGTGCGGCGCAGGCGGCAGTCGATAAGCTGCTGGCGATGGAAAATAATCCGGTTACGGTCAACGAATGGATTGCTGAGCATATTCATGCCGACCTGGACAATCGGCTTAAGCAGACCATTCGTGCGCGGCGCAAACGTCACTTCAATGCTGAGCATCAGCATACGCGGAAGAAGTCGATTGACCTTGAGTATCTGGTCTGGCAACGGCTGGCAGGACTGGCGCAACGGCGTAACAGTACCTTGTCTGAGACGGTAGTGCAGTTGATTGAAGATGCCGAACGCAAAGAGAAGTATGCCAATCAGATGTCGAGTCTCAGAGAAGATCTGCAGGCGATTCTCGGTAAGTCTGGCTCAGAAAAAGAGTAACTACACCCGTATAGTCTGGCAACTTTGCCGACAGACTGGCATAAAAAAACCCCGCCTTAGCGGGGTTTTTTATTACGTGTAAACTTAAGCCTGTGGCTGAGTTACAACGTCTTTGATGCCTTTAACGTCGATTTCTACACGACGGTCCGGCGCCAGGCAGTCGATCAGGGCATTGCGGCCTTTCACGCTGTCACAGGTGTTGCCGGTAACTGGGTTAGATTCACCCATGCCACGTGCAGAGATCTTGTTAGAAGGGATACCTTTAGATACCAGGTAATCTACTACAGACTGAGCACGTTTCTCAGACAGTTTCTGGTTATACTGCTCTGAACCGATGCGATCGGTGAAGCCCAGTACGACAACGGAACCATCTTTAGGATCCATTGAGCTCAGCTGGCTGTACAGCTGATCCAGAGCCTGCTGACCTTCTGGCTTCAGGGTAGCTTTGTTGAAGGTGAACAGAACGTCAGACTTCAGAGTGAAACGCTTGGTTTCAACAACTGGTGCTGGCGCTGGAGCCGGAGCTGGTGCTGGAGCAGCTTCATCCTGACCGAAGCGGTATGAAACGCCTACGCTCAGCATGCCGTTGTCTGGACGGGTACCAACGGTCTGTGCATCACCAATGTTGTTAACCCACTGGTAATCCAGACGGGTAGCCCAGTTTTTGGTCAGCGCATACTCAACACCAACTGCTGCCAGTGGAGAAACACCGGTGTCGTGGTCGCTGATGCGGCCATTAACAGGATTAGTCTGCGTTGAGTCTGCACGCCATACCATGCCGCCCAGACGAGTATACACGTCCAGATCGTCATAAATTGGGTAGCTCAGTTTAGCAGCCAGCTGAATGCCTTGTGCTTTGAACGCGCCGTTAGTCACGTTGCCTTTATTAGGCATGCGACCCAGCCAGTCATAGCCCAGCTCGAAGCCCAGGTATGGATTTGCCTGGTAACCAACGAATGCACCTGCACCCAGCTGGCTTTCGTGAGTTGGACCGTCATTGTTTTGGTAACCGTTACCGTAGTAACCAGTGTCGTGGTACTGAGACCAGCCCAGTTTAGCACCGGTGTACCAGGTGTCATCTTTCGGAGCGGCCTGCGCTACGGTAGCGAAGCCAGCCAGTGCCACTGCAATTGCGATAGCTGTCTTTTTCATTTTGCGCCTCGTTATCATCCAAATAGGCAATGAGCAAAAAGGTTGCTCTTGGTTTAATCCTTCGCCGGGTCAAAACGCTCGCTTATGACTCTACCGCAAAAAAACGGAGGTTATTGAGCACCCTGGCGAGATAAAGTCTACAACGAGATTGGAAACTTACAAGTATGATGTGAGGCGCTTCTGTAAAAAAACAGAGATTTATACACAAATTCTAACAATTAGCCTGGTATTATCGTCGCGGATCAATAGCCAAAAAACCTGCTAAACCATTGTCAACGCTCGAACTAACAGAATCAGTGGTTTAGCGACGACAGATAAGAAATATAGCTTGAGAAAGTTCCGACTTTTACTTAATGAAACAAATCCGACTGAATTTTTAGCGCATTTTGTGGTCCCAGAGGCGCTTCGGGTGTTCCACTCGATCGCAAAATCAATCCCAGGGCATCGCCTTCGGCCGCTGCATTTTCCAGTTGACGTCGTTCATCTTCATCCAGTTCGTACGGAATCCATGCCAGAACGACACTGTAATTTCCGGTACGCAGCGCTTTTATCATCGCCTCAACTGCGTTCATACGCTCAGAATCGGCAATATGCATGCTCTTATCCAGCGGCAAGCCGGACTGCTGTAACCAGGCACGGCTCAGCTTATGCGCAGGGGTTAACCACAGTTGCCAGCGCGACTGCTGACTCAGCTGCTGCAACAGCGGCAACAGTAACATCTGCATCATTCCGGGCTGCTCACTATAGCGTAACTCTGTAATCCAGCCATGCTGAGAAGCGGATACGGAAGAGGACGCGTAATGATGAGCATAGCGTGCATTGTTCGGATGTTGTGTTCGCATAAGTTAATCACTCAGCAGTGGACTGTATGAATATACAGTACTGGCGTTACGCATAAAGATCAACCCAAATTTCTGATAACGCCTCGCAAAAACGTCACAAGGTTAGCGGAACCGCTATTAATTCATTGAACCGGATAAGGCTTTTTCCTATCTTCTAATTATCTGAAACCAAACATAATTTCAGATATTTCTATAACACGGAGGTGAAGTGATGAAAAAGTTAAATCCGATCATTGAACGTTCCAGAGCGCAGCTGGCCCCGCTGGGCTCGATCGAGTCGCGAACCCAGTTTGGTGGCTATGCGCTGGCTGTCGAACGGGTAGTTTTTGCTTTGGTAAATAATGACGCACTCTATCTGCGCGCCAGCGAGCCACTGCGTGAATACATCGCACAGAGTCCACTCGAGCCATTAATCTTTCGTAAGCGTGGCGTACTGGTCAGCCTTAACTACTATCGGGTTGATGACGCTTTATGGCATGCGCCAGCGCATCTGCTGACGTTATCTGCGGCGTCACTGGAGACCGCAAGGGAAGAGCAGCAGCGTAAGCAGTTATCACTGCGCTTAAAAGATCTGCCTAATCTCAGTGTGCGTATGGAGATGATGTTACATGAGGCGGGTATTCTGAACGTGCAGCATCTGTATGAGATCGGCGCTAAGCAATGCTGGCTGAAGCTGAAAGCGGTAAACCAGCATGTCGGGCTACAGACGCTGCTGGCGCTGGAGGGGGCGATATCGGGCCATCACTATGCCGCCCTGCCACAGGCGGTCAGGGCGGAACTCAATGCCTGGTTTCAGCGCACCGTACTGATGACGCTGAATCCCAAAGGCGGCGTAAACTAATCGGCGTTAAGCGTGCGGCGCAGGCGAGCGACTTCAGGCATCAGCGCCACCAGCAAGCCGAGTTGCTGCAATACCAGTGGCGCGCGTGTATCCGCATCGGCGGCCAGCTGGCTGATCCGCTGAGCCAGTTGATGACGCATCGTCTCAGCCTGTTGATCGCTGACGACATCCGTTTGCAGCACATCCTCAACATAACAGACCGTATCATCCAGCAGTTTGAGCAGTTCCGGTTCGCTAATTTTATCGCGATGCGCACCCAGTGCAGAGATGTAGCTCAGGAAAGAGTGATTTGAGCACAGCAACTGAAAAGCGGAATCACGCATTGTCTGGCTGGTACGGCTTTCACTGCTCATGTTGGAGACCACCGACGCCAGTTCGGCATCGGCATTATGCGCATCCCGCCGGGCGATGCGATAAGCCAGGCGGTTATCTTTGCCCTGATGGTATTGCTCCATAATCGCATCCAGATAGCGGCAGTTGGCCTGTAAGGTGCGTTCTGCTACCGCCGGTAGCTGACGGAAGCGCCAGTCTGGCCAGATAAAGGCGACGGCCAGCCAGGCCAGACCGCAGCCCAAAAGCGTATCGACCACCCGCGGTAAAGCCACCTCAAATCCTTCGCCGAGCAGGTTAAAACAGAGCAGCACCAGCAGCGTGATAAACAGCGTGGCCTGCGCATACTGCACCTGTCGGAAGGCGAAAAACAGCACCCCGCTGATCACGATTAGAATCAGTTGCCCTTCGACCGAGGGCACCAGCCAGAGCACCGGCAGACCAATAGCGATC
Organism: Pantoea sp. UYEF8; assembly: GCF_040546285.1. NCBI lineage: Bacteria > Pseudomonadati > Pseudomonadota > Gammaproteobacteria > Enterobacterales > Erwiniaceae > Pantoea > Pantoea sp. UYEF8. Next base: position 256,700 of record NZ_JBEPNM010000001.1, on the reverse strand, counting down.
CCGGCCAGCGTCCCGCCAATACGCAGCGCCAGCCGCCGCTGTGTCGCATTGTAGTTGGGCTGGCAGACAAACAGACTGGTCAACAGTATCCAGTAGCCTCGCTCCAGCCCGGTGATCTGAATGAAGCCGTAACCGATACACAGCACCACCGACATCCGCACCGCGTGGCGGAACAACGCCGAAGCGGGGGTAAGGTGGCGACTGAAGCGCAGCCTGATATCGCTCCAGCCGCTCAGACCTTCGCGTGACAGCAGATTGTCGCTGTGCTGCGGATCGTCGCCTGCCAGCGTCTGCTCCGATTCGATAGAGGCCAGCTGGGCGTCAATCGCCTGCAGGTTGCGCAGCAGCCAGTAAAGCGCACGGGTATGGGTGGCCTCTGGCTCACGCTGCTCAAGGCGTTCTATGGCTTTTTGCAGCCGTTCAAATGCCCGCTCAAACCGGCTGTCGTGCACCCAGCGTTCACTCATTAAAATAGAGTGCGCCAGCTGCCGACAGGCCTGGGCCTGCATATTGAGTAAGCGCTGGAAGCGGAACAGGATCTCGTTATAGCGCCAGTCACCACGCAGCAGGTGATATTGCAGATGAGAGGAGCTGGCACGTTCATGGATATCCTGCGCCACAAAGTAGTAATGCAGACTGCGCCGGGTACCACGTGAACCGCGATCGCCACGCAACCGGCTCTGCAGAGTGGTCTTGGTCAGATTGAGCTGGGCGACGAGCTGGCTGTTGACCATCGCGGCATCAATAAAGGTCGCATCATCCTGTTCGCCAGCATCCGGATCGAACAGATTGGCTTTGGCATCCAGATAACGCGCCAGCTGGGAAAAACTGCCCGCCAGTTGTTCCTGAACCGGCCGAACCGGAAACATCAGGTGACCGAGCAGGGTCAGCAGGTTGTACCAGAGCGCGCCCACCAGCAACAGAATCGGCTGCATATACCACTGGCTGAACAACCCGATGCCGAGCATGGTATAGACCGCAATCAGCAAGGCACCAAAGGCAATGGTGGCGTAGCGCTGACCGAGCGCCCCCAGCAGAATGAAGCCCCAGGTGGAGATCGCCAGTCCGGCAATAAACGCCAGCGGGTAGGGAAACAGCAGTTCAACCGACACCGAAGCGATACAGAAGCAGAGCAGGGTGATCAGCAGATTCTTTAGCCGCCCGGCTAGCCGATCATCAAGATCCGCCAGCGCCGCGGCCACCACGCCCAGCGTCAGCGGGATGGTCCACTCAATCTGGTGCAGCCACCAGGGAATGGCGGCACACCCGCTCAGTGCAAACAGAATGCGCAGCAGGTAGCGCCAGGTACTGTTAAACAGATACTGCCGCCAGCCGGGCAGGCTTTTCGACATCATACTAATAGCGACGGGCATTGGCTTCGCGCGCGGCACGCGCCTCTTCCACCGATACGACGCGGCGTCCTACCGGCCACAGCGCAATCGCGGCAATTTTGAAGTTAGCGATACCGACCGGAATGCCGATGATGCTGATGCACTGCACAATGCCGACCGAAATGTGCGACAGGCAGAGCCACCAGCCAAAGAAGATCAGCCAGAAGATATTCAGGAAGGTTCCGCCGGTGTTCATGATGTGACTCCGGTTTTCCGGGCGCAGCACGTCGACATGCACCGCTTCATTGCCAAATGGCAACAGCGACAGTTTGGTAATTTCCCAGCAGGAGCGGGTCAGCGGCAGGGTAAAAATCAGCACAATGCTGATTAAGGTGGCAAACAGCCAGCTCAGGGTGGTGAAAAAGCCACCCAGAACGAAATTAAGAACGTTTAAGACGGTGCGCATGACATTTTTTTCCTTTTGCATTCCGCAAGATGTGACGCCAAGTTTAGCCTGTTTTAAGGCTGGAGCGCCAAGGGTCTGACAGGTAAACTCCCCCTAATCCTATTCTCTGTCGTTGGTGTCGGCGTGGAACTGAAAGCAACCTCCATGGGCAAACGACTTGCCCAGCATCCTTACAATCGGGTCCGTCTGATGGCGGCTGGCGTGGAAGTCAGCGGCGATAAGCATGAGTACCTGATCCCTTTTAACCAGCTGCTGGATATCACCTGCAAGCGCGGGCTGGTGTGGGGTGAACTGGAATTTTTACTGGCTGACGAAAAAGTGGTCCGGCTGCACGGGACGGAATGGCAGGAAACGCAGCGTTTTCATCACTATCTGCTGCAATCCTGGCAGCAGTGGAGCCTGGAGATGAGCGAGGTGTGCAGTGAGGTTCTGCAAGCGCTGCGTAGCGCGATTGAGGCGTTTAGCACCCAGGATCGCTGGCTCAATCGCAGTGAGCTGCAGGATTTAAAAGCGCAGATCGTGAAACAGTTCGATGCCTTACCCTTGCCGCTGACCCGCCTCAATGAGTTTGCCACCTGTCGTGATGACCTGGAATTTTGCCAGCGCTGGCTGGAGCAGGGCGAGACGGCACTGCGTCAGCGTAACCGTGACTGGACCGCCGCCATGCTGACGCGTTACCACGATTTCTTTGCCAGCGTAGAAACGACGCCGCTGAATACCGCCCAGAGTGAAGCCGTGGTGAACGGTGAGGCTTCGTTGCTGGTGCTGGCGGGTGCCGGTAGCGGTAAGACCTCGGTGCTGGTGGCGCGGGCAGGCTGGCTGATGCAGCGCAGGCTGGCCAGCGCCGATCAAATCCTGCTGCTGGCCTTTGGCCGACAGGCTGCGGAGGAGATGAACGATCGGATCCAGTCCCGACTGGGTGCCAGCGAGATTCAGGCGCGTACCTTTCATTCGCTGGCGCTGCACATTATTCGCGAAGGCAGTAATAAGCAGCCGGCGATCAGTAAACTGGAGAGCGATACCGAAGCTCGCCGCGCCTTACTGATTCAGCACTGGCGTCAGCAGTGCAGTGAGAAGAAAGCGCAGGCCAACGGCTGGCGGCAATGGCTGCGTGATGAGCTGGAGTGGGAGTTGCCGGACGGCGCGTTCTGGCAGGATGACCGGCTGGCTAACCGGCTGGCAACGCGACTGGAGCGCTGGCTGAGCCTGATGCGGATGCACGGCGGCGCCCGGGCGGCGATGATTGCTGAAGTGCCGGAGGAAACGCGCGACCTGTTCAGCAAACGCATCCGGCTAATGGCTCCGCTGCTGAAAGCCTGGAAGAGTGCGCTGAAAGAGGAGGGCGCAGTCGATTTTTCCGGCCTGATTCACCAGGCGATTGCAATACTGGAAAAGGGCCGTTTCATCAGCCCGTGGAAACATATTCTGGTCGATGAATTCCAGGATATTTCCCCGCAACGCGCAGCGCTGCTGACCGCATTACGCCAGCAGAATAAGCGTACCTCGCTGTTTGCGGTGGGAGATGACTGGCAGGCGATCTACCGTTTCAGCGGGGCAGAAATGTCGCTGACCACCGCCTTTCATCACTATTTTGGTGAAGGCGATCGCTGTGTGCTGGACACCACCTATCGCTTCAACGATCGCATTGGAGAGATCGCCAATCGCTTTGTGCAGCAAAATCCACAGCAGTTACGCAAACCGCTTAATAGCGTGACCAGGGGGAATAAAAAGTCGATTTCGCTGCTGGCGCAGGATCAGCTTGAAGGGCTGCTGAACAAGCTCAGCGGCTACGCAAAACCGGAGGAACGGATCCTGCTGCTGGCGCGTTACCACTACCTGCGACCGGAACTGCTGGAGAAAGCGAAGACCCGCTGGCCAAAGCTCAAGCTGGATTTTATGACGATTCACGCCAGTAAAGGACAGCAGGCAGATTACGTGATTCTGCTCGGCTTACAGCAGGGGAAAGAAGGCTTTCCTGCGGCGGCGCGCGAATCGATCATCGAACAGGGATTGTTACCGCAGCCGGAAGCGTTCCCGGATGCAGAAGAGCGACGTCTGGCCTATGTGGCGCTGACGCGGGCGCGTCAGCAGGTCTGGCTGATGTTCGATAAAGCGCAGCCGTCGGTATTTGTCGAACAGTTCCGCGAACTCGGTGTACCGGTGCTGCGCAAAGCCTGAATTACTTCAGGCGTTCTGCCATGTAGCGCTGATAATCGGGGATCATAATATCGACCGCGCCGGCAAACAGTGGCGACTGAATAATGAAGTCGGCGGTTGAGCGGTTGGTGGCGACCGGAATGTTCCACACGGTCGCCAGGCGCAGCAGCGCTTTGACATCCGGATCGTGCGGCACCGCATTCAGCGGGTCCCAGAAAAACATCAGCGCATCAATTTTGCCTTCGGAGATCATTGCGCCAACCTGCTGATCGCCGCCCATCGGGCCACTCAGCATGGCGTTAACGGTTAAACCGGTATGGCGATTGATCAGCGTGCCGGTGGTGCCGGTGGCGTAAAGGGTATGCGGTTCGAGAGCGGCCTGGTTTTGTTTAACCCAGTCGAGTAACGCGGCTTTGCAATGGTCATGGGCGACCAGTGCGATATGTTTTTTTATGCCAAGGGTACGAACGGTTTGTTCCATAAAGGCTTCCTGATAAGTCTCATGCGGAAGAATCGGTGGCATGAGTTTACCCCTGGCCTTTCCTCTCTATCAACTCGTACGCAACATTTTGACCAGCGTCATAAACTGCTGGCGGGTTGCTTCATCGAAGCGCTGAAACCAGCGGTGTAGCGAGGGCAATTCCGCCTGGGTGGTCCAGGCAAGATCGGCAGTTAACCGGGCGGAGGGGGCGGAACTCTTTACCTGCCGGGCAAACTGCGGCACGGAGGCGACCTGACCGGTGCGATTATAGTTGAGCATCGCCTTTTCCATATCCGCGGTGGCGCTGGCCGGCAGATGGTCACGCATACTGACAATCTCTTTGCCGTGCTCATCCACCAGCTGGAAATTGAGGCTGCGATCGAAATGGTAACGCTCGCGTTTCGTCTCCAGTGGCGGCAGCTTAATGGTGATGGTTTTGGCGGCGGCGGTAAACGTAACGATCATCGGTACCGACTGGTAGCGCTGAACCATATCCGGCCGATCGTTGCGCTGCTTTTCAACCCGAAACAGAAACTGATGCTGACCGCGATCCAGCTCTAAGCTGTCAGCGCCTTTGAGGAGCGAGCCTGAAATTTTTCGGCCATCCAGCACTAACAGGTCAATCTGCGGATCGAGCTTTAAGGTGATGGCAGAACAAGACGCCGAGACGAGGAGTGTTAACAACCCCGTGACAGCCAGCGACAGCTTCATTTCAACTCCAGTAGCAGTGGGCGCAAGGGAAGGTGTGTAGCAAATTCTTACATTATGGCAGTTAATTTACATTTGAACATATTTATTCGTGCGCCGGTTCAATTAATTTCGCTGCCGGCTTAGCCGTGAACCACCAGGCCAATCTACACTCAACGCAGGCCAGAAAGGAGATAACAATGAACGATCAGACAATTCGTGATGTGCTGACACGCACCCGGCGAATCGCTTTAGTGGGCGCAAGCGACCGCCCGGAGCGCCCGAGTTATGGGGTGATGAAGTATTTACTCGATCAGGGTTACGAGGTGATCCCGGTCAGCCCGAAACTGGCGGGTAAAACGCTGCTGGGACAGCAGGCTTATGCCACCCTGGCTGAGGTGCCCGGGAAAATCGATATGGTGGATGTGTTTCGCAATTCTGAAGCCGCATGGGGCGTCGCGCAGGAAGCGATCGCGGCGGGCGCGGATACGCTATGGCTTCAGTTGGGGGTGATTAATGAACAGGCGGCGGTGCTGGCACAGGATGCGGGCATGACGGTGATTATGGATCGCTGCCCGAAGATTGAGATTCCGCGTCTGGGAATCACGCGTTAACAGAGCAGACGTGGCGGCAAACCGTGCCGCCACAGATTAATGTCGCAGATGGGGGGCCTGCAATTGCTGGCGGACTGACGCAGCCAGTTCATCCATTGACGGCTGTTCCGGATGCTCAACGCTGGTTTCACCGGCAAGCTGAATCTCAGCAACGTAGGTATGCACCTGATCGCCTTCCTCATCTTCCATCACTACATGATACCAGGGCGCGCTGCGCAACTTCTCTTCTGCGCCAACGTCTTCAATTTTAGGCTCATCTAACGAGTATTCCGGATCGACATCGACGATAACGCCCAGCACACCGGACAAACGATGACGAACCTGCTGACCAATACCAAATTTACTGGCAATCATAGTGACCTCCGAAAAAAGTACTCCTGATCCAATATGGGGTCAGGAGCCACTTTTTCAAGTCACATTACCCGGCAGGCGAAACCTTTCAGGTAGAGACCTTCCGGATAGCTGGCAATGACTGGATGGTCAGCCGCCTGACGGAATTGCTCAATGAACTGCACCTCATGTCCGGCATCCAGCGCCGCGTCGGCAATGATCTTCTGGAACAGATCGGTCGCCATCAGGCCGGAGCAGGAGAAGGTCAGCAAAATGCCGCCTGGGTTGAGCAACTGGATAGCCAGCATATTAATATCTTTATAGCCACGACAGGCGCCCATCAACTGGCTTTTATTCTCAACGAATTTCGGCGGATCCATGATGATCAGATCAAACTTTTCGCCCGCGTCACGGTAACGACGCAGCAGTTTGAAAACATCATCCCGTTCGAAACGGGCGCGTGACACGTCCAGTTGGTTGAGTTCAACGTTCTGACGCGCTACATCCAGCGCATCCTGTGAGGTATCAACGCTGATCACTTCTTTACAGCCGCCCATCAGGGCAGAGACGGCAAATCCACCGGTATAGGAAAAGCAGTTCAGCACCCGGGCATCTTTGGCGTAGCGGCGCGTCGCCAGACGGCTGTCGCGCTGATCGAGGTAATAGCCGGTTTTATGGCCGCCCTGAATATCCACCAGCAGCTTCATACCATGTTCGGTAATCGGCAGCAGCGGCGGCGGGATCTCACCGGTGACGGTGCCCTGCGCCAGTTCCAGTCCCTCTTTTTTACGCACCGCAACATCAGAGCGGTCATAGATGGCGCAGCCCGGGAAGCAGTGCTGCAAGGCCGAGATAATCGCCGGACGCTGATATTCCGCCCCGGCAGATAACAGCTGCATCACTAAAAAGTTGCCGAAGCGGTCGATGGTGACGCCGGGTAAACCGTCTGATTCACCGGCAACCAGCCGGTAGCTATCCAGACCATCTCGGGCAGCCAGCCATTCGCGCCACTGTTGCGCCTGTTCAAAACGGCGGACAAAGAAGGCGATGTCGATGGATTCATCAGCTTGCCAGCTCCAGACGCGGGCACGGATCTGCGACTGAGGTGACCAGGCGGCACGGGCCAGCCATTTACCGTTACTGTCACAAACATCAATGGTTTCGCCCAGTTGCGCTTTGCCTTCCATACGGGCAACCGCACCCGAAAAGACCCAGGGGTGGCGACGGAGCAGGGACTTTTCACGTCCCTTCGCGAGAATCAATCTGACTGTCATAGTTTGCTATGCTTACCTGAAAAAATGAGGCGCCATTGTCCGGTGGATAACGGGAAATTGCAACGAACAGCAGCAGGAGTGAAAAATGTCAGTAGCCTGTGTCAAAGCGTGGGTTCACGGTCGCGTACAGGGCGTCGGTTTTCGTTACAGCACTCAGGCCGAGGCAAAAACGCTCGGCGTGCAGGGCTATGCGCGTAATCTGGACGATGGCAGCGTTGAAGTGCTGGCCTGCGGTGAGTCTGAACAGGTTGATGCGTTAATCAGCTGGCTAAAAGCGGGCGGGCCGCGCAGCGCCCGGGTTGACCAGGTGCTGGTAGAACCACATCAGCCCGCTCAGCCACCGCGCGGTTTTACCACCGGCTGACTAAAAGTCCGGGTTACAGGCATTTGGCCGGTTTGGGCAGACCAGCGATTTTGGTCGCCTGTTTGGCCGGCCCTTCAGGAAACAGCCGAAACAGATAGCGGCTGTTGCCTTTCTCTTCGCCATATTTCTGTGCCATTGCTTTAACCAGCATCCGCACCGCTGGCGAGGTGTTGTATTCGAGGTAAAACGCCCGCACAAAATTCACCACTTCCCAGTGTGCTTCGGTCATCACAATACCTTCCTGGTCGGCGATTTGGCTGGCCAGTGCCTCACTCCAGTCGTCACGATGCTTCAGATAGCCTTCGGCATCGACGGCGATTTCGTTACCGTTGAAATTCACGTTCGGTCCTCTTGATTAATTACGGCGTATTTTACCAAATTCGCTCACCGGAAAAAGCAAAAACCCCGCCGAAGCGGGGTTGAGCAGATTTCGCGGGCAGTGACCGGTTAGTTACTGCGCGAGAAGCCGAGGATGCTCAGCAGGCTGATAAAGATGTTATACAGCGAGACATAGAGGCTGACCGTTGCACGGATATAGTTCGTTTCGCCGCCGTGAATGATATTGCTGGTTTCCCATAAAATCGCACCGGCTGAGAACAGAATAAACAGTGCGCTGATAGCCAGATGCAGCGCCGGCAGTTGCAGGAACAGGTTAGCGATAACCGCCACCAGCAGCACGACAAAGCCGGCCATCATCATTCCGCCGAGGAACGACATATCGCGGCGGGTGGTCAGCACATATGCCGAACAGCAGAAGAACACCAGCGCAGTACCGCCCAGCGCCAGCGCAATCACATCGCCCATGCCGGCAGTCAGGAACGAACTGAGGATAGGACCAAGGCAATAGCCAAGAAAGCCGGTAAAGGCGAAAGCGGCCAGAATACCCATCGGGCTATTGGCCAGACGGTACGTCAGAAACATCAGACCGTAGAAGCCGACCAGCATCAGGATCAGTCCTGGTGCAGGCAGGGCCAGCAGTGTACTGGCCGTAGCGGTTACCGCCGAGAAGGCGAGCGTCAGGCCGAGCAGAAAATAAGTATTACGCAGGACCTTATGGGTCGTCAGCAGTGACGACTGCGATGAAGTAACAATTCTTTCCATGTTGCGCTCCTTTTAGCAGAACACTAAATATGCGCTGAGAATACGCAGTGCAATAATGAGGGAAAAGGCGTTTTACCCTTCTTTACGCGTTATTCCGCTAATTCTTTGAGCAGAGTGGCGATTTTGACATCGAATAACAGCAATTTGACTGTTTTTCAGGCGAATGAATTGATCGATGCTTTACATCGCTAAACGGGATGTTTATAGTGCGCGTCATTGCGGAGGGGTGGCCGAGCGGCTTAAGGCAGCGGTCTTGAAAACCGCCGATGGGAAACCATCCGAGAGTTCGAATCTCTCCTCCTCCGCCACTTTATCTGCTCAGGCGATAAAGCGGCAAAATGTCTGATGATGATTTTGCTTATGCAGTAATGTTACAAAACGGAGGGGTGGCCGAGCGGCTTAAGGCAGCGGTCTTGAAAACCGCCGATGGGAAACCATCCGAGAGTTCGAATCTCTCCTCCTCCGCCACATTTTACAGAACAGGCCAGCACAATGTGCTGGCCTGTTCTGTTTCTGCGATCCGTCTTCCGCATTTCCGAAATTCTCCCGTTTAGCTTTCTGATGAGGGCGGCAGCGTTCATCTGCCCGGCGCATCTCTGCTATAGTCCACTCACTGTTTTTGTAAACATCTGGCGATTTTCCTGGATGAGCTGGGTTACACTGTTTAGCACTTCGCTCTGAGGCGAGCTAATCGGTTGATAGCCAGAGTGTTTCTCTACTGAATGAATGGAATAGGCACAATGATCAAGAAACTGAGTCTTTGCGCATTATCAGTGCTGGCAGCATTACCTGTCGGAACGGTAGCCTTCGCCGCTGATGGCGATATGCAACTGCAACAGGTGCTGATGTTAAGTCGACATAATTTGCGTGCGCCGCTGGCGGATAATGGCAGCGTGCTGGAGCAGTCGACTAAAAAAAGCTGGCCGCAATGGGATGTGCCCGGTGGACAACTGACCACCAAAGGCGGCGTGCTGGAAATCTACATGGGTAACTACACCCGTCAGTGGCTGGCGCAACAGGGTCTGGTGCAGAATGGCAGCTGCCCTGATAGCAATAACGTCTTCGTTTACGCCAATAGCCTGCAGCGTACCGTCGCCACCGCCCAGTTCTTTGTGAATGGTGCCTTCCCGGGTTGTGATGTTGCCGTCACCCATCAGGACGCGATGGGAACCATGGATCCTATCTTCAATCCGGTCATCACCGATGGCAGCGAAGCGTTCAACAAGCAAGCGCTGGCTGACATGGCTGCCGCTAATGAAAAGCTGGCGCTGAAGCCCGCTTTCCAGCGACTGGAAAAGATCGTTGACTACAAATCCTCTCCGGCGTGTAACAACAAAAAGCAGTGTGATCTGAGCAGCGGCCAGAACAGCTTCAGCGCGGAAAATGGCAAAGAACCAAACGTCAGTGGCCCGTTAAAAGTGGGTAACTCGCTGATGGATGCCTTTACGCTGCAATATTATGAAGGTTTCCCGCTGGATCAGGTTGCCTGGGGCCAGATCAAAACGCCTGAGCAGTGGAAAGAGCTGTCTGCGATTAAAAATGGTTATCAGGATACGCTGTTCACCAGCCCGACGATTGCCCGGGAAGTGGCGGCCCCGCTGGTGGATTACATCCGTAGCCAGTTAGTCGATCAGGACAAGGCCAATGCGCCAAAAGTGACCCTGATGGTTGGCCACGACTCCAACATCGCCTCCTTACTGAGTGCGTTGCAGGTGAAGCCGTATGAGCTGCCTGATACCTATGAAAAAACGCCGATTGGCGGTCAGGTGGTATTTGAGCGCTGGCACGATGCCAAAAATGATAAAGATCTGCTGAAGGTCGAGTACGTTTACCAGACCGCCGATCAGTTGCGTGATGCCGATGTACTGAGCCTGAAAAATCCGCCGAAGCGCGTTACTCTGCAACTGACCGGTTGTCAGACAGATGCGAATGGCTATTGCAGCTGGGATCAGTTCTCGCAGGCGTTAAATAGCGCGCTGCAGGGGACCCCAATGCAACCTGCGGCCGCACCAAAACCGGCAGCGGCTCAGCCTGACAGCGATGCGGCACCGGCTGCTGCAGCGGCTAACAGCGCAACCGATAAGCCGGCTGACAACGCGAAGGCCGACAAAGCTGACGCCGATAAAGCCAAAGCAGAGAAGGCTGAAGCGGACAAAGCAGCCGCTGAAAAAGCGAAGGCAGAGAAAGCTGACGCAGATAAAGCCAAAGCAGAGAAAGCTGAAGCGGACAAAGCAGCCGCTGAAAAAGCCAAAGCAGATAAGGCAGCGGCTGACAAAGCGGCAGCCGAAAAAGCCAAAGCAGCAGCCGATAAAGCAGCAGCCGATAAAGCAGCGGCCGAGAATGCCAAAGCAGAGAAAGCAGACGCTGAAAAAGCCGCGGCTGAAAAAGCTAAAGCCGACAATGCGACAGCCAGCCAGGCCCCAACCGCCGCGCAAAGCAACGACGCGAAATCAGTGGCAACGGCAGCGCAGTAAGTTTTCCTGCCGCGGTAAAATAAAAAACCCCGTCGAAACGGGGTTTTTTTATGGCTGACGTCCGGTTAGCCGGCGACCACCACCAGCTTCTGATTGGCAAATTCTTTAATGCCGAGGTCTGACAGCTCACGGCCATAGCCGGAACGTTTAACCCCACCAAACGGCAGCTCTGCCGAGGTATCACTTTGCGAGTTGATGAACACCATGCCGGTTTCAATCGCTGACGCCAGCTTGCGACCACGGGCGATATCGCGGGTCCAGACCGAGCCGCCTAAACCGTAGTGTGAATCGTTGGCCAGCGCGATAGCAGCCTGATCGTCACCAACCACGTAGACCTGCGCAACCGGGCCGAAGAACTCCTGATAATAGGCCGGGTTATCCGGCGTAATACCGGTGAGCAGGGTAGGCTGATAGTAACAGCCCACGCCCGCGACCGCTTTGCCGCCGGTGACCAGCTGCGCGCCATGCGCCACGGCTTCGTCCACCTGTTTCACCAGACGGTCACGCGCATCACTGGACGAAAGCGGGCCCAGCGTGGTTTTCTCATCCAACGGATCGCCCAGCGTGACGGAACTCAGCGCCGCGCTAAACTGACTGATAAAGCGATCGGCAATTTTTTCATGCAGGATAAAGCGCTTGGCAGCGGTACAAACCTGACCACAGTTGCTCAGGCGAGCCTGCACGCCCTGACGCACCGCTTCATCGAGATCGGCATCATCCAGCACGACAAAAACATCGTTGCCGCCCAGTTCGAGAGTCGACTTTTTCAGATGCTTACCGGCCTGCTCTGCGACTGCGCTGCCTGCCCGTTCCGAACCGGTCAGCGCCACGCCCTGAACCCGCTCGTCGGCAATCAAATCCGCGACCTGATCGGTCGAGATAAACAGGTTAGTCCAGGCACCTTCAGGCGCACCGGCTTCGCGGACCAGCTTTTCAAACACGTCCGCACAGTGCGGGACGATATTGGCATGTTTCGCCAGCACCGGATTACCCAGCGCCAGGTTAGGTGCCAGCACCCGCATCAACTGGTAATAAGGGAAGTTCCACGGCTCAACCGCCACCAGCACACCAATCGGATGATACTCAACCCAGGCTTCGCCCAGTTCACTAGGGTAGGGCTGCGGTTTCAGAATACGTTCGGCGTTTTCAGCATAGTAGCGCGCAATCTGCGAACAAATTTTTACTTCGCCGCGGCTTTGACCAATCAGCTTGCCCATCTCTTTACTGGCGATGGTGGCCAGCTCTTCCGCACGGCTATCAATCAGATCAGCCAGTTTGTGCAACACCTGCAGACGCGGCTGAATATCGCCTTTGCTCCAGTCTGAGTGGTAAAGGCGATCGGCGACCTCCAGAGCATGGCTGACGGCCGCCTCATCATGGGAGGGCCAGCTTTTCAGCACCTGGTTGTTCGCGGGATTAATGCTTTGATAGGAAGACATAGCGTGCTCCTTGGTCAGTTAAAAAGTCGAGGCGGGAAATTCCCGCCCCTGAATTACACGTTTTTTCGTTCTACTGTTTTGTCATCCCAGGTCAGGACATCTTTATCGGTTTTTTCAAAGGCGCGAATCAGCACGTCGTCACTGCCTTGCTGGCGCCAGATCTCTTCTGCAAGCCGCTCATCGTAATTTGCCACTTCGAAAATGGCCTCGGCGATTTCAGGCGAGGTATGACGCAGACTGGCCCATTCGCCAACGTGATGTGCTTTTGCTTGTTCAGTAGCCATAATGTTCTCCTTCGATGAAATCATTCCTTCAGTTTTACGGTCAGCCCGGCAACGTGCTCACCCTGATAGCGGGCGATGTTCAGTTCCTCTTCCGTGGGCTGACGTGAACCATCCCCGCCCGCCAGGGTAGATGCACCATAAGGCGTACCGCCGCGAGTCCGGGAAATATCAAACAACTCCTGCGTGCCGTAGCCGATCGGGACAATCACCATGCCGTGATGCGCCAGGGTGGTCCAGACCGAGGTAATCGTCAGCTCCTGGCCGCCGCCGGTGCCGGTTGAGGTGAAAACGCTGCCGACCTTGCCATGCAGCGCCCCCGATGCCCACAGTCCACCGGTGCGATCCCAGAAGGTGCGCATCTGACCTGACATATTGCCGAAGCGGGTCGGGGTGCCGACGATAATGGCGTCATACTGCGTCAACACCTCAGGGGTTGCTTCTGCAGCCGCCTGATTGGTTTTACCGCCCACCTGCGCAAAGCGCTCGGCATCCATGGTTTCTGGCACCCGCAGGATATCCACTTCCGCACCAGGCACCCGACGAGCGCCTTCTGCAACCGCGTTCGCCATCGTTTCGATATGTCCATACATTGAGTAGTAGAGCACCAGAATCTTAGCCATTGATCTCTCCGGGTCGGTTTGACGTCCTGAAAAGTATAGAAGAGCTTTCGTTTCACGTGGGCGAAGCGCGGGTCAGGCGTTCGGCAGTCGGGTAATAAACCGCCAGGCAATCGGTTGTAAGGCGACAGAATGTGCGTTGTTTAATCAAACTGAGGGTGAATAGTCTGTTGCTAAATGTGACTGTCGCAGGAGCAAAAACAGAAATTGGCTATTCTTTAAGCATGGCTGAAAGCGGTGCTATTGCCGTCAGCCACAGGTTGCTTTCTTTCCTCATTTATCGCGTTACGCGACAGGAGTAGACCATGGCATCACATCGTGGAGGTTCAGGAAATTTCGCCGAAAACCGTGAACGTGCTGCAGAAGCGGGGCGGAAAGGCGGTAAAAACAGCGGCGGGAATTTCAAAAACGATCCGCAACGCGCTGCCCGTGCTGGCGAAAAAGGGGGGCGCAGCAGCAGTAAAAAAACCGATGATGAATAAACCTCTGTTCCGCCGGTAAACACCGGCGGTCAACGCCGTTGCTTTTCCTCTGTTCACTCCGCACAATAAGCCCGAATCCATCATCAGGTGAATTATGTCGGACGCACTCCGCGGTTTATCCCTGCGCCTTACGCGCCAGGAGCTGGTATTACTGTTTATCACCATGGTCTGGGGCGGCACCTTTCTGGTGGTGCACCGTGCGATGCAACACTCCGGTCCCTTTTTCTTCGTCGGGCTGCGCTTTGCTACGGCGGCGCTGCTGCTGGCACTGTTTTTCCGCCGTTATCTGGCCGCTATCAGCTGGCTGGAAATTAAAGCCGGCACCCTGATTGGCCTGTCGATTGCCGGAGGTTACGGCTTACAAACCTGGGGAATGCAGACCATCTCCAGCAGCCAGTCGGCGTTTCTCACCGCGCTCTATGTGCCGGTGGTACCGCTGCTGCAATGGCTGTTTTTACGCCGTCCGCCGGGGCTGATGTCGTGGATCGGTATCGTGCTGGCATTTACCGGCCTGTTGCTGGTAGCCGGGCCGCAGGATGGCCGCATCAGCCTGAACGCCGGTGAACTGGCGACCCTTCTCAGTACCCTGGCGATCGCGGCCGAGATCATCTTAATCAGCCGCTATGCCGGTCAGGTTGATGTCCGCCGGGTTACTCTGATACAGCTGGCGGTGGCATCACTGTGCGCTTTTGCGTTGATGATCCCCAATGGTGAAACGGTTCCGGTGCTTTCGACGCCGCTACTGCTCAGCGCGCTGGGACTTGGCGCAGCCAGCGCCTTAATTCAGGTCACGATGAACTGGGCGCAGCGCAGCGTTTCACCGACCCGGGCGACGGTGATTTATGCCGGTGAACCGGTCTGGGCGGGTGTGGTCGGGCGGATAGCGGGTGAGCGTTTGCCAGCCCTGGCGTTGCTGGGCGGGGCGCTGATTGTCTGCGGCGTGATTGTCAGTGAGCTGCGGCTGAAACGGAATAAAGCGGTGCAGCCAGCGACCACACCGCAGGAATCGCAGGAATAGTTAGCCCTCCTGTCGCGCCAGTGGCTTATCCGGTAGGGTCACGCCGCGTCGGCGCAGAATCGCATTAAGGATAATGGCGCCGAAGGTGGCGGTGCCGATACCGCCGAGGGTAAATGAACCTATCTTCAGCGCAAAGTCACCGGCACCCAGCACCAGCGTGGTGGCGACCATAATCAGGTTGCTGTTCTGGCTGAAATCAACGTGATTTTGAACCCAGATGCGAGCCCCTGCCACCGCAATCAGCCCAAACACCACAATCGATGCTCCGCCAATTACCGGCGCCGGAATGGTGTGGATTAGCGCGCCAAACTTCGGCGAGAAACCGGCCAGAATGGCAATGATCGCCGCGGCGACAAACGCCAGCGTTGAGTAGACTTTAGTCACCGCCATCACCCCGATATTTTCTGCATAGGTGGTTACGCCGCTGCCGCCGATCGAGCCGGAGAGCATTGTTGCCAGACCGTCGCCGACAAATGCCCGCCCCATATACGGGTCAAGGTTACGTCCGGTCATTCCCGCCACCGCTTTCAGGTGACCAAGATTCTCCGCCACCAGAATGATCGCTACCGGCGCGATCATCACCATCGCCTGTAGATCAAAAGCTGGCGCGGTGGTGTGCGGCAGGCCAAACCACGGTGCCTGCGCCAGCAGCGTAAAGTCGACCGGCTTGCCCAGTCCCAGCCCGTTGGTCAGCAGAGCATAGAGCGCCCACGCCACGATCAGCCCAATCAGGATCAGCAGGCGCTGTATCATGCCGTGCGTAAATACCGCCACCACGCCAATACAGAGCACCGTCATTACCGCCACCCAGCTGTCAAACGAGGATCCGGATACACCATGCACCGCAATCGGGGCCAGATTCAGCCCGATGGCCATCACCACCGCGCCCGTCACCACTGGCGGCATCAGGTTTTCAATCCAGCGGGTACCGGCTTTCATCACCACCAGCCCAATCAGGGTATAAACCAGGCCACAGGCGATTACGCCACCCAGCGCCACGCTGAGATTAGGGTTCAGTCCCTGACCGCTGAAACCGGTCACGGCGATCACCACCCCGACAAACGCGGCGCTGGAGCCAAGGTAACTGGGCACCCGACCGCCGGTAATCAAAAAGAACAGCAGGGTGCCAATCCCCGACACCAGAATCGCCAGGTTAGGGTCCAGGCCCATCAGCAACGGCATCAGTACCGTTGCGCCAAACATCGCGACTGCATGTTGCAAACCAAGAATCAGCGTTTGCCCCATCGGCAGCGTTTCATCCGGGGCAATAATGCCGTTTTCACTCAGTGCCGACTTCTTTTGCCATTGCGGGAACCAGGAACGTGCCATCGTATACTCCAGAAAGTGATGAATGCCGGGGCCAGGCCTGCGGAAGGCTGGCGGATTAACAGGCTTCCTGCCGCATAAGCGGATGATAACCGCGGTCAAACCATGTCAGACCGTGGGTATCGTCGTTACGCACCAGCGCCAGCACCTCACAGAACAGAATGTCGTGGGTGCCGACGCTGACAATCTGGCTGATACGACAGTCAAACGAGGCGACTGCGCCGCTCAGCACCGGCGAACCGGTAATCGCTGTTGACCATTCGGCAGCAATAAAGCGTTCGGCCATCGGCGTCTTGCCGCCGAACAGGTTGGATAAGGTTTCGTGGCCTGCCGCCAGGGTATTGACGCACAGCTGACGGTTTTCACAGAACACCGGCCAGACCGAGGCGGAACGATTGAGGCAGACCAGCAGGGTAGGTGGCGAATCGGTAACGCTGCAGACCGCAGAGGCAGTAAAGCCAGCACGACCGGCCGGGCCTTCGGTGGTGATGATATTGACGGCGGCACCCAGCCGCGACATGGCGTTACGAAACTCAGTTTTCTCTACCACAGGCGCAAGATGATTCGGATTCATCGCGTTCTCCACAAAAAGGGTTACCCGGCGACGCGTGCCAGTGGCTGCACGTCATCGGTATCATCCAGCCACTGCACCAGCAGGGCATTAAAGTGATCGGCATCGGTTACGCTCATCGCGTGGCCACCCCATGCCATTACCTGCTCCGAGGCGTTCGGCAGCGCCGCCGCCAGCTGTGCGGAACAGCTCCAGGGCACCAGCAGATCGTCCTGACTGCAGATCACCAGCACCGGCTGGGGAATAGCGGCGGCACGCGTGCTGAAATCAGCGCTCATCAGGGCGTGCAGACGCCGCATCAGGTTCTCCATTCCCTGGAAATGGACAATGTGATGACTGTCTTCCTGTTCCAGCCGGGTCTGATGCTGCGCCATCCATTCAGCCGGATAGAGAAACAGCGGCTGGGCACGCACAAAGGCTTCAACGCCGACGTTAAGCAACAGATCCTGGCGCACCTGAAAGCAGCGGCGCGTGTGGGGATGCAGCGTCAGCCAGCCATTGATCACCACTATCCGTTCAACCCGCTCCGGATAATCCAGCGCCAGTTGCAAACCCACCAGCCCGCCGAGCGCATGACCGATCAGGCTGAAACGCAGGATTCCCTGCTGCGCCAGCGCGGCGGCCAGCTCTGCCGCCATCATCGCCATGCTGTAACCTTCCGGCAGGGTATCGGCGCTGCGGCCGGTACCGCGCTGATCGTAGAGCACCACCCGGTAACGGGCGGTCAGGGCAGCCAGCTGCGGCTGCCAGAAGCCCGCCACGCCACCCAGACCGGAAGAGAGCACCAGCGTCGGGGCATCCGGCGACTGCAGGCCAAGGATATCCAGCTGCATCAGACCTCCTGTTTGCCGATGTGAGCCACGCTGGCGATTTCAATCAGCGCATCGGGTTTGACCAGCCCGCACTGAATACAGAAGCGGGCCGGTTTATCACCGGGAAAATAATCGGCATAGACCTGATTCACCGCCGCGTAATTGGCCCAGTCGGTAATGAATATCGAGTTGAACGTCACGTCCGCCATATTGCCGCCGGCGGTTTCAATCACCTTCTTGATGGTTTCCAGTACATGGCGGGTTTGTGCCGCAGCGTCGCCAACGTGCACCACGTTATTATCAGCATCGAACGGTAACGTACCCGAAACGTACACCACGCCGTCGGCCAGCGTGCCGGGCACGAAAGGGGCTATGGGGGTGGTGGTTCCCGGCGGAATAATCACGCTTTTTGGCATAACAACTTCTCCTTTTTGAATCGCTCAGCGGGAATCGGCAGGTTTCAGGCTCTCGCAGAAGGTGGCAACATCCGACACCCAGCCAAAAAACGTTTCGATATTAAACAGGGCCGCCTGCTGCGCAAAAGCAGGTCCGGCCTGATAAGTCGCGTCTTCCAGCACCACGCCGAAATACTCAAGGAAGAAACCGTCACGCAGTGTCGATTCGACGCAGACGTTAGTCGCAATGCCGGTGAAGATCAGATGACGGATACCGCGGCTGCGTAACATGCTGTCGAGCGGCGTATTAAAGAAGCCGCTGTAGCGTGGTTTCGGCAACACAATGTCGCCCGGCTGCGGCACCAGCTGATCCACCAGCGCATAATCCCAGCTGCCTTTCGACAGCAGCGTGCCGTGCAGTTCCGGGCGTTTGCGCATGGTTTTCAGCGCATTCGATTTGTGAAAATTGGGTGAACCGGCATCGCCAGCTTCGACGTAATCCGCATCCCAGCCGTTCTGAAACCAGATAATCTGGATGCCTGCTGCCCGGGCAGCGGTCACCGCCTGTGCGATGCTGGCGATCACCGGCTGGGTGGCAGAGACATCAAACCCGGCCAGATCCAGATAGCCGCCTTCGGTGGCGTAAGCATTTTGCATATCCACCACAATCAGCGCGCTCTGGCTGGGTGGAAAGGCGATCGGTTCGGGACGCGCCGGCAGCTCAATCTGCGGCACGTCTGGGGTATGGGCGCAATAAACCGTACTCATCAGGCCACCTCCTGTTGGGCTTCCAGCAGGGCACTGCGGCACTGCATCAGCGGTTGAATATGTTGACCAAAGTCTTCGATGCCCTGCAGGAAATCATCAAACGTCAGCAGCACGCCATGGGTGCCGTCCACCTGCGCCACCTCATCCAGCATCCGCGCCACGCTGGCATAAGAGCCGACCAGCGTCCCCATATTGATGTTGACCGCCGAGGTGGGATCGGCCATCTGGCGCACGTTGGTGTCGCTGCCTGATTTGGTGTCCTGCTGGCTTTGGGTGGTCAGCCAGGAGAGTGCCTCTTCATCGGCACCGGCTTTGTAGTGTTCCCATCGGGCGCGGGCTTCTTCATCGGTCGCAGCCGCGATAATCATAAACAGCACATAGGAGCCGACATCGCGTCCGGCTTTTTCCGCGGCCTGCTTCATCCGCGTGGAGGTCGCGCTGAATGCGGTAGGGGTATTCACGCCTTTACCAAAGCAGAAGTTGTAATCGGCGTGCTGGGCGGAAAATGCCATACCGGCATCACTCTGACCGGCGCAGATTACCTTCATCGGCCGCTGCGGTTGCGGGCTGACCCGGCAGTCATTCATGGTGAAAAAATCGCCCTTGAAGTCAGACTTGCCGGTGCCCCACAGATCGCGCAGCACGGTAACGTATTCGGTCAGATAGGCATAACGGCTGCCGAAGTACTCATCGCCCGGCCATAATCCCATCTGCTCATATTCGGGCTTCTGCCAGCCGGTCACCAGGTTGACGCCAAATCGGCCATTGGAAATCGAATCGATGGTGGCGGCCATGCGCGCCACAATAGCCGGGGGCAGCGTCAGCGTGGCCGCCGTCGCGTAGATCTCAATGCGAGAGGTCACGGCTGCCAGGCCCGCCATCAGGGTGAAGGACTCGAGGTTGTGATCCCAGAATTCGGTCTTACCGCCGAAGCCGCGCAGTTTGATCATCGACAGCGCAAAGTCGAAATGGTAATGCTCCGCTTTCAGCACGATCGCTTTGTTCAGTTCAAAGGTCGGCTTGTATTGCGGTGCATGGGATGAAATCAGCCAGCCATTGTTACCAATCGGAATAAAGACGCCTATCTTCATGTGAAACCTCTATGCAGTCGGGGGAGGACATTTCACGCGCGGCACTGCTTCCTGCTTCATCCCTGAGGGGCTGCGCTCAGTCACAATTCTGCAAACTGTGTGCCACTTTTTTTAATGCAATAAATAACAACAGGTTAAACTTAACCCAAAAGAGGTAACCAGAGCAGATGGTCCATTTCGGACCGTTTGGTCAAAATTCGCTGCACATTTTCCATGCAGGCTGAGCGAAAAAGGTGCAGGCGGTGGATTGGGCAGGGCGGAAGCACTTTGCTATGATGCGCTGACACAAGAGGGATGAGGTAAACGTGTGAAAACCGATGAAAAAAAGCCAACGCGTCGTTCGCGTGCCGTCGCCGCGAAACGTGCTGCCATTCTGGAGGCGGCATTGGCGTTCTTCTCACAGTTTGGCATTCATGGCACCAGCCTCGATAAGGTGGCAGAACGGGCTGACGTCTCTAAAACCAATCTGCTCTACTATTTCCCCTCTAAAGAAGCGCTGTATGTGGCGGTGCTGAAACAGATACTGGATGTCTGGCTGGCTCCGCTGCGGGCGCTGGCGCACGATCAGGATCCGCTGGTGGCGATTCGCCGCTACATCCGCCTTAAGCTGGAAGTATCACGCGATCACCCACAGGCCTCGCGGCTGTTTTGCCTGGAGATGTTGCAGGGCGCACCACTGCTTAAAGGTGAACTGGCGGGCGATCTGAAACAGCTGGTGGATGACAAAGCGGCGATTATTGAGCGCTGGATTGATGAAGGCCGGCTGGCAGGTGTCCAGCCGCAACATCTGATCTTCATGCTGTGGGCCACCACCCAGCACTATGCCGATTTTGCCAGTCAGGTCGAGGCGGTCACCGGTCAGACGCTTAACGATCCCGATTTTTTTGATCAGACGGTCAGCAACGTGCAGCGCATGATTATTGAAGGGATTCGGGTGCGCTGACTGACGCCGGATCGACCGTTCGCCACGGAGTAAAACCATGGATTCTGTTTCGCAGTTGGTGCTGGGTGCCGCGGTCAGCGTGGCGGTAATGGGACGACGGGTGCCGGTCTGGCAGGCTGCAGTGGTCGGTGCCGTCTGCGGCACCCTGCCCGATCTTGATGTGTTTATCGATCATGGCGATGCGATACGCAATATGACGCTGCATCGTACCGAAAGTCATGCGCTGCTCTATCTCACGATGATATCGCCGCTGATCGCCTGGCTGGTGGCCGGACTGTTCCGCCACCGGGTGAGATGGCCGGCATGGTGGCCCGCCATCTGGCTGGCGCTGATTACCCATCCGCTGCTCGATTTAATGACGGTGTATGGCACCCAGCTTGGCCTGCCGCTGACCGATCATCCCTATGCGATTGGCAGTATTTACATCGTCGATCCGCTTTATACGCTGCCGCTGCTGATTGGCGTGGCGCTGGCGCTGTGGCGGCGCAGTGAGCGCGGGCTACGCTGGAACCGGATTGGCCTGACCCTGAGTACGCTCTACCTGCTGTGGAGCGTGGCGATTCAGGGCGTGGCGGCAGGGCAGATCAAGCAGGCGCTGGTCCGGCAGGGGATCCCAACCGATAAGGTGCTGGTGACCCCGACCGCCTTCAACAGCCTGGTGTGGCGCAGCGTGGTGATGACACCGGACCGCTACGGTGAGGTTTACTGGTCACTGCTGTCGCCACGGCGTCCGCTGCAGGTGGTATGGCGACCCCGTCATCCTGAACTGTTTGATGCGCTGCGTGGAAACGGGTATGCCGAGCGGGTCGCGTGGTTCAGCCACGGTTTTTATGCGATGGCGGAACGCAACGGGCAGATTACCATTGCCGATCTGCGGATGGGGGAAGGCGATGATTTCACCTTTACCTTTAACCTCGGTAGCCCACAACAGCCCGATCCACAGCCACAGCGGCTGCCGTCGGAGCGGCCTACTTTGCAGGCGGTGTTCTCGACACTGTCTCAGCGGCTATAAAAAAGCCCGGTCAGTGACCGGGTTTTTTATTGCCAGCAGGCGGTTAGCGTGGTTGACGGCGGCGGCGCACCAGCCAGCCCATCGTCAGCAGCGCAAACCACAGCGGTGTCACCATCAGGGCCTGGCGCGTATCTTCCTGCAGGGTCAACAACACCAGCACGAAAGCGAAGAACGCCATGCAAACCCAGCACATGAACTTGCCCATTGGCATTTTAAAGCCGGACTGGGCATGACGCTGCGGGTACTTTTTACGGTAGGCCAGGTAGCTGCACAGGATGATGGTCCAGACGAACATGAACAGAATGGCGGAAACGGTGGTCACCAGGGTGAATACCGTCATCACGTCCGGGATCAGATAAATCAACGCTACGCCAGCCAGCAGACACAGGCAGGAGAAAAGCAGGCCGGTGGTCGGGACCGCGCGCGCTGACAGGCGGCCAAAGGCACGGCTGGCCACGCCCTGCTGCGACAGGCCATACAGCATACGGCTGGTCGAGAAAATACCGCTGTTAGCGGAGGAGGCTGCCGAGGTCAGGACCACGAAGTTGACGATACTGGCCGCAGCGGGCAGGCCAATCAGCACAAACATTTCAACGAACGGGCTACGGTCGGCCATCACCTGGGTCCAGGGCGTCACCGCCATGATCACCATCAGCGCCAGCACGTAAAACATAATAACCCGCAGCGGAATGGCGTTAATCGCGCGCGGCAGTACTTTATGTGGATCGTGCGTTTCTGCCGCGGCGGTGCCGACCAGTTCAATGCCGACAAAGGCAAACACCGCAATCTGGAAGCCGGCAAAGAAGCCGCTCAGCCCTTTTGGAAACAGCCCACCGTGATCCCAGATATTACTCAGCGAGGCGGTGCCGCCGCCGGGTGAGGGATAATGCATCGATACCAGCACAATGCCGGTAATGATCAGCGCCACAATCGCCACGATTTTGATGATCGCGAACCAGAACTCCATCTCACCAAACAGTTTGACGGTCGCAATGTTGAGCGTCAGGAAAACCACCACGCACAGCAGGGCGCTCATCCAGATCGAGAAGCCGGGAAACCAGAGCTGGAAGTACGCGCTGATGGCAACCACATCAGCAATGCCGGTCACCACCCAACAGAACCAGTAGGTCCAGCCGGTAAAATAGCCCGCCCAGGGGCCAAGCAGGTCAGCCGCAAAATCGCTGAATGATTTGTACTCAAGATTGGACAGCAGCAGCTCGCCCATTGCCCGCATCACGAAGAACAGCATAAAGCCGATGATCATATAAACAAAAATGATCGAGGGTCCCGCCAGGCTAATGGTTTTACCGGAACCCATGAACAGGCCGGTACCGATAGCACCACCGATGGCGATAAGTTGAATATGGCGATTATGCAGGTTGCGCCGCAGTTTATCCGGGCCTTCCTGCGCGAGTGGCGCGTCTTTAGATTGATCAACCATGGAATTGTCTTTCCTTTCTTGATGTTGTGTCAGCTCTGCTGGCTGTTACTGAATGGCGTCGCCCGAAGGCAAGCCGGCATAAGATAGTGGAAGTCACCCTAAAGCCGGTAACGGTTTTTTATCAATTGTGACCATTGCCGCTCAATCAGGTGGCAGCAAAGCGTTACGCAGGTTAATCCTGCGGCAGGCTGGGTAATTTTTCATCACGTTGTGTCAGGTTCAGGGCGTGACGGGGATTGTACTTCTACACTTTTTGTTGGTTATTCATCATGCTGCGAGAGGGACTATGCGCACGCTTATTCTGTTTTTGCTGTTGATTGCGCTGGGATGGGTCAGTTTACCCTGGCTAAAACAGCATCTGCCGCCGCAATTTAATCCCTTTATTCCGCTGTCGGTGACCGACCCGCCGGGCTGGATGACGCAACTCAAAATGAAACGGCTGGCCGGCGATCCTGCCGCCTGTCTGGCGGTGATGCGGCGCGCGCAGCAGGCGGGCTGGGTCAGCTTCAGCGAAAGACCGCCGCTACGGGGCAACTGTCCCCTTGCCGATCCGTTGCGTATCCAGAAATTTGGCCCGGTCAGCCTGAGCAGCAGTTTCCTTGCCAGCTGCCCAATGGCGGTTGCCAGCACCATGTACGCCTTACGCAGCCGTGAACAAACCCTGCAGCAGATGCAGAGCCCGCTGGTGCGGATTAGCCACGTCGGCAGTTATGCCTGTCGCAATATTTATCATCGGACCGAAGGGCGATTGAGCGAACATGCGACGGCTGATGCCTGGGATGTGACCGGCTTTCAGCTGGCCAATGGCCAGCGGCTTACTGTCAGCCAGCACTGGCAGCAGCCTACGGACAAAGCCGCAATGCTGCATACGCTGTGGCGTGGCGGTTGCCAGGTGTTTGGCAATGCGCTGGGACCCGACTATAACGCCGCCCATACCACCCATTTTCATCTGGGCATGCGCGGCGCGGGGTATTGTCGATAAATCATAAAACAGGATTAATACCGCGTTTGATTATGAAATGATTTGCTGGCCACGAAAAAACAAATCCAGTCATCATCGCGAGTTGCAGCATAAACCAGAAGAGCGTCCGCGACGGATTGATCTGCTGATGCAGCACAAATTTCAGGGCCAGCGCCATAAAGAAAAAAATGCCGGCCTGACAGATCAGCAGCGGAAAGGCGCTGCGTTTAAATGCCAGCGACAAGCGCTGCCAGAATGATTTTTTTTCATGTTGAGGCAGGGAGAAAAATTGAAAAAGCAGCAGTAACAGGAAAGAGAGTAACAGCGAAATTGCTGCCTGTTGCCAGATCAACAGCGGTATTTTCAGATAGTTCAGCAGCGTGATAATTGGTAAGGTTAGCGCCTCAGCTAAAATACAGGCGGCGGCTGAGATGGCGGTGGCGATAAATAGCGCTTGCCAGCCACGATAGCGGGACGATTTGGGCGAAATCAGTAACGCTGCTTTTAACTGATGTCGGGGAATCCGGCCGAGATACCACCAGGCCAGCCAGCCGATAAACGGCAGATAAAGCCCGGTGAGTGGCCAGATCAGGTTCATCAGTCTGCCCGGCTGACGGTAAAGGAAAATATCCTTGGTAATCATCAGTGCGGTGCAAACGCCGGACACCAGAAAGAGTAAAGCCCACTGATTTAGCATCGTATGCTCCCGTGGCGGGTTAATCCATGTCGTGTTGAAACGCGCGTCTGACGGCTGTTTTCGTCCCGAATCTTAAGCGGTTAGTCACGGTGACCGCAGATTAAGCGTAGTCTCAGGATTACAAGAGTGAAATGCATGCTTATTTCCTGATGAAAAATATGTTGAACATCAACCTTTACCGCTTCGCTTATTCAGCACCTATTTAACCTGCTGTTTAACCATAAATTACTGGCGCTCAGGAAATAACTTTTTATCTGGACTGAGACTTTTGCAACGCTGCTGAAAAAATCGAATGAAACACAATGATTGAAATTCCATCGGAAAAATCTTATTCTCCACTGATGATTGAAAGTTACACCGGACGGCCTCATATTGACGTTGAAAGGCGGTTGTGGGGAGCCTGAGGTTCAGAGAATTAAATGCCATCTTTATTGTGGCGATGCCGGTTTGTACAATAAATTAATTTACTCCTGATAATTTATTTTTTATCTGAATAACCAAAATGAATAATAATGCGCAAATGCGTAAAAATAATGCCGAGGCAATATGAGTAGCGGGGATTATTTCGCCTGGCGGGGTGACGCAGAAGAAAAATTTCGGGCATTAACTTGTTCTTCTGAGCTGAAGACGTTATTGCACTGCTTTACTGAATCATTAGGCTTCGACTATTTTGCCTTCCTGATTCAGCATCCGGTGCCTTTCACCCGACCGCGCATTCATTTACACAGCAGTTATCCCACGCAATGGGTTAAGCATTATGAAGCGAACAATTATTACGCGGTCGATCCGGTGCTGGAACAGTGCCAGCGGCCCGGCCGGGGAATGGTCTGGACGCGTGAACTGTTTACCGAGGCCGGTAACCTGTGGCAGGAGGCGGCAGAGCACGGCCTGCGTAGCGGTTTTTCTTGCTCTGCAATGGCACCAAATCGCGTCATTGGTATATTATCTATATCATCGCAACAGCCGCTTCCTATTCAGCAGCGCCGCATTGAGCTGGAAGTCAAACTACACTTTTTAGCGGAGCTAAGCTTAGATACGCTGGAACGCTTTAGCGATGATGCAATGATGGTACTAAAAAAAGAGTTTAGTCAGCGCGAGCTGGAAATTTTGAAATGGACTGCAGAGGGAAAAACTGCGGTGGAAATTTCACTTATTTTATCCATCTCTGAACATACCGTTAACTTTCACCAAAAAAATATGCAAAAGCGTTTCAATGTTTCCAATAAAACCCAGATTGCCTGTTATGCAGCAGCAGTCGGGCTGATTTAGACGAAAAGCAACTACCAATTTTAGTAGTTCCCTCGTCCAGGTCAGTTGTCTACCCTGCGCCGGGGCTTTGCCAGGCTGGCGCAAAGAAATCATTGCAAACATGGGGATGTCAGAGGCGCATGATGAAAATAGTTCAAACGCAATTAAAGGATATGCCATCCTCTTTGCTTGCCGAACTTGGCAGCTACCGGTATAGCGTATTTGCGCGCGGCGAAGGCTGGTCTATTCCGCCACGTCTTAGCACGCCGGGACAGGAATACGATCGCTTCGATCGCTCAGACGTGACCTGGCTGATTGCCTGGAATGCGCGGGAAGGGATCAGCGGCTGCGCCCGGCTTATGCCGTGGTTCGAACCGGAACAGAGTGAAGGCATTGTGTTGCCCTTCAGCCATGAAAAGGTGTGGGAGATGTCGCGCTTCTCGGCCCGGCTGGAGGTGGATCCTGAGTTGCCACTGAACATTCTCTGGCACGCGGTGCAGCTGGCAGAGCTGAATGGCATGGAGTACATCATCAGTTCAGCCACACCGATGCTGGAGAAGATGTTTGAGCAGCATCGGGTGGTGTATGAGCCGCTGACGCCGGGCTTGATCCTGTCGGAAGATAATCTGTTCGCGATTCGCATTCCGGTGGTGCAGCCTGCGCTGGCGGAGAAGTATCGCGGCACCCGGCGTTTCAGTCCGGAAGAAGTACTGCCGTCGCTGGGTGTGTCAGTTAACTGGCAGTCACACAGCTAACTAATTTGCCCCCGCAACCGGGGGCAAAACGTTTACTGGCGGTAGGCCGCTTTGATCTGCTTAATGGTGTTGCTGAACACTTCCGCCTGCGGCTTATCGCCCAGCGTCTGCACGTAGCGTTCCATATTGATAATGACTTTTCCGGCATCCGCCTGACCCATGCCTTTCAGAATCAGCGTGATCATCATTTTCAGACCCGCTATTTCATCCGCTAATTTGCGCGCTTCCTGCGAAGTTGCAAAGTCTTCATCGCTCATGATTTTCTCCTTGGTGAATAACAACGTGTCGGCAATCTCGTCCGTACAGCAGTGCGTGAGTATACCACAGGGCGATTAAGTTGCTGATCGGGCCGGTTCGCTTCTGGCCGAAAAGGTTATCAATCCAGCAGGGCTAATCAATCGCGGAAAGTTATCATAGCGCTTAACGATGTTCCTGACGGTGTTGCACACCCACATAAATCCCGCATCGAATTCTGTTTAAGTAAATGAAAAATAACTTTTTTAATTTTATTTTTCAAGTGGGACAGGTGGCGGTTTTAACGCCGCTAAGATAAGCGTGATCATCGGTTTTCAATCAGGTATCGCCGCTACAGTTTTACTTTGTTGATGTGCTTTTGAGGTAAAAACGGGTATGATTACCGCCTGAAATCGTTAATTGCTTCCTCTTTTTAGCCTCTGGAGTCTTCCCGTTGATCAGTGTGCTTCTTGTTGATGACCATGAACTGGTCCGTGCTGGTATCCGCCGCATCCTGGAGGATGTCAAAGGTCTGGTGGTAGTCGGAGAAGTTAACTGTGGTGAGGACGCGGCCAAATGGTGTCGTGCCAATCAGGTCGATGTGATTTTGATGGATATGAACATGCCAGGCATTGGCGGGCTTGAGGCGACACGCAAGATCGTGCGCTACAATCCCGACATCAAAATCATCATGCTGACAATCCATACCGAGAATCCATTACCGGCCAAAGTGATGCAGGCCGGTGCCGCTGGCTACCTCAGTAAAGGGGCAGCGCCGCAGGAAGTGATTAACGCGATTCGTTCGGTTAACGCCGGACAACGCTACATCGCCTCGGACATTGCGCAGCAGATGGCGCTGAGCCAGATTGAGCCGCAGAAAGCCGAATCACCTTTCAGCTGTTTGTCGGAAAGGGAATTGCAGATTATGCTGATGATCACCAAAGGACAAAAGGTGACGGAAATTTCCGAGCAGTTGAATCTCAGTCCTAAAACCGTTAACAGCTACCGTTATCGTATGTTCAGTAAGCTGAACATCAGCGGTGACGTAGAGTTAACGCATCTGGCCATTCGACATGGCCTCTATAATGCGGAGCCGTTAATCAGTAGTGAGTGACGTTTTTAATTCCAAAGCCTTTCTGAGTACGGTGACCAGTAAGCCCGGCGTCTACCGCATGTATGACGCCTCAGGCACCGTCATCTATGTTGGCAAAGCCAAAGATCTGAAAAAGCGTTTGACCAGCTATTTTCGCACTCAGGTCGGCAGCCGCAAGACCGAAGCGCTGGTAAGCAATATCCAGCACATCGACGTCACCGTAACCCACACCGAAACCGAAGCGCTGCTGCTTGAGCATAACTACATCAAGCTGTATCAGCCGCGCTACAACGTATTGCTGCGCGATGATAAATCCTATCCCTACATCTTCCTGAGCGCTGACACCCATCCGCGACTGGCGATGCACCGTGGTGCTAAACACGCGAAAGGGGAATACTTTGGGCCGTTCCCCAACGGCTATGCGGTACGCGAAACCCTCGGACTGCTGCAAAAAGTCTTCCCGATCCGTCAGTGCGAAAACAGCGTTTACCGCAACCGATCACGTCCCTGTCTGCAATACCAGATTGGTCGTTGTCTGGGGCCGTGCGTGGCCGGACTGGTGAGTGAAGAGGAGTACGCCCAGCAAACCGATTATGTGCGCCTGTTCCTGGCGGGCAAAGATGATCAGGTCCTCAATCTGCTGGTGAAGCGGATGGAGGAGGCGAGCGTCGGACTTCGATTTGAAGAAGCGGCCCGCCTGCGCGATCAGATTCAGGCGGTGCGGCGGGTCACTGAGAAACAGTTTGTCTCCAATCAGGGCGATGACCTGGATGTGATGGGCGTGGCTTACGAGGCGGGTATGGCCTGTCTGCACGTGCTGTTTATTCGTCAGGGTAAAGTGTTAGGCAGCCGCAGCTACTTCCCGAAAGTGCCGGCGGATACCGATCTGGCCGAAGTGGTGCAAACCTTTGTCGGACAGTTCTACCTGCAGGGCAGTGAAGCGCGCACCTTGCCGGGCGACATCCTGCTCGACTTTACCTTGCCAGAACGCGAATTGCTGGCCGACTCGCTGAGCGAGCTGGCTGGTCGTCGGGTCTCGATTCAGAGCAAACCGCGCGGCGATCGCGCCCGTTATCTGAAGCTGGCGCGAACCAATGCCGCGACCGCATTAACCACCCGGTTATCGCAACACTCGACGATTCATCAGCGTCTGGCAGCTCTGGCGGAGTTTCTTCAGCTCGATAAGATCACGCGCATGGAGTGTTTCGATATCAGCCACACCATGGGTGAGCAGACGATCGCCTCCTGCGTGGTGTTCGATCAGAACGGTCCGCTGCGTGCCGACTACCGCCGCTATAACATCAGCGGTATTACGCCCGGCGATGACTATGCCGCGATGAACCAGGTGCTGCGCCGTCGTTATGGTAAAGCGATCGAAGAGGACAAGATCCCGGACGTGATCCTGATCGATGGCGGCAAAGGACAGCTTGCCCAGGCGAAACAGGTATTCGCCGAGCTGGATGTGCCGTGGGATAAATCCCGACCGATTTTACTGGGCGTAGCCAAAGGCAGCGATCGTAAAGCGGGACTGGAAACACTGTTCTTTGAAGCGGAAGGCGAGGGCGTTTCTCTGCCGCCGGATGCCCCGGCGCTGCATGTAATTCAGCATATTCGTGACGATGCTCACAATCATGCAATCTCGGGCCACCGTAAAAAACGCGCTAAAGTAAAGAACACCAGCGCACTGGAAAGCATCGAAGGAGTGGGGCCGAAACGGCGTCAGCAACTGCTTAAGTACATGGGGGGCCTGCAACCGCTGATGAATGCATCAGTGGAGGAGATCGCCAATGTACCGGGTATCTCACACGCCCTGGCAGAAAAAATATACTACTCGTTGAAACACTAGCATTGAAACGGGGGGGGCAATGTAGGAACATACGTTAAATTCTACCCATTCCAGACAGTTACCGGCATATGCAATTTAACATCCCGACGTGTCTCACCCTGTTCCGAGTCGTCCTCATCCCGTTCTTCGTGCTGGCTTTCTATCTGCCGTTTCACTGGGCACCGCTGGCTACTGCACTGATCTTCATTTTCGCTGCCGTCACCGACTGGTTTGACGGCTTTCTGGCGCGCCGCTGGAAACAGACCACCCGCTTCGGGGCATTTCTTGACCCGGTGGCCGATAAAGTGATGGTCGCGATGGCGCTGGTGCTGGTGGCAGAATATTTCCATGCCTGGTGGATTACGCTGCCCGCCGCCACCATGATTGCCCGTGAGATTATCATCTCTGCGTTGCGTGAGTGGATGGCTGAGATTGGTAAACGCAGCAGCGTGTCGGTTTCATGGATTGGCAAAGTGAAAACCACCGCCCAGATGCTGTCGCTGTTTGCCCTGCTGTGGCGTCCTGACAGCACGGTAGTCGGAATTGGCGTGGTGGCGTTATACATTGCTGCGGTGCTGACTTTCTGGTCAATGTTTCAGTATTTAAGCGCGGCGCGCGGCGATCTGCTCGAACCGTGATCGATGCGATTTAAAAAGCAGCAAACAGACACACAGTGAGGATAATTTTATTGACTCACTGCGTCAGGTCAGTAGAATGCATCGCATCGAACGGCAGCCAGCCTGCCAGAAGATAAATAAAATCAGCAAGTTCGATGCAGTTGCTGAAATGCGGGAATAGCTCAGTTGGTAGAGCACGACCTTGCCAAGGTCGGGGTCGCGAGTTCGAGTCTCGTTTCCCGCTCCAGATTCGCAGGTCAGGTTAACCTGGCGGCACATCAGTTTAAGGCGCGTTGGCAGAGTGGCTATGCAGCGGATTGCAAATCCGTGTACCTCGGTTCGACTCCGGGACGCGCCTCCAGTTACACCCTGCCCGGGTGGTGAAATCGGTAGACACAAGGGATTTAAAATCCCTCGGCTGTAAGGCTGTGCGGGTTCAAGTCCCGCCCCGGGCACCATATTGAAACCGAATAAAAACAAGCAGTAAGCAATGTCCTAAGCCACCTCAAAAGGTGGTTTTTTTGTTTCTGCAGGGTGGCGAAGACGACGGTTAGACAGACCGTGCCCTCGTGCTCGATTATCCTTCCCCCTTTCTCTGCAAATTCCGGCCTCAGGCGCGCGAGCTGAAAACCAGCTGGTCGTCAGCGTTACTGATCAGATACATTCGCTGCGCTTCACCGCTGGATGAGACAAAGGTCACCTGTTGGCCGATACTGACAGCATCAAATGCCTCGGTAGGTTGCAGCTGTTTCTGGATCTCAAGCACGATGCGTGATTTAAAGGGCTTTTCATTCACCGTATCGATATGGTAACTGGCGGTGAATGTCAGATCCGGATGATCAAGAATATAAAATTGTCCTGAGGGCATAGTCATTACCTCTTCGCTTATTTCAGTCTGCTGAACGCCGGAAGCGTTTCCCCTGACAGTCTGGCTTTTAAGGCTAGCTGAAGAATGCGTGATTAAAAGCATTAGCAACCTATTTTTATGGTTTCCGCTGTTTTATCAAATATTCACCGCTTGCGCTTGCAGCCTTATTAGCCGGCACTACCCTTACTTTAATCCGCCGTTAATACTGCAGTACCCAGGCTAAAATATCCCGCCAGGTGACGGGCAGATCTTCGAAGGGGAAGGCGGTCGATTACGCCGGGCAGGCAGCCTGAATGCTGGTTAAGCAAGGCAACGGGCAGCGCGCTGTGGCAAAGGGTTACGCGAGGCAGGGTGAGGTGTCGGGCGGGGAAACATGGGCATAGTATAACGGTATTATTGCAATTCTTCGGGGATTGCCGATGCAGGTTCAACTCCTGCTGCCCGGTCGTGCTGCTATCTGCCTGATGATAAAAATAACCGTAGCCGGGGTTAGCCTGCTGGAAATAATCCGGCTGAATAGTTAATCAGTTTAGAGATGAGCCGATATTTGAAATTATTATATTAACCCGTCGGCTGGCCACGCTATTCCGCTTTATGTTGACAGAACAATTTCCTGCTGTATCGGCTTACCCGTTTACGGATATTCGTGTGTCTGTTACGCCGCGCAGGGCGATATGTTTAAAAAACGCTTAATGGCTGCTCGTTGTGGTGGAATGTAAAAGCCTTAATAGTCGACTTATGGTTTTAACCCCGCTGCAGAAATCATCATCAACGTGCAGGTCAGCCGCACAGGTACTTATACCCATCCTGCTACTGAGTGCCTACCCACCACTGATACAATGGCAGACTTCTGTTACATCGCTTTTCACTCAATTTTGCGGCCTGAGTCGGCCTTTGTAACCTGTTGAAAGTTATTCATTTACCGTATGGTAAGGTTATCCATTCTTAGCCGCAAAAGAAGTCGGGACCCTTTATAATGACGCTTTCCACTGACCAGCAGCCTGATACCGCATTTCCGCCGATGATTGGCGTAATCTCCAGCCCGTTACTGAATTCCTGGCAGCAGAAAATCCTCCATCAACTGACGCACCAGCTCAACGCGCGTGGCGTGTTGATGCTCCTGTTGAATGCCGCTACTGAACAGGCGCTCGCAGCACAGCTGACTCAGGCGGCCCCGCTCGGGCTGTGTGGTTTACTGCTGTTGCCGGGTGCGTTCAGTGACTCACCGCCTGCAAGCATCCTGACCAAGGCCTCGCTGCCGGTGCTGCAGCTTGATGCAGAGCAGGTAATGCAGAAGGGTGCCAGGCAGGCGGGCGAAGCGATCGGGCGACTGCTGCTGGCAGAAGGTCATCAGCGGCTGGGTTATCTGCAGAGCCAGGCAGGGTCATCGCCACAGAAACAAGGCTACAGCGCCAGCCTGATGGCGGCAGATCAAGCGATCTGCGTCGATCTGGTGGCGGGCGGCAACGATCGTGAACAGGGCTGGCAGGCGATGACCGATTATCTGAAACAGACCCGCGCCGCCGAGCGCATCCAGGCGCTGTTCTGTGAATCTGATCTGCTGGCGTTTGGTGCGATGCAGGCAATCCGGGATTTTGGTCAGGGCGCGCACGTAGCGGTAGTCGGGTTCGGTGATCTTGATGAAGCACAATCCTCAACCTGGCATCTGACCAGCTGGTCAGTCAATATCGAGCGGGCAATTAACGACGCGCTGAACCGCCTGCTGGGACCCTGTGCAGCACAAGGTGAAACGGGCGGCGAAGGGGGATTAAAGCGTCGTCACTCCCATTTAGGCAAACAGCGACCGGGAGAGATGTCTGAGTGCGGGTGCGCCCATCGGCACTAGTCCGCCCGGCGACAGATGCATCGTGATCCGGGCGGGAGATCCTGAACTCAGGGCTAGAGGTTCAGAATTGTGGCTGACCAACCGGGCCACTGCCGCCAGGCGCACCGACCGGCTGCTGACCGCCTGGCGGTGACGGCGGCGGCGGCGCATCTCTGCCCGGCGACTGAGGCGCACAGGCGGAAAGGGTAGTGATAACGGCAAAAGCTGACAGCAATAAGGCGCAACGTTTCATCAAGGTATCCTGAAAGTTTAACGGTGCCTTTAGTATAGAAAAGTCGGGTGGAATCACCTGATACGCCGTCTTGTGCCGGCCAGAGCAGAAATTGCGGCCGATTATTTGAAACGCCTCTCATCTCCGGCGTGCCAGCAATGCGTTTTGTGCTGAACCCCGCTAAGGTAGCGCATCATTATAGAGGAGTGGTTATGAATGGCATCGTGAAGTTCGTCCGCGGCTGGCTGGTGTTTTCTGTTCTGTGGGGCGTGTTCATGTGGTTTATGTCATGGCAGCAGCAGGGCAAAGAGATAGGGCTGGCGATTCTGACCAGTCTTTACGCCGGTCTGATCTATCAGGCATTAATGACGATGGTGGCCCGCTACAAAGCGCGCCGGCAACAGGCCTGAGCCTGACCGGCAGCTTCGCAGGCCGCCGGTCAGCCAGAATAAATCGCAAGGTTAGCCGAAATTACCGGTTAACCGGCGATGAAAATCAGTACTGCGGTTATCCAGTCCCTCAATCTTCACCTGCGCGCCATAGCGCTGATAGCGATATTCAATGCCATCCAGCGCCGCCACACTTGATGCGTCCCAGATCTGCGCATGCGTTAAATCGATAATGACGTTTTTCGGATCGTGGGCGTAATCGAAATGTTCAAACAGATCGTTGCTGCTCGCAAAAAACAGCGGCCCGCGCACCGTATAACGTACCGATTCGCCATCCTCGCTCAGCTGACGCTCGGCGTGAATGACGTGGGCAATGCGGCGGGCAAACAGCATCATGGCGACAATCACGCCGGCCAGCACCCCCAGCGCCAGGTTACCCGTCCACACGGTCACCACCACGGTCAGCACCATAATCAGCGTTTCAGACCACGGCATGCGCTTCAGCGTAGCCGGTTGCAGGCTGTGCCAGTTGACGGTTTTCACCGCCACTACCATCATGATCCCTGCCAGAACCACCATCGGGATTTGCGCCATAATCTGGCTCAGACCGGTAACCAATAGCAGCAGCACCAGTCCGGCAGCCACGGTAGAAACCCGACTACGCGCCCGGCCGAGCTCGACGTTAACGATGGTCTGGCCGATCATCGCGCAACCGGCGATACCACCATAAAAACCGGCAAAAATGTTTGCCACGCCCAGTCCCCAGGATTCCCGACGTTTGCTGGACGGCGTATCCGTCAGGTCATCCACCAGTTTGGCGGTCAGCAGCGACTCCATTAGCCCGACAAAGGCGATACTGAGCGCGGTCGGCCAGATAATCTGCAGCGTCTGCAGATTCAGCGGCACCATCAGGCTGTTAAAGCCGGGCAGGCCAGGGCTCATCGGGCCTTCGTCGCCAACATTCGGCATGCGATAGCCCATCAGCAGGGCAACGCCGGTTACCACCACAATCGCCACCAGCGGTGAGGGAACGCTTTTCACCAGCCGCGGCAATAGCAGCACAATCGCCAGCGTCACGGCAAAGAAGATCCACACCAGCGATGATTGTCCCCAGACGTGCGGAACCTGAGCAAAGAAAATCAGCACGCCCAGCGCATTCACAAATCCCAGCATCACCGAGCGTGGAATGTAGCGCATCATGCGTGCCAGCCCGGCCAGACCAAACAGGATCTGAATCACGCCGCCCATCACCACCGCGGGCAAAATGTAGTTAACGCCATGCAGATGCACCATCGGACCGATCACCAGCGCCACTGAACCGGCGGCAGCGGTCACCATTGCCGGACGGCCACCGAGAATCGACAGCGTCAGACAGAGCACCACCGAGGCAATCAGGCTGACTTTAGGATCAACGCCGGCAATAACCGAAAAAGAGATCACTTCGGGGATCAGCGCCAGCGCGGTAATCACCCCGGCCAGGCATTCGCGGGTCAGCAGCGCCGGAGAGCGTAATACGCGTCCGACACTAATATCACTCGCCACAACCGGCGTTGCAGCGACATCATTCGATTGAGTCATAAAGGATTGCAGGCTCTTTTTTGTTTTGCTCCCGCACGAAGGGCGAGAAAGTCGGGATAAAAGTGAGGGCAGATGTTACCGGGCGCAGGGCGAAGATACCAGAAAAAGGCGGGGTGACTCCCTCCATGGAGTCGGGATTATAACGAGAAATCATCCGGGGTTTTGTGGACGACCAGCTCAAGCAGCTGCCGATAGATTTCCAGCGACTCCCGGTTGCTTTCCAGTTCCAGACGATGAATCAGTTTAGAAATAATCGCCTTATTACTGACCGGCATGCCG
Source organism: Pantoea sp. UYEF8 (assembly GCF_040546285.1). Classification (NCBI taxonomy): domain Bacteria; kingdom Pseudomonadati; phylum Pseudomonadota; class Gammaproteobacteria; order Enterobacterales; family Erwiniaceae; genus Pantoea; species Pantoea sp. UYEF8. The sequence continues at coordinate 220,621 of NZ_JBEPNM010000001.1, read as the reverse complement.
GACTGCAGGATCTCCGCGACCACTAAGCCGAGCATCTCCATATCACTGGCCGGTTTATTGGCGGCAGCATTAAAGTAGTCGGCAATTTCCTGATCGGTTCTGGGAACCCTATTCTGATTTTGCATGTGTAAGCCCTTCAAAACAGCCCGATTCCCTTTCGGATGTCAGGACAAAAAGACATTAAAAAAACCTCCGCATGGACAGATGCGAAGGAACCCAACGTCATAAATAAACGGATAAAAAAATAACCTCTGAAGGTGGAAATCCACTGACACCTTCAGAGGCGACGCAAGTGCATCATTCGTTACAGAGTCGCAAAACAACTCGTGGGGATAAAGTTATACAATGAAGTCCAATCTGTACAATCGGATTCCTAAGCAAAATGTGCTATTTGAGCATTAACAGGGGCTTATAAGGAATATTCTGAGAACAAAATTGTACAGAAAATGTGTACAGCCTGGAAAGTTGACTTAAATGATGCGGAAAGCGTGCGACAACTTCCCGCGTTAACCTTAACTGAAAAGTGCGAGTCTGGCGGTCAGCTTGCGCAGGGCTTTTTTCTCACCGACCACCGCCATGCCCAGCAAACGCCACTCCTGACGTGGCTTCTGCCGCATCGCGTCACTCAGCGCCTGATAGTCGGTGGTGGACTGGCCCTCTTCCGGAAACAGCACCATATCGCAGCCAGCCTGTTCGGCGTTTTCCCGCAGCAGGCTGAGCTGATCGGTGGTAGCCGCCAGTACCGGGATACCGACCGGGATCAGGCCGGGGCAGGGATGGGCACTGGCATCTTCCAGCGCCTCGCCGACCAGCGCCGGATGACGCTGGCCGAGGGTTAACGCCATAACGGCAGCGGCATTGGTTGCTTTGCCCGGCGGCAAACTGGCATTCAAAATCATGACACAACGTAAGTCCTGCATTGCGCTTCTCCTGACTAAAAAGCGCATTGTGGCAGGCGGATCAGGCCGGGTCTGGAAGATTTGTGCAGGCACGCTGATAACGTGCCGGACTGAGCTGGCAGGCGCGCTTAAACCAGCGGCCGAGATGGCTCTGATCGGCAAAACCCAGCGCGGCGGCGACATCGGCCACCGGCTGGCCCTGAGCCAGTCGCCGCCGGGCCTGACTCAGTCGCCACTGCACCAGCCAGGCGTGAGGCGGCAATCCCCAGTGGGCCTGGAACAGCCGCGACAGACGAAAGCGATCCAGTTTCAGACTCAGCGCCATCTGCTGTAAACCCGGATTTTCAGCATGATGAGCAATCAGCCAGTCCCGCGCCTGCAGCGCCAGCCGGGCATCCGGGTATACCGGCCCGGACGCGCGCCACAACTGGTGTTGCGTCAGCTGGCCAAACAGTCGGTCGAGTGCCGCGTCTTTGATTAATGCCGGATGATCGTGCCACAACGCGTCGAAGGCGTGCCAGACCGCATAAGCCAGCGGCCGGTCGTCGCGCAGCGTATCCGCGAAGCCTAACTCACGCTGCTCTGGTCCCTCCGCCAGCAGCGGAGCGAGATGCAGCTCAATCTGCTGGGGTGAAAGATAGAGCATGCGGTAGGTGAAGCCCTGCTCATTGATCGCGTCGCCATCATGTAATTCTTCCGGTTCCAGCATAAACACCGTACCGGGTCGGCTTTGATGCTGTTTGCGTCGCGAATGAAACTGCTGTACACCTTGCTCAGTTACACCAATCAGGTAACTGTCGTGCCAGTGCGGATCGTAAGCGTGTCCGGTAAAATGGGCGCGCAGCGACTCAATACCGCTGGCAGCATCACGGCGCAAATCCACCCAGTTTTTCGCAGCTGTTATCATGGTGTTCGACTCCCGGTTGCGGCCTCTGGACATTCTGCCGCGATCCACTAATTTTTAACAGATCGGGCGCTTTCCAATCGCGTTTGGCTTTGCGTATAATAACGCCTTCATTTAATTAGAAGTCTAACAATTAGGTTGCTAACATTTGTTATCGCATACTCGTACATTTACCCATCTCCTGCATCTGACCGCGCACGCCTGGCGCCTGGCCGTCGATCGCCATCTGAAAGATAGCGGTCTGAGCATGAGCAGCTGGATGGCGATTGGCCTGATTGCCAGTGAACCTGAAAGAATGACCCAGACCGAGTTGGCGCAGCTGCTGGGACTGGAAGATGCCAGCATGGTGCCGCTGGTCGATCGGCTGGTCAAACAATCGCTGCTGTCGCGGGTCCAGCCGCCGGAAGATCGGCGAAAACGCCATCTGGTGCTGACTGAAAAGGGCAACCAGGCGTTCGCTAAGGTAAAAAACCAGGCCGACGCGCTGCGTAGTGAAATGCTGGCGGACATCGATCCGCAGGACCTGGCCGTGACCGAGCGAGTGTTACAGCAACTACTGACGCGAATGGGAAGCATGTAAAGGTGGCGAAGCGCAATCCCTATGCCGCGCGCGAGTGGTTACCGCATGAAAAACCGATGCTGCCTGGGTCACCCTCGACCCCGCTGCATCCGCTGCCGAAGCGGGTGGCGTTTGGTCTGATCGGCCTGCTGATCTCGCTGACCGGGGCGCTGAGTAACGCGCTGGTTACCGCCAATCTGATCAATCTGCAGGGCACCTTCGGCGCCTATTCGAATGAGATTGCCTGGCTGCCGGCGGTCTACGTGATGGGTAATATCTCCATCAACCTGCTGCTGGTGAAATTTCGTCAGCAGTTTGGCCTGCGTGCCTTCACCGAAGCGTTTCTGGTGCTGTATGTGCTGGTGGCGTTCTTTCATCTGTTCGCCAACGACCTCAGTTCGGCGATCATCGTGCGTACCGCGCACGGCATGGTAGCGGCAGCGCTCAGCTCGCTGGGTATCTACTACCAGGTGCAGGCATGGCCGGCGAAGCATCGTCTGAAAGCGCTGGTGATTGGGCTGACGGTGTCGCAACTGGCGATTCCGCTGGCGCGTCTGTTCTCTTCGGAACTGCTGCAGCTTAACGAGTGGCGCGGTCTCTATCTGTTTGAGCTTGGCCTGGCGATGATTGCGCTGGGCGGGGTACTGCTGGTCAAGTTGCCGCCCGGCGACCGCATCAAGACCTTTGAAAAAATGGATTTCGTCACCTTTATGCTGCTGGCTCCGGGCATGGCGCTGCTGTGCGGCGTGCTGTCATTGGGGCGGATTGAGTGGTGGTTTACTACGCCGTGGCTCGGCATCTGCACCGCCATCGCATTAACGCTGATCGTGACCGCGATTGTGATTGAGCACAACCGGCGCAATCCGTTGATCAATACCCGCTGGCTCAGCAGCGGCATGATGGTCCGGCTGGGGATTGTGATGATCATGATCCGCATCGTACTGGCGGAACAGAACACCGGCGCGGTCGGTTTTTTACAGCAGATTGGCTTACAGAACGATCAGATGCGCGGGCTGGCGCTGGCGATTATTGCCGGCGTGATTGTCGGTATCGCCGCCAGTGCGCTCACCATCAAGCCTAACCACCTCAACTGGCCAATCGTCACCTCACTGGTGGTGATGATTATCGCGTCGCTGATGGATGCGCACTCCAGTCCGCTGACCCGCGCCAACAATATGTACTTCAGCCAGTTTCTGCTGGGCTTCAGCAGCGCCTTCTTTATGGCGCCAGCGATGCTGATGGGGATTGGCAGCGTGGTCACCCAGCCGAAAAATCTGGTGAGTTTTGTGGTGCTGTTTGGCATGAGCCAGAACCTTGGCGGACTGATTGGTTCGGCGATCCTCGGGACTTTTCAGACCTGGCGGGAAAAATATCACTCCAGCCTGCTCAGCGATCAACTCTCGCTGCTTGACCCCAACGTCAACGAACGTCTCAGCCAGTACAATGCGCTGTTCAATAGCCTGGTCGGCGATAACATTCTGCTCGGCGCGCAAAGCAGCAGCCAGCTGCAAACTGTCGCGACATTACAGGCCAACGTACTGGCCTATAACGACACCTATCTGTTAACGGCGGCGCTGGCATTGATCACCCTGATGTGGGTGATCTGGCGATTAACGCGTCGGCGTTATCTCGACTGGCGCCAGGCGCAATTTAACCTGCGTGAGCAGCATCAGCTGGCCGCATTACAGGAAAACACGGAGAAACAATGAGTCAGCAGGACGAACTTCAGGCAGCCGAACGCGACCGTGCGAACCGCCGCCGTATTCTTTCTATTGCCGCCGGCAGCGGCATTGTGGTGATTGGCGTATTAGTCATTCTCTACGCCTGGCAACTCTGGCCCTTTACCAGCGCAGTGCAAACTACTGAAAATGCCTATGTCCGCGGCCAGGTGACCTTTATCAGTCCGCAGGTCAGCGGCTATCTGACCTCGGTTGAAGTCATCGATCTGCAACCGGTAAAAAAGGGTCAGCTGCTGATGACCATCGACGATCGTATCTATCGTCAGCGAGTGCATCAGGCCCAGGCACAACTGGCGATGAAGCAGGCGGCGCTCAGCAATAACCTGCAACAGCGACGCAGTGCCCAGGCGACGATTGAAAGTAATAAAGCGGTGCTGGAAAACGCCAAAGCACAGGCGCTGAAAAGCGGCTTTGACCTGAAACGCGTAGAGAACCTGACCGCTGACGGCTCGCTGTCGGTGCGCGAACGGGATGCCGCCCGCGCGGCTAACGCACAGGCGCAGGCGCAGGTCCGTCAGGCTGCGGCTCAGATCGCGGTCGCAGAGCAAAATCTGCAAACGGTAATCGTCAACCGTGCGTCGCTGGAAGGAGACGTCGCCAGTGCGCAGGCGGCACTGGAACTGGCGGAGATCGATCTGGCCAACACCCGGATTATCGCGCCGGATGATGGTCAGCTCGGCCAGCTGTCGGTGCGAACCGGCGCTTATGTCACGGCCGGAACGCGGCTGACCTCGGTGGTACCTAACCACAAGTGGATCATCGCCAACCTGAAAGAGACGCAGCTGGCGCGGATCCGGCCCGGTCTGCCAGTGACCATCCGGGTCGATGCGCTGGATGGCAAACGCTTTACCGGTCAGGTTGAATTTATCTCGCCAGCTGCCGGGTCGGAATTCAGCGCCATTTCGCCTGACAACGCCACCGGTAACTTCGTCAAAATTGCTCAGCGTATTCCGGTTCGTATCCGCATCGACGAGCAGGATATGCAGCAACTGCGACCCGGCATGTCGGTGGAAGTGAGCATCGATACCGCCGCACAGCCGGCAGGTGAGGGCGCACCATGATCGTCCGCCGTTTACTGATTGGCGCACTGACACTGACGCTGGCCGGTTGCGCGACCCAGGTTGAAAAAGCACCGTCGTCACTGCCGATTCCGCCTGCCTGGCGCGATCGGGTCGGGCCGGCTGCTCCGCCAGAAGCAGGCTGGTGGCGCGCCTTTGGCGATGCGCATCTCAACCGGCTGGTGACGCAGGCGTTGCGCAATAATCCCGATATTCTCACCGCGCGTTCACGGGTGGATCAGTATCGCGCTCAGCTGCGTGCGGCGCAGGGCGATAATTTTCCGACTCTGAGCGCCGGCGTGGCGGCAACCCGTGAACGTACGCTCTCCTCGGTTACCGGCCAGCCTTATGAAACCGACGTTTTTCAGGGCCTGCTGCAGGCGAATTACGATGTCGATTTGTGGGGCGCGCGCAGCAGTTCGATTGACGCTGCGCAAGCCTCGCTGGCGGCGCAACAGGCTGCAGCCTCGGCGGCGGAGCTGACCATTGCCAGCTCGGTGGCCTCGGGTTATCTCAACTTATGTGCTCTCGATGAGCAGTTGCGCGTTACCGAAGCGACGCTGATCACCCGCAATAATTCGCTGACCCTTGCGAAGCGCCAGTTTGAAACCGGCTACACCTCACGGCTGGAGTGGATGCAGGCGGCCTCGGAGTACCAGTCAGCCAAAGCACAGATACCGCAGCTTAAGCATCAGATTACCCAGCAGGAGAATGCGCTGAGTATCCTGGTGGCGATGAATCCACGCGAAATTGCTCGCCGACAGCAGTTCGATCAAATATCGCCGCAGCAGTTACCGTCGTTGCTGCCGTCCCAGTTGCTCAATCGCCGACCGGATATCGTTCAGGCGCAGCGCCAGCTGCTGGCCGCCGATGCCAGTCTGGCTTCGGCCAAAGCGCAGCTGCTGCCCAATCTCAACCTGACTGCGACCGGCACGTTACAGAGTTCGGTGCTGCATCAGCTGGCTGATAATCCGTTCCGCCTGTGGAGCGTCGGCGGCAGTATTCTGGCGCCGTTGCTCAACCGTGAAGCGCTGACCGCAGAAGTGGATGTCTCAATGGCCACCCGTAACCAGGCGCTCTATGGCTATGAGAAAGTGGTGCGTAACGCCTTCTCAGAAGTGAACGATGCGATGGATGCGATCCGGCAGGGTGAGGCACAACTGGAAGAGCTGCAAAAGCAGGAGAACTATGTAGCTGAAGCCTTGCGCATCGCCAGTAACCGCTATCAGAACGGTTACGCCTCCTATCTTGATGAGCTGGATGCCCAGCGTACCCTGTTTACAACTCAGCTAAATCTGGTGACGGTGAAAAATAATCTGCTGCTGGCGCAGATTGATCTCTATCGTGCGCTGGGTGGCGGCTGGTCAGCAAACGCCACGTCATCTTCTGAATAACCCTTTCCCTTCATACGGTTCCGATCCAGCAGCAGTCAGAGATTCTGCTCGCCGGATCGGCGCTGTTGCGTCCCGCGCCGCTGTGTTCCGCCTGACACTCTTATCGGTTAAATAAGCCCCGCATACTTCCGCTTACCTGTCTTTACATTAGGTGGTATCATGCGCGGGTTTTAGACTGGCCAGATGGAAAAGCGCACGGATTGTTTATGCTGCGCCAGGCGAGTTGTATTTTTAACCGCCTGATAACACAGGGGAATGAAAGGGAATCGTGATGAATAAAAAGTTAATTTTTACACTGGTGGTGACCGCAGCTTTATTAACCGGTTGTGCCCGCACTGCGCCGATTCACAATGTGAATCAGACACTCTCACAGCGTTATAGTGATAATCAGATGAAAACCGCGATCATCGAAGCGGGCATCAGCCGCAAGTGGGTGATGACGCCGGTTTCGCCGGGTGTTATCAACGGTCGACTGGCACAGCGTGGTTTCGCAGCCAACATTCGCATCTCCTACACCAGCCAGAGTTACCGCATCGATTATCTCAGCAGCGAAAACCTGAAAGCGGGAGAGGGCAAGATCCACAATAACTATAACCGCTGGATCACCAACCTCGATCAGGACATTCAGCTACGCCTGTCAGCGCTGGCGGCAAAATAAGCCGCGCGTTGTCGCACTTATCTGTCGGTATTGAACAATAAAATAAAGATCTTTCGCTGCCGGCCGACAAATCAGATGACCTGCTATTGCTGCATCGCCGGCTAAACCACTACCGTGATCGGCAATAGCCGGGTCGGCAGATATTTCAGGGATGAATCTTTGCTAACGCAAGGAAGGCGTTGACGACCTGATGGACGCAACGCCACCCGTTTTGCTAAAAGAAAATTGAAATGAGACTCGCTTACTCTCTGGTCGACTGGCAGGCGCTGGCTCCCGGGCTGGCCGGACACGATGACTGGCAACGCTGGGCGCTACAGGGCGCGGTAATCGACCCCAACCAGTCCATGGCAAAGCCGCAATTTTTACCGATGATGACCGCGCGTCGTCTGAGCGGCGGCAGTCGTGCGGCAGTTGAGTGCGGTCTGGCACTGCTGGCACGTCAGACGGTGGATGCAGTGGTGTTCACCAGCCGTCACGGCGAGCTGGAGCGTAATCTGCGTATCCTGACCGCACTGGCCAGTCAGCAGCCACTGTCGCCCACTGATTTTGCGATGTCGGTACACAATTCTGCCGTTGGCAGCCTCACTATCGCAGCGAAAGCACCGCTGGTATCGACCTCCATCGCGGCCGGGATCGACTCTTTTCAGCAAGGGCTGATTGAAGTCAGTGCCTTACATCAGGCGGGCTATCAGCAGGTACTGCTGGTCGATTTCGAGGGTCTGCTGCCCGATTATTATCTGCCGTGGTTAGCCGAAACCCCCCTTAACGCGCCGTATGCGGTGGCGCTGCTGCTGGCCGCTGGCGATGAGTGGCGCTGCCACAGTCAGCCTCAGCCCGGCGAGATGATCCCCGCCGCGTTGCCGCAAAGTCTCTGCTTTTTGCAACAGTCTCTCGCTGGATCGACGCAGTTCAGCCTGCCAGGCGAGCGCCTGCAGTGGCACTGGGAGAAAAATCATGGCTGATTGCTCACAACCGGCGCAGCCGCGCTGCAGCAGCATCAACTATTACTGGCGGCTGGTGATGACGGCGGTCAGTTTTACCCTTTTCAGCCTCGGCGGCCTGCTGCTGTCGCTGATCGGCTTTAATCTGCTGCTGCTGGTGCAGCGCGACACCTTGCGTCGCCGCCAGCTGGCCCGACGCGCGATCGCCTGCAGCTTCCGCTGCTTTCTGCGCTTTTGCCGCGGGGTCGGCGTCTACGACTACCGGATTGAAGGGGCAGAACTGCTGCAGCAGGATCGCGGTTGCCTGATCGTCGCCAATCATCCGTCGCTGATCGACTATGTGATGATCGCCTCGGTGCTGCCGGAGATGGACTGTCTGGTGAAAGCCGATCTGCAAAACAACCTGTTCTTACGGGGTGTGATCCGCGCCGCCGATTATCTGATCAATAGCGAAGCCGAAACCTTACTGCCTGACAGCCAGCAACGGCTGGCGCGCGGCGACAACATCCTGATCTTCCCGGAAGGGACCCGCACCCGCTATGGCGAGGCGCTGAAGTTGCAGCGCGGTGCCGCCAATATCGCGGTCCGTGCCGGGTGCGATCTGCGGGTGGTTCACATCACCTGTAGCCAGCGTATGCTCGATAAACAGAGCCGCTGGTATCAAATTCCGCCGGTTAAACCGTTGTTTACCGTGCGCGTACAAGCGCGAATCGACAGCCAGTCGTTTTGCGAAAGCAACCAAGATGCACAGCCGCTGGCCGCGCGTCGCCTGACCCGCCATTTACAACAGGCGCTGGTTCCCCTGAATAGGTAATACGAAAACCGGTATGGACTCATTAATCAACGATATCAAACAGATGATTATCGACACCCTCAACCTGGAAGATATCCGTCCCGATGATATCGACACCGAGGCCCCGCTGTTTGGCGAGGGGCTGGGGCTGGATTCAATCGATGCGCTTGAACTCGGTCTGGCGGTAAAAAATCGTTACGGTGTGGCCCTCTCCGCCGAGAGTGAAACCCTGCGCGCGCACTTCTTCTCTGTTGCCTCTCTGGCCGCGTTTGTTGATCAACAACGCGCCTGAACGCTGAGACAAAATTATGATGACCCAAGACCAGATATACCAGGAAGTTGCGTCACTGCTGACCAGCCTGTTTGAAATTGATGCGGCTGAGATTCATCCGGAGGCGCGTCTGTATGAAGATCTCGAACTCGACAGCATTGATGCGGTTGATATGGTGGTTCACCTGCAGAAACGTACCGGCCGTAAAATTAAACCGGAAACCTTCCGCGCGGTGCGTACCGTGCAGGATGTGGTGGATGCGGTTGAACAACTGATGCGCGAAGACGCCTGATCCGCCGTGCTTGCCGCCCTCCGACTGCTGAATCTGCTCACTCTGCTGGCCTGGCCGCTGCTGGTCTGGCTGGCGCTGACGCAACCGCGCTGGCAAGGGCTGTTCTGGCTGCTGGCGCTGCTGTTTGGCTTGCGCTGGCAGGTGCTGCGGCGCCAGCACAATGCGCTGAGTCACGTGATGGGCTGGCTGGCGCTGGCGGGCGCGCTGCTGTGTATCAGCAGCCAGTTACTGCGCAGTCAGCATCTGCTGTTGTGGTATCCGCTGGCGGTGAATCTGGCGATGCTGCTGGTGTTTGGCTCCTCGCTGTGGAGTGCCATGCCGCTGGTGGAACGCATCGCGCGGCTGCGTGAACCGCATCTGCCGCTCGCGGCGGTGCGCTACACCCGGCGTGTTACCCAACTGTGGTGCCTGTTTTTTATCGGCAACGGCAGCATGGCGCTGGTGACCTGCCTGCTGGGCGATCTGCGGCTGTGGACGCTGTGGAACGGCGCGATCAGCTACCTGTTGATCGGCACCCTGATGGCGGGGGAGTGGCTGGTGCGTCAGCGGGTGAGGCGAAAAGCATGAAGGTAGCCGAATGGCTGAGCGGGCCCGAACGCGAAGTCGCGTGGCGCGGCGATCGGCCGTTAATGCTCAGCACTATGCGTGCGCAGGTGCGGGCGCTGAGTCAGCGTCTGGCCGCCGACCCCGGGATGCGCTGGGCGCTCTGCTTCGATGACAGCTACCGTTTTTGCGTGGCGCTGCTGGCCTGCTGGTACGCCGGTAAAACCCCGGTGTTGCCGGGGCACTGTCGCGCCGCGCTGCTCAATGAGATGCGCGATCGGCTGGATGGCGTTATCGCCGATATGCCGCTGAGCCTCGACCTGCCGCTCTGGCACTGCGACGATGCGGAAGCGCCAGGCATCCTGCCACCGCTGTCGGCGCAGGCCGGGCTGGTGCTTTACACCTCCGGCTCCACCGGTGCGCCACGTCAGGTAGTGAAATCACTAGCGGTAATGGAGCAGGAAACCCGCTGGCTGATCGATCTGTGGGGCACGCCTCTGCAACAGTGTCGGATTATCGCCTCGGTCAGTCATCAGCATCTGTATGGTTTATCGTTTCGCATTTTTTTGCCGATGGCGCTTGGCTTGCCGTTTGCCGCGCAGCCGGTGTTTTATGGCGAACAGGTGGCGCAACTGACGCGTCAATGGCGCTACGCCTTTATCAGCAGCCCGGCGTTTTTATCCCGGCTGGATGACGGACTCGATGCGCCCGACTGCGCGCTGATCGTCTCGGCCGGTGGCGCACTGCCGTGGTCTGATGCCGCACGCGTCCGGCAACGATTCGGCTGCCCGGTCAGCGAGATTTACGGCAGCACCGAAACCGGGGTGATCGCTGCACGGCAGTTTGACCGGCCCGACGCGGCCTGGCGCTGTATGCCCCAGGTCAGACTGGCAGCCGTCACGCCCGACCGCTGGCAGGTCTGGTCGCCGCTGATCGCCGGATCTGACGGCTGGCGGCTTGACGATCGTCTGCTGATGCAGCCGGACGGCCAGTTTCAGCTGGCGGGACGCCACGATCGGATTGTCAAAATCGGCGATAAGCGCGTCTCGCTGAGTGAGGTTGAACGGCGTCTGTTAAGCCTGCCGGAAATCACTGATGCGGCGGCGCTGGCGGTGACGCGACAGGGACGACAGGCGATTGGCGTGGTGGTGGCGCTCAACGCTGTGCTGGATGACGCCGCGCTGCATCAGCACAAGCAGCAGTGGAAACGACAGCTGCAGCAGTGGCTGGAACCGCTGGCGATACCGCGCTACTGGCGGGTGGTCGCCGCCATTCCGGTGACCAGCCAAAGCAAACGCGCCTGGCTGCAAATTGAGGAGCTTTTCGATGTTGCCGATTGAACGCAATCGCCTGCTGCAGGATAACAGCGTCACGCTGACGCTACAGATTGATGCCAGCCTGTTCTGGTTTCAGGGCCATTTTCCCACTTTACCGATTCTGCCCGGTGTCGCCCAGCTCGACTGGGTTATGCACTACGGCGTCGGCATTCTGGCGCCCGGCAAACAGTTTGCCGCCATTGATAACATCAAATTCCAGCAGCCGGTGCCGCCCGATTCGCTGCTGCAACTGCGTCTTGACTGGGATGCGGAAAAATCACGCCTCAGTTTTCGCTACTGTCTGCTGGGTGAGGGCACGGAGCAGAGCGCCAGCAGCGGGAAAATTACGCTGTGTTAGGGGCGACATTCTCTCCCTGCGTGGTGATCCCGTGTTACAACCACGGGGCGATGATGGCCTCGGTGCTGACGCGGCTGGCACCGTTTAATTTACCGGTGATCGTTGTTGATGACGGCAGCGATGCCGCCACTCAGCTCCAGCTGGCGACGCTGCACGCCCCGCAGCTCAGCGTGCTGCGTCTCGACAGCAATCAGGGTAAAGGCGCAGCAGTGATCCACGGCCTGCGTGCCGCCGCCGCACGGGGCTTTACCCACGCGGTACAGATCGACGCTGACGGCCAGCATCAGGCAGAAGACCTGCCGCTGATGCTGGCCGAAGCGCAGCGCTATCCTGACTGGCTGATCTCCGGTCAGCCGCTGTATGACGATTCGATTCCCAAATCACGCCTCTATGGCCGCTACATCACCCATTTCTGGGTCTGGGTTGAGACGCTGTCGCTGTCGATCCGCGACAGCATGTGTGGCTTCCGAGTCTACCCGCTGGCGCCGGCGCTGGCGTTGTGCGATCGCCGCGCGATCGGCCAGCGAATGGATTTCGACACCGAGATCATGGTCCGGCTCTACTGGCAGGGCACCCGCAGCCGCTTTATTTCCACCCGGGTGACCTATCCGGCCAGTGGTTTGTCGCACTTTGATGCGCTCTATGACAACCTGCGCATCTCCTGGATGCATACCCGACTCTTTTTCGGCATGCTGCCGCGAATCCCGCGTCTGCTGGCGATGCGCCGGCAGACAGCTCACTGGTCGGCCGAACCGGAACGCCGCGGGCAGTGGGGATTACGTCTGATGCTGGCGGTCTATCGCTACGGCGGCCGCCTGCCGTTTATGCTGTTGTTATGGCCGGTGGTGGCGGTCTACTGGCTGAGTGGACAGCGTGCCCGTCGCGCCTCGCAGCAGTGGCTAAGCCAGGTTCGTCTGATTGCGCAGCAGCGGCAGATTTCCCTGCCTGCGCTGCTCAACAGCTACCGTCATTTTCTGCGTTTTGCCGGGGCGATGCTGGATAAAGTTGCCAGCTGGCGGGGCGATCTTCACTGGGGGCGCGATATCGATTTTGCACCCGGTGCCGAAGCGGTGATCCGCATGCCGTCGCCGCAGGGCAAGCTGATTCTGGCCTCGCACCTTGGCGACATTGAAGCCTGTCGCGCCATGGCTCAGCAGGTGAGCGGGCTGGTCATCAATGCGCTGGTGTTTACCGACAATGCTCAGCGCTTTCGCGCGGTGCTGGAAACCATTGCACCGCAGGCCGGAGTAAACCTGATGCCGGTTAGCGATATCGGCCCGGATACCGCCATTCTGCTGCAGCAAAAGCTGGATGCTGGCGAATGGGTGGCGATTGTCGGCGATCGCACCGCGGTTAATCGCCAGCGCGGTGGCGAACGCCGGGTGATCTGGAGTGAGTTTCTTGGCCGGGCTGCGCCGTTTCCTCAGGGACCGTTTGTGCTGGCTGCCGCTTTACGCTGCCCGGTACTGCTGATGTTTGCCCTGCGTCAGCAGGGTAAATTGCGCATTCATTGCGAAGCGTTCGCTGACCCGCTGCTGCTGCCGCGGGCACAACGACAGCAGGCGCTGCAGCAGGCGGTCGATCGCTATGCGGCGCGGCTGGCGCACTACGCGCTGCTGGCCCCGCTTGACTGGTTTAACTTTTTCGATTTCTGGACGCTGCCTGATTCGCAGACCTGCCACAAGGAGTCCGACCATGCCTGAACATCGTGCTGAAATAGCGCTGACCGTCTCCTTTCACGACTGCGACCCGATGGGCGTGGTCTGGCACGGTAACTACTTTCGCTATTTTGAGCAGGCACGCGAAGCGTTACTGCGCAGCATCAACTACAGCTACGCCGAGATGGCCGCCAGCGGCTACGTCTGGCCGGTGGTCGATACCCGGGTGAAATACCGTCAGCCGCTGCGCTGTGAAGAGACCATCTCGGTCAGCGCGCGCATTACTGAGTATGAAAATCGCCTGCGCATTGACTACGAGGTCCGTAACGCGGCCGGTCAGATCACCACCAAAGCACATACGCTGCAGGTGGCGGTGGAGCAGGCGACCCAGGCGCTCTGCTTTGTCTCACCAGACATTTTACTGGAACGTTTAGGAGTGAAGGGATGCTAAAAGTAATGCTTACCGGCCTGCTGTTGTGGGCCAGCGCTGCCAGCGCGGTGACGCTCGACCAGCTGCAGCAGCGATTTGCCAGCCAGCCGGTGATCCGTGCCGATTTTACCCAGACCCGAAACATTGCCGGGATGCGTCAGCCGCTGGTGTCGCATGGACAGATGCTGATCGCCCGCCAACAGGGTCTGTGGTGGCATCAGCAGACGCCGTTTGTGATGACACTGCTGCTGGATGATAAGCGCATGGTGCAGAGCCTGAGCGGTCAGCCGCCGCAGGTCATCACGGCCGACAGCAATCCGCAGATGTTCCAGTTTAACCATTTGCTGCGCGCGCTGTTTCAGGCCGACCAGAAGGTGCTGAATGAAAACTTCCGGGTCGATTTCAGCGATGGCGGTAACGGCCACTGGACGCTGAGCCTGACGCCGAAAGCCGCGCCGCTGAACAAAATTTTCAACCGCATCGACCTCGCGGGCAGCGAGTTTCTGGAGCGGATCGACCTTGATGATAAGCAGGGCGATCGGACGCAGATCCTGTTAAGCCATACCCGGATTGAGCCGTCGCAGTTAAGCGATGAGGAGCAGGCGCGTTTTGCCGGGCCGTAACGCACGCCGGTTGGCCGCACTGTGGATTGCGTTCTGCCTGCTGCTGGCGGTGGCGCTGACGCTATTGCTGCCGCGCAGCCAGCTCAACAGCAGCGTGCTGGCCTTGCTGCCGCAGCAGAATCTGGGCGCGGCCCCGCCTGCGCTACAGCAGGCTTTTTTACAGCGGCTGGATCGCCAGCTGGTGTGGCTGGTGTCACCGGGTCCGACTGACGATCCGCAGGTGGCGGCATGGTGGCTGTCACAACTGCGCGCCTTGCCGGCACTGAAACAGGTGCAGGGCGATCTCGATGCGCAGCAGCAGCAACAGTGGGGACGCTTTGCCTGGCAACATCGTAACGGCCTGATCGATGACGCGACCCGCAACCGGCTACAGGACGGCGGCAACGCCCAGGCGGACTGGCAGCTGGCGCAGCTCTTCTCTGCCTTTTCCGGCGTCGGCAGCAAAGAGCTGCAGGGCGATCCGCTGATGCTGGTGCGCGGATCGCAGCTGGCGTTGCAGCAGAATGCCGATCGCATGATGCTCCATAACGGCTGGCTGACGGCGCAGGATCGGCAGGGACAGCGCTGGTATTTTCTGCATGGCGAACTGGCTACTAACGCCTTCAGCCTGCAGCAAAGTCACGCGCTGGTCAGCCAGCTCAATGCGCTGGAGCAGCAGCTGAAAAGCCGCTTTCCGCAGGCGAAATTACTGACCCGCGGCACGGTACTGTTCAGCGATGACGCCAGCCAGCGCGCGCAGCACGACGTAAAAACCCTCGGCAGCCTGACGCTGGGCGGGGTACTGCTGCTGGTGCTGCTGGTGTTCCGTTCGCTGCGGCCGCTGCTGCTGTGCATCACCTCCATCGCGATCGGGGCGATGGCGGGAACGGTCATCACGCTGATCTGTTTCGGTGAACTGCACCTGATGACGCTGGTAATGAGCCTGAGCATCGTCGGTATCTCGGCCGATTACACGCTCTACTATCTGACTGAACGGATGGTTCACGGCGGTGAACAGACGCCGTGGCAGAGCCTGCACAAAGTGCGCGGCACCTTACTGTTAGCGCTGGCAACCACCGCTATCGCCTGGCTGCTGATGCTGCTGGCCCCGTTTCCGGGCCTGCGTCAGCTGGCGGTGTTTGCCGCCAGCGGCTTAACCGCCTCCTGCCTGACGGTGATCCTGCTCTATCCGTGGCTGGTGCGCGGTTTGCCGGTGCGTCCGGTGCCGTTGATGGTACCGCTGGCCCGCTGGCTGGCGGCGTGGCGACGTCAGCGCGGATTGCGGGTTGGATTACCGCTGGCCGTGGCGGTGTTTGCCGTGACGGGCATCGCGCAGCTGCGGGTTGATGATGATATCGCCCACCTGCAAAGCGCCCCGGCGCGTCTGCTGGAACAGGATCGTCAGCTGGCGGCCTTAACCGGTCAGCGCGCCGACCAGACCTGGTTTGTGGTCTGGGGAGACGACGCGCAGCAGACCCTGCAACGGCTGGCCCGGCTGGCACCGGATCTGCAACAGGCGCAGCAGCAGGGCTGGCTGCAGCGCTATCGGCTGTTACCTTTACGTTCGCTGATGCAGCAGCAACAGGATCTGAAACTGCTGCGTCAGGCGGCGCCGACTATCGCCACACGGCTGCAGCAGGCGGGGATTACGCTGCCCGCGCCGGATCTCAGTGCAATGCCGGTTACGCCACAAGCCTGGCTCGCCAGTCCGTTAAGCGAAGGCTGGCGTCTGTTGTGGCTGACCCTGCCTGACGGACGCAGCGGTGTGCTGATACCGACCAGCGGGGTAAAAAACAGCCCCGCGCTCAATGCGCTGGCGCAACGTCACACCGGCGTGAGCTGGATCGACCGTAAAGCCAGTTACGATACGCTGTTTAGCTTCTGGCGCACCCTGCTGAGTGGCTTGCTGATGCTGGCGCTGGCGCTAATCGCCCTGAGTTTTGTGCTGCGTCTTGGGCTCCGGGCAGGACTGCGCAGCGCGCTGCCCTCGCTGCTATCGCTGGCGGCGGCACTGGCGACGCTCGGCTGGATTGGGGCCTCGCTCAATCTGTTTGCGCTACTGGCGCTGATTCTGGTGCTGGGGATTGGAATTAACTACAGCCTGTTTTTCAGCAACCCCCAGGGCACGCCGCTGACCTCCTTACTGGCGGTCTCGCTGGCGATGATCACCACCTTATTAACTCTGGGCATGCTGGTCTTCAGCAGCACCAGTGCGATTGCCAGTTTTGGTACGGTATTGTGCAGCGGCATTTTTACCGCCTTTTTGCTGTCGCCGCTGGCGATGCGACCCACCCGATCGAGGAGCAAACGATGATGCGCGCCGCCCTGATTTTGTTGACCAGCCTGCTGCTGACTGCCTGCGCGCAGCAGGCACCGGACAACAGCCGTCCTACCGCCTGGCTCAAGCCGGGCGTGCAGATCACGCTGCCGCCGCCCGGCATTCAGCCCGCTTTTCAGCAGCAGCAGTTGCTGACCGGTCAGGTAAAGGGCCGGAGCCAGTCGCTGCTGGTACTGCTGAGCGCCGATCAACAACAGATTAAGCTGGCGGGCCTATCGTCGGTCGGGATTCGTCTGTTTAGCCTGCGCTACGATGGCCAGGGTATTCACACCGAGCAGCTGATGCCATTGCCACAGCTGCCGCCCGCCAGTCAGGTGCTGGCGGACATCATGCTCAGCTACTGGCCGATTGAGGCCTGGCGTAAACAGTTGCCGCCAGGCTGGACCCTGCAGGATCAGCCGTTAAAGCGCCAGCTCAGGGATGCCGATAACCAGCTGGTGACCGAAATTGATTATCTGCAACGCGGCAACCAGCGTCAGCCGATCGCTATTCAGCAGCATGCGTTTGGCTATCTGATCCGCATTCAACATCTGGACGCTTCATGATTTACATCTCTGCCATGGGCATGCTTAACGCTCTGGGTAATGACAACCAACAGATTGCTGCCAACCTCAGCAACGGCGTTGCGCCGGGTATGCAGCTGTGTCACGGCTGGCTGAACGGCGACAAAGCCTGCTGGCTCGGCCGGGTCGACGGCGAGCTGCCAGCGGTGCCGTCGGCGTTCAGTGCCCACAACACCCGTAATAATCAACTGCTACTGGCGGCGCTGGCGCAGATCCGTCCGGCACTTGACCTGGCGATAACGCGTTACGGCAGCGAGCGGGTTGCGATTGTACTGGGCACCAGCACCTCCGGCGTCGACGAAGGTGATCGTCAGGTGCGTGGCGAACTGGCTGCGTACCATTACCAGATGCAGGAGCTGGGCGATCCGTCGCGCTTTCTGGCGCACTATCTGGCGCTCAATGGGCCGGCCTACACCATTTCAACCGCCTGTTCCTCCAGCGCCCGCGCCATTATCAGCGGACAACGGCTGATTGCCGCCGGTCTGGCTGATGTGGCGCTGGTCGGCGGTGCCGATTCGCTGAGCCGGATGCCGATTAATGGATTCGACAGCCTGGCCTCGCTGTCCGGCCGCCGCTGCGCGCCCTTTAGCCGGGACCGCGATGGGATTTCAATCGGAGAAGGCGCGGCACTGATGCTGCTGACGCGTGAACCTCAGCCGCTGGCGCTACTGGGCGCGGGCGAATCGTCGGATGCCTGGCATATGTCCGCCCCGCATCCGGAGGGGGAAGGGGCGGAACGGGCAATGCGCATGGCGCTGCAACAGGCCGGCCTCACGCCGCAGCAGCTTGGCTACATCAACCTGCACGGCACCGCGACGCCGCTGAACGATCAGATGGAGGCGGCAGTCATCCAGCGTGTCACGGGCAACAGCGTGCCCTGCAGTTCGACCAAGCACCTGACCGGCCATACCCTGGGAGCCGCCGGGGTCTGTGAAGCTGCGCTCAGCGCGCTGATACTGCAGCAAAACCTGCTGCTGCCGGCGCAGGACTTTAGCTGTGCCGCGCGGGATGAGACGCTGCCTGACTGCGGTTTGCTGACTGAGCCGCAGGCGCTGCAGCGGCCGGTGATCGCCTCGAACTCATTCGCCTTTGGCGGCAATAACACCTGTCTGATAGTAGGACGTCATGATGTTGATTAATTCACCTGCCGCCGTCTGGCTGCCGCACGGTTTGCCGATGATGCTGCTTGATCAGCTGATTGCGGTAACTGATGAGCAGGTTCACTGTCAGGTATCGACCTGCCGCACCGGCGTACTGGCGCCGTTCCTGACGCCACAGGGTGAATTACCGGCGTGGTTTGGCGTCGAAATCATGGCCCAGACGGTTGGCGTATGGTCGGGCTGGCACGCCAGCCAGCGCGGCGTCACCCTGATCCCACCCGGTATGCTGCTGGGCGGACGCGGCTGGAAAGCGCATCAGCCTCGCTTTCCGGCTGACGCCACGCTGGATATCACCATGGCCCTGCTGATGCGCGACGATCGCATGGGCAGTTTTGAGGGCGAAATTTGCCACGGCGCACAGCGATTAGCCAGCGGGCGTCTCAACACATATCAACCCAATGAAGCAGAGTTACAGCAACTGATGTCACAAGGAAAACAGCCATGACAGCTTCCGTTTTGGTGACCGGCGCCAGTAAAGGCATTGGTCGCGCGATTGCGCTGCGCCTCGCCGGGGATGGTTATCAGATCATCGTACATTTTAACCGCGATCGGGCGGGGGCAGAGCAGACGCTGCAACAGCTAACGGCGGCGGGTGGCAGCGGCCGACTGCTGGGCTTTGATGTAGCCGACCGGAAGGCGGCTCGCGCCGCGCTGGAGAGCGACATCGAACAGCACGGTGCCTATTACGGCGTGGTCAGCAACGCCGGTATCAGCCGTGACGCAGCATTTCCCGCGCTGACTGATGATGAATGGGACAGCGTCATTCACACCAACCTCGACAGTTTTTATAACGTGATTCAGCCCTGCGTCATGCCGATGATCGGACTGCGGCGCGGCGGGCGGATCATCACGCTTTCGTCGGTGTCGGGGATGATGGGCAATCGCGGTCAGGTCAACTACAGCGCGGCCAAAGCTGGCATTATCGGCGCGACTAAAGCGCTGGCAATCGAACTGGCGAAACGCAAGATTACCGTCAACTGCATCGCCCCAGGCCTGATTGATACCGGGATGGAGGGACTGGAACCGCAGGTGATCGATGAAGCGATGAAGATCATTCCGATGAAGCGGATGGGCGGAGCAGAAGAGGTGGCCGGGCTGGCCAGTTATCTGATGTCTGACATCGCCGGCTACGTGACCCGACAGGTGATCTCAATTAATGGAGGCATGCTGTGATCCAGCGCGTAGTGGTAACCGGCATGGGCGGCGTGACCGCCTTTGGTGAAAGCTGGTCGCAGGTCTCGGCGCGTATTCGCGCTGGCCGCAATGCGGTGCGCTTTATGCCGGAATGGCAGATTTATCATGGCCTGCATACATTATTAGGCGCACCGGTGGATGACTTTGTGCTGCCTGCGCACTACACCCGCAAACGCATTCGCGCCATGGGCCGCGTCTCGCTGCTGGCGACGCGCGCCACCGAGCTGGCGCTGACCCAGGCGGGGCTGATCGATCATCCGGTATTAACCAGCGGTGATAGCGGTATCGCCTACGGCTCCTCGACCGGCAGCACCGGCCCGGTTAGTGAGTTCGCCACCATGCTGACCGAGAAGCATACCAACAATATTACCGGCACCACCTATGTGCAGATGATGCCGCACACCACCGCCGTCAATGCCGGGCTGTTTTTCGGCCTGCGCGGTCGGGTGATCCCCACCTCCAGCGCCTGCACCTCCGGCAGCCAGGCGATTGGCTATGCGTGGGAGGCCATTCGTCACGGTTACCAGACGGTGATGGTCGCGGGCGGGGCGGAAGAGCTTTGTCCGTCGGAAGCGGCGGTGTTTGACACCCTGTTTGCCACCAGCCAGCGCAATGATGCGCCGCACACCACGCCAGCGCCGTTCGATCAACAGCGTGATGGCCTGGTGATTGGCGAGGGTGCTGGCACGCTGATCCTCGAATCGCTGGAGCATGCCCAGGCGCGTGGTGCCACCATCTACGCTGAGCTGACCGGCTTTCACACCAACTGCGACGCGGCCCACATCACCCAGCCGCAGCGTGAAACCATGCAGGTCTGCATCGAGCGGGCGCTGCAAAGCGCCGGGATTGAGCCAGCTCAGATCGGTTATATCAATGCCCACGGCACGGCGACCGAGCGCGGCGACATGGCCGAGAGCCTGGCGACCGCCGCGGTGTTTGGCGCGACCACGCCGATCTCATCACTGAAATCCTACTTCGGCCATACGCTGGGAGCCTGTGGCGCGCTGGAGGCGTGGATGAGCATTGAGATGATGCGTGAGGGCTGGTTCGCCCCGACGCTTAATCTTTCGCAACCGGCTGACAGCTGCGGCGCGCTGGATTACATCATGGCTGAGCCACGGCAGATTGAGACTGACTACATCCAGAGCAATAACTTCGCCTTTGGCGGCATCAATACCTCTCTGATCTTCAAACGCTGGCGCGGCGTCTGATCCGCTGCCCATGCCGCTTGGGCATGGGCATTCTGCCTTCGCCATACCGCGGCTGTTCCCGTCTGTTTATTGCCTGGGCTGACTGCTGATTTTGCTTGCAATTGGCAACACCCTGCGCATAATCGCAAACCGCAATAATAATGATTCTCAGTCTAATTCAAATCAGGGAACAACCATGCGTCAGCGCCTTTTAACCCCAGGATGTAAACCGACACTGCTGGCAATGCTGATCGGTGCCAGCTGTCTGCCCGTGATGGCGGCAACCCCAGCCTCATCTGCCGCTCCGCGTGATGCCGCGCAGGACGCCAGCCAAAGCGGACAAACCATGACGGTAACCGCCAGCGCCGACGATGACTTTACGCCGGGCGGCGATCAACCGGTCCCGGCTTATCTGGAAGGGCAGGTTGCCCACGGCGGCCGGCTTGGCATGCTGGGTGAGCAAAAGGCAATGGATGTGCCGTTCAACGTTATCGGCTTTACCGCAAAAATGATTGAGGATCAGCAGGCCAAAACTATCGCTGATGTGGTGCGGAATGATGCCGGCGTGCAGAACGTCAAAGGCTACGGCAACTTCGCCGAAAGCTATCGTATCCGCGGCTTCCTGCTGGATGGCGATGATATGACCTATGGCGGCTTGCCGGGCGTGGTGCCGCGTCAGGTGATGGATGCCTCGCTGGTGGATCGGGTCGAAATTTTCAAAGGCGCTAACAGCCTGCTAAACGGCGCGGCCAGCAGCGGGGTCGGCGGCATTATCAACCTTGAGCCTAAACATGCCGGCGCTACGCCGCAGGTGCGAGTGGGTGTGGATTACACTTCCGATGCGCAGATTGGCACAACGGTGGATGCGGGACGCCGGTTTGGTGATAACGACCAGTTTGGCGTGCGGGTTAACCTGGTGCATCGTGAGGGTGAAACCGGGGTGGATGATGAGAAAAAGCGTACCACCGCCGCCTCAATCGGTCTCGACTACCACGGTGACCGGTTACGCACTTCGCTGGATGTTGGCTACCAGAAAAAGACCTTCCATGACGGTTTGCAGGGCATCAACATTAGCGGCGTCGATTTTCTTCCCGCCGTGCCGTCCAACTCGCGCAACTACAGCCAGAAATGGGTCTACAGCGACATGGAGTCGGAGTTTGGTATTGCCCGGGCGGAATACGATCTCAGCGATCGCTGGACCGCGTATGCCGGTTTAGGCGCGCAGCATGCCCATGAAACCGGTAACTACGGCACGCCAAAGCTGCTTAACCGTGAAGGCGACGCCACCATCAGTACCTTCAATACCAACCGCGTGCAGGACAACATGAGCGGCATGGTCGGGCTGCGCGGCAATTTCGATACCGGCTTTATTTCGCACAAGGTCAACGTTGGTTATTCCGCGCTGACCACCAATGCGAAAAATGCCTACAACATGTCGCTGACCAGTGCGAACACCAACATCTATCATCCGGATGACGTTGCCGCGCCGCCGGCGAACTTTGCCGGCGGAAACTTCTCCGATCCGCTGACCACTGCACGTTCGCGCACCCAGGGCTATCTGCTGAGCGACACGCTGGGCCTGTTTGATGATTCGCTGCTGCTGACGGTCGGCGCGCGCCATCAGAAAGTGTGGGTGCGTAACTACAACTACAACAGTGGCGCAGAGGATACCGCGTCACGCTACACCAATAGCCGCTGGATGCCGACCTATGGCGTGGTCTACAAGCCGTGGCAGTCGATTTCACTGTATGCCAACCATACCGAAGCGCTGCAGCCAGGCGCGGTCGCGCCGCGTAATGATACGGTAACCAATCCGGGTGCCATCACCGGCATCGCCCATTCAAAACAGAATGAAGTTGGGGTGAAAGGGGATTTCGGTCGAATCGGCGGCACGCTTTCGCTGTTTGAGATTAAAAAACCGTCGGGGATGATTGGCGCGGATGGGGCGTATGGCATGAACGGGGAGCAGCGACATCGCGGCATTGAAACCAACCTGTTTGGCGAGCCGGTATTAGGCTTCCGCCTTAACGCCAGCGCTACCTGGCTGGATCCGGTGATGACCAAAACCTCCGGCGGCACCTATGACGGCAAACAGGCGGTGGGGGTGCCACGTGACAACTACACGCTGGGAGCCGAATATGATATCAAACCGCTGGACGGGTTGACCGCTACCGCGCTGATCACCCATACCGGTTCACAGTGGGCTGATGCGGCGAACAGTAAAAAAATCGACAGCTATACCACACTGGATCTCGGACTGCGTTACCGCACCCGGCTCAACCAGAATGAGATGGTGTGGCGCGTCGGGGTCGAAAACGTGACCAATGAGAAGTACTGGGCCAACGTTGATGATACCGGCACTTATCTG
This sequence comes from Pantoea sp. UYEF8, assembly GCF_040546285.1. Lineage (NCBI taxonomy): Bacteria > Pseudomonadati > Pseudomonadota > Gammaproteobacteria > Enterobacterales > Erwiniaceae > Pantoea > Pantoea sp. UYEF8. The sequence continues at coordinate 197,393 of NZ_JBEPNM010000001.1, read as the reverse complement.
TCGCAGGGCGATGGCCGCACGCTGAAAGTCGGGGTCACCTACGACTTCTGATCGGCGTGGCTGAAAGGATAACGGAGCGCAGCACGCGCTCCGTTTTTTTTTCGGGCGAAAGAACCGGACGAAAAACAAGCTTTCATCTACACTGTGACGCGCTGCATAGTTGCCCCGTTCACCGAATTTTACAGGAAGCCCATGTCGTTACCTTCGCCACCCGACGATCAGGATGAGCCAATTCGCCAGTCGCTCGACGATGCTCACTTTGCGATTGTGGTGCTTGCGGTGACCTCAGTTACGCTTATAATCTTTGTCCTGTTGATTACGCTCTGGATGAGCTGACCCCGGCGTAATTCAAGGGAATGGAAAAGGAGAAGGCGATGGAATCCAGAGATGACAAACTGATCGCAATTATCGGCCTGCTGGCGGCCTGTCTGATTGGCGTCACGTTTCTGTTCACCATGACCTGGTTAACCGATGTGCGCCATCCCACCGATCCTTCCCTTGATGTCCAGTCCTGTTACCCGAAAAAACCACCGTCTCAGCCGGTCTGATCGCGCCGGGTAAATTTGATCTGCTGACTGCGCAACACCAGCGCCAGCGCCTCATGAAGATTACGGTTACCGTTGGGATCGGCCAGGCCGAACAGCGGGCCGGGTGAACGCCGATCGTCAGCCCAGGCCGGGTATTCCACCACCGGATAGAGCGACACTCCCTCCACCGCAATGCCCTGATCCAGCGCCACCGCCACATTCTCACTGATCTCCTGCAGCCAGGGCGCACGCGCCTCGCCTTCGGCACCGGTTTCGGCAATCAGCATCGGCCGCTGAAAGCGTTGCCAGCACTGTGCCAGCAAAATATGCAGCGGCACCCGCGCCGGATCGTCGAGTGACATCGGCCGATCGGGGAAGAACCAGTGATTATCGGGATAGTAATTCAGACCGAGGATATCGAGACAATCTTCACTGCCGCCTAACTCTTTGTCGAGGCGGCCAGCCAGCATGTCCCAGGCTTCAAACTGCGCCTGATGCTGGGCGTCGGCGTAGGGTTTACTGTCCGGATTGTCGGCATGATGGGCAATCTGCACCAGCGGATCGGTCAGCACAAAGCGCGCATCCGGGTAGACCTCACGAATGGCATGAATGGCCGCCAGCGAGGCGCGAACCAGTTGACGCTTCAGCTCTTTGCCGCGTCCCGCCGCGTGTGGATTAAACCAGGCGACATCGGCACCGGCCCACGACCAGAAAGAGATTTGATTAACTGGTGTGAAAAACGGCTGTTCGATGCCCTCATCGCGCATCAGCTGCGCCATCGCGCGGGCGAAACGGCTAAAATGGTCAACAAATTCCGCTTTCCAGATATTAAGATGATCGGGATAACCGAAGTGCGCCAGTTCCCAGATAATCTGTAAATTCTGGCGCTGCGCCGCGGCGATCATCGGCAGAAAGCTCTGCCAGTCGTACTGATTGGGAATTTTTTCAATCAGGTGCCAGCGTGCGCCGTCACGCGCGGTGAAAAGATGCTGTTCTGCCAGGGCGGCGTAATCCTTCTCCAGCAGCATATCGTGGCCGCTGCTGATCACCATGTCGAGTCGTTTTCCCGGCGTGCGGCAGGCGGTGGAACAGGGAAAACTGCCCTGGAAAAAACTGCGGAACAGACTGGGATGATGGCGCTGGCGGGCGTCTGTAAGGGGTTGATGTGACATATTCCTCTCCTGCCGGGCCGATGCCGGTCACAGATCGTCCGACTAAGTCTAGACTAAAAAACTGTCGCAGCGTTTTTACGAAGTCGGAAGGATCGTATAGCGTCAGACCGCGGGCCGGGGAATAATAAAAATAACTGCATTTTACAGGGAATGGTCATGACCGAAGCGTTTGAGCTGTCTCAGCAATCCGAACAGCCCAGCTGGCTGGAAGCGCAGCTGGTGCCGCAGTGCCAGCGCCATCCGGGACTCAGCGGGATTTATCCGCTCAGCGACGGGCTGGACGCTTTTGCGGCGCGCTATCTGCTGATGCAAAAAGCGGAGCGTTCGCTCGATATTCAGTACTACATCTGGCAAAACGACCTCTCTGGCCGGCTGCTGTTCAGCGCAATGCTGGAGGCGGCGCGGCGCGGGGTTAAAGTTCGTCTGCTGCTGGATGACAATAATACGCCGGGGCTGGATGAAACGCTGGCTCAGCTCAACCGTCACCCCAATATTGCGGTGCGGCTGTTTAATCCCTTCTCATTTCGCACCTTGCGGGCGCTGGGCTACCTGACCGACTTCGCCCGGCTGAATCGCCGCATGCACAATAAAAGCTTCACCGTTGATGGCGTCACCACGGTGGTCGGCGGGCGCAATGTCGGGGATGAATATTTCGGTACCGGCAATGAGCCGCTGTTTGCCGATCTCGACGTGCTGGCGATTGGCCCGGTGGTCGATGAGGTGGCACAGGATTTTGAGCGCTACTGGAACAGCCGACCGGTCTCGCCGCTGCAGCAGGTGCTGGACGAGCATGAGCCAGCCGAAGACAGCGTCAGCCTGCCGGCCGAATGGCGTCACAGCGAGGCGGTGCAGCGTTATCTGCAGCGCCTTGAAAGCGCTTCACTGCTCCAGGAGCTGGAGCAGGGCAGGTTAGCGCTGACCTGGGCAAGAACCCGATTGCTGAGTGACGATCCGCGTAAAGGGCTGGGCAAAGCGCGTCGGAAAACGCTGTTGCCACAACGGATGCTGGAGGTGATCGGTACGCCGCAGCGGCAGTTTGACATCATCTCCGCCTATTTTGTCCCGACCCGCGCGGGCGTGGCGCAGCTGCTGTCGCTGAAGCGCAAAGGGGTGAAGATTGCCATTCTGACCAACTCGCTGGCCGCCAATGATGTGTCGATTGTGCATGCCGGTTACGCTAAATGGCGCAAGAAGCTGCTGCGGCACGGCATCGCCCTCTATGAACTGAAGCCGCAGGCGGCGCTGCAGGATGCGCCTCACGACCGCGGTTTAACCGGTAATTCCGGCTCAAGCCTGCATGCCAAAACCTTTTCGGTCGATCAGCAAACGCTGTTCATCGGCTCGTTCAACTTTGATCCGCGCTCGGCGGTACTCAATACCGAAATGGGGCTGGTGATTGAGAGCGAGACGCTGGCGAAGGAAACCCATCAGCGTTTCAGCCTGTCGATGCGCGATCGTGCCTGGACGCTGCGGCTGGATAAGTGGGGACGGGTCAACTGGCTGGAGTATCCGGATGAAGCGCAGCAGGTGGTGCATAAGCACGAGCCCGGCTGCTCGTGGTGGCAGCGGCTGCAGGTGCGGCTGGTGTGGCGCTTGCCGATTGAGTGGCTGCTGTAAGCTGGACGCTGCTCAGGCTCAGGCTCAGGCTCAGGCTCAGGCTCAGGCTCAGGCTCAGGGAGCCTACGCCGTGCGCAAAAACGCGAAACCCGCCGCCCCTGGCGGGCTCAGCGCGGATGGTTACGCACCTCATTCCTGAGGTGCGCCCGTCGCCGGGCCAACGCTCTGCGTTGTTCAAAAACGCTCCCGGCGTTTTTGTCCCTGGTCCGCTATGCTTTGCTACTGGCGTATGTTCCCATCGCTTTATGTTTGTCAGCTATCTTTGGCTAACACTATTGGGGGCCTGCTCCCATCAATCGCCTGAACTCGTCAGCAGACGGAAGCCAAACCCATCGATCACCTGACGCCAGGTTATTTGCGCTCAAACTTACCGGAAAACAGGAAGCGCAGCAGCGGTATCCGCAGATGAATCTCATACAGCAGGAAGGCGATTCCGAACACCATCAGCAGGCCCAGGAAGAAGCCCAGCGTGTTGTTTTCGATGCGCGGGGTCACGTAGATGCCGTACAGCAGGGTCAGCGGATGGTGCACCAGATAGATGAACAACGACGCATTGACCAGGTACATGATACGCGGCGAATGTGCATTCAGCAGCTTGTGGCCAAAGCAGAAGCAGACGCTCAGCATGCACAAACCCATCAGCGTTGAAATCAGTGCATCCAGCTCATACAGCCAGCCTTCGCCGCTGCTCAGTCGCTGATTAGCGCAGTAGGCGATAAACATCACCACCGCGCCGACCCACATCAGCGGATTGAAACGGACAAACAACTGCTTCAGCGGCGGATGTTTCCACGCCAGCGCGCCCAGCATAAAGAACGGCAGGTAGAAGAGGGTTTGCATCACGATAATGCTGAACAGGCCATCCATCAGCCAGGCTGGCTGGAACAGAAAGATCAGGCGGCGGAACAGACACCACAGCAACGCCCAGGCCGTTACGCCGGCAGCCAGCGAACCCCAGCCGACCCGGCTGTAATCAATGCTGCGGTGCTGATCGCGCAACCAGCGGAACGTCACCATCCCCAGCGTGGTCAGCATCACCAGCACCACCAGAAACCACAGGTGCGAGATCAGCTCCCACATCAGGTTATTAAATTTTTCATACCGGCTGAAGCGCGGCCAGTCGGCCAGCTTGCTGGTCCAGTTTTTCAGCATAAAAAACTGCGGCAGGGTAATCAGCGGAATAGCGGTCAGTAACGGGATGCCAACCCGCTCCAGCCGCACCTTCAGAAAGCGTCGCGGCTGGTAGCGCAGATAGAGCATGTAGGAGAAATAGCCCGAGATGACGAAAAACACCTGCATACGAAACGCATGAATAAAATCATTGAACAGCGTCAGCCACAGCGAGGCTTCCTGGCTGTTGACTGCCCATTTCTGCGTCGAGTAGATCAGGGAGACGTGAAACGGCACCCCCAGTAACATCAGATACGCCCGGATTGAGTCGAGGAAGTATTCACGTTCAGGTTTTGCTGTACTCATAAAGTTCCAGTTCGTTAGTACGTTTGACCGGTTTCGCCCTGAAACCGGATTATGCTCGGGCGGAATTCTACCTGCGATAAACAAGGTATACTATCAGTGGAATCCGTAGTGTTTAATTGTCCTAAAAGCGGCTCTTTGCCTGACGAAATGCGGGAACAAAGTTGCGCATAAGCTGTCGGAAAACCGAATAATCCTTTAAGATAAGCGGGTTTGATTTAAGCACACGAAAGGGGGGGATGTGCTGACTAAAGAAAAAAATAAAGCCGGACTGATGAAGGTACGCTGGATTGGTACTGCGGTTCTGCTGGCGTTATACGCCAATAACAGTTGGGCGTTTAACATCGATGATGTTGCCAGACAAGCCAAAGCGTTGGCAGGGAAAAGCTTCGAAGCGCCAAAAAGCAATTTACCCTCTCAATTTCGTGAAATGAAATTTGCTGATTACCAGCAGATCCAGTTTAACCACGATAAAGCGTATTGGGGCAAGCTGCGCACGCCGTTCAAGCTGGAATTTTACCATCAGGGGATGTATTTCGACACCCCGGTGCAAATCAATGAAGTGACCGCTAACGCGGTGCGTGAGATCAAATATAACCCCGACTATTTTAATTTCGGCAATGTAAAACATGATGCCGACGCGGTGAAAAACCTCGGATTTGCCGGTTTCAAAGTGCTCTACCCGTTAAACAGCAAGGGTAAAGACGATGAGATCGCCAGCTTCCTCGGTGCCAGCTATTTCCGGGTGATCGGTGCCGGCCAGGTGTATGGTCTGTCAGCCCGTGGCCTGGCGATTGATACTGCGCTACCGTCCGGTGAAGAGTTCCCGCGTTTCAAAGAGTTCTGGATTGAGCGTCCGAAGCCGCAGGATAAACAGCTGGTGATCTATGCACTGCTCGATTCGCCGCGTGCGGCGGGTGCCTATCGCTTTGTGCTGCGTCCGGGCCAGGCGTCGACCGTTGATGTGCAGTCAAAAGTCTACCTGCGTGACAACGTCGGTAAGCTGGGCGTTGCACCGCTGACCAGTATGTTCCTGTTTGGTCAGAACCAGCCGTCTACCGTGAACAACTTCCGTCCGGCATTACATGACTCAGACGGTCTGTCGATTCACAGCGGCAACGGTGAATGGATCTGGCGTCCGCTGAACAATCCGCGTCATCTGGCGGTCAGCACCTACACCATCGAGAGTCCAAAAGGTTTTGGTCTGCTGCAGCGCGGGCGTGACTTTAACAACTATCAGGATCTCGACGACCGCTACGATCTGCGCCCAAGCGGCTGGGTTGAGCCATTAGGCGACTGGGGTAAAGGCCGGGTAGAACTGGTTGAGATCCCAACGGCTGATGAGACCAACGACAACATCGTTGCGTTCTGGACCCCGGAGACGCTGCCGGAGCCGGGCAAAGAGATGAACTTCAAATATCGCCTGCACTTCTCACGTGATGAAAATCAGCTGCACTCTGACGACACGGCATGGGTGAAAAACACCCTGCGTTCTGCAGGTGACGTGAAGCAGTCTAATCTGGTGCGTCAGCCAGATGGCACCGTGGCTTTCACCATCGACTTCGTGGGTAAAGACATGAGCAAGATGGCGGAGAACAGTCAGGTGGCACCGCAGGTCAGCGTGGGTAAAAACGCGGACGTGGTTGAGCAGAGCGTACGTTATAACCCGGTCACTAAAGGCTGGCGTCTGGTGTTGCGTCTGCGTGTGAAAGACAACAAGCAGCCCACCGAAATGCGTGCGGCGCTGGTTAGCGGCGACAAGACATTGACGGAAACCTGGAGCTATCAGTTACCTGCCAATGAATAAATCGACTTTTACACCTCAACGTTACGTGGAATCCCTGCCGCTGGATGCGGCGGGGAAGGCGCGCCTTAGCGCCTCGCTGCAGCATGCTGCAGCGTTTCACTTCATTCATGATGCGCTGGGCAAGGATGTGGCCGCCAGCGATCGTCCCGACGATGCACCGTTAAAATCGGTGTCATCGCGGGTCGAAATGGCCTGGCCCGACTCGCTCGCCAATGGTAAGCAGCTGGGTAAAGATGACCTGGATCGTACCACGCTGAAGGCGATGCCGAAGGTCAAACGCTCCCTGATGTTCCCGGAAGCCTGGCGGACTAACCCGGTCGCTCGCGCCTGGGACTCACTGCGTGGCCATAAATCGGTGCCGCGCTACGCTAACGCGGAAGAGCAGCGTGCCGAAGAAAAATGGCGTCATGTCGGATCGATTCGCCGCTATATTCTGCTGATCCTCACCATCATGCAGACCGTGGTTGCCACCTGGTACATGAAGACCATTCTGCCGTATCAGGGGTGGACGCTGCTGGATCCGATGGAGATGATCAATCAGAACTGGCAGCAGTCGGTGATGCAGATCCTGCCGTACGTGTTGCAGACCGGCATCCTGTTCCTGTTCGCCATTCTGTTCTGTTGGGTCTCGGCCGGTTTCTGGACCGCGCTGATGGGCTTCCTGCAGTTGCTGATTGGTCGTGACAAATACAGTATTTCCTACTCTACCGTGGGGGATGAGCCGCTTAACCCTGCGCACCGTACCGCGCTGATCATGCCGATCTGTAACGAAGATGTTGAGCGCGTTTACGCTGGCCTGCGTGCCACCTGGGAATCGGTGGTGCGGACCGGCAACGCTGAGCATTTCGACGTTTATATCCTCAGCGACAGTTACGACGCCGATATCGCCATCGCCGAACAGAAAGCCTGGATGGAGCTGGTGCGTGACGTCGGCGGTGCGGGCAAGATTTTCTATCGTCGTCGTCGTCGTCGTGTGAAGCGTAAAAGCGGCAACATCGATGACTTCTGCCGTCGCTGGGGCAGCAACTACAGCTACATGGTGGTGCTGGACGCCGACAGCGTCATGAGCGGTGAATGTCTGACCGGTCTGGTTCGCATGATGGAAGCCAACCCGAACGCCGGTATTATTCAGTCGTCGCCGAAAGCATCCGGTATGGACACGCTGTATGCGCGCTGTCAGCAGTTTGCCACCCGCGTTTACGGTCCGCTGTTTACCGCTGGCTTGCACTTCTGGCAGCTGGGGGAATCCCACTACTGGGGGCACAACGCGATTATCCGGGTGAAACCGTTTATCGAGCACTGTGCGCTGGCACCGTTACCGGGTGAAGGCTCCTTTGCCGGATCGATTCTGTCGCACGACTTTGTTGAAGCTGCGCTGATGCGCCGTGCCGGCTGGGGCGTCTGGATTGCCTACGATCTGCCGGGCTCGTATGAAGAGCTGCCACCGAACCTGCTGGATGAGCTGAAGCGTGACCGTCGCTGGTGCCACGGTAACCTGATGAACTTCCGACTGTTCCTGGTGAAAGGGATGCACCCGGTTCACCGTGCGGTGTTCCTGACCGGTGTGATGTCTTATCTGTCAGCACCGCTGTGGTTCATGTTCCTGGCGCTCTCTACCGCCTTGCAGGTGGTGCATACGCTGATGGAACCGACCTACTTCCTGCAACCGCGGCAGCTGTTCCCGGTGTGGCCGCAGTGGCGTCCTGAACTGGCGATAGCGTTGTTCTCTACCACGCTGATATTACTGTTCCTGCCGAAGCTGCTGAGCGTGATATTAATCTGGTGCAAGGGGGCGAAATCCTACGGTGGCGCGATCCGTCTGTTCATCTCGCTGATGCTGGAAATGCTGTTCTCCGTGCTGCTGGCACCGGTGCGCATGCTGTTCCACACCGTGTTCGTGGTCAGCGCCTTCCTCGGCTGGGAAGTGGTGTGGAATTCGCCACAGCGTGACGATGATGCCACGCCGTGGAGCGAGGCGTTTAAACGTCACGGTTCGCAGATGGCGCTGGGTCTGGTGTGGGCAATCGGCATGGGACTGTTGGATCTCAACTTCCTGTGGTGGTTGTCACCGATTGTCTTCTCGCTGATTCTGTCGCCGTTTGTGTCGGTGATGTCGAGCCGGGCAACCATCGGTATCAAGAGCAAGAAGGCCCGACTGTTCCTGATCCCGGAAGAGTATGAGCCGCCAAAAGAGCTGGTGGATACCGATCACTACCTGCAGCTTAACCGTGAGCGGGCGCTGGAAAATGGCTTTATGCACGCGCTGTTCCATCCGGCGTTTAACGCGCTGGCGACGGCACTGGCGACGTCACGTCATAAGCAGAGTCAGTTGCTCGACTATGCCCGCGATCGCCGCGTCGATCAGGCGCTGAGCGATTCGCCAGAAAAACTGAATCGTGAACAGCGCTTACAGCTGATCAGCGATCCGGTGGTGCTGGCACGTGTGCATACCCGGCTGTGGGAGAACGCTGAGAAGTATCATCAGTGGGTGGAGAGTTATCAAAAACTCACCCTCAACCCCAATGCGCTGGTCAAAAACGCGTAAAATGAAAAAGCGGCAGCGATGCCGCTTTTTTTTGCCGGTTATTTGCGGTCAGAGCAGCAGGGGAGATCTCTGTTGCGGCAGGCTAAATCGGGCCAACAGAGCGCGTAGCGCAGGATAACGATAATGGTTGTAAAGGGCGGGTATCAGTGGTGAAACGGTGTCTGAAAACAGGTGTGTTAGCGCTGGCGGTGATCTGTCTGAGCGGCTGCGGCAGTATTATCAGCCGTACCGTGCCCGGTCAGGGGCACGGTAATCAGTACTATCCGGGCGTACAGTGGGATGTGCGCGACGGCGCCTGGCGGGTATTGACTATCCTTGACCTGCCGCTGTCGCTGGTGGTGGACACCCTGCTGTTACCGGTCGACGCCAGCCACGGTCCTTACGAATAACCGCGATCGGAGTCGCTGTTATCATCTTCCCACTCTTGCGCAGCGGCTTCACCTTCTTCGGTATCCAGCGGCGGCTCCAGCTGGAACTCACCGTCGTCCCATTCGTGCAGGGTGTTTTCCGCTAACCACTCCTGACGCAGTTCTACCTCATCGAAGTCAGCATCGAAAATCGCCTGGGCCGCTTCACCGCTGCGAATCGGCAGGCATTCACCCGCATCACCTTCGTCAGCCAGAAACTCCGCCTGCCACATAATATCACCGTCCTGCATGACATATTTTTGCAGGCCAAACTGGCTTACCGATGCATCGCCTTCCTCAAGTTCCGGGTGGTTAGCGAGAAACTCTTCACGTGCAGCATCAATCGCTTCCTCTAAGGTACTGTACATGCTCATCGCTCTTCTCCTTGCCTGGTTGATTTGATTTCAGTGAAGAATAGACGAAATCTGGCGGAGGGAAAGGGCGGGGCAGTTTGATTGGCGGGAAATAACGCACTTCCCGCCATTCACGGTCAGACTCCTTTTTGCGGGAAGTGCAGGACCGGGCGCACCGATTCATGAATTACCGGTGCGGAGTAGCGAATACAGCATTTTATACAGGGCTTAACTTTTTTGAAGTTAATGCGGGCGATCGATAATGCCTGACTCAGATTATATAAGGTGCCGATAAATATTATGTCTTCTTTATCCGGCATCCGGCGGCATCCTTTCCGGTGAAGCGCATGATAATTGTCCTGATCGGTGCTGATTGTCACATAATAGTAGAGACCGTTATTCATATTATAAGTCCTGCTAAGAAGGTTGCTGTGTGTCATCTTTTTATGTTTTTTGTCTTCGCAGTTAAGCATCTAACTGTCACAGCTGAAATTACCGACAAGCACCCATAACTTCAAATGCAATAACGGTCTATCAGGACGTTAAAATTTTGTAAAAAGGAATATGACCTGCGATGTAGCTACAATTGCTTGTAAATTAAGTTAATTTTACTGGATTAATAAGCAGAGGGAAATGATTAAGCCTGGCTAAATAGGAATTGGCCTAGCTTTTAAATAAATCAGCACCGCCAGTGAATATAATAAAATAATGGGAAATTAATTTATCCGGCCGCTAAAAGGGCGTCAGCGCAGATAATGTCCGGTGGATTGGTTAAGGATGCTAATTATATCGCACGGTTATCAGTAAACTCTGGCGCGCCGTTGATTAATCACTGGACCGGTAATCGGACCGGCGCGGGCTGGCGGGAGGAATGGATTGTTTTAGCAGGGGAGGAAAACAGCGAAAAAAGCGCTAAACGGCATCACTGCCACCGTTTAGCGCCGGTAACTTAATAGCGTGAAGGTTCCCCTTCCGGGCGGGTCTTAAAGCGGCGGTGCAGCCACATATACTGTTCGGGTGCCAGTAAGACGCCTTCCTCGACCACTTTATTCATCCGGGCAGCGGTCTCTTCCTCACTTGCCAGGGTAAAGCTGTCGCTAATATCAGGCAGAATCATCAGTTCATAACCACGGCCTTCTGGCAGACGGCGCGGTACAAACGGAATCACTGCCGGTTTACCCATGCGGATCAACAGATGGGTGCCGACCGTGGTAGCTGCCTTGTCGACGCCAAAAAACGGCACAAACACGCTGCTGCGCGGACCGTAATCGTGGTCAGGCGCGTACCAGATGATATCGCCACGCTTCAGGGCGCGAATCATCCCTTTGAGATCTTTACGATCGAGCATGCTTTTGTTGGAACGCATCCGGCCATGCACCTGCAGCCAGTCAATCAGCTTATTGTCGTTCGGCCGATAGACGCCGATGCCCGGGTTATGGATACCAAACATGCGGGCGCCAATCTCCAGCGTCAGAAAGTGCATACCAATCAACAGCACGCCGCGCTGAGTGTCGCGCGCCTGCTGAATGTGCTCTAAGCCAGAAGGTTTATGCCATTTGTTAATCCGCCAGTCGGGCCAGAACCATGCCATGCCGGTTTCAATCAAGCCCATGCCGACGGATTCGAAGTTGTGCTTAACCATCGCTTCACGATCGTTGGGCGGCATATCCGGAAAGCTTAATTCCAGATTACGGCGTGCGATGTTGACGCGTCGCTTCATAAAGCGCATGCCAATACGGCCAATATTACAGCCAAGCACATAAAGCAGGGGATAAGGAAGTAGCACCAAAAGATAAAGGAAGAACACGCCCAACCAGGTTAACCAATAGCGGGGGTGAAGCAGTTCTCGTGAAAATTGAGGCAACTGGGTCATGTGAAATTGTTTTTTCCTGCGTCGCGCACCGTGCGGTGCTGATATCTCGTTGATTTTCACTATTGTGCCAGTTTTTATCCTGCGCATAAATATTACTGTCGGCGGCAATTCACCCGGTAAGTATTATAAGCGAGCCGGCAGTGCGGGAAAAACAGCCAACCGGCGATCAATTTGGCCGGTGGTCTTTGCATCCCGTTGAAATCAGGTATCATGTGCGCGCTAAATTTCTTCTATTGATGACAGGAACGAACACCATGCCAGTGTTACATAACCTCGTTTCCAATAAAGAGCTGAAGGCGCGCATGCTGGCTGAAACCGAGCCGCGCACCACTGTCTCTTTTTATAAGTACTTCCAGATCGCCGATCCTAAAGCGTTTCGCGATGCGCTCTATCTTGGTCTGACCGCCCTGAAGGTGTTTGGCCGGGTTTACGTTGCGCATGAAGGGATTAACGCCCAGATCAGCGTTCCCGCCAGCCAGTATGAAAAGATGAAAGCCTATCTTTACGGCTTTGATCCGGCGCTGAATAATCTGCGAATGAACGTTGCGCTGGACGACGACGGTAAATCCTTCTGGGTGCTGCGCCTGAAAGTCCGTGACCGGATTGTGGCAGACGGCATTGCTGACGGCACGTTCGATGCCAGCGATGTGGGGCAATACCTCAAAGCCGCAGAAGTGAACGCCATGCTGGACGATCCGGATGCAGTGTTCGTTGATATGCGTAACCATTACGAATATGAAGTCGGACGCTTTGATAACGCGCTGGAAGTGCCGGCCGACACCTTCCGCGACCAGCTGCCGATGGCGGTTGATATGCTGCAGGATAAAAAAGACAAAAAGATCGTGATGTACTGCACCGGGGGAATTCGCTGTGAGAAAGCCAGCGCCTGGATGCGTCATAACGGTTTTGAAGATGTTTACCACGTTGAAGGTGGCATTATCGAGTATGCCCGCCGTGCTCGTGAGCAGGGGTTACCGGTCCGATTCAAAGGTAAAAACTTTGTCTTTGACGAGCGGATGGGCGAGCGGATTTCTGATGATGTGCTGTCGAACTGTCATCAGTGCGGTGAGCCGTGCGACACCCACGTCAACTGCGTCAACGATGGCTGCCATCTGCTGTTTATTCAGTGTAAAAGCTGCGCAGAGAAGTTTGAGAACTGCTGTAGCCCGCTGTGTCAGGAAGAGGCAAAACTGTCGCCGGAAGAGCAGCGTGCCCGTCGTGCCGGGCGTGAAAACGGCAATAAGATCTTTAACAAGTCGCGTGGCCTGTTAAACATGACCATCCCGTCACCGGTTAAAAAATAAGTGATCCCGCCTGAAGCCCGGCTTCAGGCGGTTTAGCCGTTTACTGACGCACACCTTCTACCGAAATCATCAGCTGAACCTTTTGCGAGGCCGGGCCGAGATCTTTGGTAATATTAAAATCTTTCAGCGTAATTTCACCCTCGGCTTCAAAGCCTGCGCGATATCCCCCCCACGGATCTTTGCCTTCACCCAGCAGTTTCGCTTCCAGCGTAACCGGTTTGGTAACGCCATTCAGCGTCAGATCGCCAGTAATTTCCAGCTCATCACCCTCTTTTTTCACTGAGGTTGATTTGAAGCTGGCCTGTGGATTTTTGCCGACGTTCAGGAAATCCGCACTGCGCAGATGCTTGTCACGTTCAGCGTGATTGGTATCAATACTGTTGGTGTTAATGGTGACGTCGACTTTATCGGCTGAAGGGTTACTCTCATCAAAGCTAAAACGGCCGTCAAAATCCTTAAAGGTGCCGTACAGCCAGCTGTAGCCTAAATGCTGAATACGAAACTGAATAAAGGCATGCTGGCCTTCTTTATCAATTTTATACTCAGCGGCGTTAGCGGTCAGTGAACCCAGCAGCAGGCTGGCACCCGTCATGGCCAGTAGCGTCTTCTTTAGCATATTACTTCTCCTTTTCAGCGGGTAAAGGGATGCGCAAACCTGACATCCGTTTTAAGGTGGTATCGCGATCGATAAAGTGATGTTTTAACGCCGCCAGACCGTGCAGCAGCGACAGGATCACCACCGTCCAGGCCAGCCACAGGTGGATATCGCCAGCCAGATCGGCCTGTGCGCCTGCGCCACTCAGAACGGCCGGCAGAGAAAACAGGTTGAATACCGCAATCGGCTTGCCATCGGCGGTGGAGATGAAATAGCCGCTGAGCAGGATGGCCAACAGCAGCGTATAGAGCAGCCAGTGCGCAACCATCGACCCGATCCGCACCGGTGGGGAATAACTGCTTAACGGCTGAGGCGGCGGTGAAATAATTCGCCACAACAGGCGAATCACTAATGTCAGCAACAGGATCACGCCAATACTTTTATGGATTTCCGGCGCATCGTGATACCAGCTATCGTAATAACCGAGTCCGACCATCCATAATCCCAGCGCAAACATGGCATAGATAACCAGCGGCATCGACCAGTGCAGCAGCACGGCGATCAGACCAAACTGATGAGGGGTATTTCGTAACATAGTCTGTTTATTCAGGTGAAATAATCTGAAATAAGCATCTACATTATGAAATATAAAAGCAATCGACCTTACGCTTCTATAACTTTCTGTCGGGATAGTGAAAAGGGTGAATTAAAATCGCGACAGATGCGCAATATTACTGAATAAGTTATTTTCACCGCGCGATACGTCAATCAAAAAAGCGCTTAATTCACTTTCAGTGCGAATTAATCAGGCTGTGAATGTCAGTAATATTCAATTTTCTTCAATTTTTGTCAGTCGGGTGCTATCAGACGATACCACCCGCAACAAGAGTCAGAAACGCGAAAGCCGGAAGGGGGAAATATCAAACGAGAACGGTTTTTGCTGAGCAAACTCGGCTGCCAGTTCGCCCAGTACGCTGGCGAATTTGAAGCCGTGGCCGCTTAAACCGGTAATCAGTAACCGATTCGGTTCGTCTGGCAGCGTATCAATAATAAAATCTTCGTCCGGGCTGAAATCGTAACTACAGGCTTCGCCGTGCAGACACACGCCAACACCCGGCAAAAACTGACGCAGGAAACCAAACGCTTCGCTGCCATCTGCCGCAACGGTGCCAAAGGGTTTGCGATCTTCAGGCTGCTGCATCAGCTGGCCGCCATCATGACGTCCCACTTTCAGCGCGTTGTTATCCGCCGGGAAACCGTAAAACTGGCTGCCATCCGCCATTTCAACGGTAAAGCCCGGGAACTTGTTGTTCTCGCTGTAGCGACCATCCGCCTGATACCAGGCAAATACCTTACGGGTCGGCGCAACCGGCAGGTTGGGCACCAGTTTGCCGACCCAGGT
Organism: Pantoea sp. UYEF8; assembly: GCF_040546285.1. Lineage (NCBI taxonomy): Bacteria > Pseudomonadati > Pseudomonadota > Gammaproteobacteria > Enterobacterales > Erwiniaceae > Pantoea > Pantoea sp. UYEF8. The sequence goes on along the minus strand of NZ_JBEPNM010000001.1, from coordinate 182,318 downwards.
GCCGGCACTGATCAGCATCTTGCGGCCACGGTAAATGCCGTCTAGCGTGGTCACCTGTTGCAGATCGCCGTCGCGCCCAATCCCGGACACCGGGCAGTTAAACAGCTGGGCACAGCCTGCCTGTTCTGCCAGCTTGATCCAGCTGCGGACCGCCTGTTCGCATTTGAGGTAGCCCGACTGCGGCTCAAAGACGCCCAGATAGCCTTCGGGTACGTTGATCTGCGGCCAGCGCTTGCGCACCTCATCAGGCTGCATCACCTCAATGTTCAGCTGCCATTGCCTGGCGCTGTCGATAACGTTCTGAATAAACGCTGACTGAATCGGTGCCAGGTTCAGCACGCCGCTGCGGTGCATAATACGTTCACCGGCGTGCTGTTCCAGCTCATCCCACAGGGTCTGCGCGCGCAGCACCAGCGGGACATAACGTTCGCCTTCACCGTAAGCGTGGCGAATCAGCCGGCTTTCACCGTGATGCGTACCCTGATTGTGCGGCGGATGAGCGCTGTCGATCATCAAAACCGACAGGCCCGCTTGGGTTGCATAGTAGCCCGCCGCCGCGCCCACTGAGCCGCTGCCGACAACGATAAGATCATAAATCATGGTAACCCTGCTCCTGAAAAAGACAGATAATCAAAAGCATAACAGAAACAGAAACGAAAAAGGCACCCCTGAGGGCGCCTCTTTGATGTGGCAGGAATTAGTGCTTCTTAAGGAGTCGTTCTACTTGCTCGGCTGATTCAATCTTAGCGATACCCGCTTCGAGGATCGAGATGAACTGCCTTGCCACATCCGTTGTCAGCCAGTAGGTCGGGCCAACATCCGCTTCTTCTTCTTTTTGATCCTGCGACGATAACGAGTGCAGGCGGATCATCATGGCATCATAACTGTCAACGGTACTGATATCCCAACCCACCAGTGGATGGGTCTGAATCACATCTTTTCTTCTGTCCATTATAACCTCCTTATTACTCGTTAAACGAAGTGCATGATGAGGTTCAATGCGGCTTTTTTATTCCAATAGCGAAACTATTATAACAGTAAAGCGGGCTATTACTGATGAAAAAATGCCTGCACCCAGCTTCTCACAGAATATTTGTGTTTAAAAGGTGGCGGATGAAAAAATAAAATGCCTGACGATCAGGCATTTTAATCAGTGATTCTTCAGGACCAGAAACGCGAGGGAGAGAGCCTGGGGCTGCGGTTAAAGCGCCGGAGTTTCCGGTGCGATGCCGCCACCGCGCTTTTGCAGCGCTTCAGCCAGACGGGCAAAATGCTGTTGCAGTTGCTCATCATGGTTCTGGTTTTGGGCTTCCAGCGACAGATTGTGCACCAGCAACTGACTGGCACGATCGTCAAGACAGAAAATCAGACTGGAAAAGGCATTTTCCAGCACCGTCAGCCGACGTTGCTGATCACCAATCAGTGCTAACAACTCACCAAAGGTCATCGCCTCTTCCGGTTTATCAGTAGTCATGGTATCGCACCTCCTGTTATGCATGACGAGCGCAAGGATAGGGCATTGATCATTCAGAGTCTAGATGCAGGAATAGGGAAGTGCGAGAGGGGAGAAAAGATAAAAAAACCGGGTGGCGAAACCCGGTAAAAACAGCACAGAGGCGGTTAATCGGTAATGAACCAGTCGTCAGCGCTTTCCCACGTTTGCTGCAGGATTTCGCTGATCTGATCGCGAGTCTCTTTGCCCCCGCCCAGCACGCTCAGGTTATTGGCACTGGCGTAGCGCACTTTAACCTGATTGGTGCTGTCCGGGAACTGTTCGTCAATGCGGCGCGACAGCTCGTCGCTCAACGCTTCTATCGCGCCCGCAGGAAGAGGTCGGGTATTCGATACGGTAATTTCAACACGCATGGGAGCCTCCAGATAAGATACTGTATATATTTACAGTATCAACAGGCTGGAGGCAAGCGAAATTATGCGATACGCCAGTTCAGCGTCTCACCGGCGAGGAACGGCACCAGCGAATGCGAGCCGAGTGCGATGCTCTCTGGCACCTGCCACGATTCACGTACCAGCGTGATGCGGCTGTCGTTGAGCGGCAGGCCGTAAAAGCGTGGACCGTTTTCAGAGCAGAATGCTTCAAAATGCGACAGCGCATCCAGCTCTTCAAATACCGTGGCGTAGGCCGCTAACGACGTCGGCGCACTGAAGACGCCGGCGCAGCCGCAGCTCGCTTCTTTCAGGTGACGCAGGTGCGGCGCGGTATCGGTGCCGAGGAAGAAGCGGGGATGGCCGCTGGCCACCACCTTGCGTAGCGCCTCCTGATGCACATTGCGCTTGAGGATTGGCAGGCAATAGAGGTGTGGACGGATCCCACCGACCAGCATGTGGTTGCGGTTAAACATCAGATGCTGCGGGGTGATGGTCGCGCCCAGCGTCTCATCGGCCGCGGCAACGTACTCCGCTGCTTCACGGGTGGTGATATGCTCCATCACCACTTTCAGTGCCGGAAACTGCTGGCGAAGCGGCATCATCACCGTCTCAATAAAGCGCGCCTCGCGATCGAAAATATCAATGTGAGCATCGGTAACTTCACCGTGCACCAGCAGCGGCATACCGAGTTGCTGCATCCGCTCCAGTACGCTGGCGATGGCGGCGATGTTGGTAACGCCGTGGCTGGAGTTAGTGGTGGCATGCGCCGGATAAAGTTTGGCGGCGGTAAACAGGCCGGCAGTGAAGCCGCGTTCCAGCTCATCCGGGTCAAGCGAATCGGTGAGATAGCAGGTCATCAGCGGTGTGAAGGCGTGGTCAGCGGGCAGCGCCGCCAGAATCCGATCGCGGTAGGCTTCACCTGCCGCCACGCTGGTCACCGGCGGCACCAGATTGGGCATCACAATGGCACGACCATTCACCGCGCTGGTATACGGCAGCACCGTTTTAAGCATTTCATCGTCACGCAGATGAATATGCCAGTCGTCAGGGCGGCGGATAGTAAGTTGCTGAGGTTGTGCAGTCATTAATGAGGCTCCGGCAGAAAGGAAACGAAAGGCACGTTTAGGCCGGGGTCTAAGCATAAGGATTCAGGCAACCGTTTGCACCTGCTTTTTGCAGCCGGATGAAAATCCGCGCCGTCAGGCGCGGCGGTTGATCAGTCAGTAAACGGGATCACCAGCTCACCCGGTTTCACTTCCAGGCCTTTGGCAAATTTCTTCGCCAGCGACTCACCTTTACTGCGATCGGTACTCAGCACGTAAGCCGGTTTCTGATCGAAATAACTTTTCAGCGACTGATTCAGATAAGGCGTCAGCGTCTTGATGATCGAGGCCATTTTTTCCGGTGTGACCTGCGCATCAACAATCTCCAGATCGCGCAGATAGATGGCGCCCTGCTGCTGATCGAACACCGGCTGAGCGCGCATCTTCAGCTGCATATCGGCCTGCTGTGGCCCAAAGAGGGAGGTAACATTGATCTTCGCGTTACCGGAAAGTGTCACTTTGCCCGGCTCTTCGCGGCCAATCTGGCTGGTGAGATTATTGAGCACGATATGGGCATTAACCAGTCCGGAGAGCCCGATATCTTTTTCATAGTTATTGTGCTTTTGCAGCGCCTGATTCACTTCCTGTTCGCTGATGGTGTACTGCGTCAGTTGATTACAGCCGCTAACCAGCAGCACCAGTAACAGAGCGGCAAGGCCGGAAAAACCCTTTTTCATCGATATTCATCCTAAATGACGAAGCTAATTGAACAACGCATAGCGTGCCTGAATGCATCTCAGGTGTCATCAGGAAAGGGATGAGAAACGCGTTCGGTTTCTCATCCGTTAGGGGTTACTGGGCGATCGAGGAGAGCAGATTGACCTGGGTTTGCTTGGCCATGTTATCGCGGTATTCTGCGACTCTGGCCGGCCAGTCTATACCGGCAACCAGCGTCAGCGAGCGCAGCAGCGGGAACAGGTTAAAATCATCCTCAGAGAGTTCACCGTTCACCGCATTAGGCTGAACAATTAATTTATCGAGCTGGCGCAGATCGCCGCTGACATTTTTGATCATCCCGGCAGCATGGCTTTTCAGCTCGGTGAAATCTCCAATGCTGGCCTGCTTTTTGCTGCGGAAATAGTCGCGCGCTTCCGGTGTGGCAAATTCTGCAAAAGGGGCCTCGGCGATGCGCGGTAACAGCAGTTTGTTAACATAGCCGTTCATGTGGCGCAGCCAGTCAGCGATGGCCGGATTGAGGGCGCCGGTGATCAGCGGTTCGCCCTCCAGTCGATCGATATAATGCACGATATCCATGCTCTCCGGCATGGCGCTGCCATCCTGTTTTTGCAGGATCGGGGCCATTTTCTGACCGATCAGCCGTTTGGGCGTCTCTTCGTCGTCATTGAGCATCACCACCAGCTCAACCGGCAGATTTTTCAGGCCGAAAATCATCCGCGCCTTAACGCAGAAAGGGCAGTGTTCATAGATATACAGCTTCATCCTGATCTCCTTTGTTGACAGCATGAATCAATTCATCCTGTTTTCGGACTCGCCAAAAAGTATGGAAGAGATTAAGCGGCAGGGCAAACCCACCCGCGCCGGATGCGGAACCGATCGGCGTCAGCGCGGGTCCGGGCCGGTAATCACCGTCAAAATCAATGGCGATATCAGAGCAAAATCAAGGTGTTTGCAGCTTGATCGCGGGTAACGTTTTACCGCAGCCCAGGCGACGGTTATAGTGAAAGCAGGGTAATTACGGCTCATCTTTATCAGCCTTTGATTTCAGGAGTCAGGATGTTTGGCTATCGTTCTGCCGCGCCAAGGGTGCGATTAACCACCGACCGGCTGGTGGTCCGTCTGGTTCACGAGCGTGATGCCTGGCGGCTGGCAGATTATTACGCAGAAAACCGCCTGTTTTTAAAGCCGTGGGAGCCGGTGCGCGATGAAAGCCACTGCTATCCCTCAGGCTGGCAGGCGCGTCTAGGGCTGATTACCGATATGCATAAGCAGGGATCGGCATTCTATTTCATTCTGATGGACAGCGATGAAACCGAGGTGCGCGGCGTGGCTAATTTCAGCAACGTGTTGCGCGGCTCGTTCCACGCCTGTTATCTGGGCTACTCACTCGGCGAGAAATGGCAGGGGCAGGGCATGATGTTTGAAGCGCTGCAGTCGGCTATCCGCTATATGCAGCGTCAGCAGCATATCCACCGCATCATGGCCAACTACATGCCACACAACCAGCGCAGCGGTGATTTGCTGGCGCGGCTCGGATTCGAAAAAGAGGGTTACGCCAAAGATTATCTGTTGATCGACGGCCGCTGGCAGGATCACGTCCTGACGGCATTAACCTGGCGGGAATGGACGTCTGATCGGCGTGGATAATAACAAGGAGTCAGCATGAAATTGACGTTGTCGGCGCAGGCGTTGCGCGTGTTGGGCTGTCTGCTGGAGAAAGAGGTCACGACGCCGGAACAGTATCCGCTCTCCCTGAATGCGGTGGTCAGCGCCTGTAATCAGAAATCGAACCGTGAGCCGGTAATGAACCTGAGCGAGACCGGGGTGCAAAATCAGCTCGATCAGCTGGAAAAATTGCATCTGGTGACCGCCAGCAGCGCATCGGGCCAGCGGGTAGTTAAATATGCTCAGCGCTTCTGCAACTCCGCCTTTGGCACGCTAAAGCTTAACAGCGCGGAAGTGGCGGTGCTGACACTGCTGCTGTTGCGCGGTGCCCAGACGCCGGGTGAACTGCGTACCCGTAGCGGACGTCTGCATGAATTTACCGACGTTAGTGAGGTGGAACAGACGCTCAACGCGCTGCAGCAGCGTGATGACAGCGCCACGGTGATGCGTCTGCCGCGGGAACCGGGTCGGCGCGAACACCGTTTTATCCATCTGCTGAGCGATGAGGCGGAATTGCCACACGAGAGTGACGCCGCAGAGCCGGGCGAGCTGGCTGCACGCGTCACGGCGCTGGAACATCAGGTGGCGCAACTGCAGGCGCAACTCACCCAACTGCTGCAAACGGAGAGCTGAAATGACGTTACGTATTGGCGTGGTGGGACTGGGCGGCATCGCGCAGAAAGCCTGGCTGCCGGTGTTGTCGGCGGCGACTGACTGGACGCTGGTGGGGGCTTTTTCGCCCAATCAGGCCAAAGCCCGGCCAGTCTGCGACAGTTTTCGCATCCGCTGTTTCAGCTCGATTGACGAACTGGCCGCCGCCTGCGATGCGGTGTTCGTCCACAGCAGCACCGCGAGCCACTATCAGGTGGTCAGGACGCTGCTGCTGGCCGGCAAAGATGTCTGCGTCGATAAGCCGCTGGCGGAAACCCTCGATCAGGCGGAAGCGCTGGTTGAGCTTGCCGGCCAGCAGCAGCGCAAATTGATGGTGGGTTTTAATCGTCGCTTTGCTCCACGCTATCAGCAGCTTAAAGCTGAGATGGGCAGCGTCGCCTCGTTGCGGATTGAAAAGCACCGCAGCGACAGCGTCGGACCGCACGATCTGCGTTTTACCCTGCTGGATGACTATCTGCACGTGGTGGATACCGCGCTGTGGCTCGGTGGTCAGCCGTTTAGTGAAGTGCAGGGGCGCATTGCCACCACTGCGCAGGGAGAGATGCTTTACGCGGAACACCACTTTAACGTGGGCGGCGTGCCGATCACCACCAGCATGCACCGGCGTGCCGGCAGCCAGCGTGAGCGGGTCAGCGCGGTGTGTGAGCGCAAATGCATCGATATCAGCGAAATGCGCGACTGGCAGGAGGAAACCGCAGGCGGCCTGCTGATCGCGCCGCCGCCCGCCTGGCAAAGTCATCTGGTGCAGCGCGGTTTCAGCGGCGCGGCACACCATTTTATCCAGTGCGTGCAAAATCAGACGATGCCCGAAACCAGCGGTGAACAGGCCCTGCTGGCGCAGCGCGTGGTGGAAAAACTGTGGCGTGACGCCACTCAACAATAATGCCTTGTAACACTCCGTGCTGGTCATTTCCCGCCGTGGCAGTAGACTATCGCCGGGCATCATCCGGATGCCCGCGCTAAGTCTCTCATTTTGCCGATTCTTTTCAGGATGCGCCGTCAATTATGAATTTGTTGAAATCGCTGGCAGCGGTCAGTTCCATGACCCTGTTTTCCCGCGTACTGGGCTTTGCCCGAGATGCCATTGTGGCCAGGGTGTTTGGCGCCGGAATGGCGACCGATGCATTTTTCGTCGCCTTTAAGTTGCCCAATCTTTTACGGCGTATCTTTGCAGAAGGCGCCTTCTCACAGGCGTTTGTGCCGATTCTGGCGGAATACAAGAGTAAGCAGGGCGATGAAGCGACGCGGCTGTTCCTCGCCTACGTCTCCGGACTGCTGACGCTGGCGCTGGCGCTGGTCACGGTGGCGGGGATGATCGCCGCGCCGTGGGTGATTATGGTCACGGCGCCGGGCTTTGCCGACAGCGCCGATAAGTTCGCGCTGACCAGTTCGCTGCTGCGGGTGACCTTTCCTTATATCATGCTGATTTCGCTCGCCTCGCTGGCGGGTGCAGTGCTGAACACCTGGAACCGCTTCTCGGTTCCGGCGTTTGCCCCGACCCTGCTGAATATCAGCATGATTGGTTTCGCGCTGTTTGCTGCACCGCATTTCCATCCGCCGGTGATGGCGCTGGCGTGGGCGGTGGTGGCAGGCGGCGTGCTGCAGCTCGGTTATCAGCTGCCGCACCTGAAAAAGCTCGGCATGCTGGTGCTGCCGCGCCTGAACCTGCGTGATGCTGGCGTCTGGCGGGTCATGCGTCAGATGGGACCGGCGATTCTCGGTGTCTCGGTCAGCCAGATCTCGCTGATCATCAACACCATTTTCGCCTCCTTTCTGGTATCAGGATCGGTCTCGTGGATGTATTACGCTGACCGGCTGATGGAATTTCCGTCCGGCGTGCTCGGCGTGGCGCTGGGCACCATCCTGCTGCCTTCGCTGGCCAAAAGTTTTGCCAGCGGTAATCACGATGAATATTCCCGGCTGATGGACTGGGGCTTACGCCTCTGCTTTTTGCTGGCGCTGCCGAGTGCGGTGGCGCTGGGGATGCTCTCTGGCCCGCTGACCGTAGCGCTGTTCCAGTACGGTAAGTTTACCGCCTTTGATGCGGCGATGACCCAGCGGGCGCTGATCGCTTATTCCGTCGGGCTGATGGGCTTAATTGTGGTCAAAGTGTTGGCACCGGGCTTTTACTCGCGGCAGGACATCAAAACGCCGGTTAAGATCGCGATTGTTACCCTGATTATGACTCAGCTGATGAACCTGGCGTTTATTGGTCCGCTGAAGCATGCCGGTTTGTCGCTGTCGATTGGGCTCGCGGCCTGTCTCAATGCGGCACTGCTCTACTGGCAACTGCGTAAAAAGCAGATCTTTATGCCCCAGCCCGGCTGGACAGGGTTTCTGGTTCGTCTGCTGATTGCGGTGCTGGCGATGGCGGCGGCGCTGTTTGCGATGCTGCAGTGGATGCCAGCCTGGGAACAGGGTTCGATGCTGTGGCGGCTGCTGCGACTGGCGGCGGTGTGTGCGGTCGGGGGCGGCGCTTACTTCGTGACGCTCGGGCTGCTCGGCTTCCGGCTGCGCGATTATGCGCGACGCACAACAGTCTGATAAAAAACAGGCATACAAAAAATCCCGCAAGCTGGCGGGATTTTTTTTGCTCAGTCAGTCGTCAGGCTTTACGGCTGAGTGTCGCCTGGCCTTTACCCATCCCGTCGGGACCATAAAACGCCTGGGTCTGGTGCGGCTTCAGCACCTCCAGCGCATCCTGGGTGTAACGAATCTGATGTTGCAGCAGCAGGCCATTATGCACGTTGGCATCCTGCAGGCGACGGGTGTGCTGCTGAATACGTTGCCAGCGGCTCGCCATGTCGCTCTGACCACGATAAGGTGCCGACGTTGCCAGGCTTTGCTCGGCGGTACGGCGCATCTCATCCAGATAGTTAAGCGTACTGAGCAGCGCACCTTTATCTTCAGTGATACGCTGCAACAGGTTGCTGTTAATGTTTCCGGCTGCCAACTGCTGCTGCTCTTCTTCCAGCAAGGTTGACAGCGATGCCAGCACATCCTGCATCTTATCTAATGTGGTCAGCAAGTTACTCATGGGGACTAGTTACCCTCTAAATACGCCTTAGTGTCGGCAATCAGCGCGTCGGCGATCTTGCCGGTATCCATTTTAAGTTCGCCATTACGAATGGCGGTTTTCAGTTGTTCAACCCGCTGGACGTTGATGTCCTGGCTGCCTGGCTGCATCAGCTGTGACTGCGCGCTGCTCAGGCTAACCTGGGCGGCGGCTGGCGTGCTGGCCGCCGGCGTGGTGCTTTGACGCACTTTGGTGCTGGCGGGCTCGCTGGTGTCGCGGCTCTGTACGGTGCTGGCGGGTTTCAGCGGTTGCGTTCTGTCGATGCTCATATTCGGGCTCCTGTACGGTCAGGGGAGTCTGCCACCTGAATCAGAATAGCGTAATTGCTTAGTTGATTCTTCTATCGGCAGAACAACTGGCTTCTTTAACGCTTTATAGTGTTATAAGAATATTCCCATCATCCCGCACCCGACCGCTGACAACCTGCCCATTTCCCATCCGCACCCGCACCCACTGAGACTGGGTGGCATTGTTCAGTGCCTTACCCTCGCCGCTGGCGTCAAAACCGTCACCACTGGCAATCACCATCACGCTCTGACCCGCCTTCACCCGCCACGGCTGACGCAGCATCGACGGATTAATCGGCTGTCCCGGCTGGATGTCACGCAGCACCACGGCATCCGCTACCGCCTCATCGTTCAGCAGCGCACGCGCCGGCAGGGTATCGAGCCGGCCCGTCTGCTGGCTGAAATCAGCCGCACTGACGCTGCTGCCGCGCGTTAACAGCCGGTTTGCGACCAGGTAAGGTCCGGTGACCTGCACCTGCACCTGAATGTAGCGGCGATTCTCACCGCAGTTGGCGGCTACGCTCATGTTGCCCCACAGGCGGCTGTTGCCCGGCAGGGTAAATTTCGGCGCGTCGCAATCGGGCCACTGGGCCTGCGGCGTGCGGACCACCACGGTCATGCCGTCGGCATGTTGGGGGTCACGCGCTTTAAAAAATTGGTTCAGTTGTGCACTGAGATCGCCGGCCGTAACCGGCAGGGCGATCAGGACCAGCAGACTGGCCAGCAGGGTTTGATATCCACGCATGGTGCTTTTCCTCACTGATGATGGCAACGAGTGTACGCGCAGCAAAAAATATTCAAGAGCCAAAATAGCGTGGGTTTTTGGCCTTATTCAGACGATTACCTCTTGCTTTTCCAAATTAAGCTGCCAGCTCGAAATTCTCATTCGCGGAGGAACCATGCTCGACAAACTGGATGCGGCGCTGAAATTTGGTACGGAAGCCCTCAACCTGCGTGCTCAACGTCAGGAGATCCTGGCGTCAAACATTGCCAACGCCGATACCCCTGGTTATCAGGCCCGGGATATCGACTTTGCCAGCGAGCTGAGTCGGGTGATGGCCAATGGTCGTGCGGAAGGCAGCAGCATGGCGTTAAAAGTCACGTCAGCTCGCCACATTGAAGCGCAGACCAACTCGGCACCGTCGATGGACATGCTCTATCGCATTCCCGATCAGCCAGCCGCCGACGGCAACACTGTAGATATGGACCGTGAACGTACTCAGTTCGCGGATAACAGCCTGAAATATCAAACCGATCTCACCCTTATCAGTAGCCAGATCAAAGGCATGATGAGCGTGTTACAAGGGCAATAATTATGGCCTTGCTGAACATTTTTGACATTGCCGGCTCAGCGATGACCGCGCAATCACAGCGATTAAACGTCAGTGCCAGTAACCTGGCCAACGCCGACAGCGTAACCGGCCCGGATGGGCAACCTTACGTCGCCAAACAGGTGGTATTCCAGACCGATGCCGCGCCTGGCGCAGCCACCGGCGGCGTGAAAGTGGCGAAGGTGGTGGACGATCCGACCCCCGCCAAACTGGTGTATGACCCGGGTAACCCGATGGCCGATGCCAAAGGCTACGTCAAAATGCCCAACGTGGATGTGGTCTCTGAGACCGTCAACACCATGTCAGCGTCACGCAGTTACCAGGCGAACGTTGAAGTCCTCAACACCGTGAAGTCGATGATGATGAAAACCCTGACGATCGGGCAATAACGGAGAACAATTATGGCTATCGCGGTAGGCGTTAATGAGAAGCTGGACCCCACGGTCCTCAGCTCCTCCAGCACCAGTGGCACCGGCAACAGCGCGCAGGATCTGCAGAATCAGTTCCTGACCATGCTGGTGACCCAGTTACAGAACCAGGATCCCACCAATCCGATGGATAACAGCCAGCTCACCACCCAACTGGCACAGATCAACACCCTGAGCGGGATTGAGAAACTCAATACCACGCTGGGATCGATTTCCGGCCAGATCAGCACCAGCCAGTCGCTGCAAAGCTCGACCCTGATTGGGCACGGCGTGATGGTTAACGGCTCGCAGGTTCTGGTTGGCAGCGGCACGACCACGCCGTTTGGGGTTGAACTGACCTCGGCGTCCACTGCTACCGCCGCCACGATTAAAGATGCGAATGGCACGGTGATCGATACCGTTGACCTCGGCGCACTGAGCGCGGGTGTTCATACCTTCTCGTGGGACGGCAAACTGAGCGACGGTTCAACCGCGCCAGACGGTAAATACAGCGTTGCGATTGCCGCAAGCAATGGCAGCACACAACTGGTGGCACAACCGCTTAACTACGCCTACGTCAATGGGGTGAGTACCGCGAACGACACCACAAAACTGGATCTCGGCACCATGGGCTCCGCTTCCCTTGACGAAGTACGTCAGATTCTCTGATTAACCTGTAGACAGGAGACACACACATGTCATTTTCCCAAGCGGTCAGCGGCCTTGGCGCTGCCTCAAGTAACCTTGATGTCATCGGCAACAACATCGCCAACTCCGCGACAGCGGGTTTTAAATCGAGCACCATCGCCTTTGCTGATATGTTCGCCGGTTCTAACGTCGGCCTCGGTACCAAAGTGGCGGCAGTGATCCAGAACTTTAACGACGGTTCGACCACCACCACCAGCCGCGGCCTCGACGTCGCCCTGAGCGGCAACGGTTTCTTCCGTATGACCGACACCAGCGGCGCGGTTTATTACTCACGTAATGGCCAGTTCACGCTGGATGCTAACCGTAACCTGATCAACACCCAGGGCCTGAACGTGACCGGTTATCCGGCCAGCGGCTCGCCAGCGACTATCCAGGCGGGTGCTAACCCGGTGGCGATCAGCATTCCGACCGAGCAGATGCCGGCTCGCGCAACCACCACCACTGGCCTGGTCGCGAACCTGAACTCGACCGACACCGCACCGACAGTGACGACGTTCTCTACTGCTAACGCCGACAGCTACAACAAGAAGACCACCGCGACCGTCTATGACTCGCAGGGTAACGATCACGCGCTCGATATGTACTTTGTCAAAGACACTGCCAGCAACAGCTGGACCGTGCACGCGATTGATGCCAACACCGGTTCATCTGCGGGTGACTTCAAAATGGCGTTCGACACCAGCGGCAAGCTGACCCGCATGGACAAGCTGGATGCGACCGGCGCTGTTGTCAGCAGCAGTACTGATGGCACCGTCGGGTTAACCCTGAACGTGCCGGCAGCCGGCCAGACTACCGCAGCCAACGGTGCAGTAGCTAACCAGCCGATCACCCTGAGCATGCTGGGCAGCCTGCAGCAGAACACCGGCGCCACCACTTTCGGCAGCCCGACCCAGGACGGTTATGCGCCTGGCGATCTGACCAGCTACGCCATTAACGATGACGGCACCATCACCGGCACCTACTCCAACCAGAAAACCCAGTTGCTGGGTCAGATCGTGCTGGCGAGCTTCTCTAACCCGGAAGGCCTGCAGTCACAGGGCGACAACGTCTGGTCGGCGTCGAATGCCTCCGGTCAGGCAGCAATTGGTCTGGCGAACACCGGCACCTTCGGTTCTCTGACCGCTGGCGCGCTGGAAGCTTCTAACGTCGACATGAGTAAAGAGCTGGTGAACATGATTGTGGCGCAGCGTAACTATCAGGCGAATGCGCAGACCATCAAAACTCAGGACCAGATTCTTAACACGCTGGTTAACTTACGTTAATTCGCTAACAGGATTGCTTTATGGATCACGCGATATATACCGCGATGGGCGCGGCCAGCCAGACGCTGGATCAGCAGGCGGTCACCGCCAGCAACCTCGCCAACGCCTCAACGCCAGGCTTTCGTGCGCAGCTTAATGCGTTGCGCGCAGTGCCGGTCAATGGCTGGTCACTGCCAACCCGCACGCTGGTGACCGCGTCCACGCCGGGCGCCGATATGAGTCAGGGCTCGATGGATTACACCGAGCGCCCACTCGACGTCGCGGTACAGCAGGATGGCTGGCTGGCGGTGCGTACTGCTGACGGCAGCGAAGCTTATACCCGCAACGGCAACATGCAAATCAGCCCGAACGGGACGCTGACGATTCAGGGCAATCCTGTAATGGGCGATGGCGGTCCGATTGTGATCCCACAGGGATCGGAAATCACCATTGCCGCTGACGGTTCAATCACCGGCCTGAATGCCGGCGATGCGCCGAATGCCACGGTCCAGCTGGGTAAGCTCAAGCTGGTGCGGGCCACCGGTCAGGAGTTGCAGCGCAGCGATGACGGCATGTTCCGCCCGACGGCAGCCACCCAGAACACCCGCGGCGCGGCGTTGCAGGCTGACGCTACCATGCAGGTGATGCCGGGTGTGCTGGAAGGCAGCAACGTTAAGCCGGTTGAAACCATGGTCGACATGATCGCCAACGCCCGACGTTTTGAGATGCAGATGAAAGTCATCACAAACGTTGATGAAAACGAACAAAAAGCCAACCAGTTGCTGAACATGAGCAGCTAAGGCGCGAGGATAACAACATGATTCGTTCTTTATGGATCGCTAAAACCGGTCTTGATGCGCAGCAGATGAACATGGACGTGATTGCCAACAACCTGGCAAACGTCAGCACCAACGGCTTTAAGCGTTCGCGTGCGGTGTTTGAAGATCTGATGTATCAGACCATGCGTCAGCCCGGCACCCAGTCGTCTGAACAGACCACGCTGCCGTCCGGCCTGCAGATTGGTACCGGTGTTCGTCCGGTCACCACTGAGCGTCTGCATACGCAGGGCAACCTGTCGCAGACCAGCAACTCAAAAGATATCGCCATTAATGGTCAGGGTTATTTCCAGATTCAGATGCCGGATGGCACTTCTGCCTATACCCGTGACGGCGCGTTCCAGATCGATCAGAACGGTCAGCTGGTGACCAACTCTGGCTTCCCGGTGCAGCCCGGCATCACGATTCCGGCCAACGCCACCAGCATTACCGTGGCGCGTGACGGGGTGGTGAGCGTGACGCAGCAGGGCCAGGCGCAGGCGACTCAGGTCGGCCAGCTGACCCTGAGCACCTTTATGAACGATGCCGGTCTCGATAGCGTGGGTGAAAACCTCTATCAGGAAACGCAGGCTTCGGGTGCGCCAACTGACAGCACGCCAGGCCAGAACGGCGCCGGTCTGCTTTATCAGGGCTATACCGAAACCTCGAACGTCAACGTGGCAGAAGAGCTGGTAACGATGATCCAGACTCAGCGCGCTTACGAAATCAACAGCAAAGCGATCAGTACTTCCGATCAGATGCTGGCGAAACTGACTCAGCTTTAATCCCCGACAGGGCCAGTTCCGGCTGGCCTGAAGAACAGACACAGATAAGGTCGTGACTCCGTGGCGAAGCAACAGATTCTCAAGCCTGGACATTGGTTAGTCGCCTCGCTGCTGCTAACCCTTAACGGTTGTGCACTGGTACCGCGTACACCGCTGGTAGAAGGGGCGACGACGGCGCAGCCGATGCCGTCCGCGCCACCGGTGGTTAACGGTTCGATTTTCCAGGGCGTCGCGCCACTCAACTACGGCTATCAGCCGCTGTTTGAAGATCGTCGCCCACGTAACATTGGCGACACCCTGACGATTACGCTGCAGGAAAACGTCAGCGCCAGCAAAAGCTCCTCGGCGAATGCCAGTCGTGATGGCAGCAACAGCTTCGGCTTAAGCGCGGTTCCGACCGGGCTGGCAGGGCTGGTTGGGGCCGGTGGTGAAAAAGCCAACTTTGGCGCCGAAGGCAAAAACGATTTCGCAGGTAAAGGTGGCGCATCCGCTAACAACACCTTTACCGGCACCATTACCGTCACCGTGGATCAGGTGTTGTCGAACGGCAACCTGCACGTGGTGGGCGAGAAACAGATCGCCATTAATCAGGGCACGGAGTTCATTCGCTTCTCGGGCGTGGTTAACCCTCGCACCATCAGCGCCAGCAACGCCGTGTTATCTACTGCCGTCGCCGATGCACGTATTGAGTACGTCGGAAACGGTTATATCAATGAGGCGCAGACCATGGGCTGGTTACAGCGTTTCTTCCTGAACATCTCGCCGATGTAAGAGGTTTCAATGAAAAAGTTAACGCTGTTACGCGTCGGACTGGCGCTGCTGCTGGGCGTCAGCCTGCTGGCAAAAGCCGATCTGATCCGTGATTTAACCACCGTACAGGGCGTGCGGGAAAACCAGTTGCTCGGTTACGGACTGGTGGTGGGACTGGACGGTACCGGTGACCAGACCACTCAGACGCCGTTTACCACCCAGACGGTGAGCAACATGCTGTCACAGCTCGGGATTACCGTGCCGACCGGCACCAACATGCAGCTGAAAAACGTGGCGGCGGTGATGGTGACGGCAAAACTGCCAGCATTTGCCCGTCAGGGACAGACGCTTGACGTGGTGGTGTCGTCACTGGGTAACGCTAAAAGCCTGCGCGGCGGAACGCTGCTGATGACTCCGATGAAAGGGGTGGATAACCAGGTCTATGCGCTGGCTCAGGGGAACATCCTGGTCGGCGGTGCCGGTGCGTCGGCAGGCGGCAGCAGCGTACAGGTTAACCAGCTGAACGGTGGCCGGATTACCGGCGGCGCGACGGTAGAACGTGAACTGCAAAGTAACTTTGGTTCGCAGAACACCATTAACCTGCAGCTCAACAATGAAGATTTCTCGATGGCGCAGCGCATTGCCGATGCGATTAACGCGCGTGGCGGTTACGGTGCCGCCCAGCCGCTGGATGCGCGTACCGTTCAGATCCGCGTATCGCCGAATAACGGGGCTCAGGTACGCCTGCTGGCGGATATCCAGAACATCAACGTCTCGATTCCGGTCGAAGATGCGAAAGTGATCATCAACTCCCGTACCGGTTCGGTAGTGATGAACCGCGAGGTAACGCTGAATCAATGTGCCGTGGCGCAGGGCAACCTGTCGGTGACGGTGAATCAGCAGCAGAACGTCAGCCAGCCTGATACGCCACTGGCCGGTGGGCAGACGGTAGCCACCACCCAGACCCAGATCGATCTGCGTCAGAGCGGCGGGGCACTGCAACGTGTGAATGCCAGCGCCAACCTGAACAATGTAGTGCGCGCGCTGAATGCGCTGGGTGCATCGCCAATCGAGCTGATGTCGATCCTGCAATCAATGCAGAGCGCCGGCTGTCTGCGCGCCAAACTGGAAATTATCTGATGACTGATACGCAATCTCTGATGAGTGCGGCTTACGACAGCCGCTCACTGAACGAACTGAAACACCAGGCCAGCAGCGATCCGAAAGGCAAAGCGCTGCAGGTGGCTCGCCAGGTCGAAGGGATGTTTGTACAGATGATGTTGAAAAGCATGCGTGAGGCGTTGCCGCAGGACGGCATGATGAGCAACGAGCAAACCAAACTTTTCACCTCAATGTACGATCAGCAGATTGCGCAGGAGATGGGTAAACGTGGACTCGGGCTGGCGGAAACCATCGTTAAGCAGATGCAGCCCGCCACCGCCCCGGATGAAAAAGCCGGCACGGTGCCGATGAAGCTGGATAACAGCTTTATTCTCAGCACCGTCGGCGCGGTACAACAGCCGGCGCAGCAGCTGGAGCAGCTGGTGCGTAAAGCCATGCCGCGCCTGCCGGTCTCGTCACCGACCGGCCTGCCGACCGACAGCCGTGAGTTTATCGCCCAGCTGACCCAGCCAGCCCAGGCGGCCAGTCAGCAGAGCGGCATTCCTCACCATCTGATTCTGGCGCAGGCGGCGCTGGAGTCGGGCTGGGGCCAGCGCCAGATCCTGACCCGCGACGGTAAACCGAGCTATAACGTATTCGGTATCAAGGCCAGCGGCGACTGGAAAGGCGACACCACCGACATCATGACCACCGAATATGAGCAGGGCGAAGCGAAGAAAGTGCGTGCCAGCTTCCGGGTCTACAACTCCTATTTCGAGGCTCTGACCGATTACGTCAAACTGATCAGCAATAACCCACGCTACGCGGCGGTCGCTAACGCGTCGAGTGCCGAGCAGGGCGCACAGGCGCTACAGGCGGCAGGCTATGCCACCGATCCTAAATATGCGCAAAAGCTGGTGGGAATGATTCAGCAATTCAAGAGCATGGGCGACAAAGTCGTAAAAGCCTACAGTCAGGATTTAGGCGACCTGTTCTGATAATTCAGCCTCAAGTTTCACTTAAGCACGCCGATAACACCATCATAAGCCAGATGCGTTTTCGCCTGCTGGCGCCCACTTTGATGACTGCCAGCCCGGTTGACGGGGAATGTAAGGAACCGAGATGTCCAGCATAATTAACTCCGCGATGAGCGGATTGAGTGCCGCGCAGGCCGCCCTGAGTACCACCAGTAATAACATTACTAACTACACCGTGGCGGGCTATACACGCCAGACCACCATCCTTGCCCAGGCAAACAGTACTCTGCAGGGCAATAGCTACTACGGCAACGGGGTTAATGTGACCGGTGTACAGCGCGAATATGATGCTTTTATCGCCGCCCAGCTGCGTGGCTCCAGCGCAAACTACAGCGCGGTGAACACCCAGTACAGCCAGATTTCCAATATCGACGATCTGCTGTCAACCTCGACCACCAGCCTGGCAACCTCCATCCAGAAATTCTTTACCAACCTGCAGAACGTGGTGAGCAACGCCAACGATCCGTCGGCGCGCCAGTCGATGTTGAGTAACGCCCAGGGACTGGTCAGCCAGTTCCAGACCACCTCGCAGTATCTGACCAGCATGCAGAACAGCGTAAACAGCGACATCGGTTCCAGCGTCAATCAGGTCAATACCTATACCACTCAGATTGCCGATCTCAACAAGCAGATCGCCAGGCTGACTACCGGTACCGGCACCGCACCAAACGATCTGCTGGATAAGCGCGATCAGCTGGTCAGCGACCTCAACAACGTGGTCGGCGTGACCGTCTCAGAGCAGGACGGTAGCTACAGCGTCTCGATGGCTAACGGCCTGACGCTGGTCAATGGCACCAAATCAAACCAGCTGGTGGCGATGACCTCCAGCAGCGATCCAACCCGGACCACCATCGGCTATGTTGATAAACAGGCGGGTAACGTTGAGATCCCGGAGAAGCTGATTACCACCGGTTCACTGGGTGGTCTGCTGGCGTTCCGTTCTCAGGATCTCGATCTGGCGCAGAATCAGCTCGGCCAGCTGGCCGCCACCTTCACCAGCAGCTTCAACGCCGTGCATAAGCAGGGCTTTGACAGCAACGGCGATCAGGGCGTCGATTTCTTTAATATCGGCACCCCGACCGTGGTCAGCAACAGTAAAAACAGCACTGCCGCTTCGGTCACCGCCGAGTGGACCGATACCAGCGCGCTGAAAGCGTCAAACTATACCCTGAGCTATGACGGCAGCAACTGGACCGCGACCCGCGCGTCTGACAGCATCTCCGTCCCGATTACCCCAGGTACCGATGCGAACGGCAATACCACGCTGAGTTTTGATGGCATGAAGCTGACCGTCGCCGCGACGCCTGCGCCGGCTGCGAAAGACAGTTTTCTGGTGAAACCGGTACAGAACGCCATTAACGATATGTCGGTGGCGATCACCAGTGAATCACAGATTGCCGCTGCCGGTGCGACCGGTGGCGAAAGCGATAACCGTAATGCGCAAAAGCTGCTGGACCTGCAGGATGCCAAACTGGTAGGCGGCAACGCCACGCTGGCGCAGGCTTATGCCAGCATCGTCAGTACCGTCGGCAACAAAACCAGCTCGCTGGAAACTACCAGCACCACGCAGAAAAGCGTGGTCGGTCAGCTGACCGATCGCCAGCAGTCAGTTTCTGGCGTCAACCTCGATGAGGAGTACGCTAACCTGACAAAATATCAGCAATATTACATGGCAAATGCGCAGGTGCTGCAGACTGCCAGCACCATTTTTGATGCATTGATCAATATTCGCTAAGGGTAGGGTAAAGCATGCGAATCAGTACAAATATGATGTTTAACCAGCAGGTGCGCGGGATTACCGACTCGCAAGCCTCCTGGCTGAAAGTGGGCGAGCAACTCTCCAGCGGCCGCCGCGTCACCAATCCATCTGACGATCCGATTGCCGCGTCACGCGCAGTGGTGCTGTCACAGACTCAGGCGCAAAGCAGCCAGTATGCGCTGGCACGTACCTTTGCTAACCAGGGATTATCGCTGGAAGAGAATGCGCTGAAAGGCGTGACCAGCAGTATTCAGGATGCGCAAACCCTGATCGTTAACGGTTCAACCGGTACGCTGAGTGACGATGACCGTGGCTCGATTGCAACCCAGCTTGAAGGCATCCGCGCCCAGTTACTTAACCAGGCCAACAGCCAGGATGCGAACGGTCGCTATATCTTTGCAGGTTACAAAACGGACAGCGCGCCGTTTGTCGATGGCACCGGCACCGGCGTGAGCTATGCGGGCGGAACCGATGCGATCACCCAGAAGGTGGACAGTAGCCGCACCATGACCGTTGGTCATACCGGTGACGACATCTTCATGGCGATCACCGGCAATGCCACTAAAGAGCCGGACGGCAGCGCCAGCGAAACCAACCTGTTCGCCATGCTCGACAGCGCAATTGCAGCGCTGAAAGTGCCGCAGGATGACGCTGATGCTGCCACTAAACAGACTTTCCAGGCTGCGATGGATAAAACCAACCGTGGTCTGGGCAACTCGCTGAATAACGTGTTAACCGTACGCTCCGAGATTGGTACCCAGCTGTCGGAACTCGATACGCTGGATGCGCAGGGCGACGATCGTAATGTGATTTACAGTTCGCAGATGAGCGATCTGGTGGATGTCGATTATACCGCTGCGGTCTCCAGCTACACCATGCAGCAGACGGCGCTGCAGGCGTCGTACAAGACCTTTACCGATATGTCCAAGATGTCACTGTTACAGCTGAATTCATAATCTGACCTGAAAATTTGAGCGTACTTTAACCGGGTGCGCTTAGTTTCTCCCACCCTCCTGATAAAAGAGGGTGGGATTTTTTTTGCCTGAATTCGGGCTGAATCCCGCACCACAGGCATAAAAAAACCCCGGCTTGCAGGCCGGGGTCAGGTTCAGGTCAGAGTCAGCGTTACGGCTTGGTTGCTGGCGCCGTGGCCTGATGGGTTGCCGCGTGACCGCCAGCAGATCCACGACCGTCGAACTCGTACGCCGAACGTACCCAGTCGCTGTGACGTGCAGGTTCTGGCTGCCAGACCGGCGCCGGCGCTTTGGTCATCGGGGCAGAAGCGAAGTGCTTCCAGCGCGTGACGTCCGCGGCGGCCATTGGCTCAGCAGCAGGTGCTGGCGTGGCGGCCGGTTGCGCTACCGCGGCCGGCTCGATATCACGGGCAGCGACAGGTGCATGCGGCTCACTGACCGGTGCCGTTTCTGCTGCGGCAGCGACCGGGGCGTTCAGCACTTCTTCTACCTGTGCTTCCGTTTCGCGGCTGACTTCAACTGGCGCTTGCTGCGCAATCTCTGTCGGCTGTGCGCTGTCATCAACAGAAGCGGTCGCTGGCGTATCACTGACCGGCTCAGCAGGCTGTGCCTGAGCAGCAACAGTTTCAGCGGTCGCTTCAGCCGCAGCCGGGATCACCGAAGGCTGATGATCAACCGGCGCGTCGATAGCGCTGGTATCGTCAGTGTTAACCACGGTTACCGGCGTTTCTGCCTGTGGTTCAGCCTGCTGTACTGGCGCGTCCTGTGACGCTGCTGATTCAACCGCAGCAGCAACCGGCAGCGCAATGGCGCCTGCTGTCTCTTCGCGGGTGTAATCTGGCGTTTCCTGAACCGCATCCTGCACAACCTGCTCTTCGCTGGCCTGGCTCACCGGATAACGTACCCACACTTTACCGGATGCCATCTCTGGCGACGCGGCTGCCGCAGCCAGTGGCATAGCGGACTGAGTCGGATAACGCTCATCACGATAACGGCGACGACGCTGACCGCTGACGCGCAGATGACGTGGCGAACGACGTGAACGACGCGGCATATTGGCGTTGTCACGGCTATCGTTATCATCCTGCTCTTCGATCTGCGGCGCTTCCGTCGGCAGCACTTCAGTCGCTGGCTGCTGTACTGCACGCGCTTCGGTCGGCACGGCAATGTCAGTGGCTTCTGCTGGCAGTGGCTGACGGTTATCATCAACGCGGACTTTCTGGCTCAGCTGACGCGGCTTACGACGCGGCATAACCTGCACGCGATCGTCATCCTGCGCTTCGGGTGCTTCCACAACTGCTTCAGCCACAACCGGCTGCTCGGCGGCTTTGGCCGCTTCCTGCTGGGCGCGTTTCTCTTCCTGACGACGACGCTGACGCTCAGCACGCTGGTCACGACGCTGTTGCTGCTGCTCGTCGCGCTGCTGACGGGCTTCTTCGCTCAGTGCCGGACGCTCTTCACGCGCTTCATTAGGCTGAGACTGACGTTTGTTGCGACGGTTATCATTGCCTTCACGCGGCTCACGATTTTCACGTGGTTCGCGACTTTCGCGCGGTTCACGGCTTTCACGTGGCTCACGTGGTTCACGGCTTTCACGCGCCTGACCGTTCTCACCGTTACGCGGCGTACGCTCACGACGGTTATTATTGCGGCGGTTGTTGTTACGACGTTCGCCACGCTGACTGGCGTTCTCTTCTTCGCTTTCCGGCGCTTTCTGTGGTTCCGCTGCTTCAGTGGCGGCTGGCGTCACTGCAGGGGTTTCTTCGCCACCGAACATTTTCTTCAGACCACCAAACAGGCGGCCAAAGAAGCCGGTGCTGACCGTGGCCGGCGCTGCGACGGCAGGGGCCGCTTTCGCTGCCGGTTGCGCTTCGGCGCGTGGCGCTTCAGGCGCGACTTCTACCGGAGCCGGTGGGGCATCTGGCATCACGAATGCCGCCAGTGCCGGCTGTTCAGGACGACGACGTTCGCCATGCTCTTCTTCAGATGGCAGCGCCATTTCTGCTTCATGCAGCTTCGGCAGGTGGTAGCTCAGGGTCTGAGTCTCTTCACCTTTGCGCACGCGCAGCACCGAATAGTGCGGGGTTTGCATCTTGTCATCAGGTACGATGATCGCCTTCACGCCACCCTGACGCTTTTCAATAGCGTTCACGGCTTCACGTTTTTCATTCAGCAGGTAAGAGGCCACCTGAACCGGAACGATCGCGTGGACTTCTTTGGTGTTGTCTTTCAGCGCTTCTTCTTCAATCAGACGCAGAATAGAGAGCGCCAGCGATTCGTTATCACGGATGGTGCCGGTGCCGCTACAGCGTGGGCAGACGTGATGGCTGGATTCGCCTAACGACGGGCTCAGACGCTGACGTGACATCTCGAGCAGGCCGAAGCGGGAAATATGGCTAATCTGGATACGCGCACGATCCTGACGGACCGCTTCACGCAGACGATTTTCTACTGCGCGCTGATGGCGTACCGGCGTCATATCGATAAAGTCGATAACGATCAGTCCGCCGAGGTCACGCAGACGCAGCTGACGGGCAATCTCGTCTGCCGCTTCAAGGTTGGTGTTAAAGGCGGTTTCTTCGATATCGCCGCCGCGCGTAGCGCGTGCTGAGTTGATATCGATCGCGGTTAACGCTTCGGTGCTATCAATCACAATCGAGCCGCCGGAAGGCAGGCGCACTTCACGCTGGAAAGCGGATTCGATTTGCGATTCGATTTGATAATGGCTGAACAGCGGAATTTCACCGGTGTAGAGCTTAATTTTGCTGCTGAAATCCGGACGGCCCAGCGCCGCGATATGCTGACGCGCCAGCTCAAGCACTTTTGGATTATCAATCAGGATCTCACCGATGTCCTGACGCAGGTAGTCGCGGAATGCACGCACGATCACGTTACTTTCCTGATGGATCAGGAACGGAGCAGGGCGGTTTTCAGCGGCTTTTTTAATCGCTTCCCAGTGCTTAAGACGGAAGCTTAAATCCCACTGCAGCGATTCGGCTGATTTGCCGACGCCGGCGGTACGCACGATCAATCCCATGCCTTCCGGCAGTTCCAGCGCAGACAGGGCTTCTTTCAGTTCGGTACGATCGTCACCCTCAATGCGGCGGGAGATCCCTCCGGCACGTGGGTTGTTCGGCATCAGCACCAGATAGCTGCCCGCCAGAGAGATAAAGGTTGTCAGCGCAGCGCCTTTATTGCCGCGTTCTTCTTTATCAATCTGAACAATGACTTCCTGACCTTCACGCAGGACGTCTTTGATATTTGGACGACCGTGCGCGTTGTAGCTGGAGGGGAAATATTCGCGGGAGATTTCTTTTAAGGGGAGGAAACCGTGACGCTCTGCGCCATAATCGACAAACGCAGCTTCAAGGCTGGGTTCAATACGGGTGATTTTACCTTTGTAGATGTTGGCTTTTTTCTGTTCGTGTCCTGGGCTTTCGATATCCAGATCGTACAGACGCTGACCGTCAACCAGGGCAACGCGCAACTCCTCCTGCTGAGTTGCGTTTATTAACATTCTTTTCATCGTGACTTACTCGTTATTCTTTCATGAGTGATTACAGCTGCGGGCATAGTTACCCTGGACGAGTATCAACCGATGGCCCCGTGACTTAGTGCAATGTCGTCAACCTCACGGCTGTCGACCGCGCGAGGGGCGCAAATAACGTCGGTGGCCTGTTTTTCATAAGGGAAAACAGCACCAGATAGTGGAAATGCCTGAGACAAATAAAAAACCCGTGCACTCCATACTGCTGTCCAGGCCGCAACCCGCAGCCCGCTAAGTGCCTGATTTCGCATTACGTCTTACGCCATTGCTGCGTGTCTGCTCGATCCGGCAAAATGACAATTTCGCTCTTTTTCTGCCCTGAAACCCTTCAGGTAAGAAACTTAAGCATTATTCCATTGCTAACCTTCATATAGCAAGGCGACTTTAGCCAGCTTGTGAAGTTTCTTTACATTTAACGCTATACGGTGTCGGGGAAAACATCCGGTTGCTGAAAAAGCCAGCAGCCGAAGCGCTTATCGCGACACTAACCCCAGAGTTAAGCACAGAAAAAGGGGTGGCGCTATCAGGGGACACTATTTAGAATCGCCGCCATGAAAACAGAGAATCCGGGCGTACAACTTGTCGCCATCACGGCTGAAAATGCCGGACAACGAATTGATAACTTTTTGCGCACCCAACTGAAAGGTGTGCCAAAAAGCATGATTTATCGCATCGTACGTAAAGGCGAGGTGCGGGTGAATAAAAAGCGCGTCAAGCCGGAGTATAAGCTGGAGGCGGGCGATGAGGTCCGTATTCCGCCGGTGCGGGTGGCGGAGCGTGATGAAGATGCGGTGTCGCCGAAGCTGGCCAAAGTCGCCTCGCTGGCTGACGCCATCCTGTATGAAGATGAATCCCTGCTGGTGATGAATAAGCCGTCAGGCACCGCGGTACACGGCGGCAGCGGGCTGAGCTTCGGGGTGATCGAAGGATTACGTGCGTTGCGGCCCGAAGCCCGCTTCCTGGAGCTGGTGCATCGACTGGATCGTGATACCTCCGGCATTTTACTGGTGGCGAAGAAGCGCTCAGCGCTGCGTTCCCTGCACGAACAGCTGCGCGAAAAAGGGATGCAGAAAGATTACCTGGCGCTGGTGCGCGGTAACTGGCCTTCACATCTGAAAGTGGTGCAGGCGCCGTTACTGAAGAATATTCTGCAGAGCGGCGAACGTATTGTGCGCGTCAGTAGTGAAGGTAAGCCTTCTGAAACCCGCTTTAAGGTTGAGGAGCGTTTTGCCTTTGCTACGCTGGTGAAAGCCAGCCCGGTAACCGGTCGTACTCATCAGATTCGCGTTCATACCCTGCATGCGGGTCATCCAATCGCCTTCGACGATCGCTACGGCGAACGTGAGTTTGATAGCCAGTTAGCCTCAACCGGCTTAAAGCGGCTGTTCCTGCACGCCGCGGCGCTGACCTTTACCCATCCTGGCACCGGCGAAGTGATGCGGGTGGAAGCGCCGCTGGATGACGGCCTGAAGCAGTGTCTGATCAGGCTACGCCAGCTGAAAGCATAATTATCCCGGCATCAGTCCGACAGCGGATTGATGCCGGCTTGCCGTAACATGCCGTTCAGCGCGATCAGCGGCAGTCCCACCAGCGTGTTGGGATCCCGTCCTTCCAGCCGCTCAAACAGACAAATCCCCAGTCCCTCACTTTTGAAACTGCCGGCGCAGTGCAGCGGCTGTTCCTTCTCTATATAAGCTGCAATCTCCGCGTCGGTTATTTCACGGAAATGCACCACAAACGGTTCGCAGCAGTGCATCAGTTGCTGACTGGCAGGATGATAGAGCGCCAGGCCGGTGTAAAAGGTGATGCGGTTACCGCTGGCGGCGCGTAACTGCGCCCGGGCGTTCTCCACGCTGTGCGGTTTACCGGTAATCACCCCATCCAGCACGCAGACCTGATCGGAACCGATGATCCAGTGATCGGGAAAGGCCTGCGCCAGCGCCTGCGCTTTTGCTATCGCAAGGCGTGTCACCAGCGCTGACGCGGTTTCGCCGGGCAACGGGGCTTCATCCACCTCGGGCGCGGCGGTGATAAAGGGCAGGCCCAGCTTTTGCAATAATGCCTGGCGAAAGGGCGAGGTTGAGGCTAAAAGAATCGATGTGGTCATTTTTTTTCAATAGTGATAGCGAATTGGTGACAGTCATTTTAAACTGTGCGCCGCACTGGATGCGAATAGTGGTTGAAAGATGCTGTTTAACGGCCTTTTTCTTTGACTCTATGACATTACAAAGTTAATATGCGCGCCCTATGCAAAAGGTAAAATTACCCCTAACACTGGACCCCGTCCGCACCGCTCAAAAACGCCTTGATTATCAAGGTGTCTACACATCTGCACAGGTGGAGCGCGTGGCCGAGTCAGTGGTTAGTGTGGACAGTGATGTGGATTGTGCCGTGTCGTTTGCGGTTGACAGTCAACGTCTGGCGGTACTGACGGGTACAGCTGAAGTACAAGTGACGTTGCGTTGTCAGCGCTGCAACCAGACCTTTCCTCATCACGTACACGTAAGTTATTGCTTCAGTCCTGTCTCTTCTGAAGAGCAGGCCGAGGCATTGCCGGAAGCGTACGAGCCGATCGATGTCAACGAGTTTGGTGAGATCGATCTGCTGGCAGTCGTCGAGGACGAAATCATTCTCGCGCTGCCGGTCGTTCCGGTACATGATTCTGAACACTGTGAAGTGTCCGAGGCGGACATGGTCTTTGGCAAACTGCCTGCAGAGGCGGAGAAACCAAATCCATTTGCCGTATTAGCCAGTTTAAAGCGTAAGTAATAGGAGTAAGGTCCATGGCCGTACAACAGAATAAACCCACCCGTTCTAAGCGTGGTATGCGTCGTTCGCACGATGCGCTGACCACTGCTGCTCTGTCAGTAGATAAAGTTTCTGGCGAAACTCATCTGCGTCACCACATTACTGCGGATGGTTACTACCGCGGTCGCAAGGTTATCGTTAAGTAAGTTTCTTGCTTAGCAAGGCGATACCTTGACACGTTTGACCCTGGCTATTGATGCCATGGGCGGGGACTTCGGTCCTTGCGTGACAGTGCCTGCAGCATTGCAGGCACTGGCCTCTCATTCGCAGCTATTCCTTCTTCTGGTCGGAAATCCCGACATTCTCACGCCATTGCTTGCCAAAGCGGATTCCTCCTTACTGGGGCGTTTGCAGGTCATTCCTGCCGAATCGGTTATTGCAAGTGATGCGCGACCCGCTCAGGCTATTCGAAACAGTCGCGGCAGCTCAATGCGTGTGGCGCTGGAGATGGTCAAAGAGGGACGTGCGCAGGCCTGCGTAAGCGCAGGCAATACCGGTGCCCTGATGGGACTGGCCACGCTGATATTAAAGCCGCTGGATGGCATTAAGCGTCCGGCGTTAATGTCCGTTTTACCGCATCAGCAGCAGGGTAAAACCGTGGTGCTGGATCTGGGGGCTAACGTCGGCTCAGACAGTGCGATGCTGGTGCAATTTGCGGTGATGGGATCGGTGATGGCGGAACATGTGCTCGGCATTGCCCGGCCGCGTGTCGCGCTGCTCAATATTGGTCATGAAGAGACCAAAGGGCTGGAAACCATTCGCGACGCAGCGGTAATCCTGCGAGAATCACCGCAGATCAACTATATTGGTTACCTTGAAGGTAATGAGCTACTCACCGGTAAAACGGATGTGATGGTCTGTGACGGGTTTGTCGGTAATGTCACGCTGAAGACCATGGAAGGCGTGGTAAGAATGTTCCTTTCCCTGCTGAAGTCGTCGGGGGAAGGCAAAAAACGGTCATGGTGGCTGAGATTGCTGGGACGCTGGATCCAGAAACGACTGGCGAAGCGTTTCGGGCATCTCAACCCTGACCAGTACAATGGCGCTTGTCTGTTAGGATTGCGCGGGACAGTGATCAAAAGTCACGGTGCAGCAAGTCAACATGCTTTCACCGTGGCGATAGAACAGGCAGAGCAGGCGGTGCGGCAGCAGGTTCCCGAACGAATTGCTGCGCGCCTTGATGCTGTATTAGCCAGGAGTGACAAAGCCTAGATGTATACCAAAATTATCGGTACGGGCAGTTATTTGCCTAGCCAGGTTCGCACCAATGCCGATCTGGAAAAAATGGTGGAGACGTCGGACGAGTGGATTGTCACCCGCACCGGCATCCGTGAGCGCCGTATTGCTGCGCCTGATGAAACGGTCGCCACCATGGGATTCAGCGCGGCTCAACGCGCCCTCGAAATGGCCGGCATTGAGGCGAACGATGTTGGGCTGATTATTGTCGCCACAACCTCTTCCAGCCATGCCTTCCCCAGCTCCGCCTGCATGATCCAGCAAATGCTGGAGATCAAAGACTGCGCGGCGTTTGACCTTGCTGCCGCCTGTGCGGGCTTTACTTACGCCCTGAGCGTGGCCGATCAGTACATCAAAAATGGCGCGGTTAAGCATGCGCTGGTGATTGGTGCTGACGTGCTGGCACGTGCGCTGGACCCGGAAGATCGCGGCACCATTATTCTGTTCGGCGATGGCGCCGGCGCGGTAGTACTTGGCCAGAGTGAAGAGCAGGGGATTATTTCGACCCACCTGCACGCCGATGGCCGCTACGCCCAGTTGCTGACCCTGCCTTATCAGGATCGCGCGCATCAGGACCAACCCGCCTACGTCACCATGGCTGGCAACGAAGTCTTCAAAGTTGCGGTCACCGAGCTGGCGCACATCGTTGATGAGACGCTGCAGGCCAATAATCTCGACCGCGAAATGCTGGACTGGCTGGTACCGCATCAGGCCAACCTGCGCATTATCAGCGCGACGGCGAAGAAACTGGGTATGACCATGGATAAAGTGGTGGTTACCCTTGATCGCCACGGCAATACCTCTGCCGCATCGGTGCCAAGCGCACTGGATGAAGCGGTCCGTGATGGCCGCATCAAACCCGGACACCTTATTTTGCTGGAAGCCTTTGGTGGTGGATTCACCTGGGGTTCTGTACTGGTTCGCTTTTGATTGACAGGAACGTAAGATGACGCAATTTGCTTTTGTTTTCCCAGGCCAGGGTTCACAGACGGTCGGTATGCTGGCTGATTTAGCCGCTACCTATCCGCAGGTGGAAGAGACTTTCCGTGAAGCCTCTGCGGTACTGGGATATGACTTATGGCAGTTAGTCAGCCAGGGGCCGGCTGAAGAGTTGAACAAAACGTGGCAGACCCAGCCAGCGCTGTTAGCCGCCTCGGTCGCTATTTACCGTGTCTGGCAGCAGCAGGGCGGTGAGCAGCCGTCAATGATGGCCGGTCACAGCCTGGGTGAATATTCCGCGCTGGTATGTGCTGGCGTGCTGGATTTTGCCGATGCGATCAAGCTGGTTGAGCTGCGTGGCAAACTGATGCAGGAAGCCGTGCCGGAAGGTACTGGCGCAATGCAGGCGATTATTGGCCTGGATGACGCATCAATCCGCAAAGCCTGTGAAGAGAGTGCGCAAGGTCAGGTCGTCTCGCCGGTTAACTTTAACTCGCCAGGCCAGGTGGTCATCGCGGGTAACAAAGAAGCGGTAGAGCGTGCCGGCGCAGCCTGTAAGGCTGCCGGAGCTAAGCGTGCGCTGCCGTTACCGGTCAGCGTGCCGTCTCACTGCGCGCTGATGAAGCCAGCGGCGGACAAACTGGCCGTGGCGCTGGAGTCCATCACCTTCAATACGCCTGCGGTGCCGGTGATCAATAACGTCGATGTCAAAGCCGAAACTGACGCTGGCGCGATTCGCCATGCGCTGGTGCGCCAGCTCTACAGTCCGGTTCGCTGGACCGAAAGCGTGGAAGCGATGGCGGCACAGGGTGTGACCCAACTGCTGGAGATCGGTCCAGGCAAAGTGCTGACCGGTCTGACCAAACGCATTGTGGATAGCCTGACAGCGGCTGCCGTCAACGATAGTGCATCACTGACGGCTGCACTCGGAAAGGAATAAGAGGAAAATCATGAGCTTTGAAGGTAAAGTTGCGCTGGTAACCGGCGCGAGTCGCGGCATTGGTCGTGCGATTGCGGAGACGCTGGCGGCAAAAGGCGCTAAAGTTGTAGGTACCGCGACCAGCCAGAATGGCGCTGACGCCATCAGTGCTTACCTTGGCGACAAGGGTAAAGGCCTGTTACTGAACGTGACTGACGCTGCATCGATCGACAGTGTTTTAGAGAATATTCGCGCAGAATTTGGCGAAGTGGATATTTTAGTCAATAATGCAGGCATTACGCGTGATAATCTCCTCATGCGCATGAAGGACGATGAGTGGCAGGATATCCTCGATACCAACCTCACTTCTGTCTTCCGCCTTTCTAAGGCGGTATTGCGTGCCATGATGAAAAAGCGCGTGGGCCGTATCATCACCATCGGTTCCGTTGTTGGAACCATGGGTAACGCGGGCCAGGCAAACTACGCGGCAGCAAAAGCGGGTTTAATTGGCTTTAGCAAATCACTGGCGCGCGAAATCGCGTCACGTGGCATTACCGTCAACGTCGTGGCTCCAGGTTTTATTGAGACAGACATGACGCGGGCACTGAACGAAGATCAACGTTCTGGTATTTTGGCGGAAGTACCTGCGGGTCGCTTAGGCGAAGCGCAAGAAATCGCCAATGCTGTGGCATTCTTAGCCTCTGACGAAGCAGCCTACATCACAGGTGAAACGCTGCACGTCAATGGCGGCATGTACATGGTCTGATAAATCACGAAAACATTTGCATTATTTGCGGCTAAAACCGCAAAATAGCGTAAAATCGTGGTTCGACCAGCCGGGATTTTGTTGCATCTTTTTCACCATTTTATACACTACGAAAACCATCGCGTAAGCGAGTTTTGATAGGAAATTAAATAGTATGAGCGATATCGAACAACGCGTTAAGAAAATCATCAGTGAGCAGCTGGGTGTGAAAGAGGAAGAAGTGACCAACTCTGCATCTTTCGTAGAAGACCTGGGTGCCGATTCTCTTGATACCGTTGAGCTGGTAATGGCTCTGGAAGAAGAGTTTGATACTGAAATTCCAGACGAAGAAGCTGAGAAAATCACTACCGTTCAGGCAGCGATCGACTACATCAATAGCCACAAAGGCTAATGAATATCTTCAGGCGGTCGCTCGACCGCCTGATTTTTATGTTTGTCCCACATAGTTCCCTATTTCCCCTCCCTGGAGGACGAACGTGTCTAAGCGTCGTGTAGTTGTGACCGGTCTTGGCATGTTGTCTCCTGTCGGCAATACCGTAGAGTCTACCTGGAGTGCTCTCCTTGCCGGTCAGAGCGGCATTAACCTGATCGACCATTTTGATACCAGTGCCTATGCAACCCGTTTTGCAGGTCTGGTAAGAGGTTTTAATTGTGATGACTACATCTCGCGCAAAGATCAGCGCAAGATGGATGACTTCATCCAATACGGCATTGTTGCCGGCATGCAGGCTATGCAGGATAGCGGTCTGGTTGTGACCGAAGAAAATGCAGGTCGTATGGGCGCAGCGATTGGTTCCGGCATCGGTGGTTTAGGTCTGATTGAAGACAATCATACTTCACTGGTAAACGGTGGCCCGCGTAAAATCAGCCCGTTCTTTGTGCCTTCGACTATCGTAAACATGGTAGCGGGTCATCTCACTATCATGTACGGCCTGAAAGGTCCGAGCATCTCTATTGCGACTGCCTGTACCTCTGGCGTGCACAATATCGGCCACGCCGCACGTATCATCGCCTATAACGATGCTGACGTGATGCTGGCAGGCGGTGCTGAAAAAGCCAGTACGCCATTAGGCGTTGGCGGATTTGGCGCAGCACGTGCACTCTCCACCCGTAACGACAACCCACAGGCAGCAAGCCGCCCATGGGATAAAGATCGTGACGGTTTTGTGCTGGGTGACGGTGCCGGTATTGTAGTACTCGAAGAGTACGAACATGCTAAGCAGCGCGGCGCGAAAATCTATGCGGAAATTGTCGGCTTTGGTATGAGCAGCGATGCTTACCACATGACCTCTCCGCCGGAAGATGGCTCGGGCGCAGCAGCAGCGATGATCAATGCGCTGCGTGATGCTCAGCTTACGCCAGAGCAAATCGGCTATGTCAACGCGCACGGCACCTCGACGCCAGCCG
This sequence comes from Pantoea sp. UYEF8, assembly GCF_040546285.1. Classification (NCBI taxonomy): domain Bacteria; kingdom Pseudomonadati; phylum Pseudomonadota; class Gammaproteobacteria; order Enterobacterales; family Erwiniaceae; genus Pantoea; species Pantoea sp. UYEF8. Next base: position 150,420 of record NZ_JBEPNM010000001.1, on the reverse strand, counting down.
GTGACAAAGCGGAAACACGTGCAGTGAAATCGGTATTCGGGGCAGCAGCCAGTACGGTAATGGTGAGCTCAACCAAATCGATGACCGGGCATTTGCTGGGTGCTGCGGGTGCCGTTGAATCGATCTACTCGATTCTGGCTCTGCGTGACCAGGCGGTACCGCCGACCATTAACCTCGACAACCCGGATGAAGGCTGCGATCTCGATTTCGTACCGCATACCGCGCGTCAGGTTTCCGGACTGGAGTACACCTTGTGTAACTCCTTCGGCTTCGGTGGCACCAACGGATCATTGATTTTCCGTAAAGTGTAATCGCAGTTGATTGCTAAAAAGGCCCGCGATGCGGGCCTTTTTTTATCCTGATAATTCAAAACAGTCAGCATCGGCGCAGCCGATCGCTGCCCAACCGGAGATAACCATGTGGATTAACGGCATCGAACAATCAACTCTGGCGGCCAGCGATCGCGGACTGCAGTTCGGGGATGGCTGCTTTACCACCGCGGCGGTGCAGCAGGGCAAGATCCTGTTACTGGAACGCCACATTCAGCGTCTCAGAGAGGGCTGTGAGCGGCTGTTAATCAACGGCATCGACTGGCTGCAGCTGGAAAATGAAATGCGTCAGGCAGCCCGGGATCAGAGGCAGGCTGTGCTGAAAGTAATACTCAGCGCCGGCAGCGGCGGACGCGGTTACAGCCGGAAAGGGGGAGGTGAGCCGACGCGTATCGTCTCGCTGGCAGCGTGGCCGCAACATTATGCTGACTTACAGCAGCGCGGCGCGTCGCTGGCTCTCAGCCCGATTCGGCTGGCGCGCAATCCGCAGTTTGCCGGTCTGAAGCATCTCAACCGGCTGGAACAGGTGATGATCCGGGCTCATCTTGACCAGACAGACGCCGACGAAGCGCTGGTGCTTGACACTGAAGGTTGGGTGGTGGAATGCTGTGCGGCCAATTTATTCTGGCGCCAGGGCCCGGAGATTTTTACCCCTGACCTGCGCTGGGCGGGCGTCGATGGCATTATGCGACGCAGTCTCATGGCACAGCTCGCCGCTGCAGGGCAGGCTTGCCGGGTTGTTCAGTGTGAACCTGACGCGTTGCTGGCTGCCGATGAAATCGTGATATGTAACGCCCTGATGCCGGTTTTACCGGTACGACAGCTGGAGGCGGTGAACTTTACTCAACGCACGCTGTTTAATCAGTTGCACGCAAGCTGTAAAAAGATAATGGATGCATCATGAGCCGAAGTAAAAAAATTCTCGCCAGCATTGTGGCGATAGTGGGTGTCGCGGCTGCCTTAAGTTACTGGCAGATAAAACAGTTCGCGTCCACCCCGTTAACCCTGCACCAGGAAACGATCTACACGCTGCCCGCCGGTACTGGCCGGGTGGCGCTTGAAGCGCAGTTAGAAAGTCAGAACATCATTCCGCACAGCATCTGGTTTGGCGCGTTACTGAAGGTAGAACCCGAACTGGCGACTTTCAAAGCCGGGACCTACCGCCTCGAACCGACCATGACGGTGCGTTCGCTGCTGCAGCTGCTGGCCAGCGGCAAAGAGGCACAGTTTCCGTTGCGCCTGGTCGAAGGTCAGCGCCTGACGGAGTGGCTGAGCGAGCTGCGCAAAGCGCCCTATATCCGGCATACGCTGAAAGATGACCAGTTTGCGACGCTGGCCAGCGAGCTGAAGGTTGATCCGCAGCAGCTGGAAGGCAACTTCTTCCCGGATACCTATCTCTATACCGCTAATACCAGCGATCTGGCGATCCTGCAGCGCGCCCATGAGCGGATGAAGAAAACCATCGATCAGGTCTGGCAGGAAAGGGCGGATAATCTGCCGTATAAAACGCCGCAGGATCTGGTGACCATGGCCTCGATCATTGAAAAAGAGACTGCCGTCAGTGAAGAGCGCGCCCGTGTCGCCTCGGTGTTTATTAATCGACTGCGAACCGGCATGCGACTGCAAACCGACCCGACGGTGATTTACGGCATGGGCCCGGCTTATAACGGTACCCTGACGCGTAAAGATCTGGAGACGGCAACCGATTACAATACCTATATCATTAATGGTCTGCCGCCAGGCCCGATTGCCATGCCGGGCAAAGCGTCGCTGCAGGCGGCGGCTCATCCGGAAAAGAGCAACTATCTCTATTTTGTGGCGGATGGAAAGGGCGGACACACCTTTACCACCAATCTTGCCAGCCATAACCGGGCGGTGCAGGTTTACCGGCAAACGCTGAAGGAAAAAAATGAACAGTAAGTTTATCGTCATTGAGGGCCTGGAAGGCGCCGGTAAAACCACGGCGCGCGATGCGATTGTCGCCACGCTGCGCGAACGCGGGATTGAAGATATCGTCTTCACCCGCGAGCCTGGTGGAACGCCGCTGGCGGAGCAGTTGCGGCTGCTGGTCAAGCAGGGCATTGAAGGTGAACAGGTGACCGATAAAGCGGAACTGCTGATGCTCTACGCGGCGCGCGTGCAGCTGGTCGAAACGGTGATCAAACCGGCGCTGGCTCGCGGGGCCTGGGTGATTGGCGATCGGCACGATCTCTCTTCACAGGCTTATCAGGGCGGCGGACGCGGACTCGACAGTGAACTGATGCGTACCCTGCGCGATGCAGTACTGGGCGATTTTCGCCCCGATTTGACGCTCTATCTCGACGTAACGCCAGACATCGGCCTGCAACGCGCCCGTGCCCGTGGCGCGCTGGATCGCATTGAGCTGGAGTCGCTGCGCTTTTTTGAGCGCACCCGCGACCGTTATCTGGCGCTGGCGGCAGACGATCCCACTATTCTGACAATTGATGCCACCCAGTCGCTGCAACAAGTGACGGCGTCACTTCAGTCCACCCTGAAGGGCTGGCTGGCGGAGCAGGCGTGATGAACTGGTTCCCGTGGCTCAACCAGCCCTATCGCCAGCTGATCACGCAGCATCAGCAGGGCCGGAGTCATCACGCGCTGCTGATTCAGGCGATGGCCGGAATGGGCGATGATGCGCTGGTGTGGGGAATCAGCCGCTGGCTGATGTGCCAGCAGCCCGATGGCCTGAAAAGCTGCGGGCAATGCCACGGTTGCCAGCTGATGCAGGCCAATACCCATCCGGACTGGTACCGGCTGGAAGCAGAGAAAGGTAAAAATACCCTCGGCATTGATGCGGTTCGTCAGGTGACCGAGAAAATGTATCATTTCGGTCAGCAGGGCGGTGCCAAAATTGTCTGGCTGCCTGATGCGGCTCAGCTCTCTGAAGCTGCGGCCAACGCCCTGCTGAAAACGCTGGAAGAACCGCCGGCCAATAGCTGGTTTTTCCTCAGTAGCCGTGACCCGTCGCGCCTGCTGGCGACCTTGCGCAGCCGATGCATGACGCTGCATCTTTCACCGCCGGAGGAAGGACTCAGCCTGAACTGGCTGAAGAAACAGACGTCGCAGGATGAAGCGATGCTGGTCGCCGCGTTGCGACTCAGCGCTGGCGCGCCGGAAGCGGCGCTCAATCTGCTGGCGGCAGGCCCGTGGCAGGCGCGACAGAAATTGTGCGATGCGCTGCCCGCGGCACTGCAGCAGGACATTCTGCAACTGCTGCCGGTGCTCAATGGCGACGACGCGGCGGTGCGCATTGGCTGGCTGCTCTCGCTGCTGCTGGATGCGATGAAATGGCAGCAGAATGCAGGACAGTGGTTGAGTAACGTCGATCGTCAGGACGTGGTGACGCTGCTGGCAGAACACTTTACCCCGACTGCGCTGAACAGCAGTGCGCAGGGCTGGATGCGCTGTCGCGAGCAGTTGCTGCACGTGGCGGCGGTTAACCGCGAATTATTGCTGACCGATCAGCTCCTGAGCTGGGCTGATAATATGAAGCCTGCGCTGATCGGCTAAACCTTCTGAGAGTAACTATGTTTATTGTTGATTCCCATTGCCACCTTGATGGCCTGGACTATGAGAAAAACCATCGCGACTTGGATGATGTGATCGCCAAAGCGGCTGCGCGTGATGTGAAATTTATGCTGGCCATTGCCACCACGCTGCCCGGTTTTCATACCCTGAAAGCGCTGGTTGGTAACCGCCCCGAAATCGCGCTCTCCTGCGGTGTTCATCCGCTGAATCAGGAGGAGGCGTATGACGTAGAGGAGTTTCGCCGTCTGGCTGCCGATTCACAGGTGGTGGCGCTGGGGGAAACCGGGCTCGATTATTACTATCAGCAGGAGACCAAAGCGCAGCAGCAGGCTTCCTTCCGTGAGCACATCCGTACCGGCATCGCCCTGAACAAACCGATCATTGTGCATACCCGTGATGCGCGGGAAGACACGCTGGCAATTTTACGTGAGGAACAGGTTGAGCGCTGCGGCGGCGTGCTGCACTGCTTCACCGAGGATCAGCCTACCGCGGCTAAACTGCTGGATATGGGATTCTATATTTCGTTCTCCGGCATCGTCACCTTCCGTAATGCGGAGCAGCTGCGTGAAGCGGCGCGTTACGTTCCGCTGGATCGGATGCTGGTTGAAACCGATTCACCTTATCTGGCCCCGGTTCCTTATCGCGGCAAAGAGAATCAGCCCGCCTACACCCGCGATGTCGCCGATTATCTGGCGGTGCTGAAAGGCGTGGATATTGACACGCTAGCCGCCACCACGACCCGCAATTTCTCGGCGCTGTTCCACATCCCAATGAGCCGGCTGGGTGCCTGAGTCGCTCGTTTATTTCATACTCTGTAATTAATCTGTAATCTGCACATATGGCCTTGTTTTTCCAACAAGGCCAGCTTTTTATTGCTGATTATTCGTGCGGGTCAGTAAGAAATTTCGTAAAGTGCACGCTTGCGATTGTCGAAACGTGATAACCGTCAAAGTAACAAATAACGATTTATTTTACCCTTCGTAATAAATCAAAAGGCGGTCACCGCCAACCCGGTAAAGAATCCTCCCTCTTTGCCACGCGCAATGCGCGAAAAAATGCACTCATACTCAGGAGCTTCACGCTATGTTCAAAAATGCTTTTGCCAACCTGCAAAAGGTCGGTAAATCGCTCATGCTACCGGTATCGGTTCTGCCGATTGCCGGGATTTTGTTAGGTGTCGGTTCGGCCAATTTCAGCTGGTTGCCTGCAGTGGTTTCGCATGTGATGGCAGAAGCGGGCGGATCGGTGTTCGCCAATATGCCGCTGATTTTTGCCATCGGTGTGGCGTTGGGCTTTACCAATAACGACGGTGTATCAGCACTGGCCGCGGTAGTCGCTTACGGCATCATGGTGAAAACCATGGCGGTGGTGGCTCCGCTGGTGCTGCATCTGCCAGCGGCAGAAATTGAGGCGAAACACCTGGCGGATACCGGGGTACTGGGCGGTATTATCGCCGGCTCGATTGCCGCGTATATGTTCAATCGCTTTTACCGCATCAAGCTGCCGGAATATCTCGGCTTCTTTGCCGGTAAGCGTTTCGTACCGATTATCTCCGGTCTGGCAGCCATCATTCTCGGCGTACTGCTCTCCTTTATCTGGCCACCGATAGGTTCCGCGATTCAGGAGTTCTCACAGTGGGCCGCCTATCAGAACCCGGTTGTCGCCTTTGGTATCTACGGTGTGGTAGAACGTTCGCTGGTGCCGTTTGGCCTGCATCACATCTGGAACGTTCCTTTCCAGATGCAGATCGGTGAATACACCAATGCGGCAGGTCAGGTGTTCCATGGTGATATCCCGCGTTATATGGCGGGTGACCCGACCGCGGGCAAACTCTCCGGTGGCTTCCTGTTCAAAATGTACGGTCTGCCAGCGGCAGCGATTGCTATCTGGCATTCAGCGAAGCCTGAAAATCGCGCCAAAGTGGGCGGTATCATGATCTCCGCTGCGCTGACTGCGTTCCTGACCGGTATCACCGAACCGATTGAATTCTCATTCATGTTCGTTGCGCCGATCCTGTACGTAATCCATGCGCTGCTGGCCGGTCTGGCTTTCCCAATCTGTATTCTGCTCGGAATGCGTGACGGTACCAGCTTCTCGCACGGTCTGATCGACTTTATCGTGCTGAGCGGTAACAGCAGTAAAATCTGGCTGTTCCCGATTATCGGTATCATCTACGGTCTGGTTTACTACACCATCTTCCGCGTGCTGATCGCTAAACTGGACCTGAAAACACCAGGCCGTGAAGAGACCAGCAGCGAGCAGTCCACTGCGACCGGCACTGAAATGGCGGGCAAACTGGTGGCGGCGTTTGGTGGTAAAGAGAACATCACCAACCTTGATGCCTGTATCACCCGTTTACGTGTCAGCGTGGCTGACGTCGCGAAGGTGGATCAGACTGAACTGAAAAACCTCGGCGCACGTGGCGTGGTAGTGGCAGGTTCAGGTGTTCAGGCGATTTTCGGTACCAAATCCGATAACCTGAAAACCGATATGGATGATTATATCCGCAGCATGTAATGCCAGCGGAATGATAAAAAGCCCCGCCCAGCGGGGCTTTTTTTATGCGCGTGATTTACAGATAGACGCGCAGATACTCGGTCAGGCACAGCAGCGCCATCGCCTGGCCGTACGGCATTGAGGTCAGTGGAATGGTGCGGTAATAGTCCAGATCGCTGCCCATCGCCGTGCCAAACGACACCTGCTTCAGCTCACCGTCGGCATCGATGTTGGCAATCACGCCGCGCAGCGCCTTTTCCGCCATCTCACGATATTCCGCCGGCAGGTAACGCTTGCGCACCGCTTTCAGAATGCCATAGGCGAATCCTGCGGTAGCCGAGGCTTCCGGATAGCTCTGCGGGTCATCGAGCAGGGTATGCCACAGTCCGCTGCTGTGCTGGCACGCCTGCAACGCCTTCACCTGCGACGCCAGCACCTGCTGCAGAAAGCGGCGGGTAGCATGATGCTCAGGCCAGTTCATCATCTCCAGAAAATCGGGAATAACGATGGTCAGCCAGCTGTTGCCGCGTGCCCAGCGAGCATTGGCGAAATTATGCCGACCGTCAAAGTTCCAGCCGTGGAACCACAGCCCGGTTTCACGATCCATCAGATACTGGGTATGCAGCAGGAACTGGTAGCTCGCTTCCTCAACCCACTCGTCACGCTTCAGTAACTGACCAATTTTCGCCAGCGCCATCACGCTCATCATCAGGGTGTCGTCCCAAAGCTGCTGGGTGTTTTCATTGTTATAGACAATGTGTTGCAGCCCGCCCTGTTCCGTGCGCGGCATTTCATACATCACCCATTCTGCCCAGCGCTCCAGCACCGGCAGCCATGCGGCATTGCCGGTCTCCTCATAGCGGTAAGCCAGCGTCAGAAAAGGGCAAACGGTATTCACGTTTTTGGTGGGCGTTCCCTCCGCCAGACGCTGGGCGAACCAGTCATCAATGATCGCCAGCGTCTGCCGATCACCGGTCTGCTGATAGTAGTGCAGCATGCCATACAGGCCGATGCCGTGTGTCCATTCCCAACCCGCCCAGCCTTTAGTATCGATCACCCGGCCATCGTCCAGCCGCAGCAAAAATTCGCCGGTTTCGTCGGTGATGTTGACCAGATTTTGTGTCAGCTTGTGGATCAGCTGGACCAGTTCGCTGCGTGGCAGCAGATGTTCAGGTTGGCACAATAGCGCGCTGTGTTTAACGGGAAATACAGTCATGGTTTATTCCTGTCATTTTAAGGTCGGGTTGATAGATGAGAGTAAAGGGCGATGCGTGGGTAACGGTGGCGCGGCGGGCTTCATGCGATTGAGGAAGCCAATGTTATTGTTGCCCCACAGGTTTTCATAGGGCATGCCGGCCAGCGTTTCGACGATCTGTCGCGCTTCAGGCGTGATTTTTTCCGGCACAATGCGTCCCGCTTCGCGCATCTTCAGGGTCTCTTCACGCAGCACGGTATGCGTCTGCAGATTCAGCTTGAAGCGCAGTGAAACCAGGAAACCGCAGGTGAGTACCGCCACGGTGCCAAGGCTGAGGATTGCCAGAATGGTATGACTGACGCCCGGTACCTGGGTCGCCTGACCCGAGACGAAACCAGAGAGCTGCAGCACAATACCTACCAGCATTACCGCTCCGGCCTGCGAAGCTTTGCGGGTTAAGGTCATGATGCCAGCAAAAATGCCTTCACGACGCTGACCGGTGATCACCTCATCGACATCGGCGATATAGGTATAGGTGTTCCAGGGGACGTAGTTGATGCCGCCACGGCCCAGACCCGCTACTGCGGAGATCAGTAACAGCAGCGCGAGGTTATCGTTCATCCCGGCATACCACAGCCCGGCATACGAGAGCGCCGCCAGCCCGAACAGCACCGCCACCAGGCGATAGGCGGGAGCCGGTCCCATGCGGATACAAAGCGGAATCATCCCCATCACCGCGATAAACTGTAGAACCGCCATGGTGCCCATCAGGTTTGAGGCAATCTGGGCGCTCTGCATCAGGACAAACACCACGTACCAGGTGAAGACCGCGTTAAACACGTCCTGAGCGATATAGCCGCCGAGATACATGCCCAGATGCTGACGGAAGATACGAACGCGTAAGGTCGAGGAGAGCTCAACATAGAGCCGTTTAAGATTTTGCAGCAGCGTCAGCTGCTGTTTTTCCTGTTCTGCCCGGCGTGACTCGGCGGAGAAATCATCCGGATGACGTTCCCAGGTAAAGAACCACACCAGCGTCAGCACCAGGGCGCAGATGATCGAGAACACCAGGCTGGCATAAAAGAAGGAGTGCGGGTTGTCTTTGCCAAGCGCCCCCAGCAGGATGCCGGGTAAAAAAGCCGCCAGGATCGCCGAAAGCTGAGCCAGGCCGATGCGTGCGCCAGAGAAGCGGGTTTTCTGCCGGAAATCGTCGGTCATCTCAGGGACCAGCGTTTCATAAGGCACCAGAATCATGGTGTAGATAATATCGAACAGCAGATAGGTGCAGAGATACCACCAGAAACTCATGTCGCTGATCCACATCAGGCTGTAACTAAAGACACAGGGTATGCCCAGCAGGATAAAAAAGCGGCGGCGGCCAAAGCGTTTGCCCAGCCAGGTCGAACCAAAGTTATCGGTCAGGAAGCCCATCAGCGGACTGACGACCGCATCTAGTACCCGGGCGGCAGCAAAAATCAGGGTCGCCTCAATCGGGGTCAACCCACAAAAAGTGGTATAGAAATAGAGCAGCCAGGCGGCAGTCAGCGCCGTGGTGCCTGCTCCAAGAAAATCCCCGGACCCGTAGGCCAGATAATGGCCAAGACCAATCTTACGTGAGCGCATGGTGCGTGCTCCTTGATGGTGAATGTCGGTAAATCCCTCATGACGACGCCGGGCATCTCAGCCGGACTGAATAGCAAAGTAGAACTGCGACGCCGGGTTAACCTTCGTAATCTGGCAAGGGTCCGGGATGATGTGGCAATGATACAAAGAAAAGGGCGGCTAAAATCTAATTTATAAAACGGCGTTTCATTTTTGTGCGGTGGCGCGCATCAATATCGACCTGTAAAGGTGAGCGGAAGCGCAGGCAGCAGAGGTTGCTGTAAAGAGAGACGAACAATGCAAGAAAAGTGGACCTGAGGTTGAAAGAAAACAAATTTCTCCCGCATACTGATTGATTACGACCCTGGCTAAAGGAATTGCACCATGGCTGAAGAAACCATTTTTAGTAAAATTATCCGTCGCGAAATCCCCGCTGATGTGGTTTATCAGGATGAACTGGTCACCGCCTTTCGCGATATCTCGCCGAAAGCGCCGACCCACATTTTGATCGTACCGAATGTGCTGATCCCGACGGTCAATGAGGTGGAGGCTGCACATGAACATGCGCTGGGCCGCATGTTTACCATCGCCGCCAAAATTGCCCGTCAGGAAGGCATCGATCAGGATGGCTACCGTTTGATTGTCAACTGCAACAAACACGGCGGTCAGGAGGTTTACCACATTCATATGCATCTGCTGGGCGGCGAACCGCTGGGCCCGATGCTGTCAAACTGAACCTCTAACGGAAACGTGCTATGCGATCCTGGCTGATTGGCCTGCCGTTCCTGCTCAGCCTGACCGGCTGCAGCAGCGATAAACCGATGATCAATACCTCGCAGTCACTGGTGATGGAGTCATCCGTCTTATCGGCGGGCATTATTACCGATGAACCGACGCTGGATGAGAAGGATGGCCAGATGCGTGCCGCCAGCGTGCTCTATAATCAGCGCGAAACGCCGGTGATTGTGCACTATCGTTACTACTGGTACGACGACAAAGGGCTGGAAATTACCCCGCAGGAACCGGCACAAACCGTCAGCGTTCCGGCGCAGGGCAGCATTGTCGTGATGTCGCAACTGGGTAACCTGACTGCCAGCAAGGTTCGCCTTTATCTCTATCTTTAAGGATTGTTTACGTGATACGCAGTGTTAATCGTACTGGAGCGCTACTGATGGCGCTCATTTTGAGCGGTTGTGTGGTGAAACAGCAGCAACCTGCGCCGGTCGAACCGACGCAGCCGACTGAGCCGCCGGTACAGCCGGTCCCGCAACCTGAACCGGTGCCGCAGCCGCAGCCTATCCCGCAGCCGCCGAAGCTGAAAACCATTAACTGGGATGCCAGCGTGCAGCCTTTAGTGGCGCAAATGCTGCGTGCCGCCAGCGCCGAGCCGGGCAGCGTACTGCTGGTGGATCGCATCAAAAACAGCACCAACGGCGCACTGCAAAGTGAGAAAGCCACGGATGCGATCCAGAATGCGCTCAACAACAACGGTAAGTTCACGCTGGTGTCGACTGATCAACTGAATCAGGCCAAGCAGACGCTGGGCTTATCGCCCGATGACAGTCTCAATTCGCGCAGTAAAGCGATCGGCCTGGCGCGCAACGTTAACGCGCAGTATGTGCTTTACAGCAATGCGCAGGGCGATGTGAAAACGCCAACGCTGCAGATGCAGCTGATGCTGGTACAGACTGGCGAGATCATCTGGTCCGGCAACGGCGTTGCACAGAATTAATCCGGCCTTCCAGCGGATTATTCAGCAGGTGATGGGTGAGACCGATTCTCTGTCGGTCACACCGCTGGCTGGCCTGACCGGTCAGAGCCAGAAAATTGTCACGCCGCGCGGCATCTTTATCGCGCGGCCTGCGCCACAGCCCGCCATTCCGTTTGTCGATCGGCAGCGTGAGTTTCGTCTGTTACGCAAACTGCAGCCGGCTGGTGGAGCGGTGCGACCGATCGCGGGCGATCGTCATGGCGTGCTGCTGGCGTGGTCGACTGGCGAGGCGCTGGATAGCGCGGCGTTCAGCCAGCAGCGTCCGGCAATTATCGCGCTGCTGCTGCAGTTACATCAGCAGCCGCTGACCGGTTATCGCCTGTTACTGCAACCGCTGTTGTGGCACTACTGGCAGCAGTGTCAGCAGCGCCATTCCCGCTGGCTGCGTGCGCTGCAGGCATTAACCCGCCACGGCGAACCCCAGCCGCTGAGGCTGGCACCGCTACATATGGATGTCCACGCTGGCAACCTGATTGATGGTGAGCAGGGGCTGCGTTTAATCGACTGGGAGTATGCGGCAGATGGCGATGTGGCGCTGGAACTGGCGGCGGTGTGCGCGGCCGATCCGCATCATCAGGCTGACTGGCTGAGTGAGTATGCTGAGGCAGCACGGCTGCCGTTAAGCACGCTACAGCGGCAGGTGGCACGCTGGCAGCCATGGCTGCGGCTATTGATGGCCAGCTGGTATCAACTGCGCGCCGAGCAAAGTGGCGATGAAACTTTGCAACAGATGGCTCGACAGAGCTGGGAACAGATTTAATCGTTTTGCGCTGTGACGCAAAGCTACAGGATTGAGGTTATGACATCACATTTACCCGGCCCATTGATGCTCGACGTTGAAGGCTACGAGCTGGACGGCGAAGAACGCGAGATTTTGCAGCATCCGCTGGTGGGCGGATTAATCCTGTTTGCCCGTAATTATCACGATCCGGCGCAGCTGGCGGAGTTGGTGCGGCAAATCCGCGCGGCATCGCACACCCGGCTGGTGGTGGCGGTCGATCAGGAAGGCGGACGGGTACAGCGTTTCCGTGACGGCTTTACCCAGTTACCCGCGATGCAATCTTTTGCCGCGTTACACGATCTCACCAGCGCCGGGGAACTGGCACAGCAGGCGGGGTGGCAGATGGCGGCCGAGATGATCGCCATGGATATCGACATCAGCTTCGCGCCGGTACTCGACATTGGCCACATCAGCGCGGCGATCGGCGATCGGGCGTTTCATGCCGATCCGGCAATTGCGCTGGCGGTTGCCCGTCGCTTTATCGCCGGAATGCAGGAAGCCGGCATGAAAACCACCGGTAAACATTTTCCCGGTCACGGTGCAGTAAGTGCCGATTCGCATAAAGAGACGCCACGCGATCCGCGTGATGAAGCGACGCTGCGTGAGCATGACATGTCGATCTTCAGCACATTGATTAGTGAGCAGGTGCTGGATGCGATTATGCCGGCGCACGTGATCTACAGCGAGATCGACCCGTTGCCCGCCAGCGGGTCGCCTTACTGGCTCAAAACGGTGTTACGTCAGCAGCTGGGCTTTGATGGGGTGATCTTCTCCGACGATCTGTCAATGGAGGGCGCGGCGGTGATGGGAAGCTATCCGGAGCGGGCGCAGCAATCGCTTTCCGCCGGATGTGACATGATTCTGGTCTGCAATCATCGTCAGGGTGCGATCAGTGTGTTAGATAACCTGACCTTGATCGGGGCAGAGCGGGTGACACAGTTGTATCATCGGGGCACTTTTACCCGCGACAGCCTGCAGGCAAGCAGTCGCTGGAAAAGCAATGCACAGCAACTGAGTGCGCTTCAGGAACGCTGGCTGGCTTATAAAGCGTCGCGGTAAGCAGTGACTGCCCGGCGCCATCTTTACCTTGAGGATTATCATGATCATCTATCTGCACGGTTTTGATTCCACGAGTCCGGGCAATCACGAAAAGGTGCTGCAGCTGCAGTTCATCGATCCCGATGTCAGGTTAATCAGTTACAGCACCCGTCATCCTAAACATGACATGCAGTTTCTGCTGAAAGAGACCGATAAAATGCTGAGCCTGTGCGACGACGACCGGCCGCTGATTTGCGGTGTCGGTCTGGGTGGCTACTGGTCAGAGCGCATCGGTTTTCTGTGTGGTATCCGCCAGGCGATTTTTAATCCTAATCTCTATCCGTATGAAAATATGGAAGGGAAGATCGATCGTCCTGAGGAGTATCAGGATATCGCCACTAAGTGCGTCAGTGATTTTCGCGAACGTAACCGCGAGCGCTGCCTGACCTTTCTCTCCCGGCAGGATGAGGCGCTCGACAGTCAGCGTATCGCCGATCAACTGCGTCCCTACTATGAAATTGTCTGGGATGAGGACGAAGGGCATAAATTCAAAAATATATCCCCACATCTTCAGCGGATAAAAGCTTTTAAAACATTGAGTTAAGCGATAAGGCACCGCAAGGTGCCTGTTTTCACTGCGTAATTATCTGAGTTTCATCTGCCTGCTTTGATGTATATCAATTTTCTTATGTTCTCCTCTTCCCGTCATGTTATTCTGCCATCAGATTGCGATTTTAACTTCGCCAACCCTATGTTTATTAAGGTTTATTTTAACCATTGATTAACTTTTGGTTCACAATTTGAGGGGGTCTTTGTTGACTACATCTGTTAAGAAAATTGTTATCGTTGGAGGGGGCGCTGGCGGCCTGGAAATGGCGACGCAGCTGGGTCATAAACTCGGCCGTAAAAAGAAAGCCGAAATCATTCTGGTCGACCGTAACCACAGCCACCTGTGGAAACCGTTGCTGCATGAAGTGGCGACTGGCTCAATGGATGAAGGCATTGACGCGTTAAGCTACCTTGCGCATGCGCGTAATCACGGGTTTGAGTTTCAGCTGGGATCGCTGACCGATATTGACCGCACGCGCAAAGTGATCCAGCTGGCAGAAGTGCTGGATGCGAACGGTGACGTGCTGGTGCCACAACGTGAAGTGGCCTACGACCAGCTGGTGATGGCGCTGGGCAGTACCTCCAATGACTTCGGTACGCCGGGCGTCAAAGATCACTGTATTTTCCTCGACAACCCACATCAGGCCCGTCGTTTCCACAATGAGATGCTTAACCTGTTTCTGAAATTCTCGGCCAGCGAAGGCAAGGTCGAGAAGGTTAACATCGCGATTGTCGGCGGTGGCGCGACCGGCGTTGAGCTATCGGCGGAACTGCACAATGCGGTAAAACAGCTGCACAGCTATGGCTTCAAGGGCCTGGGCCGTGAAGCGCTGAACGTCACGCTGGTCGAGGCGGGTGAGCGCATTCTGCCTGCACTGCCGCCACGCATTTCGGCTGCCGCACATCAGGAACTGACCAAGCTGGGCGTGCGGGTGTTGACGCAGACCATGGTCACCAGCGCTGAACGTCACGGCCTGAATACCAAAAGCGGTGAGTTTATTGAGGCCGATTTAATGGTCTGGGCCGCCGGCATCAAGGCACCAGACTTCCTGAAGGAGATTGGCGGGCTGGAAACCAACCGCATCAATCAGCTGGTGGTCAATGAGACGCTGCAAACCACGCTGGATGATGACATCTATGCGATTGGTGACTGCGCCTCCTGCGCCTTGCCAGGCGGCGGGTTCGTGCCACCGCGAGCCCAGTCTGCGCACCAGATGGCGTCACGCGCCATGGAAAACATTCTGGCGCAACGTCAGGGCAAGCCGCTGAAAGCCTACGTCTATAAAGATCACGGATCGCTGGTCTCGCTGTCACGCTTCAGTACCGTAGGCAGCCTGATGGGGAACCTGATGCGCGGATCGATGATGGTCGAAGGACGTATTGCGCGTTTTGTTTACATCTCGCTGTATCGTATGCACCAGATAGCCCTGCACGGTTATTTTAAGACCGGCCTGATGATGCTGGTTGGCAGTATCAACCGGGTGATCCGCCCGCGGTTAAAACTGCACTGATCTCCGGACGCCGGTGATTCAAATCGCTGTCTGTTGCCTTCTATCAAGCCCCCACATCAGGGGCTTTTTTTTGCCGTGGGCTGACACTCATTCGGTACAGTGCCGGGCATTGTGATACGTAGCAGCAGGATAACTCAGCACTGGCGGACAGTTCGCGGTCAACACTCGCTAAGAGATCTTTTGAGGGGTTGGCTGTGAACGGCAACGCCTGAACGGTAAAAAAAACAAGATAGTCAACCGCGGTATGACACACCAGACGCAGGATGTGGTGCCACCTTTGTGGCACGGGGTCTCTGTATTCAGACGCTGAACGTCGTTGACACGATGAGGGAGCTGGTAATTCGGATAAACCGCGCGCTGTCAGACCCGCTGGAACAGCGCCAATCCTGCTGATCCTGCGCTTTCCATCCCGCCACATCGGGTAATTTCGTTGCTGCTTTTTCCGCCTCAGAACTCTCCTAAAAACTGGTCCTGTTGCGTAAGTGACCGTTTTCCTCCATTTATCTGATGTTGCAATTTCGGTCCATCTGTAAAACTTCATCCCAACAAACACGGCGAGTCGCGCACGCCGATCTGCCTCAGTTGAAGAGGATGCTTCAGCGGCAGGAATGCGCGGTAACACTTTTCAGGAGGAACTTCCTGTGAATAAATCAATGTTAGCGGGTATCGGTATTGGTGTGGCAGCTGCGTTAGGTGTTGCCGCCGTGGCAGGCATGAATGTGTTTGATCGCGGTCCACAATACGCTCAGGTGCTGGCTGCAACGCCGATTAAAGAGAGCATCAAACAGCCACGTCAGGAATGTCGTAATGTGACACTGACGCACCGTCGTGCGGTCCAGGATGAAAACCGTATTGCTGGCTCAGTATTAGGCGCAGTGGCGGGTGGAGTGTTAGGTCACCAGTTTGGTGGCGGTCGCGGTAAAGACGTGGCGACCGTGGCGGGCGTAGTAGCAGGCGGTTATGCCGGTAATCAGGTCCAGGCAGGCATGCAAAACCGTGATACCTACACCACGACTGAACAGCGCTGCAAAACGGTCTATGACAAACAAGAGAAAATGCTGGGATATGACGTGACCTATAAAATAGGCGACCAGCAGGGCAAAATCCGCATGGAAAGTGACCCTGGCACACGTATTCCACTGGATCGCAATGGTCAGCTGATTCTTAACAGCGACCAGGCGTAATTGGGCAAAGTCTTTTGCCGCGTAAGCGGCCACACAGCACCGACGTAAGAAAAAGGCGCATCTCAGGATGCGCCTTTTTGTTGTTGCGTTCCGCTTCGTCTTCAACTGATGGCGGCAGGTAAGGGGATTACGCGCGGTTTTCCGCCAGCTGGGAGACGAATCCCTGTACCCACTCCATGCGGATTTTTCTTTCCGACAGTTCACGGTTAAAGCGCAGACGCGTCGGACCTTCCAGCTTCCACTGCTTAGGATCTTTCTGCAGCAGACCGATTAACCAGGCTGGATCAACGCTGTTGTTGGGGGCAAAGTCGAAATAGCCGCCTTTGTCGCTGGCTTCAATCTTCCGGACACCCACGGCGCGGGCTTTAAGCCGCAAAATTGCCACGTCCAGCAGGTTACGCGCCGGATCGGGCAACAGGCCAAAGCGGTCGATCATCTCTACCTTCAGCTCCTGCAACTCTTCCTCGCTTTCTGCGCTGGCGATGCGTTTATACAGTGACAGACGGGTACTGACATCCGGAATAAACTCTTCCGGCAACAGAGCTGGCATCCGCAGCTCCACTTCGGTCTGGTTGCTGGTGAGATCTTCCAGCGACGGCTCACGACCCTCTTTCAGCGCATCCACCGCATTTTCCAGCAGCTCCATATAGAGCGAGAAGCCAAGCGTCTCCATCTGGCCGCTCTGTTCTTCACCCAACAGTTCACCGGCACCGCGGATCTCCAGATCGTGGGTAGCCAGGGCAAAACCGGCGCCCAGATCTTCCAGCGAGGCGATCGCTTCGAGGCGCTTTTGCGCATCGGCGGTCATCGCTTTAGGATGCGGGGTCAGCAGCCAGGCGTAAGCCTGATGATGCGAGCGGCCGACGCGGCCACGCAACTGATGCAGCTGCGCCAGACCAAAGTGGTCCGCACGTTCAATAATGATGGTGTTCGCGGTCGGAATATCGATACCGGTTTCAATGATGGTGGTACAGACCAGCACGTTAAACCGCTGATGATGGAAATCGTTCATCACCCGCTCCAGGTCGCGTTCACGCATCTGTCCATGGCCGATGGCGACGCGCGCCTCCGGCACCAGGTCGGTTAAACGCTGAGCCGCTTTCTCGATATTCTCCACGTCGTTGTAGAGGTAGTAGACCTGACCACCGCGTAAAATCTCACGCAGAATCGCTTCCCGGATCACCAGATCGTCAAATTCACGCACAAAGGTTTTTACCGCCAGGCGACGAGCAGGCGGGGTGGCAATGATCGACAGATCGCGCATGCCGCTCATCGCCATATTCAGGGTGCGCGGAATCGGCGTAGCGGTCAGGGTGAGGATATCCACATCGGCCCGCATCGCTTTAATCCGCTCTTTGTGACGCACGCCGAAGCGGTGCTCCTCATCGACGATCAGCAGGCCGAGATCGCGCCATTTGAGATCGCTCATCAGCAGCTTGTGGGTGCCGATCAGGATATCGATCTTGCCCTCGCTGGCCTGCTCCAGCACCTGCGCCTGCTCTTTTGCCGTGCGGAAACGTGACAGCATTTCAATCCGCACCGGCCAGTTAGCGAAGCGATCGCGGAAATTATCGTAGTGCTGCTGCGCCAGCAGGGTGGTCGGCACCAGCACCGCCACCTGCTTGTTGTTTTCCACCGCCAGAAACGCGGCGCGCATGGCCACTTCGGTTTTACCAAAGCCCACGTCACCGCACACCAGACGGTCCATCGCCAGCGGTTCACACATATCACTGAGCACCGCATTGATCGCCTGCGCCTGATCGGGCGTGGTCTCAAACGGGAAGCTTTCACAGAACAACTGATATTGCTCACGGTTGTGCTTAAAAGCGAAGCCGGTTTTAGCGGCTCGCTGGGCGTAGATATCCAGCAGTTCTGCCGCCACGTCACGAACTTTTTCGGCCGCTTTCTGCCGGGCGCGTGACCAGGCATCGCTGCCAAGCTTGTGCAGCGGAGCATTATCGTCGGCACCGCCGGCGTAACGGCTGATCAGGTGCAGCGAGGAGACCGGCACATACAGTTTGGCGTCGTTAGCGTAGGAGAGCATCAGGTATTCAGCCTGGATGCCGCCTGCTTCCAGCGTGGTCAGGCCAATATAGCGACCCACACCGTGCTCAAGATGGACCACCGGCTGGCCAGGATGCAGCTCGGCCAGGTTACGAATCAGAATATCCGGGTTGATGGTGCGGCGGGTATCCTGGCGACGACGGCTGACGCGTTCGCCCAGCAGATCGCTCTCACAAATCAACGCCCGGTTACCCTGGGTATCGATAAAACCGCGCTCGCTGGCGCCGATCATCAGGCTGAAACGTTCTTCGCCGGTCTGATCGAAGCGTTTTACCGGTTGAGGACGAAGTTTAATCCGTGCCAGCAGCTCCTGCAGGCTTTCGCGGCGACCTTCACTTTCGACCGAGAAGACCACCGCACCGCTGAAGGTTTCGATGAACTGACGCAGATGATCCAGCGGCGCTTTAGCCTGCGCCTGCACCGTCAGGTCGGGCAGCGGCTGATAACCCAGGTTGGTGTTGGCGGCTTTAGCGGGCAACTGCTCATTGGTCATCTGGATTCGCGGCCAGCTTTTCAGCTCACCCATTAACGCATCAGGGCGTAACCACAGGTTGGTGGGTTCCAGCAGCGGACGCATCGGATCAACCCGACGGTTCTCATAGCGAGCTTCAGCGTCCTGCCAGAAGCGGGTCGCGCTGCCTTCCAGATCGCCACAGTTAACAATCAGTGTATTGTCAGGCAGATAGCTGAACAGGCTGGGTAACGGCTGCTCAAAAAACAGCGGCTGCCAGTATTCGATACCGGCGGGCAGGGTGCCTTTGCTGACCTGCTGATAGACATGCTCCGACTCGCGGCGCACATCAAAAATTTCGCGCCAGCGGCTGCGGAACAGTTCAATTGCCGCTTTGTCGCTGGGGAACTCATGCGCGGGCAGCAGGTTGATTTCCGCGACCGCTTCCAGCGTACGCTGGCTGTCGACATCGAACAGGCGCAGGCTGTCGATCTCGTCATCAAAAAAGTCGATGCGATAGGGCTGGTCGCTGCCCATCGGGAACAGGTCGAGCAGCGCGCCGCGCGTGGCGTATTCACCGTGCTCCATCACCTGATCGACATGGCGGTAACCCGCCTGCTCCAGCTGATCGCGCAGGCGATCGCGCGACAGTTTCTGTCCCTGCTTCATCACCAGCGCATGGCCGTGCAGGAAGCTGTGCGGGCAGACGCGCTGCATCAGGGTATTGACCGGCATAATCAGCATGCCGCGCTGCATCACCGGCAGCTGATAAAGCGTCGACAGACGGGCAGAGATAATATCCTGATGCGGTGAAAAGCTGTCGTAGGGCAGCGTCTCCCAGTCGGCGAGATGCGCCACCGGCAGGTCGGTAAACTGGCGGATTTCGTCCAGCAGACGCAGGGCGGTTTGGGTATCGGGCGTAATCATTAACACCGGACCGGCATGTCGCTCGGTAATGCTGGCACACTCCACCGCGTGCGCAGCGCCAATGAGCTGGCCGAGCTGACGGTGATCGCCGGATTTAACGGGCAGGGTATAGCGAGTCTGTTCGGACATGGGATCTCGGGGTTGCTCCATTTTTACCATGACGTAATCATTCCATATTACGTCATGGCGATCACCTCTGCGGCACAATTTTCCTGCTGCCCGACGGTCAGCGGTAATGGCCTGCAGAGAAGAGGGAACGGGAAAACCCCCGTCGCGCGCTGGCGACGAGGGTTAAGACCCGGACAGGGGGGATTTTATTTTATAGATTGCTGTGTGTAATACATGCGCGGGCGGTCAATGTTCGCCCAGGTTAATTCCTGCTCAGAATGATAGCTATGATTGCCATCATCCCATTTTATGTAGTAGCCGGCTGGCGCATCTCCCTGCGCAAAGACGTTGATAACTTCGCCTCTGATCTCCCCGGATTTATGTTTTACAATGCTGCCTTTGGGAAATTTAAACATGGTCGCTACCTCTACCGCTGTGCGATAACGTCACGCTTTATCGTCTTACTGATTGTAGTCTAGCGCGATGAGTGGCGGATAATCCGCCAATAACCGACTGCTTTAGGCGCTATACCTGCGCTTTGTGGCTCGCCGTGACCTATTCTGATGCAACTTTGCTGCCGACTCAGAGGGTTAGAGGTTTCATAAAGGCAGCGGCTCCTTTATCATCCCACTACCTATTTTCAGGCAACGGCTTACTGGATTCCATGTATCAACCTGTCGCGCTATTTATCGGTCTGCGTTACATGCGCGGACGCGCATCGGATCGCTTCGGTCGCTTTGTCTCCTGGCTTTCTACTATTGGCATTACGCTTGGCGTGCTGGCGATGGTGACGGTTCTGTCAGTCATGAACGGCTTCGAACGTGAACTTGAAGGCAATATTCTTGGGCTGATGCCGCAGGCGCTGATTACCAGCGACAAAGGCAGTCTCAACCCGCAACAACAACCGCCTTCCAGCCTGGCGCTGCAGGGCGTCAGCCGCATTGCGCCGCTGACCACCGCTAACGTGGTGCTGCAAAGTCCGCACAGCGTCTCGGTCGGCGTGATGCTCGGTATTCAGCCGGATGAAAAAGATCCGCTGACGCCTTTCCTGGTCAATACCCAACAGAGCGTGCTGCAACCCGGCCAGTATAATGTGATCCTCGGCGAACAGCTGGCATCACAACTTGGCGTGAAGCGCGGCGATCAGCTGCGTCTGATGGTGCCGTCGGTCAGTCAGTTTACCCCGATGGGGCGGGTCCCGAGTCAGCGTCTGTTCACCGTGGCGGGCACCTATGCCGCCAACAGCGAAGTCGATGGCTACCAGATTCTGGTCAATCAACAGGATGCGTCGCGCGTGATGCGCTATCCGGCCGGGAATATTACCGGCTGGCGCTTATGGCTGGATAAGCCGCTGGAGGTTGATAATCTCAGTCAGCAAACTCTGCCGGCCGGGCTGGTGTGGAAAGACTGGCGCGAGCGTAAGGGCGATCTGTTCCAGGCGGTGCGGATGGAGAAAAACATGATGGGGCTGCTGCTGAGCCTGATCATTGCGGTCGCCGCCTTTAACATCATTACCTCGTTGGGCCTGCTGATTATGGAGAAGCAGGGTGAAGTAGCGATTCTGCAAACGCAGGGGCTGACACGCCGGCAGATTGTCGCGGTGTTCATGGTACAGGGCGCCAGCGCCGGCATTATCGGCACCTTACTCGGTACGCTGCTGGGCGTACTGCTGGCCAGCCAGCTGAATAACCTGATGCCGGTGATCGGCCTGTTCCTCGATGGCGCAGCGCTGCCGGTCGACATTAATCTGTGGCAAGTGGTGACCATCGCCCTGAGCGCGATGGTAGTGGCGCTGCTTTCTACGCTCTATCCTTCGTGGCGCGCTGCCGCCGTTCAACCCGCTGAGGCTTTACGTTATGAGTAACTCTCCTTTGTTGCAGTGTCGCGACCTGTGCAAACGCTATCAGGAAGGCAGCGTGCAGACCGATGTGCTGCGCAATGTGGCTTTCAGCCTGCAGCCTGGCGAACTGACGGCGATTGTCGGCAGTTCCGGATCGGGTAAAAGTACCCTGTTGCACCTGCTGGGCGGTCTGGATGCCCCGACCTCGGGTGACGTGATCTTTGATGGTCAGTCGCTGAACGCCATGTCCTCCTCCGCTAAAGCGGATCTGCGCAACCGCGAGCTGGGCTTTATCTATCAGTTCCACCATCTGCTGCCCGATTTTAGTGCGCTGGAGAACGTGGCGATGCCGCTGCTGATTGGCAAAGTCGCCAAAGCTGAAGCGCAGGACCGCGCCCGCGAGATGCTGGCTGCCGTCGGGCTGGATCATCGCGCCGCACACCGCCCGTCAGAATTATCGGGTGGCGAGCGTCAGCGCGTGGCGATTGCCCGGGCACTGGTCAACCGTCCTCGTCTGGTGATGGCGGATGAGCCCACCGGTAACCTTGATGCGCGCAACGCCGATGCCATTTTTGCCCTGCTAGGTGAACTCAACGTGCGTCAGGGCACCGCGTTCCTGGTGGTGACCCACGATCTGCAACTGGCGAAACGGATGTCGCGCCAGATGGAGATGCGTGATGGTCAGTTAAGCGAACAGCTGAGCATGGCAGGAGCAGAGTAATGGGATCGTCGTTATCGCTGCTGTTAGGCCTGCGCTTTAGCCGTGGTCGCCGCCGTGGCGGCATGGTATCGCTGATTTCGGTGATCTCAACCATCGGTATTGCGCTGGGTGTGGCGGTATTAATCATTGGCCTGAGCGCGATGAACGGGTTTGAGCGTGAGCTAAATAACCGCATTCTGGCCGTGGTCCCGCACGGTGAGATTGAGGCGGTCAATCAGCCGTTTCAGCGCTGGCAATCAATGATTGCGCCGATTGAAAAGGTGCCAGGCATTGCGGCGGCGGCCCCGTATGTCAATTTCACCGGACTGATTGAAAGCGGTGCGCGACTCGAAGCGCTGCAGGTTAAAGGCGTGGATCCGGCGCAGGAGCCGCGACTGAGCGCACTGCCGCAGTTTGTCGCTAACAACGGCTGGTCGACGTTTGCCGCCGGTAAGCAGCAGATCATCCTCGGCGGCGGCATTGCCACTACGCTCAAAGTCAAACAGGGTGACTGGATCACCATCATGATCCCGAATAACGATGGGGATAACAAACTGCTGCAACCGAAGCGCATACGGCTTCAGGTCAGTGGTATCCTGCAACTGAGTGGCATGCTCGATCACAGCCTGGCGCTGGTGCCGCTGGCCGATGCGCAACAGTATCTTGATATGGGCAACAGCGTAACCGGCATTGCGTTGAAAATGAACGATCCGTTCCAGGCGGTTAAGCTGGTGCGTGACGCTGGTGAAGCGACCCATTCCTATGTCTATATCAAAAGCTGGATCGGCACCTACGGCTACATGTACCGCGACATTCAGATGATTCGCGCCATTATGTATCTGGCGATGGTGCTGGTAATTGGCGTCGCCTGCTTCAACATCGTTTCCACCCTGGTGATGGCGGTCAAAGACAAAAGCAGCGACATTGCGGTGCTCCGGACGCTCGGTGCCAAAGATCGCCTGATCCGCGCCATCTTCATCTGGTACGGTCTGCTGGCGGGCTTGCTCGGCAGCGTCAGCGGCGTGGTGGTGGGCGTGCTGGTATCACTGAACCTGACGCATCTGGTGCGCGGGCTGGAGTCGCTCACCGGCCATCATCTGCTGGCCGGCGATATCTACTTTATCGACTTCCTGCCGTCGGAGCTGCACTGGGTCGATGTGTTCTCGGTCCTGATCACCGCCATCGTGCTGAGCCTGGTGGCCAGCTGGTATCCAGCCAGACGCGCCAGCCGCATCGACCCGGCTCGGGTACTGAGCGGACAGTAATTGACACGCGGCGCGAATTCACTCTTCGCGCCGCGCACATTTTCGGCCTCTGCTGCATGGCGCTGTCATGCGCAACCGTTATTATCGGGTGAATTCAGCCCAGAATTTGTTTATAGCGGCTCGCCGAAGCCGCTGCTCCAGGAGATTTTATGCGTACACCACGTCGCCGCATACGACTTGCCCGCCTTAAAAAGACCCGGAGAAAGGTGCATCAGCGCTTTCGCCAGCGAATTTTCGAGCGTGATCGTCAGGCCGAGCTGGCCGCCCATCCACAGCCGCACGTTGTGGTGCTGACCGGCGCTGGCATTTCAGCCGAGTCCGGTATCCGCACCTTCCGCGCCGCTGATGGTTTGTGGGAAGAGCATCATGTCGAAGATGTTGCGACCCCGGAAGGCTTTCAGCGCGATCCTGCGCTGGTGCAACGTTTCTATAACGCCCGTCGTCAGCAACTGCAGCAGGCAGAGATTCAGCCTAATGCCGCCCATCTGGCGCTGGCCGAACTGGAACAGGTGTTAGGCGATAACTTCCTGCTGGTAACCCAGAATATTGATAACCTGCATGAGCGTGCCGGCAATGCCCGGGTACTGCATATGCACGGTGAGCTGCTGAAAGTGCGCTGCGTCAACAGCGGTCAGGTGATTGAGTGGACCGGGGATATTACTCCTGACGACCGCTGTACCTGCTGCCAGTTTCCTTCAGCGCTGCGTCCGCATGTGGTGTGGTTTGGTGAAATGCCGCTGGGCATGGAGCAGATCTATCAGGCACTGGAGCAGGCCGATTACTTTATTGCTATCGGGACCTCTGGCCATGTCTATCCGGCAGCAGGCTTTGTCCATGAAGCCAAACTGCAGGGTGCGCATACCGTTGAGCTGAATCTGGAACCGAGTCAGGTTGGCAATGAGTTTGCCGAGCGGCATTACGGCCTGGCCAGTGAAGTGGTGCCGGAGTTTGTGCATACGCTGCTGCGTGGCCTGTATAAATAAGCCGGGTGACGACGGGCCGCCCGGCTTCTGTGGCTTAGCGGCCCGCTTTCAGCTGCTGGAACAGCGTCTCGTACTGCACGCTGGCATCGCCGACATCATCCTGCCATTCACCGTGCTGAATGACGTCAGCAGACGGATAGAGTGACGGATCGTTTGCCACCGAGGCCGGTAACAGCTTCTTCGCGGCCAGATTCGGCGTCGGGTAACCGATGGTTTCCGCCACTTTTGCCGCCACGTCCGGGCGCAGCAGGAAGTTGATCAGCTTCAGCGCGCCCGCTTTGTTCTTCGCGTTGGCGGGAATGGCCAGATTATCCATCCAGAAAATGCCGCCTTCTGCAGGCCAGACGATCGTCAGTGGGGTGCCCGCCTGCCGGGCCACATAGGCCGATCCGTTCCAGATCATCCCCAGATTCACTTCGCCTTCCATAAACGGGTTGCCCGGATTATCGGAGTTGAACGCCAGCACGTTGGGCATCAGCTTTTTCAGCTCCTGATAGGCAGCCTTGATCTGCGCCGGATCGCGGGTGTTTCCGGAGTAACCCAGCTTACGCAGCGCCATCTGAAACACTTCCCGCGCATCGTCGGTCAGCAACAGGCTCTGCTTATATTCAGGCTTCCACAAATCGGCCCAACGGGTGACGCTCTTTGGATCGATCTCGTCACTGTTCACGCCAATGGCGGTCGCACCCCAGATGTAGGGAATGGAGTAATCGTTATTGGGATCGAACGGCTTGTTCAGCAGATTCGGATCCAGATTGCTGAAGTTGCTCAACTGGCTCTTGTCGATCTTCTGCAACATGCCTTCGTTACGCATTTTGGCGACAAAATAGGTTGAGGGCACCACCAGATCGTAAGCGCCATCTTTCCAGGTTTTGAGCTTGGCGTACATGCTCTCATTGGATTCATAAGTCGAGTAGATCACCTTGATGCCGGTCTCTTTGGTGAACTGTTCCAGCAGACCCGGCGGGACATACTCGGTCCAGTTATAGAAGTAGAGCGTTTTACCGTCGTCCGCCTGAGCAGACTGCATCCCCAGTGCCAGCGCGCCAGCCGCCAGCCAGTGAGACCATTTTTTCATTATCAATCCTCGGTTATTTATTTCTGTCACGCAGTAACCACTGACTGCCCGCCACCAGCAGCAACGACAGCAACATCAGAATCGTGGCGAGCGCATTCACTTCAGGCGAAACGCCCACTTTTACCATTGAGTAAATTTTCAGCGGCAATATTTCAAAGGTGGGGCCGGTCACAAACGAAGAGACCACCACATCATCCATTGACAGGGTAAAGCTCAGCAACCATCCGGCCGCGACGGCTGGCATAGCCAGCGGCAGGATAATTTTGCGCAGAATTGTGGTCTCGCTGGCACCCAGATCTTTTGCCGCTTCCAGCATCCGCACATCAAAGCCTTTCAGCCGCGAGTAAACGGTGATCACCACAAACGGCAGACAGAAGGTGATGTGGGAGAACAGCAGCGACCAGAATCCCAGCGAGATCCCCAGCAGCATAAACAGCACCAGCAGCGAAATCGCCATCACAATATCTGGCGACATCATCACCACAAACAGCATGCCGCTGACAAAAGGCTTGCCGCGAAAGCGATAGCGATAGAGCGCTACCGCAGTGAGCGAGCCTATCAGCGTCGCACAGCTGGCCGACAGCACGCCCATGATCAGCGAATGCTGCGCCGCCTGCAGCAGGCTGTCGTTGTTCAGCAGCAGGTGATACCACCGGGTAGTGAGCCCTTGCCAGTTAATGCCAAAGCGGGAAGCGTTGAACGAATTCACGATTAAAATCACAATCGGAATATAGAACCAGGCATAAATGAGCGTCATAAAACTGCCGCGTAACAGGCGTGTCATCATCCTAAATCCACCTTGTTATTCAGCAGCCGCGCAACGCGCCAGTAAATCAGCAGCAGCAGGCCCATTAACAGCGTCATCACAATGCTGGTGGCGGCACCAAACGGCCAGTCACGAATATTGAGGAACTGACTCTTGATCACGTTGCCAATCAGCAGGTTTTTCGCGCCGCCCATCAAATCCGCCACATAGAACAGCCCCATCGCCGGGATCAACACCAGCAGGCATCCGGCGATAATTCCCGGCATGGTGAGCGGCAGGATGATGCGGAAAAAGGTCTGTATTTTTCCGGCACCCAAATCACGCGCCGCTTCGAGCAGCGGTTTATCCAGCTTCTCCAGACTGGAGTAAAGCGGCAGCACCATAAACGGCAGCAGAATGTAGATCAGCCCGAGCACCACCGCTTCCGGGGTATAGATAATACGAAACGGCTTATCGATCAGGCCGATCGACAGCAGAAAATCATTCAGCCAGCCGCGGGTACTGAGGAATATTTTCAGCCCATAGATGCGGATCAGTGAGTTGGTCCAGAACGGAACTATCAACAGAAACAGCATCAGCGGACGCAGTCGCGCCGGTAACATCGTCAGGCACCAGGCGAACGGGTAGCCCAGCAGCAGGCAGCAGAGGGTGGCAATCAGCGCCATATTAAGCGAATGCAGCAGCACTTCGGCATACAGCGGATCAAGCAGGCGCGTGTAGTTGCTAAGGGTAAATACCGCGCTGACAAAGTGTGCATCGTCACGTGTCAGGAAGCTGGTGATAAAAATCATCAGATTGGGCAGAAAGACAAACAGCGCCAGCCAGCCAACTATCAGCGCAATGACGCTTTTCTGGAAACCATTACGCATCAGCTTCATACGGCAATACCACCTCCCAGCTGGGCACCCAGTTCACCGCCATTTTCTGGTTCAGTGAGTGGTCAAAGTCAGGATCGTCTTCATTAAAGAACTCGCTCACCGTTACCAGCTTGCCGTTCTCCAGTTCTACGGTAGATTCCAGCGTCATGCCTTTGTAGTTACGCTCACGGACATAACCGATCAGGCCGTCAGCCGCGCTATCACCATGAATCTCCTCCACCCGCAAATCCTCCGGGCGCAGCATCACGTGCAGCCGATCGCCTGGCCGGACCGGGAAAGCACAGTGGATATCACACTCACGACCTTCCACTCTGGCGCGTATTAATGGTGCGCTGTCGCTGGCGATCACTTCGGCATCAAAGACGTTGATCTCACCGATAAAGCGGGCGACAAACAGATTATCAGGTTCTTCGTAGATCTCACGTGGCGTGCCATCCTGCACAATTTTCCCGTCGCGCATCACCACAATCCGATCGGACATGGTCAGCGCCTCTTCCTGATCGTGGGTGACGAAAACAAAGGTAATACCCAGCTTGCGCTGTAGCGCTTTTAGCTCATTCTGCATCTGCTTACGCAGCTTGTAGTCCAGCGCAGAGAGTGACTCGTCCAGCAGCAGAACTTTTGGCCGGTTAACGACCGCGCGGGCGATAGCGACGCGCTGTTGCTGTCCGCCCGACAGCTGATGGGGACGCCGATCGGCAAAGCTTTCCAGCTGCACCATTGCCAGCGCATCATTAACCCGGGTAGTGATTTGTGCCGCCGGCGTTTTTTGCATCCGCAGACCAAACGCGACGTTCTCAAATACCGTCATATGCGGGAACAGCGCGTAGCTCTGAAACACCGTATTGACGTGGCGGTGTTCAGCCACGGTGTCAGTAATATCCTGATTGTCCAGCAGGATGCGACCGCGATCCGCCTCTTCCAGTCCGGCGATCAGTCGCAGAATGGTGGTTTTGCCGCAGCCCGACGGACCGAGCAGGGTAATAAATTCGCCGTGGTGAATGGTCAGATTAAAATCATCAATGATGGTTTTGCCATCGAAAGCTTTACTGATGCCAGAAAGCGTAACCAGCGCCTGCTGTGCGCGTGTTTGCGTCATTTTAGTCTCAGTCTGTCAAAGGTCGAACAGGTTACAGCATAGCCGTCTACTGCGGCCAGCCAGCAAGAAGGGGCGGATGATACCTGAAAAATGTGGCAATGCCATGTTTTGACCCCACCGGGCAGGCGATAATCAGGATTGTTAACAACACATTGCGAGACTTGCCGCAACAATCTCACAATCCGGCTTTTTTTTCGGCGTGATCGCTTCCCCAAATGGGATCGACAGCGCTAACCTGTCTGCTGATGATTTGACGCAACGTTGCGTCCGGCTGGTCTGTGAATAATAACGGACGGCACTTTTAAAGGATGGGATATGGAACAGTTACTTGAGCGTTTTTTGAGTTACGTCGCAGTCGAAACCCAGGCAAAACCGCAGGCGCGTCAGGTGCCAAGCAGTGAAGGGCAGTGGACGCTGGCGCGTCAGCTGCAGGAAGAACTGCTGGCGTTGGGTTTTGTTGACGTCACGTTAAGCGATCACTGTTGCGTCATGGGCACGCTGCCGGCCAATGTAGACTGGCCAACGCCGGTGATTGGTTTTATCTCCCATATGGATACCTCGCCTGACTTTACCGCGAAACATGTTAATCCGCAGATTATTGAGAATTACCGCGGCGGTGACATTGCGCTGGGCAATGGCGATGAGATCCTTTCGCCGGTGATGTTTCCGGTGCTGCACAAGCTGATCGGCCACACGCTGATTACCACCGATGGCAAAACCCTGCTGGGGGCGGACGACAAGGCCGGTATTGCCGAAATTATGACGGCGATGGCGCGGCTGGCGGACAGTGATATTCCGCATGGTGCCATCCGCGTCGCCTTTACGCCCGACGAAGAGATTGGGCGCGGCACCTCGCATTTTGATGTCGAAGGCTTTGCCGCTGACTGGGCCTACACCGTTGACGGCAGCGACCTGGGGGAGTTTGAGTATGAAAACTTTAATGCCGCCTCCGCCACGGTCAAAATCGTGGGCAATAATGTGCATCCTGGCTCAGCCAAAGGGGTGATGGTTAACGCGCTGGATCTGGCCAATCAGTTCCATGCCGCCGTGCCGGCCAATGAAAAGCCGCAGTACACCGAAGGCTATGAGGGCTTCTATCATCTGCACCAGATGAAAGGCACGGTTGAACACGCTGAGCTGCATTACATTATTCGCGACTTTGATACCGACAGTTTTGAGCAGCGCAAACAGACGCTACAGCAGATTGCGACGGAGATGACCAAAACCCTGCATAAAGATTGTTCCGTCACCGTAGAGATCACCAACAGCTATCGCAACATGCGTGAAAAGGTGGAACCTTTCCCGCATATCATTGAGTTAGCGCTACAGGCGATGCGTGACTGCGCTATTGAGCCGGTGGTCAAACCGATTCGCGGCGGTACTGACGGATCCGCGCTGTCATGGAAAGGCTTGCCGTGTCCGAACCTGTTTACCGGCGGCTACAACTATCACGGCAAACATGAATTTGCCTCGCTGAATATCATGGCGAAGTCAGTGGAGGTGATTGTGCGGTTGTCGGAACTGGCGGCGCAGAAGAAAGGTTAAGTTGCGAACGGGGTTTTACTGAAGCAGGCTCTCTGCCGCTAATGGCGGAGAGCCTGATGAGGAGACTGGCTTGCGGAGGGCAGGCGGCGGATGCGTCTGCCCTCCAGGTCAGTTATTCTTCGCCAAAATACCAGTATCCGGCATTCACCAGACCGGCAATCTGCGCCAGCACCGCCGGATCGTCCAGCGCATCCCCGAGATCTTCCAGCGTGATGCGATAATGATGCGCCAGCACGGCCATCACTTCAGGATGTGAACATTCAACCCGCTCACCGTTGACGTAGACCGCATCGCCAATTGTCAGGACCCGCAGGCCACCCAACCGGCTCAGCGCATCACCCTGTTGCAGCGCGTCATAAATCTCATCAGGCTGATAAGGCGGCTCTGGCGGCGCGACATCCAGCTCATGACGGGATTGAGAAATAAACTCGCCAAACCACTGAGCAAAGTGTTCCGGTTGGTTGATCACGTCCAGCATCACCTGACGGACGCCTTCAATCTCCTGCGGCAGGATCTGTGAAGGGCACTCGCGCGACGGCACGTCCGGATCGCTAAAGCGCAGGCTGCCCAGCTCGTTGGCCAGCGCGTAATCGGCAAAGCCGCTGATCAGTTCACGTCCGCTTGGCGCACGGAAACCCACCGAATAGTTCAGCGCATTTTCCAGCGAATAGCCTTCGTGCGGGAATCCAGGCGGAATGTAGAGGATATCGCCCGGCTCCATCTCTTCATCAATAATGGCATCGAACGGTTCCACCTGCAGCAGATCCGGATGAGGGCAATGCTGCTTCATCGGCACTTTTTCACCGACGCGCCAGCGGCGACGGCCACTGCCCTGAATAATGAAGACGTCATACTGATCGAAATGCGGACCGACACCGCCTCCCGGCACCGCGAACGACACCATCAGGTCATCGATACGCCAGTCAGGCAAAAAGCGGAAAGGGCGCATCAGGGCGGCAGAAGGTTCATGCCAGTGATTAACCGCCTGCACCAGCAGCGACCAGTTATTCTCACCCAGATGGTCGTAGCTCTCAAACGGGCCGTGACTGACCTGCCATTTGCCATCCTGATGGCTCACCAGGCGGCTATCTACCTCGTTTTCCATCGCCAGTCCGGCCAGTTCATCCGGAGAAAGGGGATCGACAAAGTTTTTGAAGCCACGCTTCAGTACCACCGGGCGTTTTTGCCAGTAGCGTTGAATAAAATCGGGCCAGTTGAGATCGAGCTGATAGTCCATACAAGGGTTCCGCTTAGGGCTGTAAATGCCAGCAAGTATAACAGCCCGGACGGTTTTCTACTCGCGGCGATGTTCGACTTCCTGGCGCTGAAAGACTACTTCCATCCGGGTGCCACCCAGTGCGCTGCCTGAAGCGATAACCTTACCCGCATATTGCTCAAGTATATCCAGCACCACCGCCAGCCCCAGTCCCTGACCGGGGCGCAGGGTGTCGGCGCGCTGACCGCGGACAAACACCAGATCGCGTTTGCTCTCCGGAATACCGGGACCGTCATCGTCTATGTAGAGATGCAGCGCTTTTTCGCTCTGATAAGCGCTGACTTCAATAAACTCGAGGCAATATTTACAGGCGTTATCCAGCACGTTACCCATCACTTCCATAAAATCGTTCTGGTCGCCGACGAAAGTGAGTTCCGGTGAGATATCGAGGGTGATTGCCACCCCTTTACGCTGATAAACCTTGTTCAGCGCCGAACACAGGCTGTCGAGCAGACCGGAGACCGAATGCAGGTCGCGCTGCAGCGGATTGTGATCGGCCTGCATACTGGCGCGATGCAGGTAATAACCGACCTGTTGCGAGATGCGGCTGATCTGCTCCAGCATCACCGGTTCAGCCTCTTCTACCGTCAACTCTTTGCCGCTGCGTAGCGACCGCAGGGTGCTTTGCAGTACCGCCAGCGGGGTTTTGAGACTGTGCGTCAGGTCCGACAGAGTGGTGCGATAACGGGTATAGCGCTGCCGTTCGTTCGTCAGCAGCAGGTTGAGGTTGCGCACCAGGCTGCGCAATTCCTGCGGCGGATTATCATCCAGTTTTTCACGCTGGCTGGTCTCCAGTTCCCGCACCTGCTGAGTCAGTGCGCCAATCGGACGCAGGCTCCAGTGCGCCGCCAGCCACAGCAGCGGCACGATCAGGATCAGGTTAGCCGCCAGCACATAGCTGAACCATGACCACACCACATCCGAATGCTGTAACTCCTGCGGGATCGAGTCGACCACCACAATGGTCAGCGCTGGCAGATTGGTGGTAGCGTCATAGCGGTTAACCGCAACGGAGTGGGTGAAGGTATCGTCACTGTCGGTATCCCAGGCATGCAGTCGCCGTTTCGCGCTGAGGTTATCCCCCATCGCCGCCAGGCTGGTGCCGTTGCTGGTATCAATCTCGTAGAAATCCGGTTTGATCAGCCAGTCACGGTGGATTTTCTTGCGGATCTCCGGCACGTCGCGTTGCTGCCACAGCAGCTTGCCGTGCTCGTCGTAAATGAACACCAGCGTCGGGAAGTTAAGCGTCATCCGTTCCGGCTGGGCAATGGTGAGCTGATTGTCATGCCACTGCGCCAGCGTAAAGAACAGATTGCTTTCGCCCCGCATCACCCGATAGGTGTTTTTATCGAAGCTCACCACATAGCCAATAACCGCGACCATGCCATAGGAGAGGGAGAGGAACAGGACAATCGCTGCGGAGGCCAGCAGAAAACGGGCGCGCAGCGAAATCGGGCGATAACGACTAAACCAGGACATGGTCAGAGATCAAAGCGGTAACCCTGGCCACGCACGGTGGCGATGACGTCGGCGGGATGCAACGCCAGAATCTTTTTGCGCAGACGCCCCATCAGCACGTCGATGGTGTGGCTTTCACGCAGTTCTGCGTCGGGATAGAGTTGCAGCATCAGCGAATCCTTGCTCACCACTTTACCGGCGTTGCGAATCAGGGTTTCGACGATGGTATATTCAAAGGCGGTCAGCTTCACCGGCTGCTCATTCACCGTCAGTTCGCGACGGGACAAATCAACCTGAAACGGCGACATATCGATGATCTGCGATGCGTGGCCGCTATTGCGCCGCATCAGCGCCTGCAGCCGTGCCGCCACCTCTTCAATATGAAACGGCTTGGTGACGTAATCATCCGCACCGGCTTCCAGCGCTTGCACTTTTGCCTGCCAGCCTTCACGGGCGGTCAGCACCAGAATCGGCTGACGCACGGCATCACTGCGCCAGCGGCGGATCAGTGACATGCCATCTTCATCCGGCAGGCCTAAATCGACCAGCGCGATGTCCGGCAGGTGCTCGCGAAGAAAATAGTCGGCTTCTTTGGCGTCTTCGGCGGCATCAACCTGATGGCCCATATCACGTAACTGCACGGCGAGATGATGGCGCAGCAGAGCATTGTCTTCCACTACCAGAACACGCATAGGAATTCCTTACTATCTGAATGAGTCAAATTGCAGAAAGTATACGCGAAATGAACTAAACAAGATGTTAACGCAGACCGGCCTGAACCGGTCTGCGGAGGGGATTATTTCAGATCGTCAACCATCTGGATAGCACGGCCGATATAGTTGGCTGGCGTCATCTGCTTCAGACGCACTTTTTCCTCTTCCGGCAGCGCCAGGCTGTCGATAAAGGCCTGCATGCCCGCCGCATCAACCCGTTTGCCGCGCGTCAGCTCTTTCAGCTTCTCGTACGGCTTTTCAATGCCATAACGGCGCATCACCGTCTGGATCGGTTCGGCCAGCACTTCCCAGTTATGATCCAGTTCATCGAGCAGACGATCGCGGTTCACTTCAAGTTTTGAAATGCCTTTCAGCGTTGCCTGATAGGCGATCAGCGCATAGCCAATGCCGACGCCGAGGTTACGCAGTACGGTGGAGTCGGTCAGGTCGCGCTGCCAGCGGGAGACCGGCAACTTGCTGGCCAGATGCTGCATCACCGCGTTTGCCAGACCCAGATTGCCTTCGGAATTTTCGAAATCGATCGGGTTTACTTTGTGCGGCATGGTTGAGGAACCGATTTCGCCAGCGATGGTTTTCTGTTTGAAATGATTCAGCGCCACGTAGCCCCAGATATCACGATCGAAATCGATCAGGATGGTGTTGAAGCGGGCGATGCAGTCGAACATCTCTGCGATGTAGTCATGCGGCTCAATCTGGGTGGTGTAGGGGTTCCAGCTAATGCCGAGCGAAGTAACAAAACGCTCGCTCAGCTGATGCCAGTCAACTTCCGGATACGCGGCGATGTGGGCGTTATAGTTACCGACCGCACCGTTGATTTTGCCCAGCACCTCAATCTGGCTCAGCTGACGCAGCTGGCGCTCCAGACGATAGGCGACATTGGCCATCTCTTTGCCCATGGTGGACGGCGTGGCGGGCTGGCCATGCGTGCGGGAGAGCAGCGGAATATCACGGTATTCTGACGCCAGGCCTTTTACAGCGGCGATCAGCTGCTGCCAGTAAGGCAGGATCACGTCGCGGCGCGCGGTTTCCAGCATCAGCGCATGAGAGAGGTTGTTGATATCTTCGGAGGTGCAGGCGAAGTGAATGAACTCAGATACCGCATGCAGGGCAGGGACGTCCGCCACTTTCTCTTTCAGGAAATATTCGACCGCTTTAACGTCGTGATTGGTGGTGCGCTCAATGGTCTTGATGCGCGCCGCATCGTCTTCCGAAAAATTGCTGACAATCGCGTCAAGGAAAGCGTTTGCGTCGGCATCAAATGCAGGAACTTCCTTGATCTCTGCGGTCGCGGCCAGTTTTTGTAACCAGCGAACTTCAACCTCAACGCGGAATTTCAGCAAAC
Source organism: Pantoea sp. UYEF8 (assembly GCF_040546285.1). Classification (NCBI taxonomy): domain Bacteria; kingdom Pseudomonadati; phylum Pseudomonadota; class Gammaproteobacteria; order Enterobacterales; family Erwiniaceae; genus Pantoea; species Pantoea sp. UYEF8. The sequence goes on along the minus strand of NZ_JBEPNM010000001.1, from coordinate 115,841 downwards.
CAAATTCGCTGAAAATCGCACGCAGCGGGCTGACTTTATCGCCGTAACGACCATCGACAGGTGAGACGGCGGTCAGAGAGGATAATTCCATCAGTGCAACTCCTGAATCATTTAACAGTATTTTGCCGCACCGACTTAGTAAGTCAGTGGCAGCCGGGATAAGAGGGTCTTTGCTTCACGCAGCAAGCGTTGGCGCGAAAACATCAGTTGCAGACGGCCACCGCCGACCTGCTGCCACAAAACGGCGGCACGAATGCCGGCTAACAGCGTGGCCCGCACTTTACTCTGCAACTGCGGATTCTGCAGCACGGCGGGTGAACCGGTCACCTGGATACGCGGACCTAACGGGCTGATAACGTCAACGTAGATGCCGGCCATAGCGCTCAGAATGGTATCGGATTCCAGTTCGTAGTGCGCCAGCTGACGGTCGAGCTGGCTGATACGCTGGGCCAGCGTCGCCATCGCTGATTTATTGGCGCTGAGCTTACGTTCCAGCACCATCATGCTAAGGGTATAACGCGTCAGTTCCGCGCCCGCGCCCTGACGACTGCTGCTGTTGAGCACCGCCATCAGGGTTTCGAGGCCGAGGCGCAGGTTGGCTTCATTGTTGCCAAACACCGCCAGCGTCGAGCTGGGATTGAGATCCAGCACGCTGCGCAGCGTCACGGTAAACGCCTCGGGCTGACAGTGACCCTGCTGTGCCAGCTGCTGCACCAGATGGGCCGACTGACAGATGCCTGCCAGCGCCAGTGTGATTTCCTGATAGTTCTTCGCCACGGTTACTCCTGTTTACGCGTCATGAACGCCGGGTTAAGGCGGCTTATTTTGCGACTAACGGCAGACGCTCTTCGATAATGCCGCCACCCAGGCAGACCTCGCCAAGATAGAACACCGCAGATTGTCCGGGCGTGACCGCCGCGACAGGTTCATCAAAACGGACTTCAATCCGGTCTTCGCCATGCGGAATGATCTCACACGGGATGTCGGTCTGGCGATAGCGGGTTTTAACCGTACAGCGCAGCGGAGCCGCGATTGGCTGACGATCGACCCAGTGCAGCTGCTGCGCGATCAGGCCGACCGACATCAGACGCGGATGATCGCCACCCTGTGCGACAATCAGCCGATTGCGCGCCACATCTTTGTCGACCACATACCAGGGATCATCTTTGCTCTCTTTCAGGCCGCCGATACCCAGACCTTTGCGCTGGCCCAGCGTATGGTACATCAGACCCTGATGTTCGCCGACGATCTGACCGTCCACGGTCTCAATCTCACCGGGCTGAGCCGGCAGATAACGCGCCAGGAAGTCACGGAATTTGCGCTCACCGATAAAGCAGATGCCGGTAGAGTCTTTCTTTTTGGCGGTAATTAAATCCAGCTGTTCAGCGATGCGGCGCACCTCGGGCTTTTCCAGCTCGCCGACCGGGAACAGACTCTGAGCAATCTGCTGGTGGCTCAGGGTATACAGGAAGTAACTCTGATCTTTGTTGCCATCCAGGCCGCGCAGCAGCTGGCTCTGACCCTCTACGTCCTGACGACGAACATAGTGGCCGGTGGCAATGAAATCCGCGCCGAGATCTTCAGCCGCGAACTCGAGGAACGCTTTGAATTTGATCTCTTTATTGCACAGGATATCGGGGTTCGGCGTACGACCCGCTTTATACTCTTCGAGGAAGTGCTCAAAGACGTTATCCCAGTATTCAGCGGCAAAGTTGACCTTGTGCAGCTTAATACCCAGTTTGTCGCACACCGCTTGCGCATCCGCCAGATCGTCCGCGGCAGTACAATATTCCTCGCCATCGTCCTCTTCCCAGTTCTTCATGAACAGGCCTTCGACCTGGTAGCCCTGCTGTTGCAGTAACCAGGCGGAAACGGAAGAATCGACGCCGCCGGACATACCGACGATCACTTTTTTCTGGCTGTTGTCAGACATGACACGCTCGCATAACGATAAAAAAACAGGCGGCGCATTCTACCATGCAGAAGACGGGCGCGCACCCTCATGAAACGGCCAGCGGAACGCGCTGACCAGATGTAACGGATAGCGCGCGCCCTGTTGCCACAGCCGTACGCTTTCCGCCACCAACGGTGAACGCAGGTTAGACGCGGTGAGAATCTGCGCTGGCGGCAACCACCAGCAGCAATCGATATCGCTATCCTGCGGCTGGGTTGGCTGCTTTTTGGCCAGATCGAGGCCAAACAGAAAACGCACAAAAGGCGTATTATCAGGCGCTATCCACTGATGAACGGTGATTAAATAGGCCATTTCTGCCGCGATACCGGTCTCTTCATATAATTCACGTTGCGCGGCTTGCTGCAGCGTTTCGTCCGCTTCAAGGTGTCCGGCTGGCTGATTCCAGGTAGGCTGTCCCTTAATGGTCTCTTCTACTACCAGCAGTTCACCTTCCGCCTGCACTAAACAGGCGACCGTGACATGAGGTTTAAACATCGTTCCTCCGGAATTGTTAACCTGACGTTATAAAAAATCGCTCTGTCAGGCTGGACTGTCGTCAGCATCGCGCCATGCGCCGGGCGCCAGATTATCGAGCGTATAGCCGCCCATCGCATAACGGATCAGCCGCAGAGTTGGAAAACCAATATGGGCCGTCATCCGGCGCAGCTGGCGGTTGCGGCCCTCATACAGCGTCACTTTAAGCCACTGGGTCGGGATATTTTTACGCTCGCGAATCGGCGGCTGGCGCGGCCAGAGCCACGCCGGTTCAGCGACTTTCTCGACCTGCGCCGGCAGGGTTGGGCCATCTTTCAGACTAACCCCATCCCGCAACGGTTGCAGGTCGCTCTCCTGCGGCTCGCCTTCGACCTGAACATAGTAGATCTTGCCGGTGCGTTTGCCGGGCTGGGTTAGCGCGGCCTGTAAGGCACCCTCGTTGGTCAGTACCATCAACCCTTCGCTGTCGCGATCGAGACGGCCCGCGGCATAGACCCCGGCCACGCTGATGAAATCTTTCAGGGTACGACGGCCCGCTTCATCGGTGAACTGTGGCAAAACATCGAAGGGTTTGTTAAACAGCACCACGCGGCGCGGCGCGGCACTACGCTCAGGGGCCCGTCGCGCATCACGCGTCGGGCGGCTGAATCGTTTATCCTGGTGAATTCGTTGAGATGTTTTTCGCATGGGCTTTGCAGTCAGAAACAATGGGCGCATTATAACGCGAAATTGCGGTGATTGGCGTGACGGAAATATTCAAGTAGTATTGACCCGCATCTTACAAATCATTAACAAAATCGCCTAGGAGAGGTTAATGGAAAGCAAAGTAGTTGTTCCGGCGGAAGGTCAAAAAATCACCCTGAACCAGGGCAAACTGGTTGTCCCGAATAATCCGGTCATTCCTTACATTGAGGGTGACGGTATCGGCGTTGATGTTTCACCAGTGATGCTGAAAGTGGTCGACGCTGCGGTGAAGAAAGCCTACAACGGCGAGCGCAAAATCTCCTGGATGGAGATTTACACCGGTGAGAAATCCGTGGAACTTTACGGCCAGGACGTCTGGCTGCCACAGGAAACCCTCGACTTAATTAAAGAATATCGTGTTGCCATCAAAGGCCCACTGACCACCCCGGTCGGCGGCGGTATTCGTTCACTGAACGTTGCCCTGCGTCAGGAGCTGGACCTCTACGTCTGCCTGCGTCCGGTACGTTACTACAAAGGCACGCCAAGCCCGGTTAAACGTCCTGAAGAGACCGACATGGTGATCTTCCGTGAAAACTCCGAAGATATCTATGCTGGTATCGAGTGGAAAGCGGGTTCTGCCGAAGCGGACAAAGTGATCAAGTTCCTGCGCGAAGAGATGGGCGTGAAGAAAATTCGCTTCCCTGAGCAGTGTGGTATCGGCGTTAAGCCGTGCTCGGAAGAGGGTACCAAGCGTCTGGTACGCGCGGCAGTGGAATACACCATCACCAACGATCGTGATTCCCTGACTCTGGTCCACAAAGGCAACATCATGAAGTTCACCGAAGGCTCGTTCAAAGACTGGGGTTACCAGTTAGTGAAAGAAGAGTTCGGCGGCGAACTGATCGACGGCGGCCCGTGGATGAAGTTCAAAAACCCGAACACCGGTAAAGAGATCATCGTTAAAGATGTGATTGCCGATGCGTTCCTGCAGCAAATCCTGCTGCGTCCGGCTGAATATGACGTTATCGCCTGTATGAACCTGAACGGTGACTACATCTCCGACGCCCTGGCGGCGCAGGTTGGCGGTATCGGTATTGCACCAGGCGCTAACATTGGTGATGAGTGCGCGCTGTTCGAAGCCACGCACGGTACTGCACCTAAGTATGCCGGTCAGGATAAAGTGAACCCAGGTTCAGTGATCCTGTCAGCAGAAATGATGCTGCGTCACATGGAATGGTTCGAAGCGGCAGACCTGATTGTTAAAGGTGTTGAAGGCGCTATCGCTAACAAGACCGTGACTTACGATTTCGAACGCCTGATGGATGGCGCTAAACTGCTGAAATGTTCAGAGTTTGGTGACGCGATCATCGAAAATATGTAATCCCTGACGGGATGACGTGGATTAAAAACGGGAGCGGAAACGTTCCCGTTTTTTTATGGAAAAACTGGCTCGCCAGCCAGAGCGCATCCGGCGTCAGGCTGGAAAAACTAAGGTCATACTAAAACCTGGCAACAGCCGCGCTAACCGTCTCACCTGGCCGCTGACGGCGTTACTGTGAGCTGATCAGTGGCAATTCGGCTGGCTTCAACCCGTCCCGGGCAAGCCTTGTTTAATTCATTTTCAAGCACGCTATCCGCAGCATGTTCGGTCAGCCGTTTGAATCTGAGCCTGCGTTTAAGACCATCTTCTGAACAGTCATGCGCCTCAGCAAGCTGAACCGCGGCGCTGTAAGCGTTGTAACACCCATTGGCATCAGAAACGTGCTGCTTACACTCGCTGAACCGATCAAAAGTGATGTCGGGATGCGCGATCAGCCAGGCAATCTGCGGATTGACCTTTATTCCCTTAATCACCGCGGGCAGGGTCAGATAACTCAATACCACCGCCAGTATGGTGGTGAGATACATAAAGCGCTGGTAGGGCACAGGATTTCCTTCTGTCTGGCGCTGGGGTTGCGTAGCGTCGATTGTGACCAGCCCTGACCCAATCGGCCATCAATCAGAGCCAGTAAAGCGCCGATCACCCAGGCAGAACAATCGAATTATCGGCAGACCAGAACGATATCGTCGTTGCGGTCACCCCGACGTTCGCTGTTCTGCCCGCTCGTGACGTTGAAAAGTAACCCGCCGCCAGAAACGGAGTGTGTTGTGGGGGGTGCATTTTTACTTCGCAGATTAATAGTAACAACCGCAATTATTGTTAAGCCGGTAACTCCGCACAATGAGATGATTCTTACGCCCCTTCAAGAGCTAAGCCATTGCGAGTGCCGGAGATAAGCGCCGGGTGGGGCATGTTCTCAGGCTGCCAGCAGGGCGGCCTGTTTTATTTGTTGCCTGCTTTACCCTTTCCGCTATTCCCGCTATTGAACCAACCCCGATCTGCGCTGACTAATTGCTGACTTATGCCGTCACGGTTATCCCTTTGCGGACGCCAGTGGCGAGCCTTATTTTTAGCCAGCCAGACGGCATAGCCGCTGCGCAAAGGATGTCAGAGATGCGGGTTTTGATTATTTGTCGGGATAATATTGGCGATACCTTACTGACTACGCCGCTGATCAGCGCGCTGCATCAGTCATGTGAGCATCAGGTTGATGTGTTAACCAACAATTATGCGGCACCGGTACTGCAGCACAATCCTGATATCCGGCAACTGTTTTACTATACCAAGTCGCATCATCGCGAGGCGGGACAGGGCAGAATCGCCTGCCTGCTGCAGCGTCTGCAACTGATGCTGACGCTGAAAAAGAACCGATACGATACGGTGATTCTGGCGAAAAGCCGCTGGGATCAGCATGGCCTGAAGTGGGTGAAAATGGTGCGTCCGGGGCAGGTGATTGCGCTGGGAGAAGAGCCACATCCGCTGATCACCCACTTGTTAGCGCCGCAGGCATCCGCGCAGGCTCATATCGCTGAGATCCTGTACAGTCTGGCCCGTCCTTTCAACCTTGCCGCCGCTGCGCCGGGCAAGCTGACGCTGATGCCGGATGCAGAGATTGCCGCCGACCTGCGAAAAAGCTACGCCATCGACTCCTCTCAGCCGGTCTATGCATTACAAATCAGCGCCCGTAAGCCGAGCCAGCAGTGGCCAGCTGAGCGCTTTGCTGAACTGGCCGAAACCCTCGCCGCCCGGCATTCATGCCAGATCATGCTGTTGTGGTCGCCTGGTCGTCGCGATAATCCGCGCCATCCTGGCGATGACGAGAAGGCCCACGAGATTATGGCGCTGTGCCCGCAGCTGGCGCTGAAAGCGGTGGCGACCACCAGCCTGCCGCAATTGATTGCGGCGATGTCGTTGTGTCAGGGACTGGTCACCAGTGATGGCGGGGCGATGCATATCGGGGCGGCGCTTGGTCTGCCGGTTGTGGCGATGTTTGGCGACAGCGATCCGGCCTGCTGGCATCCGTGGCAGGTGAAGCATCAGGTACTGCAACCGGCATCGCGTGACGTGACCTCGCTCAGCAGCCGCGAGGTATACGACGCGTTTGCGAACACCGTTATTCAGTCATTCCCCTCAGGCCAGCGGCCCAGGCTGGCCGCCTCACACAGTAATGCTACCGTCAGTGGACGGTAGGGTAAGCCTGCACTGAACCCCAACCGCCCGGCCAGCACCAACAGCGCGGAAGGTGACGCCGGAAAATAGCGGGTCTCATCGTAGCGTTTTGAACAGACGTCAAAGGTAATAAAAAAATCACTCATCAGTATCGCGAATTCCACCTCACTCAGCGGCAACTGCTGCAGGTAGAAGTCGTGACGATCAATTTTCCTGAACCGGCCAAACACCGTTGGCTGATTATGGTACTCAATCAAATCGATCACTGCTTGTGGCGAACAGGGCTTGCGGGACGTCTCCATTATCCCACCAGCTGGGTCACGGCCTGATGGACTTCCTCAGCCTTGATTGAGGCCATCGGATGTTGTGAGGCGTGGCGTTCCGGACGATGGATAACGATATGGCGATCGCTGTCCTGACACGGACCGGTATAACGCGGGTTGGCGGTGGAGAACAGGCTGACGGTGGGAACCTGTGCCGCGACAGCGATGTGCAGCGGGCCGGTATCACCGGTGACCAGCAAATCCAGGCTGCGGATCAGCGTAATCAGTCCGCTGAGATTGGTTTTACCCGCCATTGGCGTGACGTTTTTACGGTATTGCAGCGGCAGGCTGTCGATAAATTGCTGCTCAAGCGGCTGCTCTGCTGCGGTGCCGGTGACAATGATTTCACAGTCAGGCCAGCTCTCCAGCAAGTCCGTGGCCAGCTGGCTAAAATGCGCCAGCGGCCAGCGCCGGATATCTTTCGACGCGCCCAGCTGAAACCCAATCCGCCGATGGGCACAGGGTGCAGCGGCCGGGCTGTCCAGCCCCGGCAAATGCATCTCCGTCTGGTGGGTTTCGGCACCCAGCGATTCTACTAATTTTAATTTGCGCTTAATGGTGTGATCGTCGAAATAACCCGAGTAATGGTCAAGGTGTTTATTTAATAGCGTGGATTCGCTGCCATAATGATCGCGAATTATTGTCTGGCTGCCGGTGATAACCGAACTCAAAATATCGTACGGAAAATGGGCGTGTAATATCACGGACAGGTCGGGTTTTTTACGTCGCAGCTTGAATAGCAAGGGTAGAAAATTCAGCAGTTTATTATCCCAGATATAGATATCGTCAAACCAGTGATAGCGGGTGACTAAATCTTTATTTTTCTTACTGGAGACCAGAATAAATTTACTGGTGGGAAAACGGTTTTTCAGGCTCCAGATTGCCGGCGTATTCATCAGGAAGTCTCCCAGCGCGGTGGTGGAGTAGATAACCACCGTCTCTGGTGTCAGACCCTGCAGGCTGTGGGGTTTTTTCCGGCTGGAGAATCGGGAATAAAGCGTTAACAACCGATCTATCAGATAAATCTTTTTTTTCTTCACGTCTGGATTCTCTTAAACGTATTAATTTTATTGAACAGAAAGCAGTATGAAGAATTAGATAATAAGGTAACGGGGAAAGTTCATTCTCATGGCTTATTTCAGGTGGCCGTAGAGCAAGCGTTGAACTTATAAACAGTCTTTTTACTGTATATGAGTATAATCTTTACAATAGGGCGTTGGCGTAAGGGAAATATTCAGGAATGGATTAGGATGATTCTGCAAATTAATATAAGTGAGAGGATGTTTTTTTATTTTATCAGTGATTAATAGTCGGGTAATTATTAGTCTGCATGCTATTTATATGACTGCCCGCTTAACTATCTGCCGGACAGATGAAACAGCCCCCGGCAACGGTGCCGGGGGAGCGTGTTATGACTGAGGCTGACCGACCGGGCCTGAACCCAGCGTACCGCCTGGTGAAGACTGACCGCTTGGCGCATGAGGACGGCCATCTTCTTTAATCGCGCTGCTCTGGTGTGAACAGCCTGCCAGTGACGTCAGGGTTGCTGCAACCAGCAACAGGGCAGGGAATGCTTTCATGTGACCACCTTTTATTTATTCAGAAAAGTAAAAAGAATCTGTAAGCACGTACCTGACTAAGCCTGGTTGAAAAATAACATTCAGCCTGAAGGGATCTGATTTTTCAGAGATTTCTCAGCACCGGGCGGGACGCGACAGCCAAAAAAAAACGGAAGCCAGCGGCTTCCGTTCTGTCACGTATTCTGCCGAATTACTTGCGGCCCAGCAGGAAGCCGATGAATACGCCCACGCCTGCGGCAACAGCCAGACCGGCAAAAGGATTAGACTGAACCTGATCCTTGATGCAATCCGCTGCATCACGCGCGGCATAACTGGCCTGGTTGGTATAACGACGGGCCGCGCCTTTCGCCTGATGCTCAGATGAACCGGTTGCTGCGCCAAATTGTTCCTGAACTGCGCCAGCGGCTTCTTTAACTTTATCTTCGATTTTTCCTGACATTTAGTGCTCCTTGGTTTTAGTGAGACTCTCCAAGCGTAGCAAAGATGGCGAACTCTGCGCCGTTAAGCGGTAAATGAAGCGGTAAAAATCGTTTCTGGCTGTGAATGGCGTTCTGTTTGCAGGCAAAGCGTTTCCTGTCTAGCCTTTGTAAAACCGGGTCGATGTTAAGCGTAATGGGAGGAGAGGCGATGAAACGTGATGTACTCAAAGAAGACGACTATGACGAAGTGTGCCGGGTGATAGGCGACGCGGTCATTATGCTGGTGGAGTGTGGCCATGAAACCAAACGCGATGATATCTATGACGTGCTGAAACGCACCCGCCAGCACCGCGCCCACAGCGAACGGGACGAGCAAAAGATGCTGGAACACGCTATCCGTTTGATCAAACCCTGAGCTTTCTGCGCCAGACCGGAAGCGTAAAACCGGCACTGAGGCCGGTTTACCTTGCCACTCCGCTACTGCAACAGCACACCCTGAATCAGACTGGCATTGACTATGGTTACCTCGTCTATCTTCAGCGCCCGCATGTAGCCTTCAACCAGCAACAGATTACTGACGTCGGTTGCCCGATAATCGCCGGTCAGTTCGCTGTCGCCTTTCCAGACCTGCTGTTTCGCCAGCGCGCTTAAGGTGGCCAGACTGTAATGCTGAGGTTTGCCTGCTAACTGATTACGGATAGAAAAACCGTGCACGCCACCAATGCCAATCACCCGGCGGCTGGCCACATCCTGCATGATTTCGGGGCTGATATCGTTACGGGCAAACAACCCGACAAAGCGCAGCACCGATTGCCGCCACGAACCAATCGGGTTTGGCGACGCGGCGTCCGGGGTGTTTTTCAGCACCGTCAGGATGAAATTCTTCAGCGTCACCGAGGCGAGCTTACCCTGATAAATATCGGCGACCGGCTGGCCCTGCTGCTGTCGCCAGGCGGTCATCTGCATCGAACCACCGCCAATATCCCACACCAGCAGCTGATCATCGCGGAGTGTCGGATCGTTAAGCGCCGCTTTCGCCGAGAGAAAACCGAGCTTTGCTTCCTGCTGCTGTGAGATGACAGTCAGTTGGGTGCGGGTCTGGCTGGCCAGCGCGGCCACCACCGCCGGACCATTGCTGGCGCGACGAAATACCGCCGTTGCCACGCCGCTGATGCGCTGTGGGTGATAACGTTGCGCATTGTTCACTAGCTGCCGCAGCGCCACTTCACCCTGATGGATAATCGCCGGACTCAGCCGGTTATCGCTGGCCGCCGACAGCGCGTCGTTGTACGGCACGGCGCGCTGATCCTGATACAGCATTTTCTCGATGCGATGCTGACAGACATCCACCCGGGCGACGGCGATTTTGGTGCTGCCGGAGCCGATATCAAGGCCGGCCCGGATTTGCTGACACGCCTCGGCCGCGGCCGCGCCAGTGAACAACAGTGAACAGATCAGCGTTACAACAGGCAGCGCAAAAGGGCGCATAGCGGCTCCGGTAGCAGGGGAAAGCGGGATTAACGGGACGCCACGCAAGCCGGATACCAGCTCACCAGGAAATGGCGCAGATGGTCGAAACACCATTCGGCGTCATCAGCCTGCGGGCAATAGAACTGAATGGTGATTTTTTCATATTCGCGCTGCCGCTGACGCAGCGGTGACCAGCTCCAGTCGAGCACCGAGCGGGCATAATTCACCAGCGTGCCGGGCGGCATCTGATGTTGCTTCTCCTGCTCGGCCAGATAGAGATTAAAGCGGGCTTCAAGTTCCAGCGCCTCATCATGGCCGTGATGCGGCAGATCGGGGCGAAACGCCACGTCAACAAAGCCACATACCGCATTGGTCTGCTGCTGCCAGTCGCAGGCCAGCGTCATAAACAGTCCATCCTGCAGATTAATCTCTTCCACCAGCCGACGCAGATTGACCGAATGAGCCAGCACCGCGATCTCCTCCAGCCGGCCGGTTTCCAGCGTAAGATCGAAACCACACGGATTAACCGAGCCATCGGCATTGCGGGTGGCGGGGAAGGGGAAATCGATGTAACCGTTGTTATCCAGACGCTTTTCCATGGGAAAGAGACCTGCTGCTTGACGTTTCGTGACAATAAACCATCTGGCAGCAGGTTTCACCCCTTATGGACATGTCCAGGTAATCTGGGTGTTCTGATACGGATTGATCAGGCGGAACTGTTTATCGGACAGGCGCTGGGCATAGTAACCTTCGCGCGTGACGGCGGAAGGGACATACCTGAAACGATCAAGCGACTGCAGCGGCCCGCTGTCTACCCTGACATCATCGCGGCTGACGCTGAACGAACTCACCAGGTCAAAGATGACACCCTGCGTTTGTCCCATTGATTGGCCATAAATCGTCGATACTTCGCCGGGACATTCAACGCCTTTCGGGCCAGATGAACATCCAGTCATCAGTATGATGAATATGAAAATGCTGAGTCGCAACATGATCCTCTACCTGCTTCAGTCCCTGGGAATCTCGTGGCGCTGATTCTATCTTGTTGCGTCACTAATAGCTTGATCATAGCAGTTTCAACACCGCTTCCCATTTGCAATTTGTTTAATCGGTAAGCAACAGGAATGTAAAAGGGTGACTTTGCTAATTAATTAACGTTATTCTTGGCTTCTTTGCGCACCACTTAGGCAAAACCAGGGATAAATGATGAACGAAGAAGAAGCACATCTAATGATTATTCGTCACGCGATTGAGCAACTTGAGAGCGATAAAAAGCATCAGGTGGTCAGTTGTGCAGCGGATATTCGCGCCGCCATGCAGGCATATGACGGCGAAAATGCGGGACTGGCCCTGATGTTAGTGGCTGCAGAGGTCTCGTCAGCATAACGGCAGACAGGCCAGCGTAACCGATCCGGACGCTGGCCTGATTACTTTAAAAACGCTCAACTTTTCAGATTTTCCTCCGCCCGATTCTACCTTTCACTGGTCTTATTTTACCCGCCGCATGACATTTTCTCTCACCTGTGATGTGTTAAGCTAAAAAATTGCTAATAAAATCATCCATTCAGCGGAGAGATCAGATGAAGACAGCACTGATGACCCTCGGCCTGCTGGCCTGTTATATCGCCCCCGCCTGGAGCGAGAGCGAGTTTCAGATTACCTGTCCTGGCCGTCCGACCATGACCATCTCACGCGCTGAGTACGGCTTAACCACCTTAATGTGGCCGCAGCGACACTTCCAGATTGCTGCCGGCCAGCAGCGCACCCAGTTACAGGCTGGCGATAAGGTGGCGATTACCCGCTTTCGTAACGGCGACCAGTTAATCGTTAACCAGCGCACTCAGGCGACCTTCTTTGTTTACCGCGACAGCGATAAGCTGGTGCCCTGTAGCCGCAGCGAAAAACGTGATGTCGATGCGTTGACCCTGGAGCGCTACGATGATCGTCAGCAGCCCAACTCTTAATCCCTCGTCACAGGAGCCGCTATGCAACTCAGTATCACCGATAAGGTAACACCGCAGGATCTGGATGAAGTCCGTCTGGGGCTGAATGCGTTCAACAGCAAATTTATTAATGTTGATGAGATCAAATCGATTGGGGTGTTTATCTGCGATGAGCAGGGCAGGAAGCAGGCGGGGCTGACCGGCTCAACCGCCGGCAACTGGCTGCGAATCGACATGCTGTGGGTGAGTGATACGTTGCGCGGGCAGGGCGTCGGTAGCCGGTTAATCAGGGCGGCAGAGCAGGAAGCGCGCCAGCGCGGTTGCCGTTTCGCTCAGGTCGATACCGCCAGTTTTCAGGCTCGTCCTTTCTATGAAAAGCTCGGCTTCACCCTGCGTTTCAGCCTTGACCACTATCCCCGCCAGCATCAGCGGCATTATCTGACCAAAGCTTTGTGATCAGAACAGCGGCTGCTGGCGCAAATCCAGCGGCTGCTGTTCTGCTTCATCAATCGCAGCCAGCCAGCTTTGCAGCGTCACTTTTTTCCACGACAGATGACCACGGGTGGTGCTCATCAGCACCACATCGGGTCGCAGCGTGCGGTAAAACTCCAGCGTCTGGCTCAGCTCCGCCGGATTGCTGTCCGGCACCAGCACGGTAACCCACCGGTCATGCGCCCGCGTCACCGTATCGCCGACAAACAGATAGGTCAGGCCGAGTGGCGAATGATAAAGGAAGCTGCTGCTGCCCGGCGTATGGCCCGGCGTGGGCAGCAGCTGGAAATTGCCGAAATGGGTCTCCTGCTGCGAAAACGTATCGTCAGGCTCCACGAAACGGCTGATCGGACCCAGCGAGCGGCTGTGACAGTAAAGCGCACTGCTGAAACGTTGCTGAATCAGCGCGGCACCCGGTGCAGACTCATGCCAGTGCGTCAGATAGTGGCGGATTACTCCGCCGGTATCGGCGATCACTTCATGATCGAGCGGATTTTCCACCCGGCCAATCAGCAGATTACCGCGCGGGTGACGCAGCATAAACCCATGCATCATCAGGTCGTTAACGGTATCTTCCACCGGAAATTCCGGGGTTGAGATCCACAAATCGTCATACAACGGCTTCAATGTCGATCTCCTGAAACGTTTTTTATCCGCGCAGGACGGGATGCCCGGTCGCTTGCAAATGGGCGTGCCCCTGACTGACCTGTAAGCTGGCACTGGCCCCTAAAGGCAGGGTTACGGTGTCAGCCGCATGGCCAAACGCTAACTCGCTGATCACCGGCAAGCCGCAGGTGTCGCGCAGCCGTTGCCAGACGGTGCTGAAATCAAATCCGTTGTCATATTCTGACAGGGCGGTACTGGTAAAACTGCCGGTGACGATGGCGCGCTGGCGGGCCAGAATACCGCTCTGCTGCAGCTGAATCAGCATCCGTTCAATGCGGAACGGGTGCTCATTCACATCCTCGATCACCAGAATGCCGTTTTCGATCTGTGGCATCCACGGCGTACCGATCAGCGAACAGATCATCGCCAGGTTACCGCCCCACAGCGTACCCTGCCATTCGCCCTGATCCGGCGATTCGCTCTGCCAGTCTACGTTGACTGTAGGTGATGTCAGCGCCTGCCAGAAGTGCTGCAGGGTAAATTCAGATAAAGTCGTCGCGCCAAAATTGCCGGCCAGCATCGGCGCGCTGAAACTGATCAAGCCTACCTGCGCCAGCAGGGCGAGCTGGATCGCCGTGAAATCGCTGTGGCCGCACAGCGCCAGTGGCTGATTCAGCAGGCGACGCTGCAGTCCCACGTAATCGATCGCGTCCAGTAACCGGCTGGCACCGTAGCCGCCGCGCACCGCCAGCACCACATCGGGCAGGGTGCTGAGCGTAGCCAGCTGGTTGATATCCGCCAGCCGCTCGGCGTCAGTGCCGGCAAAGCGCTGGAAACGGCGGGTAATCACCTGCTGGTTATCAACCTGATGGCCCGCCGCGCGCAGCCGTTCAACGCCAAGCAGGGCTGCAGGCTGATTGTGACAGTAACCGGACGGGGAGATAAGACGGATTGAACGTGAAATCATCATACTTTCCTGCTGTTAGCGCACCTGACTCAGGCCGATGATGACGAAAAGCGCCGCTGAAGTCACGGTACGGAAAGCGAATTACTGCATTTAGGATAAACGGTAATTTTGCTCTGAGTCTGTCTGGGTATGATAGCATTCGCCACTTCTGCAACGAGATGAAAAATTGCTGAAATTCCGACACCTTATCCTGTCAGCGTTATTCCTGACCGGCTGTGCCAGCGAGCCGTCGCATCATGCTGTTAAACAGCGGAATACGCCGTTAACCCAGGCACCGCCCTCCAGCGTCAATGATGCCTGGTCGATGTTTACCGAAGATGCCGCCAGTCATTATGGTGTTGATGAGAAGCTGATCAGCGCCATTATTAGTGTCGAGTCGGGTGGGAATCCGGGTGTGGTCAGCCGCTCTAATGCCGTCGGGCTGATGCAAATCAAAGCCTCTACTGCGGGTCGCGAAGTCTACCGAACGCTCGGACGGCGCGGACAGCCTTCCAACGCTGAGCTGCGCGATCCGGCGAAGAATATCGATATCGGCACCGCCTATATCCGCATCCTGCAGGACTCCGCCCTGTCGGGCATCCGCGATCCGCTGACGCTGCGTTATGCCACCATCGTCTCTTATGCCAACGGCGCTGGCGCACTGCTGCGCACCTTCTCGCGCGACCGCGATCGGGCGATTGCGATGATCAATGCGATGTCGCCGGACGAGTTTTATCAGCATGTGCAGAATAAACATCCGGCGGCTCAGGCACCGCGCTATCTGTGGAAAGTGACCACCGCTTATCGCACCATCTGATGATCCGTCCGGCGGAGTTCACTGATGGACCCGCCGGGCGACACGCTGCTTAGCCGCGTCAGCAGGCCAGCAGCTGCCGCGCCGTCGGATAATCGACAATCAGCACATTGATATAACCGCCGCGCAGCGCGCCCCGGATCGCCTGGGCTTTCTCTGTTCCACCCGCCAGCGCCACCACCTGCGGACACCGCTTCACCTGCGCCAGTTCCATACCGATGACCGGATCTTCTTCAGCCTGCAATACCGGCTGCCCACTGGCGTCGAAATAGTGCAGACAGATATCGCCGACCGCGCCGCGCGCTGCCAGGGTCCGGAGCATCTCGCCATCGTAATAGTTGCCGGAATTGCGCAGCAGCGCCGACGGCTCGAGATCGCCAATCCCGACGATGGCCAGATCGACCTGATCAAATTTACCCAACACCTCCGCCACTTCAGCATTGGCCGACAGCCGCTGGCGATCGCTGACCGATCGTTCAATCGACTGCGAGGGCAGCAGCCAGGCCGGGCAGTTGAGCAACGCCGCCAGGTTTTGCGTCAGAATAGTCGCCTGCACATTGCCGTTCGCGCCGACCCCACCCAGCAGCTGGATCACCCCTTTGCAGGAGCTGTTCAGCGGATGCAGCGCATCGACCATCGCCCGAATGGTGCCGCTCCACGATGAAATGCCAATCAGTTCATCATCCCGCAGGCGAGTCTCAAGATAATGCGCCGCCGCCGATCCAATCGCCTGCTTAATCTGTAAGGTCGAGGCCTGATCCGGCACATCCACCACGATCGCCTGCGGCAGGCCGTAGGTCTGCTCAATCGCTTTCTCCAGTTCAGGAAAAACATTGGCTGGCGGAACCACGCTGATCTTAACCACGCCCTCTTTGACGCTGCGATTAAGAATGCGTGAGACAAACGACTGCGATAACTTCAGTGACTGCGCAATCTCTGACTGCTTGAGCCCTTCAACGTAGTAAAGGGTGGCAATCTTCACCATCAGTCGCTGTTCATCCTGTTTTGCCATCGGTTTTTCCCTCTCTGATTCTGCCCGGTATTGTTAACCAGGATCGCCAAAATCACAACGCAGGTTAATTTGTGATCGTTTTCGCTTTTTAGTGATCGCGCATTGGACGGCGTGTCGCCGCCGGTGCATAGTCATTATGCATATAAAATCGCGTGTGAATATATATTCAAGCGGAGAAAAATAATGACTCGTCCTCTGATCAAACTGACCCTGCTGGCTTCAATCATCGCTTTCTCATCCTCGGTGCTGGCAGCGGAAACCGGGCTGCTGGCGATTATCACCCCGTCACACGACAACCCCTTCTTTAAAGCGGAGGCGGAAGGCGCGTTAGCCAAAGCCAAAGAGCTGGGATACACCACGCTGGTGGCCTCGCATGATGATGACGTCAACAAACAAAACCAGCTGATTGAAACGGCGATCGCCCGCAAAGCCAAAGCGATCATTCTGGATAACGCCGGTGCCGATGCCACGGTCGGGCCGGTGCAAAAAGCCAAAGATGCCGGTATCCCGACCTTCCTGATCGACCGGGAGATCAATAAAACCGGCATTGCGGTGGCGCAGATCGTCTCGAATAACTATCAGGGCGCGCAGCTGGGGGCTGAGAAATTTGCCAAATTGCTGGGCGGTAAAGGGGACTACGTTGAACTGCTCGGCAAAGAGTCCGACACCAACGCTGGCGTGCGTTCGCAGGGTTACCACGACGTGCTGGATGATTACAGCGAGATGAAAATGGTGGCTCAGCAGAGCGCCAACTGGAGCCAGACTGAAGCCTTCAGCCGGATGGAAACCATTCTGCAGAAGCACCCCAATATCGTCGGGGTGATCTCCGGCAACGACACCATGGCGCTGGGAGCTGAAGCCGCGCTGAAAGCCGCCGGCAAAACCGCGGTAATCGTGGTGGGCTTTGACGGCAGCGACTACACCCGCGACTCGATTATCAATAAAGGCAATATCAAAGCCACGGTGCTGCAACCGGGCTGGGATCAGGCGCAGATGGCGGTCAGTCAGGCCGACTACTACCTGAAAAATGGCAAAGCGCAGAAAGAGGAGAAGCAGCTGATGGACTGCGTGCTGATTGACGACAGCAACGCCGCCAGACTGAAAAACTTCAACCTGGCGAAATAATCATGAAACGGATACTGGCGGTATTAACCGGGATGGCGCTGCTCAGCGCCTGTACCGTGGTGGATCTGGATGCAAACGGTCAGCCGATTCTGCCGAAAGATCCGCAGGCGAAACCGGGTTATGCGACCCAGACGCCGCAGCAAATCGCGGAGGAAAGCTGGCAATCACGGGTGATGGACACCGCCAACAGCCATGCGCTGAGCTGGGCTGATATGCAAACCAAAAGTCAGACGGTGAAGGCGGGCGGCCGTGAAAGCGTGTTTGTCCGGGCCAGCGGCACCGTCAGCGCACTGAATGACAGCAATCCGCGTGAGCGTATCCTGACCCTGATACTGAACGGCAAACCGGTTGAAGTCAGCGTCGGGCCGGTGCTGCGCAGTAATGCAATCCGCGATGCCGCCGGTTTTCGTTTTGAAGAGTTTACTAATCAGGTGCAGTACGCCCAGCTGACCCGGGCGCTTAATCGCCATGCGGTGAAGCAGCTGCCGACGCTGGACGCCAGCTGGGTCAACCAGCCGGTACAGGCGCTGCTGGCGGTGAGCATCGGACACGGCAGTGTTGATGAGGTGGTGGCAGTCGAACTGAAGCGGGGGACGCCCTGATGGACGATGAGATCATTCTGCGGGCTGAGCAGATTTCAATGCTGTTTCCCGGCACGCTGGCGCTGGATCGCGTCGACTACCGGGTATGGCGTGGCAAAGTTAACGTCATCATCGGTGAAAACGGTGCCGGTAAATCGACCCTGATGAAGATTCTTGCCGGCGTGCAGCAACCCACCGCCGGTGCGCTGTTTCTCAACGGCGCGCCGCTGACGCTCAGCAGCACCCGCGACGCCGCACGGCACGGCATCGGTATGGTGCATCAGGAACTCAATCTGTTTGAGAACCTGACGGTGGCGGAAAATCTGTTTCTGGGACGCGAACTGCAGCGTGGCTTAGCGCCGATTAATGAGGCGGAGCAGGCACGTCGCACCGCGGCGCTGATGGCGCGTCTCGACCAGCCGATTTCGCCCAATGAACGGGTCGGTAACCTGAAAGTCGGTCAGCAGCAGCTGGTAGAGATCGCCAAAGCGCTGGCCGAAGATGCGGACATTCTGATCCTCGATGAACCGACTTCGGCGCTGAGCAAAACCGAAGTGGAGATCCTGTTCCGGGTGATTCGCGATCTGACGCAGCAAGGGGTTTCAATCATCTACATCTCGCACCGGCTGGAGGAGCTGATGGCGATTGGCGATGTCATCACCATCCTGCGCGATGGCCGTTTCCAGGCCGAAGCGCCGGTCAGCAGCATCGACGTGCCGTGGATTGTGCGGGAAATGCTGGGCAGCGAGCCGGTCACCACTTTTCTGCCGGAATCACGCCAGTTCGGGGCCCCGATGCTGGAAGCGCAACACATCACCTGCGTCAGCCCGAACGGCAATACGCTGGTCGATGATGTCAGCTTCCAGGTGCGGGCCGGTGAAATTGTCGGCATCTATGGCCTGATGGGGGCCGGCCGTACCGAGCTGTTTGAGTGCCTGCTGGGCAGCCAGCGCAACTACCTGGGCAAGCTGTGGCTCGACAGCAAACCGCTGCCAACCCGCCTGCCGACTGCGGATCGCATCCGGATGGGCATGAGTCTGGTGCCGGAAGACCGTAAGCGGTCAGGGATTTTTCCGGTTTCCTCGGTGGCGAGTAACCTCACCATCGCCAGCCTGTGGCGTCGGCTGTCGCACCGGTTTGCCATTGCTCATCAGCAGGAGCAGCAGGCGGTGAGTCAGACGGTGGGCAATCTGGCGATTAAGATCTCCTCGCCGGAGGTGGCAATCAGCGCCCTGAGTGGAGGCAACCAGCAAAAGGTGGTGATTGGCCGCGCGTTGCTGACCAATCCGCGCCTGCTGCTGCTGGATGAACCGAGTCGCGGCATTGATGTCGGGGCAAAAGCGGAAGTGTTTCGCATGATGGTGGCGCTGTCGCAGCAGGGTATTGCGGTGCTGTTTTCCACTTCCGATCTGAAAGAGATCATGGCGGTAGCCGACCGCATCCTGGTGATGTCGGGCGGCAAACTTACGGCTGATCTTCCGCGTGAGCAGGCGGAAGAGGCAGCGCTGGTAAAAGCAAGTGCGCAGGGGTTCTGAGCATGAAAAGCAATAACAGCGTGGCGCTGGCCACACTTCCCGCTAAAGCGTTTAACTCGCGTGAAAATTTTTTGCTGCTGTTACTGAAGCTGCGCACCTTTATTGCGCTGATTCTGATCGTCGGGTTCTTTGCTATTACCGTGCCGGATTTTCTGGCGGTCGGCAGCCTGGTGATTATGGTGAAACACATTGCCATCAACGCTTTTCTGGCGCTCGGCATCACCTTCGTCATTATCACCGCCGGCATTGACCTGTCGATTGGTGCCACGCTGGGGCTGTGCGGCATGATCGCCGGCTGGCTGATCACCAAAGGCATTGTGTTACCGATGTTCGGCATTGCGATCTTCCCCAGCGTCTGGCTGATTGTGCCGTTTGTTCTGCTGGTCGGCGCGCTGATCGGTGCTGGCAACGGCTGGATTATCACCCGCTATAACGTTGCGCCGTTTATCTGCACCCTCGGCACCATGTATATCCTGCGCGGCGCGGCAATGCTGACCTCGGGCGGAGAAACTTTTCCCGGCCTGCAGGGTAATCCGCTGCTCGGCAACACCGGTTTCGATCAGATTGGTGCCGGTCATTTTCTTGGCTTGCCCTACGCCATCTGGATGATGGTGCTGCTGGCGCTGGTAATTGCTTATGTCGCGCGCCGCCTGCCGTTTGGACGCCAGGTTTACGCCATCGGTGATAACGAACGCGCCGCCGAGCTATCGGGGGTGAAAACCCGTCAGGTCAAAATACTGGTCTATACGCTTTCCGGCTTCTGCGCGGCGATTGCCGGCATTGTGGTCTCATCGCAGCTGGTCGCCAGCCACCCGGCCAACGGTACTGCATTCGAGATGAACGCCATTGCCGCGGTGGTGCTGGGCGGCACTTCGCTGGCGGGCGGGCGCGGCACCATTGTCGGCACGCTGATTGGGGCGTTTGTGATTGGCTTCCTGGCGGACGGATTGATCATGATGGGCGTCAGTGAGTTCTGGCAGATGGTGATTAAAGGCATCGTGATCATCATTGCGGTGATCATCGATCAGACCCAAAGCCGGATGCAGCAAAAAGCGGCCGTGGTCGCGCAAAAAGCACTGATAGAGGAGGGCGCGCCACTCAAACCTTAATCGTTCTGTCTGCTTACTGAGCCGGCGATCAGCGGATAACCCGCAGGTGAATCCGATATTCCGTGTCCATCCGCCGCCACAACAGCCAGCAGCCATAAAGCAGGCCTGTTTTGCCGGCCGCTTTGCACGCCATTTTTTTTAACCCTTGTGAATATTTATTCATAAACGATTTAAAATTCAGAGGTAGCGTATGAATCCTTTCACTCTTCCGGTAGACGATCTGAAGCGCAGAGCGCGGGCGATCCGTCGTCGTATTATCCAGCTTAACGCGGGCAGTCCGGCGGGGGGACATACCGGAGCCGATCTGTCGCAGGTAGAGATACTCACGGCGCTCTATTTCCGCATTCTCAACTGCGCGCCGGATCGCACCGATGACCCGCAGCGTGACATCTACATCCAGTCAAAAGGGCACGCGGTCGGCGGTTACTACTGCGTGCTGGCGGAGGCGGGCTACTTCCCGACCGACTGGCTCGCCACCTATCAGCATGCGGATTCCCATCTGCCCGGGCATCCGGTACGGCAAAAAACCCCTGGAGTTGAACTGAATACCGGCGCACTGGGACACGGGCTGCCGGTGGCGGTCGGGATTGCCATTGCGGCGAAGAAAGACCGCAGCACGCGCCGCATTTTTGTAGTCACCGGCGACGGTGAGCTGGCGGAAGGCAGTAACTGGGAGGCGGCGCTGGTGGCGGCCCATTACGGTCTCGACAATCTGATCATCATCAATGACAAGAACAAGCTGCAACTGGCGGGCGCGACCCGCGAGATCATGAACACCGATCCGCTGCCGGAAAAATGGCGTGCTTTTGGACTGGAAGTCACCGAGTGCAACGGCAATGACATGGCGGCGGTGGTTGAAACCATCGAAAGCCTGCCGCAGAACGGCAAACCGCAGGTGATTGTGGCGCATACCGAGAAGGGATTTGGCGTCTCCTTTATCCAGAGCAAAGCCGAGTGGCATCACCGGGTACCAAAAGGGGCGGAAATTGAGCAGGCGCTGGAGGAGTTAAAAGATGAGTAATGCACAACATTTAGCCAGTGTAATGGTAACGGCCTTTATCGACGCGGTGAATCGCGGCGTGGATCTGGTGCCGGTGGTGGCGGATTCGACCTCAACCGCCAAAATCGCGCCGTTTATCAAGGCATTCCCCGATCGTTTAATCAACGTCGGCATTGCTGAGCAGACGCTGGTCGGCACTGCGGCAGGCCTGGCACTGGGCGGTAAAATTGCCGTCACCTGCAATGCCGCACCGTTTCTGGTGTCGCGGGCCAATGAGCAGGTGAAAGTCGACGTCTGCTACAACAACACCAACGTCAAACTGTTCGGCCTGAATGCCGGTGCCAGCTATGGCCCGCTCGCCAGTACCCATCACAGTATCGACGACATCGCGGTGATGCGCGGCTTCGGCAATATTGAGATCTACGCGCCCTCCTGTCCGCTGGAGTGCCGCCAGATTATCGACTATGCGCTGGCGCACGTCGGGCCGGTCTATATCCGTCTGGATGGCAAAGATCTGCCGCAGTTGCACGATGAAAGCTACCAGTTCAGGCCGGGGCAGATCGACGTATTGCGCGAAGGTCATGACATTGCGCTGGTGGCGATGGGCTCCACGGTTCACGAGGTGGTTCACGCGGCTGAGCAACTGGCTGAGCAGGGGATTTCAGCCGGTGTGATCGCGGTTCCATCGATTCGACCCTGTGATACCCAACAGCTGCGCAACCTGTTAAATCACTACCCAGCGGTAATCAGCGTTGAAGAGCATAACGTCAATGGCGGTGTCGGCAGCCTGGTGGCTGAGGTGCTGGCGGAAGGCGGCTGTGCGATTCCGCTGCTGCGGCTCGGTATTCCGGATGGCGAATATGCCATTGCCGGCGATCGCGCCTCAACCCGAGCCCACCATGGCATTGATGCCAGCAGCGTGGTTAACAGTGCAGCGCGTATCTGCGCAGGAGCGTAACGATGGTGGGACCCCTGATCCTGGCGATTGATGAAGGCACCACCAATGCCAAAGCGATCGCGGTTGATCGTTCTGGCAGCGTAGTGGCGCGCGGTAGCCAGGCGTTAACGCTGGCGCATCCGCAACCGGGGCTGGCGGAGCAGGATCCGCTGGCGATCTGGCAGGCAGTAAAGCAGGCGATCGCGCAGTGCCTGGCGTCCTGTGGCGGGGCCAGCGTGGCGGCGGTGGCGATCAGTAATCAGCGTGAGTCGGTGCTGATCTGGCAGCGCCACGACGGTCAGCCATTGACGCCGCTGGTGAGCTGGCAGGATCGGCGCTCCGAGCCGTTCTGCCGGGATTTACATCAGGCGGGTAAAGCGCCCCGTATCACCGGCCTGACCGGGCTGGCGGTCGACCCGATGTTCCCGGCTGCCAAGCTGACCGGCATGCTGGCGGCTATCCCTGACGGCGTGGCGCGTGCCGAAGCGGGTGAGCTCTGTATTGGCACCGTCGACAGCTGGCTTAGCTGGCAGCTCAGCGCGGGCGAGACCTTTATTACCGATCATGCCAATGCTTCGCGGACCCAGCTCTACAGCCTGCATCTTAACGACTGGGACGATGAGTTGCTGACGCTGTTCCGGCTGCCGCGCGCCGCGCTGCCGCGTATTGTCGCCTCCGCCAGCGAACAGGGCGTGGTCGCGGTGAATGATATTGCGGGCTTAGCGCCGGGCACGCCGATTCTGGCACGCATCGGCGACTCCCACGCCGCGCTGCAGGCACAACGGCGTGGCACAGCGGAAGTGGTAAAAGCCACTTACGGCACCGGATCGTCGCTGATGATGTCAATGGCGACGCCGCTGCTGACCGAAAACGGCCTCAGCACCACGGTGGCCTGGCATGACGGCACCCTGCGTTTTGCGTTCGAAGGCAACATCACTCACACCGGTTCCGGCGCGGCGTGGCTCGGCAGCATGCTGGGGGTTCAGGACCCGCGTCAGCTCACCGCGCTGGCGCAAACCAGTGAAGATAATCAGGGCATCTATTTTGTGCCGGCGCTCTCCGGGCTGGGCGCGCCCTGGTGGGATTTGCAGGCACGCGGCATGGTGTGCGGCCTGACGGATGCGGCCACCCCGGCGGTACTGGCGCGGGTGGCGCTGGAGTCGATTGTCTGGCAGATCGCCGACGTCTTTTTTGCCATGGAACAGGCCAGCGGCCAGCAGCTGCCGGCGTTGTGTGTTGATGGCAGTGCCACCGAAAACAGCTGGCTGATGCAGCTGCAGGCGGATGTGTTGCAGCGCCCGTTGCTGCGGGTCCCGACTGCCGAAGTCTCGGCGCTGGGAGCCGCGCTGCTGGCGGGTAAAGTACTGGGCTGGTGGCAGCAGGGCAGTGATATGCAGGCGTTGCAGGGCGGCAACGTAATCGCGCCACGTGAGGCGTATGCGCAGCGGATGCAGGAAAACTATAAAGGCTGGATCGACGCCGTCGCTCGTTGTCGTTATCAGCCACATTAACCCTTTCGGAGCAGAGCCATGTCAAAACTACCTCAGCAGTTAACCTTCGGCGTCATTATTGGCAACCGCGGGTTCTTTCCCAGCTATCTGGTGGGTGAGGCGCGCCAGCAGGCGGTCGCGCTGTTTGAAAAAATGAACATCAATACGGTGATGCTGGATGAGAGCCAGACCAATCTCGGCGGGGTGGAGACGCGGCAGGAAGCCAAAATCTGCGCCGAACTGTTTCGCCAGCACCGGGATGCCATTCACGGTGTGGTGGTGTTGTTGCCTAACTTTGGTGACGAAAAAGCGATCGCAGAGGCGTTACGCCTCGCCGGTTTGAATGTGCCGGTACTGGTGCAGGCCGAGGAAGATAACCTCGACAAAATGGGGCTGGCGACCCGCCGTGACAGCTTCTGCGGCAAAATATCGCTGTGCAACAACCTGCGGCAATATGGCATTCCCTTTAGCCTGACCCGTCAGCACGTCTGCGCCCTGAGCAGTGAGATTTTCATGCAGGATCTGCAACGGTTCAGCCAGCTCTGCCGGGTAGTCAATGCGATGCGGCGGGTGCGGGTGGGGGCCATCGGTGCCCGGCCCGCCGGATTCAATACCGTGCGCTACAGCGAAAAGCTGCTGGAGAAGATGGGGATTGCGGTCGAAACGCTCGATCTGTCGGAGATTTTCACCCGTACCAACCGGCTGCGTGATGATGATATCCGCGTAGCGGAGAAGCGCGAGATTCTCGAAGCCAACGCCGATGCGCGCGGCATTCCGGGCGAAAAACTGCAAACCATGGCGAAACTGTTCGTGGTGATCAGCGAGTGGGTCAGTGACAACGATATCGACACCACCGCGATTCAGTGCTGGACCTCGCTGCAGGAAAATCTCGGCATTAACGTCTGCTCGATCATGAGCGTCATGTCGGGACAGCTGATGCCAAGCGCCTGCGAAGTGGATGTCATGGGGGCGCTGTCAATGTATGCCCTGGCCAGCTGCTCGCTGAGTCCCGCCTCGCTGGCGGACTGGAATAACAACTTTGGTGACGATCGCGATAAATGCGTGCTGTTTCACTGCGGCAATTTTGCCAGTGCCAGCCTGGAGTCGCCCACTATGGGCACGGCCGACATTATTGGCACCACGGTAGGCAAAGAGAACACCTGTGGTGCGGTGCATGGCCGGATGAAAAGCGGCGATCTGACCTATTTCCGTCTCTCGACTGATGATTTCAGCGGCGAAATTAAGGCCTACGTCGGCGAAGGCCTTTCAGTAGAGGATCCGCTGGATACGGTGGGCTGCCGCGCCGTAATTCAGGTGCCGCAGCTGGAGTCATTGCTGGCGTGGATTTGCCGTAACGGTTTCGAACATCATGTGGCAATGAACCACTCCGCCACGGCAGAGGTGTTACAGGAGGCGTTCAGCCAGTATCTGGGCGTCAGCTGTTACCGCCATCAGTAGCTCAGTGCCGGTACGCGAGGAGAGCGTCAGCAGGTCAGAGGTGGCTCGCCTGGCCCACGTTGGATAGCGCGGGCCGGGCGAGTACAGGCGCGGATGATCTCCGCCGGCCTTGCCGTTAAGCAGCGGGGAGGCCGGCATCAGCGCGAAAACCGGCTTAGCGCGCCATTCTGCGTACCTCGCCATCCTCATTGTCCACCGCCACCAGATCCACCGGCGGCAGATTACCGCCGCTGAATTCGACCTGACGGATCGGGAAGGCAAAGCGAATGTTGCGCTGTTCCAGCGCTGCCATCAGCTGCAGGTTAATCTCCTGCTGGATATCCATGTACTTGTTGTAATCGGCGTCCAGCACAAAGTAGACCACTTCAAAGGTAAGCTTCGAATCTTCAAACGCCAGGAAATGGGCACGGTCGAAGCGGGTGGTCTCAACGCTCTGGATAATCTCTTTTACCAGCGGACTGATTTCACGCACCTGCTCAGATGGCGTGGCATAGCTGATACCGAACTTAAACACGATGCGGCGCTGCTGCATGCGCTTGTAGTTATGAATCGTCTGCTGCAACAGAATGGTATTTGAGCAGACAATCTGCTCGCCGCTCAGGCTGCGCAGGCGGGTGGTTTTCAGGCCAATATGCTCAATCGAACCGGCAATATCACCAAACACGATGAAGTCGCCGTGCTCAAACGGTTTATCGAAACCGATGGCCAGTGAAGCGAACACATCACTGAGTACCGTCTGAATCGCCAGCGCAATGGCGATACCCCCGACGCCGAGACTGGCAACCAGCGCGGTAATGTTGATGCCCATATTCGACAGAATGGCGAGGAACATCATGATCCACACCACCACGCGCAGCAAAATACCGAGGATCACCGTGGTGACCGGATTGCGCACGTGCAGCGGATCGCGCAGCAGGCTGTGCAGCCAGAGCCGTATGCCGCAGTCGATCCACAGCGCCAGCTGAACGATCAGCGCCAGGAACCAGCCGTGCGATATCGCTACGCGCCACGAGGCGGGTAAATCGACAAATTTCAGCGCGATAAGCAGCGAAAAAATCAGCAGCAGGGTCTGACTGGTGCTGCGCAGAATTTCCACCAGGATGCCGGTGGCCCGAATATGGCGATGTTCGCTATAGCGGGCAATACGGTTAGAGATAAACCGGATCAGGGTACGCAGCAGCCAGTAAATGACGAGGGTAGCGACGATGACGATGGCACTGTTGAGCCAGAAAGATTGATTAAACAGAATGGATTGAAAATGACGTGAAGAAAGCCAGTTTTCCATTGGGGAGATACTCCTTGCTGGGTTCCGGTTTAAAAGAAAACAAGCAAGAAGCATAGCCTGGATGCGGCGCAACTGTGCGGCGCATCCGGCGAAAGAACTTATTGAAAACGGGTCGATTTATCACGCGCCAGGCGCTCAAGGGCAAAAATAACCTGCTGCAGTTGTCGCTCCTGCACCGGATCGAGGGCTGAAAAGCGAAAGCTGAGTCGCGGCGTAATGCGGGTTTCGTTTTTATGGGTGACCACGCTGCGTTCGCCAATGTGCAACAGCTTTACCGGCACTTCAAAATGACCATATTCGCCCAGCTCGACGCGAAAATTTTTGAAGTTGTCGCCGGTTTGTAACCCTTCAGGCAGGGGTTCATCCACCAGCACACCGATTCCGCCCAGCGATAAATCCTGTAGTCGCAGGCGCGCTTTATTGCCGTCGGGCCACTCGGTGTGGCACCAGAACTGCGGTTCCAGCGGCGCATTGACGCGGAAAAATTCGCGACGCTGGATCTGCCACAGCAGTTCAGGCAGCGGCGCGCTGAAGGCAGGCAGTCCCTCGAACTCAACCCGCGTCAGCGCAGCGAGACTGAACTCAACTTTAGCGCCATAGGTTTCCGCCGTAATGCTCAGGTCATCGCAGTTCAGGGCGTAGTCGTTATCCAGGTTGTTACTGCCGAGGTCAAACAGCAACTGGCCTTCATCGGCAGCCAGCATGCGGCTGATAAATTGCCCACGGGAAAAACTCACCAGTAGCGGGGTCTGTAAACGCAGCAGATCCTTCATTACGCCCAGCACGGCCAGCGTGCCCCGTTTTAAATATTGTTCCTGATCGGCTTCTTTCACTTCCTGGCTCCAAAAGGTTAGTGCTTTATTTGTTCTGTTTTTTTTGCCTCATCTCCGTTATCGGCGTGGCAAAAAAAAGCTTTAGCCTCTGACCGGTCAATAATAACTGTGAGCAAGTAAACATTTTTTGAAAACCTGTCTATACTTATCGCGGTAAACCGCTTGATTAATCAAGCGTTCACGATTTAATCAAAAAAAGGAAGGAGCAACAGATGGGTATTATTTCCTGGATCGTCTTTGGCTTAATCGCAGGTATTCTGGCGAAGTGGATCATGCCGGGTAAAGACGGTGGCGGTTTCATTCTGACTATCGTGCTGGGTATTATCGGTGCCGTAGTGGGTGGCTGGATCAGTACGCTGTTTGGCTTCGGTCGTGTCGATGGGTTTAACTTCGGCAGCTTCGTAGTTGCAGTCATTGGTGCCATCGTGGTGCTGTTTATCTACCGCAAAGTACGCAGTTGATCGTAACAGTTTAATAAAAAAAGGGGACGAATCGCTTCGTCCCCTTTTTCACTTCTGGCGATCAGAAATCGTAACCTATCGTCGCCATCACGCTGCGTTCCGCGCCCCAGTAGCAATAGCCGGTGCCGTAGCAGCCCGCCACATATTTACGGTCAGTCAGGTTATTGGCGTTAACCTGCAGCCACGCGCCTTTCAGACTGCTGTTCCAGACCCCGAGATCGGCACGCACCGAAGCATCAAACAGGGTAACTGACGGCACACGGGTAGTGTTTTCGTTGTCTGCCCACTGTTTGCCGATGTAACGCACGCCCGCGCCCGCGCTTAAGCCATAATCAAACTGATAATGACCCCACAGGGCCGCCATGCTGTTCGGCGTCACGTAAGGCGTGTGACCTTCATTGCCATCAACTGAATCTTTAAAGCGCAGGTGATTGAGGGTGTAACTGGCGACGGTGCTCAGACGTGGCGTTAGCTGATTACGCGCTTCCAGCTCGATCCCCTGCGAATGCACTTTACCGGACGGCGTATAGGTGCCGTCCTGGACATTACGGTTAGCCACATCCTTCTGCGTCAGGTCATAGATCGCCAGCGTATAGAGATCGCGGGTGCCGTTCGGCTGATATTTCACCCCGGCTTCATACTGCTCTGCCGTGGTTGGTTTCAGCAGGTTGTTATCAGGATCGGTCAGTGCCGTTGGGGTAATCGCCTGGCTCCAGCTGACATAAGGCGAGATACCGTTGTCAAACGCGTAAAGCAGCGCCGCGCGGCCGCTGATGTGGTCATCCTGCCGCCGATCGTTGCCGCTGTTATTAGCGACGATCCGGTCATAGCGGCCAGAGAGATCGAGATGCCAGCGATCCAGCTTCATCTCATCCTGCAGGTAGAGGCCGGTCTGATAGTAGCGGCGGGTTTCATCGCTCCAGCTGTAGGCCGGCATTGCGCCAACCTGTTCGCCGGTCACCGCATTGAGCTGTGAGGCACCGGCGGCCGCGCTGCCGATCTCATTCTTATAGCGATGATACTCCGCACCGATCGCCACCCGATGTTCCACTTGCCCGGTAGCGAACTCCGCCTGTAGCCGGTTATCGGTAGCCCAGCCGGCCAGAGAGGAGCGCTCACCGGAATAGTAGCGATTCAGCAGGTCAGGATTTACCGCACTCCAGCCAATCTGATAAACCTGATCGAGATCGACGTTGGAATGGCTGTAGCTGCCGGTGGAGGAGAACGACCAGACGTCGTTAAAGCGATGGGCGAAATCGTAGCTGTAGATCTGTTCACGGCGCTTGAACTGATCCAGATCGCTGTTGCCTTCATAGAAACCGTTGCTCAGCTTATAGCCGTTATGCTCACTCAGGCTGCCGTCGCCCGGCACCGAGCCGTGATAGCCGCCGGACGGATCTTTCTGCAGATAGGCTTTGAGGATCAAATGGGTATCTTCATCCGGTTGCCACATCAGCTGTGGCATCAGCGCATACTTCTCTTCACGGGTATGGTCGTACTGCGTATCGCTGTTGCGGGTCACACCGGTCAGGCGAAACGCCCACTGATCGTTAATCGCGTTGGTGTAATCAAACATCGCCCCGGTGGTGGCGTTATTACCCGCCTGTAACTGGATATGGCCTTCTTCACTGAACTGAGGACGCTTCGTCACCATGTTGACCAGCCCGCCCGGTACCGTCTGACCATACAGAGCAGAAGAGGGGCCTTTAATCACATCGATCCGTTCCAGGAAGGCGTTATCGACCTGCAACACGTTGAAGCTGCCGCCGTCGCTCATCACCCGTAATCCGTCGAGGAAGGTGTTATCAACATCGCCGCCGTGGAAGCCGCGCAGGGCAATGGTGTCATAACGGGTCGCGGCACCGCCGAAGTTGGTAAATACGCCGGAGGTATAGCCGAGCGCCTGATTCAGGGTCAGCGCGCCCTGATCCTGCATCTGCTGGCGCGTCACCACCGACACCGACTGTGGCGTGGTGATCAGCGGACGATCGCTTTTCATCGCGCCCTGGCTGGTCGTGGCAAGATATCCCTGTGTCGGGGAGTCAGCTTGCTCCTGCGGCTGGGCTGTGACCACCATATCAGCAGCAAAACTCAGGGCCGGCGCGGTCAGCGCCAGGGTGCAGAACGGGACATAACCTTTCAGCGGCGAGGGCAATCTCATTGAAATTCCTTTCATGGCAGAGGTTCAGCAGGTGAATAATAGCCTCGATAAGCATTCTCATTATCAGAGTGAGAATTATTACCGTTTGTAAGTTCGCTGCAATTTTGCCTGGCAATCGAAGAACGTCAAGTAAATTTCGCTAAAAGGCGAGGGCAGAGACCGCCGGCAAGGCCGACGGTCTCCAGAGAACATCAGGGTTGAGCGGCAGACGCCTGAGGAATATCGTGGGCGCTGTTACAGGTTTTATCTTTCGGGCAATATTTATCCAGCAGTTTCAGCGTGACGCCGTTGGTCCAGCCGAAGCCGTCCTGCAGCGGATATTCACCGCCACCACCGCCGCCGAGGTTTTTGCCTTCAACGACATATTTTTCAACCAGCTTGTGTTCGCGGTCATAGGTGTTCTGCACGTTCTGCAGGAAGCGCAGCCCGACCTCTTTCGCCAGTTTAGGTTGGTTGTAGTGTTCCAGACCTTCCACTGCCACCCATTGCAGCGGCGCCCAGCCGTTCGGGGCGTCCCATTGCTGACCGTTATTGACGGTGGTGGTCACCAGTCCGCCCGGTTTCAGCAGCTGTTTTTCCACCGCACTGGCGGTGCTTTCAGCCTGCTTATCGCTGGCAACCCGCAGATAAAGCGGGAACAGCGTGGCGGCGGTCAGCTGCGAATGCACCTGTTTTTTCTGCCAGTCGTAATCGGCATACCAGCCCTGTTTGCTGTCCCACAGGTAGCGGTTAATCGCAGCCTGACGCTTCTCCGCACGGTCGGCAAACTGCTTCGCCAGATCGTCCTGCTTATTCATCTGATAGCCTTTCGACAGCGTCTGCTCCAGATGGAACATCAGGCTGTTGAGATCGACCGGTGCCAGTTGGGTGGTACGGATGGTCGCCAGATTGTGGGCATCAGTGAACCAGCGGGAGCTGAAGTCCCAGCCCGATGCCGCGCCAGAACGCAGATCGCGATAAAGCTCCGCCTTGTCGCGCTGTGGCGCTTTCTTCGCGGTGGTCACATCATCCATCCAGGATTCGGTACGCGGCACATCGCGCGCATCCCAGTAGCGGTTCAGTACCGTGCCATCGCTGAGTTTGATGGCGCGTTTACTGGCTGAGCCGGCGGCCAGTTTGTCACTGTCGGCCATCCAGTAGTCATACTCTTTCTGCAGCTGTGGCAGGTAGCGGGTATAGGCTTTGCCGTCATCGTGGCTCGCCAGCAGGTCCACCATCAGGCTAAAGAAAGGCGGTTGCGAACGGCTCAGGTAGTAGCTGCGGTTGCCGTTCGGAATGTGGCCGTAACGGTCAAGCAGCGAGGCGAAGTTATCCACCATATCCTGCACCCGGTCCCAGTGGCCACTTTCCGCCAGGCCGAGCATCGTAAAGTAGCTGTCCCAGTAATAGACTTCGCGGAAACGGCCGCCCGGCACCACATACGGTTTCGGCAACGGCAGCAGCGAGTCATACTGACCGGCACTGCTGGCGGTGCGGGTCAGCACCGGCCATAAGCCGTCGATATGGTCACGCAGATTCTGCCCGGCAGGCGGCACATATTTATCGCCCTGAGTGGGCAGCGTGAAGTTGGCGGCAACAAAGCGTTTCAGATCAAAGTTGCGCTGTTTCTTCTGCATCTGCCAGTCGGCCAGAATTGATGCCGGATCGTATTTTGGCACTGCATCAGCAAAGGTTTTTTGATCGGGGAAGAACTTTGCTTGCTGTACGGCATTAAACAGTGGCCCTAAACGGACATCCGGCGGCTGCGGCTGATTATTCAGCATACGCGACGTGTCGTCGGCGTGAACGGTGAAGGCAGGTACGCTCAGCAGCAGCGTGAGCAGAAGGGGTGCATAACGCTGACGCCGTTCAGTGGCGTTTACCTCAATTTTTGTCATCGGTTTTTCTCCTTGTCCGAAACGCGGCCGCGTGTAACGCATTGACCACACGACCAACTTTAGACCTTATCTGCCCGCTTCACCCTGAAGCCAACCGGAAATGTGAAGCCACGTGAATAATTTTTACTGAAAAAAGCGTTTTTTCCAGCCGGTTTTTGCTTGCCCTGATGCCGGTTTTCCCTGACGCTGAAAGAAAAAAAGGAGAGCAGGATGGAGATCATCTGGTATCACCCGTCGCAACCCGCCGCGACATGGATTAACGGTTTACAACAGCGTCTGCCACAGGCGCGGGTACGCGCCTGGCAACCGGGCGATGAGGGTCCGGCCGATTATGCGCTGGTGCGTTCTCCGCCAGCAGAGATGCTGCGAGGGCGCGCCGGGCTGCGCGGGGTGTTTGCGCTGGGTGCCGGGGTTGATGAAATTCTCCGCCAGCTACAGCAGTATCCGGATATGTTGCCGGAGACGGTGCCGCTGTTCCGGCTGGAAGATACCGGTATGGCGCGGCAGATGCAGGAGTATGCGGTCCACAGCGTGCTGAGCTGGTTCCGCCGCTTTGACGATTACCGGTTACAGCAACAGCAGCGCTGCTGGCAGCCGCTGCCCGCTTATCCGCGCGACAGCTTCACCATCGGTATTCTCGGTGCCGGGGTATTGGGGCAGAGCGTGGCGGAAGCGCTTAAACCCTGGGGATTCCCGGTGCGGGTCTGGAGCCGGTCGCCGAAGCAGATCGCGGGCGTAACCAGCTTTGCCGGCCGTGAGGCGCTGCACGATTTTCTGCAGGAGACCCGGGTATTAATCAACCTGCTGCCCAGCACAGCGGAAACCATCAACCTGATTAATCACGACTTTTTCCAGCAGCTGCCGCACGGCGCTTTCTTCCTCAACATCGCACGCGGTGCGCAGGTGGTGGAAGCGGATTTACTGGCGGCGCTCAACAGCGGCCAGCTGAAAGCCGCCGCGCTGGATGTGTTCCAGGTCGAGCCGTTGCCGGAATCGCATCCGCTCTGGTCTCACCCGCGCGTTACGCTGACACCGCATAATGCTGCGGTAACCTTAATCGACGAAGCTATTGACTATATCGCCCGGGCGATTCACCAGCATCAGGCGGGAGAAACACCGCAGGGGCGGGTCGATCGTCAGCGTGGCTACTAATTACCCTGCCCAATCAGGGGCTATCAGCAGGAGAAGATGATGTATCCGGTAGATCTGCATATGCACACCATCGCCAGTACGCACGCCTACAGTACGCTGCACGATTACGTCACTCAGGCCAGACAAACGGGACTGAAACTGTTTGCCATTACCGATCACGGGCCTGATATGGCCGATGCACCGCATTACTGGCACTTCATCAATATGCGCATCTGGCCGCGGGTGATTGATGGCGTCGGGATTCTGCGCGGTATTGAAGCCAATATTAAAAACCAGCAGGGCGAGATTGACTGCTCCGGTCCGATGCTGGATGCGCTGGACCTGATCGTGGCGGGCTTTCATGAGCCGGTCTACGCACCGCGTGACCGAAAACACCATACTGACGCGATGATTGCGGCGATGGCGGGGGGACTGGTGCATATCATCAGCCATCCGGGTAACCCGAAATTCCCGGTGGATATCCCGGCGATCGCCGAGGCTGCAGCCCACTACGATGTGGCGCTGGAGATCAATAACTCCTCCTTCACTCATTCGCGTCCGGGCAGTGAACCTAACTGCCGGGCAATCGCTGAAGCGGTGCGTGACGCAGGCGGACGGCTGGCGTTTGGCTCAGATTCACACACCGCCTTTACGCTCGGCCATTTTGAACACTGCCTGCGCATCACCCGCGAAGTGGATTTTCCAGAGGATCGGGTGTTAAATGTCACGCCGCGGCGTCTGCTCGACTTTCTCGAACAGCGTACCGGCAAACATATTGCTGAACTGGCTGACTTTTAATTTACTTTGCCTCAAGGAAACTGACTCATGAATGAGTTTTCCATTCTGTGCCGCGTGATCGGCTCACTGTTCAATCGTCAGCCGCAGGACCCGCTGCTGGTGCCGCTGTTTACCCTGCTGCGTGAGGGAAAACTGCAGGCGCAGTGGCCGCTGGAGCAGGACGAACTGCTGACCCGTCTGCAACAGAACAGCGATCCGCAGGCGCTGGCCGCCGATTACAATGCGCTGTTTGTCGGCAGCGACTGTAAGGTGTCACCGTATGCGTCACAGTGGCCGGAAGGAAAAACCGAACCGGAGGTGCGCGCCTTTCTGACCTCACGCGGCATGCCGCTGAGCGATGCGCCTGCCGATCATTTTGGCGTACTGCTGCTGGCGGCGTCATGGCTGGAAGATCAGTCAGCGGAAGATGAGAGCAGCGCCCAGCTGGCGCTGTTTGAAGAGTATCTGCTGCCGTGGTGCGGCACTTTCCTCGGTAAGGTTGAAGCGCACGCTACCACCGCGTTTTACCGCACGCTGGCCGCCCTCAGCCGTGAGGCGATTCAGGCGATGTACAATGAACTGCTCGACAGCACCGACTCCCAGTAGGATGCCTGATTTACCATGATGCCGGGTGCGTACCCGGCAGACAGCCCGGCGTCGCGCAGAGTTGTGCGGTGCCGGGCAGCCAGGATGGCGCCCGCAGCCTCACGCCCAGCCCCCACTGCGTTAACTCATAAAATGGCAGATTATCCTCTGTCTTCGCCAGGATAGCTGATTGATCGCTGCCCGGTGCCGCAGGATGCTGCTGCAACAGCCAGGCGGTGCGCGCCAGCGATAGCCGCACCTGGCTGCCATATCCGTTAGCCAGCCGCTGACGTAATCCCTCCAGTACTGCCGCTGCCAGCAGATAACCGGTGGCATGATCCAGCGCCTGCACCGGCAAGGGCGTCGGCTTATCACTCTGCTGCCACTGCATTCCCTGTTCGGCAATGCCACAGCCCATCTGCACCAGGCTGTCAAAGCCGCGCCGGTTGCGCCACGGACCCTGCCAGCCCCAGGCATTCAGGCTGACGTCAACCAGCCCTGGTGCCAGCGCCTGTCGGGTAGCGGCATCAAAGCCGAGCCGTTCCAGCGCATCCGCCCGATAACCGTGTACCAGCACATCGGCCTCACGCAGCAGGTGGCTAAACTGCTCGCGATCGGCAGGGCGCGTCAGATCGAGCACCGCCCGGCGCTTGCCACAGGTGATCTCCTCATCCAGCGACGGTTCCTGCCAGCCTGGCGGATCGATACGCAACACATCGGCACCGAGGCTGGCCAGAAAGCGGGTGGCGACCGGACCGGCAATAATTCGCGTCAGGTCCAGCACCCGAATGCCGAGCAGTGGACGTGCCTCGGGCAGTTGCCACTGCGGCGCGGCGGCCTGATCGGTGGTCTGCCAGGCGAACAGCGGCTCCTGAGCCACGGCCTGGCCCTGCGGATGCTGCTGCCAGGCGGCAGTGCTGCGCATCTCCGCGGCGCAGCCGTCCGCATCAACGATCGCCTGCTCCAGCTCACCGGCGGACCAGCGCTGCACCTCACGCGCCAGCGAGCGACGGTCAGCGTGCTGGCCCAGCACCCGCTCCATCGCCTGCCGATGATGGGCGGCGTTGGTATGCAGGCGGATCCAGCCATCGCGGCTGGCGTAATCGCCGGCAAAGGCATCCCACATTGCGGGTGCAGGGCGATTAAGCGGCATAAAACTGTGCTGAAACCAGCGCGACGCCAGCCGGACATTCACCTCAACCGGGCGGCTGGTATTGATCAGGGCGGCTGTGGCCTGCGTGGCGAGGCCGATGCTGGTGGCCGCCAGTTCACTGACGGCAAAGGCGGCGGGGAAACTGGCGTTATCGACAAAGGTGGGTAACGGATGCGCTGCGGCGTTGCCACGCAATCCCTGCCACATCTGCTGCCAGAGGGACGTGGCGAGCTGATGGTCCATGTACTGTGCTCCTGACGAGTGACAATCACTCAAGCATAGCACGCGTGATTAACGTCGCCGCAGACGCGGGAAGCGGGCATGCATTCGCAGATTACGCAGATTGATCACCGCAATCGCCGTGCCGAGGATCACCAGCGAGGCACCAATAATTTTGAAGCTGTTAAGGCTGTCACCCAGCACCACAATCCCCATCAGCACTGACAGCACCGGCGTCAGCAGCGAGTAGGGCATGATCAGGTTAACGTTGTATTTCTTCAGCAGCATATACCACAGCGTATAGGCGACAATCGATGAGGCGATGGCACTGTAGAGGATGGCAAACCAGCCGTGCCAGCCCGCATGACGCAGGGCGTAGAGCTGATGCGACTCCATCACCAGGCTGGCAACACCGACAATCGGGATGGCGAGGAAGGCGATCCAGCCGGTCATGGTCAGCGGTTTAATTGACGGTGATTTTTTGACAATCAGGTTGCTGACCGCCCAGCCAGTTGCGCTGCACAACAGCAGGCACAGCACCCACCACGTAGGAATGGTCGGGCTGCCGGAGAGCACTACCACGCCGCTCAGCGAGATCATAATGCCGGCCAGCTGCACCAGCTTCAGCTTCTCTTTTAACACCACCATCGCCAGCAGCATGGCAATCGGCGTACCGAGCTGAACCACGATTGCGCCGGTCCCGGCATCGGTGTACCGCATACCGACAAACAGCAGCGAGAAGTGCATAAAGCCGAAGGTAAAGGCCAGCAGCAACAGCCAGGGTAGCTGCTGTCGGGTGATGCGGCAGAACGGCACCAGCACAATGGCGACCACCACAAAACGCATAAAAGTCAGAAACAGCGGCGGAAGCTCAAGTAAGCCCCATTTCACCGCCACGTTGTTGAAGGCCCAGATACACACCACCATCAGAACCAGAAAAAAATGCCGCACCGCCACAATAATATCCTTAACTTTTTTTGCTTAGCTGGCTAATGATGGCACGAACCAGGGCATTTCAGGCAGCAGCGGTTAGAAATTTTCTGTCGCGCTGAGAAAAATAAAATCATAAGACTTTTTTGCGCGTTGCTGTCAGACTGATTTTCCGAAACGCCTCTTGAACAGGACCCGATTCGGTATGACCCACACGCCCGCCTTGCCCATTGCATTGATTCAGCTTGAAGTCCCGCCCGCTAACGTCGTCGCGCAGATTGGTGAACAACCACGCTGGTTCATTGACGCGTTAGAGTTACAACCTGATGAGTATCTGATCGTCCGTCCGCATCTGGGCGAGGCGTTGCCGGCCTTCGACCAGATTTCTGCGGCGATCCTCAGCGGATCGTGGGCGATGGTCACTGACCATGCCGACTGGAGCGAACGCAGCGCCGCGTGGATCAGAGCGGCCATCGACGCGTCGTTGCCGTTATTGGGCGTCTGCTACGGCCATCAGCTGATGGCGTATGCGCTGGGTGGCGAGGTGGCAGATAACCCGAATGGCTGGGAACGCGGTCTGCTGCCGGTCACCTGCGGTGCCCAGGCGCAGCGCGACCCGCTGTTACGGAAACTGCCGCCGACCTTCAGCGCCTGGCTGTCGCACCGACAGTCGGTGCTGATGCCGCCGTCGCAGGCACAGGTATTAGCCGCCTCTGAGCGCGATGGTTGCCAGATTATTCGTTATTCACCGCAGGCGCTGTCAGTGCAGTTTCATCCCGAATTCTCGTCAACCATCATGCGCGCCTGTCTGCCGGACGGCAGTGGTGAGGTGGCTGGTGTGATGGAAGGAAAAGACTGGGCGCGTGAACTGTTAACCACCTTCTGGCAACAGACGCGCCCGTCAATTGAGCAGGCTCAGGGAGCGTAGTGGCGGGTACAGCGATAAACCCAGGCGGGCGGCACGTTTTTCAGTACCCGTTGCCGCTCCCAGGTAAAATAGCGTGACAGGTCAGGCTGGGTCAGCGAAGTGTACTGAAATTGCACAAACACTCCGTTCGGGCCCAGCGCAGCGTAGACCGCGCGCAGAATCGCCTCACGCAGTGCAGGCGGCAGCGACAACAACGGCAGGCCGGAGAAGATCGCATCATATTGGCCGTTGAGATACTCCGCGGAGCAGGTGCGTACCGTCATACGATGATCGTCCAGTGCATTAAGCTTCTCCGCCAGCATACTGCTGATTTCGAACACATCCAGCGTGGCTTCCGGTGCCATTCGTTCCAGTAACCGACGGGTCAACACACCATCTCCTGCGCCAAGCTCGGCGATACGCAGCTGATTATTCCATTCCACCGACTCGATCATGGTGCGGCACAGCGCATCGGATGAGGGCGTAATACTGCCCATCTTGCGCGGATTGCGGATGAACTGATGCACGAAGTTTGCCTTTGCGCGCATTAAGGTGAAAGCCGAAGCCAGCATGCTTACCTCCAGTATGAATTCTTCCTCATATTGACCCCATCCTGCTGACAAGTTTCTTATTTATAAGCGCAACCGGGAAAAGTCGGAATTATCTGTAGCGGCAGTCGATGCGGCTTTTCCTTCGGGGCGGTCACAGTTTCCGGGCAACAGATCTGACAGGCTGGCAATGATCCTTCATGTTAATAATAAGTTTCATCATTGTTGCATCTCGTCACCTGTAAGGAGAATGACCATGCGTTACGCCGCCCCCGGAGAACAGGGTTCTCTGATCACGCTACAAAAGAATTATGGCAACTTTATTAATGGTGAATTCGTCGCGCCGGTGAATGGCAACTACTTCACCAACACTTCACCGGTAAACGGTTCAGCGGCAGGTGAGTTTCCGCGTTCTGACCGCGCGGATGTGGATAATGCGGTCGCCGCCGCAGCGGCAGCGGCCGATGCCTGGGGTAAAACGTCACCGCAACAGCGTTCATTGCTGCTACTGAAAATCGCTGACCGGCTGGAGCAGAACCTGGAATACATGGCGGTAAACGAGACCTGGGATAACGGCAAGCCGGTGCGGGAAACCCTGGCCGCCGATATGCCACTGGCGGTCGATCATTTCCGTTATTTTGCCGGCTGCGTGCGGGCGCAGGAGGGCAGCGCAGCAGAGATTGATGAATTTACCGCGGCCTACCATTTCCATGAGCCGCTGGGTGTGGTGGCGCAAATCATTCCGTGGAACTTCCCGCTGCTGATGGCCGCATGGAAGCTGGCACCGGCGTTAGGTGCCGGAAACTGCGTGGTGCTGAAACCGGCGGAGCAGACGCCGTTGTCGATCACCCTGTTTGTCGATCTGATTAAAGATTTACTGCCGCCCGGCGTACTGAATGTGGTGCACGGTTTCGGCAAAGAGGCGGGCGAAGCGCTGGCGTCCCATCCGGGCATTGCCAAGGTCGCCTTTACCGGATCAACCGCCACCGGCGGCCATATTCTGGAGCTGGCAGCGAAAAGCCTGATCCCTTCAACGGTCGAACTGGGCGGCAAATCCCCCAACATCTTCTTTGAAGACATCATGCAGGCGGAAGAGAGTTTTATTGAGAAAGCGGCTGAAGGCGTGGTGCTGGGCTTCCTTAACCAGGGCGAAGTCTGTACCTGCCCCTCGCGGGCGCTGGTGCAGGAGTCCATTTACGAGCCGTTCATGGCGGCGGTGATGAAACGCGTCAAAACCATCAAGCGGGGCGATCCGCTCGACACCGAGACGATGGTCGGGGCGCAGGCATCACAGCAGCAGTTCGATAAGATTCTCTCTTATCTGGAGATTGCCCAGCAGGAAGGCGCAGAGGTGCTGGTGGGCGGGGGGGTTGAGAAGCTGGACGACGCGCTCGCCAGTGGTTACTACATCCAGCCGACCTTACTGAAAGGTAACAACAGCATGCGGGTGTTCCAGGAAGAGATTTTTGGTCCGGTGATTGGCATTACCACCTTCAAAGATGAAGCCGAAGCGGTCAGCATCGCCAATGATTCGATTTACGGCCTGGGTGCTGGCGTCTGGACGCGCGATATCAACCGCGCTTACCGCGTGGGCCGGGCGATCAAAGCCGGGCGAGTCTGGACCAACTGCTATCACCTCTATCCGGCGCATGCCGCTTTTGGCGGCTATAAAAAATCGGGTATCGGACGTGAAACCCACAAGATGATGCTCGATCACTATCAGCAAACCAAAAACCTGCTGATCAGTTACAGCATTGAGCCACTGGGTTTCTTCTGAGCGCCTGAACCCGTCAGACCTGTTTAACACGGCTGCTTAATCGGTAACAAAATCCTAAAACCACGCCAGACAGCGTGGTTTTTTTTGTCCTGTTGCCAGTGACTTTTAAGCGGCGCTGTAGTGAAAGCAGGATTCTGAGGGCGGTGAGGCTGAATCAATCAGAAACACCGGCCAGAGCAACTCACTGTCTCAAAATTAATATTTACATCAATTAATCAGGACAGCCCTGCCAGACCCGGCGCGCTAGCCTTGTAACATATTTGTTTTTAACTTTATGAAATTCTTGGTTTTATGTCGAATCTGTAACGCCATGTGCGTTATCACCCAACCAAAACCTCCCCGCGCACCCCTGACTTAAGTCAAATTAGTACCACTAAAATCATGATGCCTGTTAATGATAGCGCTCTAAGAAAATCGTTAAATGTATAAAAGTATTTCACTGTTTCGTGGTGATCCAGGATAAATCTTATCTTTCAGATTAAAAGTAATACATATTTGCATTAACGTATTTAGTTAAGCTTTACTTAAGTAAAATCTTCTGCTAGCGATGCGTTGAATTTTTGTCAGTCTTCTGTAAACTTCAATCCTACTCATTACAAGCGAAGCGTTTACTCATGCGTGCGGGCAGGTTTTACCTGGCTCGTGCGGTAGCTATGAGGCTTATTTTGTTAATTAATCTATTTATAGTTTAATTAATTCATGTATTTAAGTGGTGCATGTTAACGATCGCTGTTATCTGTTAAGCACTAACAAATCTGTCAGTTCACTTCAGGGTGATGGTTTTTTAATCAGGGATGGCATAAGTAAAGCTTGGGTTTTATCCGACTCAGGATTTCCACTTAGCAAAAAACTATCATATTTCTGATCTATTATCGGCGGGTCAGTTGCCTGCCGATCTCCATCTCAGCCGCACGTGCTGTTTTTTTATACTTAATTTTAGCTGATCAGTTAAGGCGCGGGCAGGCTCTGCTTTCGCGTCATGCCCTTAAGATTTGGCTTTTACGATGGTAC
Source organism: Pantoea sp. UYEF8 (assembly GCF_040546285.1). NCBI lineage: Bacteria > Pseudomonadati > Pseudomonadota > Gammaproteobacteria > Enterobacterales > Erwiniaceae > Pantoea > Pantoea sp. UYEF8. The sequence goes on along the minus strand of NZ_JBEPNM010000001.1, from coordinate 74,663 downwards.
TAAATAGCAGCCTGAAGACACGGCAACCCCCGATTCTTGCTCCTCACAACCGGCCTCTGGCCTCTTTTTAGGCATTTATGGAACAAAAGATGAAGAAAATGGTGAATCTCCGCATTGCGTTAGGCCTGATGTTTGTTTTTTCTGTCGCCGGCTGTAAGACGCCACCGAAAATGACTGATGACACTCTGGTCAGCAGCACCGTAGACGGTGTGGTTTTAAGCCACCGCTATGCGGTTCAGGCACCCGCGCAGTTCAGCCCGGTCAATGAGACTTATCGGGCGCTCTATCCCGCCTCGGTAATGACCCGACCAGATTTTAGCGGCAAGGTTGTGGAGACCCTGAAAAGCGGTGAAAGCTACACCGTGATTGGTCAGGTGGAAAACAACTGGCTGGCGCTGGGTGAATCTGCTCAGGCGTCAGCAGAACCTGAACCGGGTAACGCCAGCAGCGCCGTCAAAGATGCAGCGACCTCTGCCGCGCCGCAGGCAACCGTTCAACTGACCGGCTACGTGCCATTTCGCGCCGTGGTGAAAAGCGAGCTTTACGATCAGACGGTCAAAGCTGACCAGCCGAAACGCCGGGTGCGCAGCAGTAAGAAGAAAACCTGTGTTGCGGTAAACGGTGACAGCACCGCCTGCCAGAACAGCACAAACGGAACCTGGATCATTAACTAATCGCACTAAGCAGGGAGGGCGGGATGATGACAACAACGCAATGGTGTGGGGCGCTGATAGTTATGCTGACGTGCCTGCTGACGGCGTGCAGCAGCAGTCCGCCGCCCGTTGCCTGGTACAACCTGGACGTTCAGGCGCAGAACCAGGTTAATGGCGGCGCGCCGCTGAAAGTCCGGGTGGTATTACTGACCTCGGATGCAGAGTTTATGTCGGCTGACTTTTACTCCCTGCAAAACCAGTCCGCAACCGCGCTGGGTAATGCGCAACTCAATACGCAACAGTTCTTCCTGACCTCCGGTCAACCCCATAAAACGTTGCGGATTAAGAGTCTGCCCGAGGCGCGCTTCATCGGCATCATGGCGGAATATCAGGCGCTGGATGGCAAGGTCTGGCGACTGTCGCTGCCGGTTCCTGAAGGCGAATCCCCCTCATTCTGGGCGTTCTGGAAACGTAACGATGCCGAGCTGAATGCGCGCATTGTGGCGGGGACTAACGGCCTTCGCGTGGAAAAACAGTGATGCCTATGAACAGAGCCGAAAAGGTGGTCTGGACCGAGGGGATGTTTCTGCGTCCTCATCATTTCCAGCAGTCAGAAAATTATCTTCTCAGCACCCTGCGTGAGTGGGGCCAGTCGCAGCGCGCCTATACCTGGGGTTTTTACGATCTTGAGTTCGATGAAGCGCTGCTGCGCCAGGGGAAACTGGCGCTGAGCGCCGCCAGCGGCTGTCTGCCTGACGGCACGTTTTTTGCCTTCAGCCAGCCACAGCACGGTCCGGCCCCGCTTGATCTGCCTGCCTCCGTTGACCGCAGCAAAGTGGTGCTGGCCATTCCGGCACGCCGCAATGGCCGTGAAGCGGTGGCTTTTCAGGAATCGCAGGATTCTCTCGCGCGCTACCTCGCCTGGGAAGCGGAAGTGGAAGATGACAATGCCCAGGCCGTGGGCAGCGCCACGGTGCAGTTCGGCAAACTGCGGCTGCGGTTGATGCTGGAACAGGATCTGACCGCCGAGTGGACCGCCATGGGCGTGGCGCAGGTGATTGAAAAACGCAGCGATAACCACATCCGGCTCGACAGTGACTACATTCCGCCGATGCTGACGCTGAACAGTAGCCGTCCGCTGCAAAACATGTTTAACGATCTGCACGGGCTGATTCAGCAACGTAGCCAGCAGCTGAGTCAGCGCGCGCCGGGCACCGGTCGTTTTAACAGTGCGGATATGGTCGATTTTATGCTGCTGGCGCTGCTGAATCGTCAGCTTGGCCTGCACACTCATCTGCAACATCTGCCGCTGCTGCATCCTGAAACGCTCTACAGCCACTGGTTGCAACTGGCGGCGGAGCTCAGTACCTGGACGCCAGCCCGCGCGCCCGATGGCCTGCCGCTCTACGATCATGACGATCTGCACAGCTGTTTTAGCCGCCTGTCACTGCTGTTGCGTCAGGGGCTGTCCCAGGTGATGGAAGAGAGTGCGATTCAGCTGCCGCTGATTCAGCGCTCGCACGGTCTTAACGTCGCGACCGTGCCGGAGAACAGTATGGTGCATGAGTTTGGCTTTGTGCTGGCGGTGAAAGCCAGCGTGCCAGCCGACACCCTCAAAACCCACTTCCCGGCGCAGATGAAAGTCGCCCCGGTCAGCAAAATCCGCGATCTGGTGCAGTTGCAATTGCCCGGTCTGGCACTTCGGGCGATGCCCGGCGCGCCGCCGCAGATCCCGTGGCATGCCGGATACAGCTATTTCGAACTCGATAAGAACAGCGAGCTATGGAAAGAGATGGAGCGCTCGGGCGCTTTTGCGCTGCATCTTGCCGGTGAGTTTCCAGGTCTGAACATGGAGTTCTGGGCCATTCGTAGTCAGTCAGAATCATAAACTGAGCACGCAGCATGATGCAGGAACAACAAAAATCACACAGCGATCTTGCGCCGGAGGCCAGCCATCAGAATGTGCTGGTCGCGGCGGCTAACCCCCTGATTAACGCCATTCCTCAGATCCGTCATTCGGTGTCACATGAAGATCCGGCGCAACTGCGTCAGCAGCTGATCGATCAGATCCGGCGCTTCGAGCTGAGCTGCCAGCAGTCAGGCCTGGGTTATGAAGTGATCATCGGTGCGCGTTACTGTCTCTGTACCGCGCTGGATGAGGCGGCGGCGCTGACGCCGTGGGGCAGCCGCGGCGTCTGGACCAGCAATGGTCTGCTGGTCACCTTTCACAATGAAACCTGGGGCGGCGAAAAGTTTTTTCAGCTGCTGGCTAAGCTGTCGCAGAACCCAAGACGCCACATTCTGATGCTGGAGTTGATCTACTTCTGCCTGCTGCTGGGGTTCGAAGGACGCTACCGGGTGCTGGACAACGGTCGCTCGCAGCTGGAGACCATCAAACAGCGCCTGTTGCAGATGATCAAAAGCGTGCGCGGCAGTTACGCAGCGGCGCTGTCTCCGCATCCCACCGATCAGCCCGTGCTGCGTAAACTGTGGCGGCCGATGATCCCGCTATGGGCCTGTGCGGCGGTGGCGGGGCTGGCGGCCTGTCTGTTCTATATCGTGCTTAACTGGCGTCTGGGCGATTACACCTCGCCAGTGCTGGCCCGCATCTATCAGACGGCGCTGCCGGAGGTGAAGATCGGCAACCCTGCGCCACCACCGCCCGCCACGCTCAACCTGCGCGCTTTCCTGAAACCGGAAATTGATGCCGGGCTGGTAGCGGTGCGTGACGAAGCGGACCGCAGCGTGGTGACGCTGAAAGGGGATGGGTTGTTTGCCTCAGCGGCCACCGAGGTGCGCGGACGTTACACCGACGTAATCCAGCGCATCGCTGCCGCCATGAACAACGTCAGCGGCCAGATTCAGGTGATTGGCTACAGCGATAACGTACCGATCCGCAGCGCGCGCTTCGCCTCCAACTTTGAGCTTTCGCTGGCGCGCGCCCGGTCGGTGCAGTCCCTGCTGCAACAGCAGCTGGCGCAGCCGTCACGGGTTAAAGCGGAAGGGCGCGGTGAAAGCAATCCGCTGGTGCCGAACAACAGCGCAGAAAATCGCGCACGTAACCGTCGTGTTGAAATTACTCTGCTGGTGGCGCCGGATGCGACGCATGCCGAACTCAACGGCCTGGCGAGAGGGAACTGATCCATGCTGAATATTCTGTTTGCGGTGCTGACCAGCCGCCTCGCGTGGGGCTTTGTCGGCATTACCGCGCTCTCTTTTATCATCTGGGTGATTGGCCCGGTGTTCTCAATCGTCGATTCGCGTCCGCTTGAGCCGGAGCAGAACCGCATTATCAGTATCGCGCTGCTCTATCTGGTGTGGGGCCTGGGCCAGGCGATTCCGCGGCTCTACAACATCTGGCTCAACCGCAAGCTGATGTCGAGCCTTGAAACCGGCAAAAGCGATGCCCCGGAAGCCAATCGTCAGCGCCTGACCAGTGAAGAGCAGGTGCTGGCAGGGCGTTTCTCCGAAGCCACTGAAATGCTGAAAAAGGCGCACTTCCAGCGCCACAGCAGCCAGGGCACGCCGTTCTGGGCACAGCGCTTTGGTCGTCAGTATCTCTATCAGCTGCCGTGGTACATGATCATCGGCGCGCCCGGTGCCGGTAAAACTACCGCGCTGGTCAACTCAGGCCTGCAGTTTCCGCTGGCAGATAAGTTCGGCAAGTCGGCGCTGCGCGGCATTGGCGGCACCCGCAACTGCGATTGGTGGTTCACCAATGACGCGGTGCTGCTCGATACCGCCGGGCGCTACAGTACCCAGGAGAGTCAGCAGGAGCGAGATGCCAGCGAATGGCACCATTTTCTCGAACTGCTACGTAAATATCGCGGACGTCAGCCGATCAACGGCGTGATCGTCACGCTGAGCGTTTCCGACCTGCTGTCGCAGTCACCTGAAGCGCTGCGCAATCAGGCGCTGGCACTACGTCAGCGGCTGATGGAACTGCACGATCGCCTCGGTATCCGTTTCCCGGTCTATGTGCTGGTCACCAAAGCGGATCTGCTCAAAGGGTTCCGCAGCTATTTTGCCTCGCTGGATAAAGTGCAGCGTGAACAAATCTGGGGATTCACCTTTCCCTGGGCGAAAGCGTCCGCCGCCGATTTCGAGCTTAACAACCAGTTCCAGCAGGAATATTCCCTGCTGCAACAGCGTCTGGATGCCGGACTGGCCGATCGGCTGCTGACGGAAAGCGACGCGCAGGCGCGGGCAGAAAGCTACCTGTTCCCGCAGGAGTTTGCGGCGCTGCGGCCGTTGCTGGCGGAGGCGCTGGATACACTGTTTGCCCGCTCCGATTTTGAAACCCAGTTCGCACCCCGCGGTATCTACTTTGCCAGCGGCACTCAGGAGGGACTGCCGTTTGACCGGGTGATGGGCGAGCTGAACCGCGCGCTGAATCTGCCGGGTCAGCAGGCTGGCGAGTCAGGAAGCTGGGATAAGGTCGATAAAGAGTCGCCCATCCCGCAGAACAAAGGGCAGAGCTTTTTCCTTAAAGGGGTGCTGGAAAATGTGATCTTCCAGGAGTCCGGTCTGGCGGGCAGCAACCGCTGGTGGGAATTGCGTAACCGCGCCGGCCTGTGGTCGGGCTATCTGGCGTTGTTGCTGGTGCTGCTGGTGGCCGGGGCGCTGTGGCTCACCAGCTACAGTAAAAACAAAGCCTATCTGCAGGAGATGGCGGCTAAAGCGCCGCAGGTTGAACAACTGGGCGATCAGCTTCAGCAGCAGGTCAATGGCGATCTGTTTGCGCTGGTGCCTTATCTCAACACCCTGTTGCACCTGCCGGAAAGCGCCGACTTCTCGCTGGAAGCACCACCGCTGACGCGCCGCATGGGGCTTTATCGCGGCACTGAGGTGAGCGATGCGACCCGCGCGCTCTACGACAAGGCACTGAAACAGCTGCTGTTACCGCAGGTGGCGCAGAACATCACTCGCTGGTTACGCAATGACAACGGCAGTGATGCTGACTACAGCTATGAAGCGCTGAAGGCGTATCAGATGCTCTATCAGCCAAAGCACTACGATGGCAAATTCCTGCAGGCGTGGCTGATGCTCAACCTGTCACGTGAGCTGCCGCAGAACGTCACTCAGCAGCAGGTGAAACAACTGGCGTGGCACCTGCAACAGTTGCTGGAAACGCAGATTCACTCGTCGCCGTATGCGAAGGATGAAGCGCTGGTAAAGCGCGAGCAGGCGCTGATTAATCAGATGCCGCTGTCACAGCGGGTCTATGGACGGCTGAAGCGCCTGCTGCAACGTGATGACAGCCTGCAGCCGGTGACGCTGGCTGCGCTGGGAGGTCCCCAGAGCGAGCTGGTTTTTTCCCGCAAAAGCGGTAAGTCGGTGAATGACGGTGTGGCGGGTCTCTATACGCCGGATCTCTACTGGCAGCATGTGGATAAGCAGATTGCCCCGGTGACCCAGGCGCTCTATCAGGACGATCTCTGGGTGCTGGGCGGCGCGGCGCCGCAGCAGAAGAGTGAACAGACCGATCTCGCGGTGCGCCAGCTCTACGTGCAGGACTATATCCGGCAGTGGGAGCAGTTCCTCAGCGACATTCAGCTCAATAGCAGCGCCGATCTGTCGCAACGCATCAACACCGCCCGTTTGCTGTCAGGCAACCATTCGCCGCTGCGTCAGCTGGTGATCAACCTCAGTAGTCTGCTGACGTTGAACCGGGCGCAGCCGGATGAGAAAACCGCGCAGGCGGCAAAGCCGTCGGATAACAGCGCCACCCGTACCCTTGAAGCGCTGTTTACCTCGCCCGAGGCCAGTGCTGCGCGCGGACAGGCTGCCACCCAGGCGTCACCGGAGCAGGCGGTTGCGCTGCACTTTGCGCCGGTTCTGGAGCTGGCTCAGCCGCTCCAGCAGGGCAGCAAGGTGCTGGCGGTGGATGATTTCCTGCATCAGATTGACGATCTCTATCGCTACCTCACCGCGGTGCAGGATGCGGCGAACAGCGGGATGCCGCCACCGGCCAGCGATGCCATCAGTCGTCTGCAGGCCAGTGCCGGCCGTCTGCCGGGTTCATTGCAGAACATGGTTTCCAGCATGGCGGTGGGCGCCAGCAGCGACGCACAGCGCCGCGATATGGATAACGTCCGTAAACGCATCACCATGGAAGTCGGCAGTTTCTGCCGCCAGGCGATCGCCGGTCGCTATCCGCTGGTGCGCACGGCGCGCAGTGAAGTCACGCCAGACGATCTGGCGCGGATGTTTGCACCCGGCAGCGGCATGATGGACAGCTTCTTCCGCGACAACCTGGCCAGCAAAGTCGACACCACCAACGCGGCGTGGCGTTTTACGCCGGGCATTGACGGTAAAACCCTGCCGGGAGGCGAAGCCCTGCTGCGGCCTTTCCAGCAGGCGCAGTCAATCCGCGATGCGTTCTTTGCCAACGGTGCAACCACGCCCGGTTTCCGCGTCACGCTGCGCACGGTAAAAATGGATAACGACATCCTTAACCTGACGCTGGATGTCGATGGACAGATATTGCGTTACAGCCACGGGCCGCAGGCGGTGCAGATGGTCAGCTGGCCCGGTCCCGGCGGCACCAGCCAGGTGCGGATGCAGCTGGGTCTGACCAACGGCACCACCTCCACGCTGGTCACCAGCGGCCCCTGGGCGCTCAATCGTTTCTTTGACCGCGCCCGGCTGACGGCGGCAGGCGGTCTGACCCGCGAAGCCAGTTTCAGCGTGGACGGTCATCAGGTCACGCTGTCGTTCACCCCTGGCAGCATACGTAACCCGTTCCAGCTTCCCGGCTTTAGCTGCCCCTGAAACAGGACCCGACAATGACTCATTACGCTGCCCCCTGCTGGTACGGCAAAGTGCCCAGCGCGGGTGACTTTGTGAAGCGCCGCTTCCCGGACGTGCTCTATCGCCAATGGTCCAGCTGGTTTCAGGTGGGCCTGCATCACTGGCAGAGCACGAAAGAGCATGACTCCGAGCCATCACGCACGTTTCTTAACGCACCGGTGTGGAATTTTGTGGTGCCGCCGATGCTGGGCAGTCAGCTGATTCAGATGGGCTGCCTGATTGCCGCGCGTGACAGCGTGGGCCGTAACTACCCGCTCTGCGCGCTGCGCCACTTCACGCCCGCCGAGTGGTCGCCAGCCCTGCTGGCCCGCTCCGGCGAGTGGTATCAGCAGGTCGGCAATACGCTGCTGCGGGTGGTGCAGGGCGGCGGGTCACCGGAACAGCTGGATCAGGCGCTGATCAGCATTCCTCAGCCGCAACCGCCGCAGGAGGCGGACGACTCATCAGACATTCTCAACGTCATCGGACATGGCGATACCCCTTCGACGCTGAACTGGACACTGCCGGGCGAGAACTTCGACCCGCAGTTCTACACCAGTTTCTGGTGGACTAATCAAAGCGACGGCTTCCCGCTTTATACCCAGGTCCACAGCGGTAATTTTACCGCCCAGCTCTTTTCGTTGCTGTTTGATCCGGCCGGTGGGGCAAAGCCGGGACGAAACGGACTTTATCCCCCGATGTTTGAATCCTGAGGCGACACGCATGACGATGAATATAGAGGTTTTGCTGACTCCGGTCAGCGAGGAGAATCCCTGCGGCGATAACCTGGAGTACCACGCCGATTTTCAGGCGATGGAGCAGGCCAGCGCCGGTAAAGCGGAGCAGCAGTTTGGCAATACCATTATTCCGGCAGAACCGGCCGACTGGAACAGAGTCGAGAAGCTGGCGATAGCGCTGCTGGCGCGCAGCAAAGATTTACGGGTAATGCTGGCGCTGACCCACGCCTGGACCGAACTGAAAGGGCTGCCGGGCTATGCCCAGGGCCTGAAGCTGATTGAACAGGCGCTGCTGCTCTACTGGGAGCCACTGTGGCCCCGGCTGGAGGAGTTCGGCGAGCAGGATCCGTTCTACCGCATTAATGCGCTGGCGCTGCTGGGTGACAAAACTGATCTGAGCGGCGCGGTGCGTCAGTGCTGGCTGCTGCGCTATCCCTCTGACGGCATCACGCTGCGCGATGCGGCCGCACTGTGCGACGGCAGTAAAACCGAAGTTGCGGACTATCCTGGCGGCCTGCCGCGTCTGATCGATGAACTGGCGCGCGGCGACCAGCCCGGTATTGAGGCGCTACTGCAGATTCATGAGCGGCTTCAGACCATCTGCGAAACCGTGACCGAACGGCTGGGCGAAGCTGCGGTGCCGGAACTCACCCAGCTGCGCAGACAGATAGCGCTGATCGCCGAACGTTGCCAGGCCACCGATCTCAATGCGCTGATCCCCACAGCAGCCGTGGAACAGCCCGCCGAAGTCACCGTGTCGCCTGCACCGGCCAGCCCGCGCGCTGCCGCTGACTGGCGCACGGTGCAGATCAGTTCCCGCGCCGACGCGCAGCTGATGCTGGAGAAAGTGAAGCTCTACTTCACCCAGCATGAGCCAAGTCATCCGGCCCCGCTGATGATCGACCGGGTGCAGCGCTTAATCGAGCGTGACTTTCTGGAGATCATTCGCGAACTGGCACCCGACGGCGTACATCAGCTGGAAACCATTTTCGGACGTCGCGATTAACCAGGCGTGACGCACACACACAGCGGGACCTGCGCGCCTGCTGTGACACTTTATCCGCGCATCATGTATGGAGAAAACCATGGCAACAAGCAAATCCAGTGGGCAGAAGTTCATTGCCCGCAATCGCGCGCCTCGCGTTCAGATTGAATATGACGTGGAAATTTATGGCGCGGAACGCAAAATCCAGCTCCCGTTTGTAATGGGCGTGCTGGCGGATCTGGTGGGTAAACCGCTGGAGCCACAGCCGGGCATTGATGAACGTAAATTCCTCGAAATCGACATCGACAACTTCGATGAGCGTATGAAAGCGCTGAAGCCGCGCGCCGCGTTCCAGGTAGACAATACCCTGAATGGCGAAGGCAAGCTGAACATCGATCTGACCTTTGACAGCATGGATGACTTTTCGCCGGACGCGGTGGCCCGCAACGTCGAGCCGCTGAGCAAGCTGCTGGAAGCGCGTACCCAGCTGGCTAACCTGCTGACCTATATGGACGGCAAAAACGGCGCAGAAGAGCTGATTGGTAAGGTGCTGCAGGATCCAACACTTCTGCAGGCGCTGACCCATCTGCCAAAGCAGGATGGGGCCACTGAAGGTAAGGAGCCACAGGCATGACGCAGACTTCACAACAACCGCAGTCGCAGAGCGCAGCCAGTTTCAGTCAGGATGAGTTCAGTGCGCTGCTGAATAAAGAGTTCCGGCCAAAAAGCGATCAGGCACGCGCGGCGGTCGAAAGCGCGGTGAAAACCCTGGCGCAGCAGGCGCTGGAGAACACCGTCACCGTTTCCAGCGATGCCTATCGCACTATTCAGGCGCTGATTGCGGAGATCGACGAAAAGCTGTCGCAGCAGGTGAACCAGATTATTCACCACCCGGAGTTTCAGTCGCTGGAAAGCGCCTGGCGCGGCCTGAGCTATCTGGTGAACAACACCGAAACTGACGAGATGCTCAAAATCCGCTTTATGAGCATCTCCAAGCAGGAGCTGGGTCGTACTCTGAAGCGTTACAAGGGTGCCGGCTGGGATCAGAGCCCGCTGTTCAAGAAAATTTATGAGCAGGAGTATGGTCAGTTCGGTGGCGAGCCCTTTGGCTGCCTGGTGGGCGACTACTACTTTGACCACAGCCCGCAGGATGTTGAGCTGCTGGGTGAGATGGCGCGTATCGGCTCAGCCGCGCACTGTCCGTTTATCACCGGCACCGCGCCCGAAGTGATGCAGATGGAGTCCTGGCAGGAGCTGGCGAATCCACGCGATCTGACCAAAATCTTCCAGAACACTGAATATGCTGCCTGGCGCAGCCTGCGTGAGTCGGAAGATGCACGCTATCTGGGCCTGGTGATGCCGCGCTTCCTGGCGCGTCTGCCTTACGGCATCCGTACTAATCCGGTCGACAGCTTTGACTTTGAAGAGCAGACCGATGGTTCCGATCACGGCAACTATACGTGGAGCAATGCAGCTTACGCGATGGCCGCCAACATCAACCGCTCCTTCAAAGAGTATGGCTGGTGCACCGCGATCCGCGGCGTGGAGTCGGGCGGGGCAGTGGAAAATCTGCCGTGCCACACCTTTCCGAGCGATGACGGCGGCGTGGATATGAAGTGCCCGACCGAAATCGCCATCAGCGATCGTCGTGAAGCCGAACTGGCGAAAAATGGCTTTATGCCGCTGGTACATCGCAAAAACTCTGACTTCGCCGCCTTTATTGGTGCGCAGTCACTGCAGAAGCCAATGGAATATCACGACGCCGATGCCACCGCCAATGCTCGTCTGGCCGCGCGTCTGCCATACCTGTTCGCCTGCTGCCGTTTTGCGCACTACCTGAAGTGCATCGTGCGCGACAAGATCGGCTCCTTTCGTGAGCGTGATGAAATGGAACGCTGGCTGAACGACTGGGTGATGAACTATGTCGATGGCGATCCGGCTAACTCCTCGCAGGAGACCAAGTCACGCAAGCCGCTGGCGGCTGCCGAGGTGAATGTGGAAGAGCAGGAGGATAATCCTGGCTATTACGCCGCGAAATTCTTCCTGCGTCCGCACTATCAGCTGGAAGGGCTGACGGTTTCTCTGCGTCTGGTCTCTAAGCTGCCGTCGCTGAAAAATGATAATGCGTAAGGGCTGATTCGCAGGGTTATCAGGCGCGAAAGGGTTTTGCGCCTGATGCCTGATAGAAAGGTTGCTGAGGTAAAAGTCAGGGAGGATGACAGGATGCTTAAAAAGTCAGCTCTGCACCTGCTGCATTATCTGCTGGTATTTATTTCTTCTCTTATTTTAATCACCTGTACAGGTTATTACCTTTTCTTCTTTGACTGGAATATTCCTGTTATGGGGAAAGTGACTAACGGTGTCCTGATTATTGTTTCATGCACTGTGTCGTTAGGTTTTTTCTGGGCGGCTGAAAAAATAAGAGAAATTTATTGAGTGTTTCTCTTCTTCTCTGTCTCCTTAACACCTGTTCAAAATCCCGACTTTCGTCATGAGAGTTTTATAGATAAATTGCCCGGCCCGGTGCCCGGCAACGCAGTATCTGAAATATCGTTTATGACGATATTTCAGAAGCAAGGCAAAGGTAAAATATGGACTGTTTTATTCAGCCCCATGCTTTTCTTTTTGCCATATCCTTGCTTTTTTTGAAAGCAATAATCTCAACCAATAAAGAGTGAAAGATAATGGCTATTGATATGTTTATGAAGGTTGACGGAGTCACCGGCGAGTCTAAAGACTCTAACCACTCTGGCTGGACTGATATCACCTCTTTCTCATGGGGTGCTTCTCAGCCGGGTAATATGTCTGTTGGCGGCGGCGGCGGCGCCGGTAAGGTTAACTTCAACGACCTGCACGTCAATGCACTGATCGACAAATCTACCACGGCGTTGCTGAAGAACTGCGCAAGCGGTAAACATCTCGCTAAAGTTGAACTCTCAATCTGTAAAGCGGGTGGCTCTCAGGTTGAGTATGCACGCATTACCCTGGAAGACGTTCTGGTGACCGCTGTGAATTACAATGGCTCCGACAACGGCGATACCCTTGGAATGACCTACTCCTTCCAAGCTTCTAAAGTGAAGCAGCAGTACTGGGAGCAGAGTTCTTCCGGCGGCAAAGGCGCAGAGAGCAGCGCCGGCTGGGACATCAAAGGCAACAAAGAAGCGTAATAAAATACGCCTCCGAACAGGAGGCGTATTTTCATGAACATCGAACGATATGGATGCAGTAGTTATACGTTTCAAACATTTAATTGCAAAAGGAGGTTGTTATGGCTGAAAGAAATCCAATTGAGCCTGGGTTTTGCGTTGTCCAGCGTCCGGGAAGACTGACTGAGCAGGCAATGTGGCTCTATGGCACGCGCAATATGTCTGCCGCAGACTACTTTTTGCAATTAAATGCCGATGTTGCATGGGCTAAACCAGGTCAGATTTTGATAGTTGCCGATCCGAATGGTAACAATCATCCTGCAGCCATGCGCACTCTGGAAGAGGCTAAATCCAGAACCAATAATAGTGTCACTCATTTGACCGTTGATGAGGCTGACTTCTTCAACCGCCATTATGCTTCCATTGCTGCCATTACCAATTTTATGGATAAAGCCTCAGGTCTTATAGGCGATGCGGGAGAAAAATATTTTAACGAAATTGGCAAGAAACTCGTTGCTATTGAAACCGCCTACCGTAACCAATACCTGACATCAGGAACATTGTTTGGGCAACAGTTTTTTATCGAGCGCCGACGGTTGTTTGGTGAACTTGAATTGCTGTTGAACCGTTTATCCCGACTCGTTTTAAACCTGCGGCCCTATGACAAGATCAAACATGCATTAAACCTTTCCAGTTCCTCAATCATTCATGACTGGGAAACTGCGGGAACCGCCACAATACGGGGTTACTCGACCTATGTAGATGGTGCAGCCAGAGCTGCAAAATTTATGAAAATGGGTGGATGGGTTTCGATAGGATTTAGTGCTGTGAATACAACTAATGAGGTTTATCACAGCTGTACGAAAGAAAGAGAAGGTGAATGCTCTAAAGTGGCGGTTAAAGAGTATTCTAAGTTTGCAGCAAGCACGACTGCAGCTATCTTAGGGGGTGCGGCATCTGCAACCCTCGCAACATCTGCATGCGTAGCACTGGGAGTTGCAACCGGAGGCGTAGGTGCGTTAGCTTGTGGAATAGTCGGATCCGCTGTAGGCGGTTATGGCTCTGCTAAGTTGGGTGAAAAAGGGGCAGGTATTTTGATGGATAAAATTTTATGAGTTTGTATGAATTTTTTATGTATGGCAGTTTAATTTTATCTGTGTTGGTTATTCTTCTGCATGTCTACGCTGCGTGGTTCTTTAGAATTAATAAAAAAGCGTATCAGGATTTTATCAATCGTTATCAGAGTGCTGGATTGCAATTAGATTTGACGACGAAAGTTGCAAATCATTTAGGTTTTTATGCTAACTATCAAAAAATAGCATTTTTCATGAATCTCAGAAAGGGGCGGAAAATGCGCTTTTCTAAAACGGAAAATGTCAGCGCTAAGGCCTATGATTTTGTACAGCAACAACCCAAAGAAAATATGGTGTGGATGGAAAAGACACTCAATCTTTACCAGCTTACATTTATTTTGACATTTACCTGGGCTATTTTTATGGCAATTTTCGTTTATGCATATAATTGAAGCTATTAATAAGTTTTTATAACCACTCAGTACTTAACTATGTTGATGGAAATGGCTGCATCAAAGCCTGAGGGCACGTGACACTCTGGAATATCAATATCTGCTCTGATACCTGTCACTTCCTGGGTGGCGCAGAAAATGGTGGTTTTGTTCCTGATGTTGCCTCCCTGTGGGTACTGAAATGAAAAAATTCCTGATGTTATTTGCTCTGACTTTATCTCCTGCGGCGCTGGCGATAACGCCACCGGCGCCAGACTCCTTTAAGCAACCGGAGATTTTCAGCAACTGGCTTCTGAACCGTTGTGCAGGAAAAGCTGCGACTGACAAGGCCTTCACCGATGATGCATTTAAAAGCGCGTCAGCCTGGTTAGAGGTAAGTCATCTCCCTGTTGAAGCATTCAGTGATGGTGATAAGTTAATCAATGCGTATCTGAAGATGAACCTGACTGGCTCGGTCACAGGAAACTTCAATATGATGAAATGCACATTGCTTTCCCAAAGTCAGGATGCCGAGGCGCTCTACAATAAGTATAAGAAATAGCGTTTATTTTTAGGGGAATTAAAAGTTGATGCAGCGCTAAACATCAGCAGCGAATTTTCAAAAGAGAATATGTTTAGTTAAATGAAGCCGATAATTAAACCTGTAGTTGAGCAATATAATGTAAATTACTCTTATACGGAACTTGCCACATGATGAAGAAAGTAAGTCATTTGATTATGATAGTGCTTTTAGTTTCACCTTCATTTGTTTTGGCGAAGTCAGTTTCACACTTTGAAGGAAAAATATTCAAAGCGGATATTGAATATGGTTGTGATGAAGGAAACGTCACCTGTGATGATGTTTCGCTTAAGTCAACCAGAGTAAAAGACAATTCATCGATATCTCTTAAAGGTGAAACGATAAATTCAAATTGTCCTGACGTCTGCGACTTCCGGGGTTATCGCTTTACCAACGGCCAGTATGATTATTCCTTTTATCCAAGCCAGAAGGGCAACGGCCTCTGGGATTATATCGTTACCTTTAAAAGTAAAGTTATTGCTCGGGATCTTGGGGTGATTAAATAACATCGTTTATAAAAATTATTGCATATTGATTCTGCACTTGTTCTCAGACATAGGTGTGTTATTACAGGTGAGGTTTTTAATGAGAACTTATTTTTCTTTGTTGCTGTGTGTCACAGTTTTTTATGTTTCCCCCGTCCACGCGATGAGTGATTGTTCAAAAGGAAATAACGTTCAGGAAGTTAATGGATGTGCAGAAAAAAATAAAACAGAGTCAGAGCTGAATTTAAATAAAGAGTACAAGGCTGCGAAGGCCCGAATTGAGAAAATTTATAAGGGCCATGGTGAGGAGTCAAGCCAGTATAGAAGCGCCTTTGTTGATACTCAGCGTAACTGGCTTAAATACCGTGATAGTCAGTGCGGGCTTGAAGCCTATGCCGCTGAACAAGGCAGCGATGCTTATGTGAGTGCCATAAATTTCTGTATTGACCGTCTCGATCAGGAACGCACCGCGATTCTGAAGCAGTTGCCTTATTGATTATGCCTCTGGCTCATTTCTTTCCCGGCCTGACACACTCTTTATAGTGGATGGTGAATGTTGTGGTGCAGTTTCAGGCCAAAGCCTTATTGCCACCAGATGATCTTGTTTAAATGAAATTCATACAGGCCAATCATTTTTTATTTATATAAAATAAATGCCTATTCTTTTCCGTATTAACGTTATGCCATTTTAATTCGAAAATTTATAAGCTGTGATGCAATGCATTTAATTTATTAAGCAGTTTCTCTGTTAATTTAATTAATAAATTTATCGCCACTATTATTTAAGATAAAAACAACTCCCAAAATTAAAACCCCCCGCTTTCTATACCCCGCGCCTTTCCCCGAGAGGTGCGCGGTATAGATGCCGAACCGCTAACCGCAGGAATCCGTTATGCGCTTTACGATAATAACGACTAAACCCGGCCAACAGCCGCCACAGACTCATTGTGATTTCTTCCCGCCCGGCGGCACCATTGGTCGCGGCGTGGATAACAATCTGGTACTGCCGGATGACGATCGCACCATTTCGCGCCTGCAGGCGATTGTGCATATTACCGCGACGGGCGAATGCCGCCTGACTAACCGGGGCAACGTGACGCGCGTGTTGCTCAACGATATCCCGCTGGAACGCGGGCGTCAGGTTGAACTGCAGGATGGAGACATACTGGGCATTGATGATTATCAGCTGCTGGTCAGCGACCTCAACAGTGCACAGCAGCCGCAGAGTGAAAGAGCCGTTCCGCGTCCTGAGCCGGTGCAGCCCGTAGCACCCGTCCGCGCACCGGCAGCGGAAAAAGCCAGCACCACCGCCGCCATTCCCAGCGAAATCTGGGACAGCCTGGCGAAAGAGTTTTCGATTTCGGACGATCTCTCTAAACGCAAAGCTGCGCCAGAGATGCCCGAAGCCCATCCGCTGACCGCGCCCGCTCGCCCTGACCGTAATCCGGAAGATCCGCTGGCCCAGCTGATTAACGATGCGCCGCTGGATTATGGTCAGCAGCCCAAAAGCAGCAGTCTGTTTGATGAAGGCGATGCGTTGTTCGCGCAGCAGAGTATTTTTGACGATCGGACGCCGAGCACGCTGTCTGCTCAGCAGAACACAGTGCCACCGCAGACTGAAACGCCCGCCGCTGAACTTGATCCACTGAGTCTGTTTGACGGCGAGAGCAGCACGGATGCGCGCAACCATGATGATCCGCTGGGTCTGATGATGGGCAACGCGGTGCCGCTGGCCCAGCCGGAGCTGACGACGGCGAAACCGGCCACGTTGCATGTATCACCTCAACCGGTGACAAAAACTGAGCCGGTTGCCGCACGTCCATCGGAGCAGGCTCCCGCCAGCCTGACCGACACCGATCACTCACCGCTGTTCAGCGTCGACGAATCACCGATCCAGCAACACGAATCTCACAGCCAGCCTCACCCTGAGGCACAGCAGCAGACACCGCTGATTGACGAGGAACTGCCCGGCCAGTCTGACGCGGTAAATCCGCAGAACGACTACGGCGGAATTACGCTGCCTACGCCGCAGGCGGTACAGCGTGCGCCATCACCGACGCCGAAAGGGCGGTTACGCATCGATCCCGTTGCTTCCGGCGGTCAGCATGCCGACGCTGTGCCGGGTCACTCCACCAGCCAGAGCAGTGGTGATGCGCTGAAGGGTGAGTTACTGGATGCGCTGCTGGAAGGAATGGGCCTTGGTGACCTGCAACCGACGCCGCAGTTTGACCGAGAGCAGATGCTGCAATTTGGGCAGATGCTGAGCATGTTCTCGCAGGGCACGGTGGCGCTGCTCTCTTCGCGATCGATCCTTAAGCGGGGAGTCAAAGCCGATATGACGGTGATCCTCGACGATGCGAATAACCCGTTCAAACTACTGCCCTCAGGCAAAACCGTCTTGATGCAGATGTTTGGCAGCCGTATGCCGGGCTTTATGCCGCCGCGTCAGGCCGTGCGTGATGCGCTGATCGATTTGCAGGCGCACCAGCTTGGCATGATCGCCGGCATCCGCGCCATCATCGCCTCAATGCTGCAATCCTTTAATCCAGACCAGCTGGAAGCCGAGGCGCGTCAGGCGGGATCGGTCTCACGGCTCGGCCTGCCGGGCAGTCGTAAAGCCGCGCTCTGGGAGCACTTTGTTGAGCGCTACGGCGAGACGGCGGGTGAAATTGAAGACGATTTTCATACCCTGTTTGGCGAAGCGTTCCTGCACGCCTATGACCTGGAAGTTAATCAGTACAAAGACTCACAAACTCACACGGATGACGCATGAATATCACTATTGCTTCGACGTCGAATCAGGGCGACCGCGCCAGCAATCAGGATCAAATCGGTGATGTTATCGGAGAACGATCGGCCTGCTTCGTGGTGTGCGACGGAGTGGCTGGCTTTCCCGGCGGTGACATTGCAGCAGAGATCGCATGCAGCCAGCTGACAGCGGCTTTTGATGGTAACGCGCACCTCAATGCACAGTCGATTCGCGACTACGTCAACCACGCTAATCACGCCATCCGCCAGCAGCAAAAAGTCAGCAGTGAGCACAGCCGGATGGGCACCACGCTGGTCAGTCTGTTTATCGATCGCGACTATCAGCTCGCCTGTTGGGCACATGCAGGTGACAGCCGGCTCTATCTGTTTCGTCGCGGTTATCTCTATTACGTCACCACCGATCACAGCCTGGTTCAGCAGATGAAGGATGCCGGACATCGCACCGAAGGCATCAACAGCAACCTGCTCTATTTTGCGCTCGGGATGGGCGATGAACAGCGGGATGCCAGCTATAGCGAAGTGGTGGAAATTGAAGATGGCGATGCATTCTTACTTTGTACCGACGGGTTCTGGCATGGCGTAACGCTGGAACAGATGCAGCAGTCGCTGCACATGGTCAATACACCGGAAGAGTGGCTGACGCTGATGCAGCAAATCATCAAAAACGATCAGCCGGATGAAGGGCAACAGGATAATTTCAGCGCGCTGGCCGTCTGGATTGGATCACCACAGGACACCACCTTACTGCACTCGCTGTCCGAAGCGGCGCAGTTTTTCCCTCTGCGAGATTGAGAACGCCAACATGAAATATGGATTACTGGGTCTGGCTGCGCTGCTGCTCAGCACGCACGCTTATGCTGAAAATTACCGCATCGTTCAGTCCCCGGCACAGAAACTGGATGTCTGGATTGATGACGTAAAAAACAATCAGCTATCGAGCTGGTGTGACAGCACCATCAATCTGCGGATTGTCACTCAGGGTGAGAAAGACGCAGAGGTATTAAACGGTTTCCTGCCACGGGTCGCCGGGCTGATGGCGACACAGTGTAAGCCGCTGCAGCAGCTGCATTGGCAGCTAACCGATGCGCAGGGCAGCGAAATTGCCACCGGCAGTGCGACCAAAGCGCAGCAGTGGAGAACCGTGGTCACACCGCCTGTGGCTCAGCCGGTTCAGCCGGCTACCGCTGCGGTGCCCGCTGACGCACTACGCAACGCCGCGCAGGCCGACACGTCGCCGTGGCTGCAGTTTAGTCTGCTTGATGGCTGTCATTTTCGGACGTGGTGGCAGCATCCGGCGCACAGTAGCGCGCTGTTTGTTCCGGCAAAGCAGGGCCTGGTCTGTGGCCAGGATGGCTGGCTGAGTGGCCACAGCAGCCTGACGCAGATCGGCAATGGCGCGCACACCGCCATCAATGTCACCTTCCTGCAGGGCTTCCCGGTCGCCGATCTTAGTAACAAATCAGCCACGGCCGAACTGCATATCACCACGGTCAACAGCGAACGCATGGTGCTGAGCAACGAAAAATCCCCGGACAGCTGGCTGATTCTGCCGTTCAGCAACCGCTTTAACGGCTGGCAGGCAACGCGTCAGGTAGTGGTGCAGATGCCCATCAGCGAAGCGGCCGATCAGAGTGCGCTGCAGGCGCGTCTGCAGGAAGTTCGTAAAGTCTGGTCGCCGTGGATTAGCGGCGATGCCGCGCTGAGCGTGCAGCTGGTGGAAAAACTGCATCCTGAACTGAAAGATCCCGCCGCTGCGGTCTACCGCACCCTTAACTGACGCAAAAGGAGTTTGCATGGAATCCTTACAACACCGTCTGGCCAGCGCCACCCTCGGCGAGACGCTCGCTGACGTGACTCGCCAGATTCAGGCGAATCCGGCGAATGCTGACCTGCGGGCCGCCTTTGTGCAGCTGCTCTGTCTTTCCGGCAACTGGGCGCGCGCGCAGACGCAGCTGCAATCCTGGCTGGCGTTAAGCCCGCAGGCGCAACCGACAGTTAATCTGCTGCAACAGGCGATTGCCGGTGAATTACAGCGTGACGCGGCGCTGCGTGGCGAAGCCGACCCGGTGCTGCCGGGCAGCGCCTGGCACTGGTGCGACACACTGCTGGCCGCCCTGCAGGCCGAAACGGCGGGTGATGTCGCGCGCGGCAGCACGCTGCGGGCTGAAGCGTTTGAGCTCGCGGCTGCCAATCCCGGCAGCGCAACGCAGCAGGATCAGCCCACCGCATTCAGCTGGCTGATGGATGGCGACAGCCGCTTCGGGCCGGTGTGTGAAGTCATCAGTCAGGGCCGTTATTACTGGATCCCGTTTGCTGCGATTCGTGAGATGCAGTTTCAGGCGCCCGCCAGCGTCACCGATCTGGTGTGGCGTCACACGCGGGTGCAGCTGGTTGATGGCAGCGAGCAGGTGTGCCAGATCCCGGCGCGCTATCCGCTGCTGGCGGCATCTGACGAACGTTTTTTGCGCGCCAGTGCGACCGAATGGCAGCCGCTGGGCGAGGACCCGAATCAGTTCATCGGGCAGGGACAAAAAATGTGGCTCAGCGACAGCGCGGAATTTTCGCTGCTGAGCCTGCAGCAGGTCGCGTTTGACAACGTCGGGTCCGCCGATGAGCAATGATTTTAGCAGCCACAACGACGGCTATGCTCAGCTGCATGGCGGCTTTCACTCACGCAAAAAGCGCGATGCGTTAACCGCCCGCGACAAGCTGCAATCCTCGCTGCTGGATCGCCTGACTGATAACGCGCCGGACAAACAGCAAGAGGCGGAGAACAGCATGCTGATCACGCACAGCACGCTGCGCCGCCACGTACTGCGCGATCTGCAGTGGCTGTTCAACACCATTAACAACGAAGCGCAGCAGGATCTCAGCGGCTTTGACCAGGTGCAGCGCTCAGTCTGGAACTTCGGCGTGGCACCGCTGGCCGGGCAGAACGTCTCTGATATCGAATGGCAGGATATGCAGCGCAAAATGACCAATGCCATTCTGCACTTCGAGCCGCGCATTCTGCCGCAGGGTTTACAGGTGCGCTGCGTCAGCGATCTTGGCTCGCTCAGCCTGCACAACGTGCTGTCGATTGAGATCAAAGGGCGGCTCTGGTGCGTGCCTTATCCGCTGGCGTTTCTGTTCCGCACTCAGGTTGATCTGGAGAGCGGCCATTTCGAACTACAGGATGCAGGGTAATCATGGACAGCAATCTGCTCGACTATTACAACCGTGAACTGGCCTACCTGCGCGAGATGGGGGCGGAATTCGCTGCGCGCTACCCTAAAGTGGCAGGGCGTCTTGGCATGCGCGGTATTGACGTGGCGGACCCCTATGTCGAGCGGCTGATGGAAGGTTTTGCCTTCCTGACGTCGCGCGTGCAGCTGAAGATGGATGCGGAGTTTCCGCGCTTCTCGCAGCGCCTGCTGGAGATGATTGCGCCATCCTATCTCTCGCCAACCCCGTCAATGGCGATCGCTCAGCTGACGCCGGACAGCCGCAAAGGCGACATCACTCAGGGCTTTCGCGTGCCGCGCGGCACCATGATGGATAGCCAGAACCTGAAAAAAACCGGGGTGACCTGCAGCTACACCACCGCACACGATGTGGTGCTGCATCCGCTGCGCATCAGCGAAGCCAGTCTCGGCGGCGTGCCCGGCGATCTGCCCACTGGCGAGCTGAAACTCGGCGGCCTGGGCGCGGCCAGTGCGCTGCGTATTCGCATCAGCTGCGACGGGATCTCATCCCTGAGCCAGCTTAACCTGGACCATCTGATGCTGTTCCTCAGCGGTCCGGATATCCAGGCGCTGAAGCTGCTGGAGCTGCTGATGCAGCACCGGGTCGGCATCGTGCTGCAGTCGGTAGAGAAGCGGCCGCAGCGTCAGGTGCTGACGGACGACGCATTGCAGCAGGAGGGCTTTGCGCCGGAACAGGCGCTGCTGCCCGATGACCTGCGTAACTTCGACGGCTATCGTCTGTTGCAGGAGTATTTCGCCTTTCCGGCACGCTTCCAGTTTATCAGCCTGGGTCAGCTGGCCCCGTTTCTGCGCCGCTGCGACAACGCCATGGCGTTCGATATCATCATTCTGCTCGATAAAGCGGACAGCGCGCTGGAAAGCGTGATCGATCACAGTCATCTGGCGCTGCACTGCACGCCGGTCATTAACCTGTTCCCGAAAACCGCCGAGCGGCTGAAAGTCAGCGACAGCCAGCATGAATATCATCTGGTGGTGGATAACATCCGGCCGCTGGATTATGAGGTGCACTCGGTACAGCGGCTGTTCGCCACCGTAGAAGGCAAGCGGGAAGAGCAGGTTTTCCGTCCGTTCTGGAGCACCTTCAGTGGTGACCAGGGCGATTACGGCGCCTATTTTTCGCTGCGCCGCGAACAGCGCACCCTGTCAGAGCAGGCGCAGCGCTACGGCACGCGCACCGGCTATATCGGTTCAGAAGTCTTTCTGTCGCTGGTCGATGAGCATCATGCCCCGTGGCACGACGAAGTGCGCTATCTCTCCGCTGAGGTGATGTGTACCAGCCGCGATCTGCCGCTGATGCTGCAGCAGGATCAGGGCAACTTCGTGATGCCGGACTCGATTCCGGTGTCAGAGCTGAAGCTGTGCAAAGGGCCGACACCGCCGCGTCCGGCGCTGGCAGAAGGGTTATCTGCCTGGCGGCTGATCAGCCATCTGCAGATGAACTACCTCAGCCTGATGGACAGCAGCGACGGAGAAGGCGCGGCGGCGCTGCGTCAGCTGCTGAGCCTCTACGCCAACCTGGCGGAAGCGCCGGTTGCCCGTCAGATTGACGGCATCCGGCACTGCACGCTCAGCGCGGTTAACCGCCGCGTGCCGGAGCCGGGTCCGGTGGTGTTTGCGCGCGGTGTCAGCATTACGCTGGAAGTCGATGAGCAGGCGTTTTCGGGTGCCAGCCCGTGGCTGTTCGGCAGCGTGCTGGAGCGGGTCTGTGGCCGTCTTGTGGCGCTCAACAGCTTCACGGAGTTCACCCTGAACAGCCAGCAGCGCGGGGAAGTGGGCTACTGGCCGCCGCGCATGGGCCGGAAAGCGCTGATATGAGTGGCGAAAAGGTGATTTCGCTGCCACGGCTCACCCGACTGCCGGATGATTTCTGGCAGCGGGTGATGGCCGCGCCGTGGCGCTACGATCTGTTCCAGCTGCTGCGGCGGCTGGATGCGCAGGGCGGTCAGCGCTATCCGCTGGGCCGTGCGCCGCTGCCGAAGTTCGAATCGGTGCGCATCGGTCAGACACCGTCACTGGCGTTTGCGCCCGCCACCGTCGCCAGCGCCACGCCGCGTGACGAAGCGGGACGTCATGAGCTCTCGATCTACAGCTTTGGTCTGTTTGGCCCCAACGGCCCGCTGCCGACCCATCTGACCGAATATGTGCACGAACGCATCGTGCATCATCAGGATCACAGCCTGTCGGCGTTTGCCGACCTGTTTCACCACCGCGCCACGCTGCTGTTCTATCGCGCCTGGGCCGATGCGCAGCCGACTGTGTCGCTGGATCGTCCCGACGACAGTCGCTTTCTGAACTATCTCGCCTGCCTGGCGGGCATCGGTTTACCGGCGCAGCAGCAGGCCAGCTCGCTCAGCCTTCATGCCCGGCTGATGCTGGTGGGCCACCTCAGCCGTCACGGTCATGATGCCGAAGGGCTGGTGCGCATTCTGCGCCACTACTTTGGCGTGCCGGTCAGGCTGACGCAGAACCTGCCGCACTGGCTGACGCTGGACAGCCGCGATCAGGCCCGACTGGGCGCGGGACGCCATATGCCCCGGCTGGGCGCTTCTGCGTTTCTCGGGGTGGCGGTGCGCGACGTGCAGCACCGTTTTCGCCTGCACCTGGGGCCGCTCAGTGCCGCGCAGTATGCTCACTTTCTGCCGGATGCCCGCGGCGCGCAGGAAGTTCGCGACTGGGTGCGTCACTACCTCGGCATCGAAATGCAGTGGGATCTCAGCCTGATCCTGGCCGCTGACGAAGTGCAGGGTGTGGCGCTGGGTGGCAATGCACGACTCGGCTATACCAGCTGGCTGGGGCACGCGCCGCAGCCGCAACATCGTGAAGATTTTATGTTTGAGGTTGAGGCGGCTTCGCGCTAGCCCAGCCGCTTTCCCTGTTACACAGCCTGCGTCTTTCATTGAAGAGAGCCCCCTATGTCAGAAATCAGCCGTGCCGTACTGTTCGGCAAACTGGATACGCTGTTATTTACCTCGCTGGAAAGCGCCACCGCCTTTTGCAAACTGCGCGGCAATCCCTATGTCGAGCTGGTGCACTGGCTGCATCAGCTGATGCAACAGCAGGATGGCGACTTTCAGCAGGTCATTACACATTTTTCACTGGATGAAAAGGCCCTGACTCAGGACATCGTTGCCGCGCTGGATCGCCTGCCGCGCGGTGCCAGTGCGGTCTCCGACCTCTCCGAGCATATCGACAGCGCCGTCGAGCGCGCGTGGGTTTACGCTTCGCTGAAATATGGCGCGACCCGCATTCGCGGTGGCCATTTGCTGATCGGCATGCTGAAAACCTTCAACCTCGCCAGCGTGCTGAAAGGCATCTCCGGACAGTTCAGCCGGGTCAATGCCGATGCGCTGCTGGCGGAGTTTGACGCGCTGCTCAGCAGCAGCAAAGAAGCGCAGCAGGCGCTGAGCGCACCGGCGGATGCTGCTGGCACGCCACCCACCACCAGTGGCAGTACGCTGGCGCAATATGCACAGGACCTGACGGCGCGCGCCCGTGAAGGCCGTATCGATCCGGTGACCGGACGTGACGACGAAATCCGCCAGATGGTCGATATTCTGATGCGTCGCCGCCAGAACAATCCGCTGCTGACCGGTGAAGCGGGAGTGGGAAAAACCGCGGTGGTCGAGGGCCTCGCCTTACGTATCGCCGCAGGCGATGTGCCCGCGCCGCTGCGTGATGTGCAACTGTGGCTGCTGGACATCGGCATGCTGCAGGCCGGTGCCGGCATGAAAGGGGAGTTTGAAGCGCGACTGCAGGCGCTGATCAATGAGGTGCAGTCCAGCCCGACGCCGATTGTGCTGTTTGTTGATGAGATCCACACCCTGGTCGGGGCAGGCGGTCAGCAGGGCACCGGTGACGCCGCCAACCTGCTTAAACCGGCGCTGGCACGCGGACAGCTGCGCACCATCGGCGCGACCACCTGGGCGGAATACAAAAAGTACATTGAGAAAGATCCGGCGCTGACCCGTCGCTTCCAGACCGTACAGGTGCAGGAGCCGGATGAAGCCAAAGCGATTCTGATGCTGCGCAGTACCGTCAGCGCGCTGGAGAAACATCATCGGGTGCTGTTGCTGGATGATGCGGTCAGTGCGGCGGTGAAACTGTCGCATCGCTACATTCCGGCGCGCCAGCTGCCTGATAAAGCGGTGGCGCTGCTGGATACCGCCTGCGCCCGCGTGGCGGTTAGCCAGGGCGCACAACCCGCAGCGCTGGAAGATTGCCTGCACCGTCTGGCGGCGCTGGAGATTGAAGCGGAGATCATCGAACGTGAAATCCGGGTCGGCCTCGGCGACGCCACCCGCCAGCAGGCGATTGCAGTGCAGCGCGCTGCGCTGGAAGCCGAGCGGGATGAGCTGCAACAGCGCTGGCTGCAGGAGCGTGAACTGGTTGAGACGCTGATTGCGTTGCGCGCCCGCTGTGTCACAGAAGAGGATGCGGCGCTGCGTGAACAGCGCGATGCGACGCAGCAGCAGCTTACTGCGCTGCAGGGCGACACGCCGCTGCTGTTTGCCGCTGTCGATGCAGGCGTGGTGGCTGCGGTGGTCTCCGACTGGACCGGCATTCCGCTGGGCAGAATGGTGAAGAATGAGATCGACGCGGTGCTGAATCTGGCCGACACCCTGAACCAGCGGGTCATCGGTCAGCGTCACGGTCTGGATCTGATCGCCAGACGGGTACGCACCTCGCGCGCGCGCCTTGATAATCCCAACAAGCCGGTCGGCGTGTTTATGCTGTGCGGCCCTTCCGGTGTCGGCAAAACTGAAACCGCGCTGGCGCTGGCGGAGTCGCTGTATGGCGGCGAGCAGAACATTATCACCATCAACATGAGTGAGTTTCAGGAGGCGCACACCGTCTCGACGCTGAAAGGCGCACCGCCGGGCTACGTCGGGTATGGCGAAGGCGGCGTGCTGACCGAAGCCGTTCGCCGTCGCCCCTACAGTGTAGTGCTGCTGGATGAGATTGAGAAAGCCCATCCGGATGTGCATGAACTCTTCTTCCAGGTGTTTGATAAAGGCTGGATGGAGGATGGCGAAGGCCGCCATATCGATTTTCGCAACACCATCATCATTCTGACTTCCAATGTCGGAACGCAGTTAATCAGCGCGATGTGTGCCGATCCTGAACTGATGCCCGACCCCGACGCCCTGAGCACCGCGCTGCGTAAGCCGCTGCTGGAGGTGTTCCCGCCTGCGCTGCTGGGCCGTCTGCTGGTGGTGCCGTATTACCCGCTCAGCGACGCGATGCTGGCGGAGATTGTGCGGCTGCAGCTGGCGCGCATTGTGCGTCGTCTGGCCGAGAACCACGGCATTGAGGCGCAAATCGATGAGTCAGTGGTGAGCCAGATTGTGCAGCGCTGCACCGAAGTCGAGTCGGGCGGTCGCATGGTGGATGCCATCCTCACCAACACGCTGTTGCCACAGATGAGCCAGATCCTGCTGAGCGCCCACGCCCGCGATGAACGCTATCGCCGCGTCGATGTGCGTTGTGAGCAGGGTGAATTTGTCTGCCAGTTCGCGGTTTAAAGCCTGGCTATCAGAGAGTAATTGAATATGTCGGAACATGATCAACCCCTGAATGTCCCCAACGCCTTGCCGCTGGGTTACCGCTTCAATGAGTTTGAAATCAAAGAGGTCATCGGCGGTGGCGGCTTTGGCATCGTCTATCGCGCCTGGGATCATCAGCTGGAACGTGATATCGCCATCAAAGAGTTTATGCCCGCCTCGCTGGCAGTGCGCAGCGATGACCTGAATCTGGTGCTGCGCAGCGAGCGGTTCAGCAAAACCTTTCACGCCGGACTGAACAGTTTTATTCAGGAGGCGCGGCTGCTGGCGCGCTTTAATCATCCCAACCTGCTGCACGTACTGCGTTTCTGGGTGCAGAACGACACCGCCTACATGGGCACGGTGTTCTACAGCGGCACCACGCTCTCCAGCTTCCGCGAACGTAATCCGCAGTCGGTGAATGAGACCTGGATCCGCCGTCTGCTGCCACCGCTGCTGGGGGCGATCAAGACCATCCATGAAGCAGGTTACCTGCACCGCGATATCTCACTGGATAACATCCAGATCCAGAGCAGTGGCGAACCGATCCTGCTGGACTTTGGCTCTGCGCGTAAAACCATCGGCAACCTGTCGGATGAGAGCGAGACCATGCTGCGTCCCGGCTATGCGCCGATTGAGCAGTACAGCGACAACGATGAGAGCGAGCAGGGCGCGTGGACTGATATCTACGCGCTGGGCGCGGTGCTGCATACGCTGATCACCGGTGCGCCGCCGCCGGTCAGCGTGGTGCGCAGCATCGAAGATAACTACCAGCCGCTGGTGCAGCGTCGTCTGGCGGGCTACTCCAGCGCGCTGCTCAGCGCCGTCGATCGCGCGCTGGCGTTGAAACCGGAAGATCGGCCGCAAAGCATTGATGATTTTGCTGCGCTGATGGCGCTGCCGGAACGCGAGCCGGAACCGCTGCTCAGTGCAAAAATCAGCGGACCGGGCACCATGCTGGTGCCGATTGAAGAAGAGGAGGTGATCAAAACCGACTCGAAACTGAAAACATTGCTGGGACATCGCTTTGCACTGCCGGGCCTGGTTGCCGCTGGCGTGCTGGTCGGCCTGTGCGCCGGTCTGCTGATGTCACGCGGTAATGAGCAGACGGCTCCAACTGAGACCGCGCAAAACGCCGCGCCTGCCGTCACCGTCGCGCCGGTTAACCAGCCGGTTGCCGCGCCACCGACCCAGGCTGAAGCTCCGCCAGAAACGGTTGCCAGCACGCCGGTTCAGACTACCGCGCCTGCGCAGACCGCCGCGCGTGAACCCGATCCACAACCGGCACCGCCGCCCGCGCCGGTCGCCCAGGTCTATATCCGTCTGCAGCAGGGTGAGCGCGTTCAGGTGAACGGTCAGCCGCAGGCGCTGGTCCCCGCGGTGAATGGCTTCGCCACGCTGCAACTGGCACCGGGCAACTACACCTTTGCCATCAGCGGCCAGAGTGGCACCCGCGAACAAACGCTGAACATCAGTGAAGAAGGTGTCTGGTTGCTCGATCCACACAGTTAATAGTCAGGGATTACTTATGTTCTCACGCATTACTGCACAGCTGCCGGCGGACGGCCTGCTGTTCCATACGCTTAAGGGCACCGAGACGCTGTCCCGTCCGTTTGTGCTCACCGCCGAACTGCTGGCCACCGACGCGCGCATCGACCGCCACGCCCTGCT
Source organism: Pantoea sp. UYEF8 (assembly GCF_040546285.1). Taxonomy (NCBI): domain Bacteria; kingdom Pseudomonadati; phylum Pseudomonadota; class Gammaproteobacteria; order Enterobacterales; family Erwiniaceae; genus Pantoea; species Pantoea sp. UYEF8. Next base: position 46,556 of record NZ_JBEPNM010000001.1, on the reverse strand, counting down.
GGGGAAGCCGGTGACGTTTACGCTGCCGACCGACGGCCTGATGAACGCGCTGAACCCGCGCTACCTCAACGGCAAAATCACCCGGGTGGCGGTGCGCAGCCAGGAGCTGAGCGGCACCCGCTACGCGGTCTATGCGCTGACGGTCGAGCCGGACCTGTGGCCGATGAAGCGCGACCGCAACCTGCGCATCTTTCAGAGCCAGACGGTGCCGCAGATTGTGCAGACGCTGCTGAAGGAGTACGGGGTCAATGTGGAGACGCGCCTGGCGGGCAGCTACCGGGTGTGGGAGTACTGCGTGCAGTATCAGGAGAGCAGCCTGGACTTTATCAGCCGCCTGATGGAGCTGGAGGGGATTTACTACTTCTTCCGCCACGAGGCGGACAGACACACGCTGGTGCTGTGCGACGCGCCGGACCAGCATCAGGCGTTTCCGGGCTATGAGACCATCGCCTATCACGTCACCCCGTCGGGCGGCGTGGTGACGGAAGAGGGCATCAGCCAGTGGTCGCTGGCGGAGAGCGTGACGCCGGGCATCTACAGCACCGACGACTACGACTTCCGCAAGCCGAACGCCTGGATGCTGCAGGCCCGCCAGAATCCGGCGTCGCCGGTGCCGGGCTCGGTGGACGTTTACGACTGGCCGGGCCATTTTGTCGACCACAGCCACGGCGAGTCCTACGCGCGCATCCGTCAGGAGGTGTGGCAGGCCGAGCACCACAGCGTCAGCGGGTCGGGCACCGCCACCGGCATCGCGCCGGGCTTTACCTTCTCAATCATCAACGCGCCGCACTTCAGCGACAACGGCGAGTATCTGGTGACCTCGGCGAGCTATGACTTCGCCGAGAACGCCTACGCCAGCGGCGACACCGGCGACAGCCGTCACAACATCCACTTCACGGTGCTGCCGTCGTCGGTGACCTACCGCACGCCGCCGGAAACGGCGTGGCCGAAAACGCACGGCCCGCAGACCGCGAAGGTGGTGGGGCCCAAAGGCGAGTCGATCTGGACCGACCGCTACGGCCGGGTAAAGGTGAAGTTTCACTGGGACCGGCTGGCGGAGGGCGACGACACCAGCTCCTGCTGGGTGCGCGTCTCCAGCGCCTGGGCCGGTCAGGGATTTGGCGGGGTGCAGATCCCGCGAGTGAACGACGAAGTGGTGGTGGACTTCATCAACGGCGATCCGGATCGTCCGCTGATCATCGGGCGGGTTTACAACGAGGCGAGCATGCCGCCGTGGGCGCTGCCGGCGGCGGCCACGCAGATGGGTTTTTTAAGCCGGTCGAAGGATGGCACGGCGGACACCGCGAACGCGTTAAGGTTTGAGGATAAGGCGGGTGAGGAACATCTGTGGATACAGGCGCAGAAGAACATGGATACCCATGTTAAAAATGACGCCAGTCATTCAGTCGCCAACAATCACAGCCATTACGCGGGCGGCAATGAGCTCTACCGTGTCGAAACCAACCGTGTCCACGGTGTAAAAGGGGGCGAAGAGCGGCTGACCGGTAAGAGCAAACTCGATGCGGTGGTCGATACCTATGTAGTGGGTTCGGGGACTAAACTTCGCCTTGAATGCGGAGAGAGTGCTATCGAACTGAATGCGAATGGCCAGATTAATATTGTGGGCAAGGGCTTCAATATTTTTGTGCAGGGTGATGGTCATATCACCACCTCTGGCGGCAAACTGAACCTGAACACGGATGGCGCGAAGCCGGGCACAAGCGCACCGGGATCCAGTCATAAACAGAATATCAGCCAGGCCGTAGAGAATCTGTTCCCGCCGAAGCAGAAAGGACAGGCGGCTCCGGCTGCGCCAAAAGCTGCGGCGGCACCGGCGAAAGAGGCGACAACACCAAAAAATGGTGACAATTTTTCAACCATTTCGCCAATAATTTTAAGACATGAAGGAGGCTATGCAAATCGTGCATCTGACAAGGGCGGTCCAACGAACCATGGTATTGCCTGGAATACATGGAAAAAATATTCAAAAGAAGATTTAGGGGTTGAGCCAACATTAGAAAATCTGAAAAAAATCACTCCAGAACAGGCTGAGGTTATTTACAAAAAAAGATATTGGGACCCAAGTGGTTTTAATGACATCCAAGATCCTAAATTAGCTTTAATGTCCTATGACTGGAGCATTACATCTGGAGGGGCCGGAAAGCAGATTCAAAAACTCTTAAATAGCCAATATGGAAAAAATTTGAGTGTTGATGGTGTCATTGGACCTGATACAATTTCAGCTATGAATAGTGTCGAAGATTCAGGCAAACTAACCGATAGTATTGCTGAAATCAGAAAGCAATATTATACTAACCTGACTATATCTGATCCTAAAAACTTACCTAATCTTACCGGCTGGATTAATAGGGTCAATGATTGTCTTGATTTTAAAGGTTAATTAAATGAAAAAAGTTGGATTTAGCTTAGCGGTTTTGTTGTCAACATCTTCATTATCCTTGTTTGCTGCTAGCGACTTTACTGGTCAGTGGAGTGGGCAGGAAAAAAATGATAATGGATCATTATACTCAACGTTAACATTAAAGTTAAAACAGAAAAATAATAACATAATGGGTAGCTATTGCTATGTTACCAGAAGCGGTAATAAAATAGATTGTCCTGATAATGAACAAAAAAATCTCAAAGGTGTTGCAAATAGAAATAATGCTTTGATTGATTTTGATTCTGCTTTTGGTGGGGTAAAAGGTAAAGCAAGTTTAGAAATTAAAGATAATAAAGTTATATGGACGTTAATTAAAGATCCTGAGAATGGTGAGTTCTATGCGCCTAAAAATTACACGCTCGATAAAGAAGTAAATCAGGAGAATTTAAAATCAGATATGAAAGTTTTTTCAACATCTGATTTTACCATTACTTTAGTGAATGGTTGTGGAGGGTTTTATACTGTATGTGATAAAGTTAAATACTTTGGCCTGAGAAATAAAGATGGGAAACAAATCACTCTTGAAGGTAAAACCACGCAGCCTGTTAATTCAAATAAAGCCGACGGAATGATTTTTAAAAATAGCGGTGTAGATTATATTGTGCGCTTTAATCCGCTTGCGTTAAAGGTAATGCAGGGTAATAAAAAACTTGTAGAGCAAAGTGGTAAATGGGAGTGATAATATTTTTCAAAACGCCATTTTTTCTTCAGCTTGAATGATAAGCATAAAGTTAATAAATGTTATGGTGTTTTTTCGGGGTGGTGATGTCTTGCCCCCTCGCACTCATAATTTAATTTTAAATTTATATTAAATTAATTTAATCGCGCTGAATTAGTGAATAAATACAAATTCTCTCTTATTTTTATCACTTACTCCGATAAAATACAGTGATTGTAAAACGTTTTTTCGCCAGTCTTATCTTTGTGCATGTTCTCCTCTTTTTATCCTGCAGTGCAAGGGCCGAATCCAGCACGGGATCGTCCGTTCCAATCCTTAATGAAGGCGATTTTTCCGCTCTGCTGAATTACTATGCTTTCACTCCCGGTAAAACCTGAAGCAACGAAAGTTTTGTACGTGCAGGTAAGACCCTGAGTTCAGTTTTGGCCTAAGACGACCTTGTCAGCTCAATGTTGAATTATAACAAGTGAATATATGGTTCAACCACTACGGTGAAAAATGGTGTTTCATATAACTGGTGGGATCATTATTAAAACGGTTTGACCAAGCGATATACTAATGAAATTGCCGAGTTTTTAAAGTTTTCAGGTGAGTGAAATGAATTTATTTATTAAGTTATTTTTTCTGGTTGTTTTTACAAGTGGCTCAATAGGTGTTGCAGCAGCATCCAATACCCAGTCGTTTTTCTCTCAATATAATAGTCTGAACAATGTTTCAAGTATTTTTAAAGACCAGAAAGTCGTTTCCAGTTTAAAGTCTGTGCTAGGTAGTGAGTATAATAACTTCAGCCAGAATTTTGATGTTTTTGGCGAGCCTCATAAAACAGAGAGTGGTGGTATATTCGTTGAGGGCTGGCTAAAAGATCTTTACCTTGAGCAGGCTTCAGCATTTGTTATACAGTCTGACGGAAAAGTCTATGCTGCATGGATGCTGCCTGAGGATGATAAAATACATTATGTAAGTAATGATCGTGCAAGTAATAATATGCAGGATGATATTGCACTGTGGACAAAACGCTTTGATAAAGATAAGTCAACCACTCCCGATAAGAACCAAAAAGATAGTCAAAAAGATGGCGAGAAAGTTTTTGAGACCGCAAAATTTAAAATCAAAATAACTTCGCTCTGTGCTGCTGGGTCGGAGTGTAATGACGTTAGTTATGAGGGTGTAAGAAAATCAGATGGTGCAGTTGTCAGATTAAAAGGTAAAGCCACGAAAAGTGATTGTGGTCAAGCATCCTGCGCGGTGCTGAGTTATAAATTCCGCAATCATGATGCAACCTATATTATCAACAATGTAATTAGTAACCTTACGGTTGTCGTTAATAATAAAATCGTGCTGTCTGAAGACGGAAAGTGGAAGAATGGTTCCGAGTAATTAAATCACTATTTGATGGTGCGTCATGTATGCGCACCATCAAACACGATGTTTGCAGATTCTATGCAAATGGAGTTTTTTAAAATGGCTCATCTTAAAAGTAAACGTAATTTTCGATTGGGTGTGCTGCTTTCATTTATTTTTTCTTTTCATTCTCACTGTGTAATGGCTGGTAACTCCAGTACTCAACTAAAAAAATCTGACTTTTATGTGATAATAAATCATCATGGTTTAACTTTAGGTGACGATTGGAGCAGTGAAATTCAGAAGCAGGTGGGCGCGCAGATAAGTGAAAACTTCGTTGGCGACGTGCCTGTCGGTGACACCAGCTATAAGTATTACCAGCATAAATATGATGGTTTTGAAATCTACACTGCCAACCTGTTCTGGCAAAAGAAGCAGCGTGGTATCGATAGCTACCTCATTGCACAGATCACCATCAATACGCCTGCGATCAAAACAGCCAGAGGCGTAGAAATCGGTGACAGTCAGGATGTGCTGGTCAGCAAGTATGGTCAGGGCACAGTGGATGAAAGTAACAATCAGCACTGGTTATACTATGACGCTGACAGTAAACGTATTTCTTTCCAGCTTGAGAATAAAAAAATCAGTCATATTATGATGTCGATTAATACGGAGTATTGAAAATATTCTGTGTAAAGCGTAACGCAGAATTAAATCATTTTATATTCCTCTGATGTGAATAGCATTATTAAATATGACAGGATTTTCATGGTCAAAGTTTTATCTTTAATAGCATTTTCATTGCCTCTGGCCGTGTTTGCCAATAACGCATGCCAGATTTTGAGTGATGCTGCTAACGCAAAAGGCGTGCGTTTCGACAATACAGATAATGTCTACAGGGTTGGCGGGTCAGGACGGCTGCAATTTTATTCTGCACCTGATGGCCGTTGTGTAGAGAAAGACGTTTTTGTGGTGCCTGTCAATGAATTATATGCTTGCGTCGAATATGGAAAATATTACAGCGTAATGTATGTGGCTAATGACGGAAATCAGGCTAATGGCTGGGTAGAAAAAGAAAGATTGATTGAATCACACACGGGTATCGCACCCGATTATGATGCAAATAAATAGTTACTCCCTCTGCTGTTAATAACATTACATTTTTACTTTCCCCATATGGATATCTATTATGCATTACCAATTCAATGAAGGCGCCTTTGCGCTTTTTCCTGCTGCCTGGCAGGACACCACCATGAATATTCTCCGCGATGAAGCCAGCGGGCTGGCCTGGGTTGTGAGCCGTGGTGTTATTTCTGAGGGCAGTGATGCGGAAAAAGAGTTTCAGCATCAGTGGGACACATTGCGGAGTCAGATGGGCCATATCCAGCAGACTGAATTTGTACGTTTGATGGCAGGTGTGGATAACACATTACACGCGGTTGAAGTTGAAACCGTATTTGACCGTAACGGGCAGGCAGTGTGGCAGAAACAGCTGGCTACACAGGTGCCTGACTCGAACATCTTAATGATTTTTACGCTCTCAGCCATGCGTCCATTCAATGAAGAAGACGGACAGCGCTGGAGTGCATTTAAACAAAGCCTGAGTCTGAACAATCCACGGAAAGCATAACCTATGGATAACCCTGCTGCCCGCCTGGGCGACGAGATCATTCACTCCAGCATTTTCGCTGATATCACGAGCATTGTTGCGGAAGGTGCGGCCTATGCCGTCATTGGTGCCGCAGTGGGTGCTGCTATCGTCTCGGCAGCGCCCCTGCTAGGTACAGGGGCGGCAGCGGCGAGTGTAGCAGCCGTGGGTAACAGTTGCCTGCTCAGCGGTATTCTGGGTGGTGTACTGGCCAATGCCGTTGGTCTGTCACAAGAGATCAGCAAAGCGGCCGATGGGCTGGGAAACATGATATTCCCGCCGTCACCTGCCGGAGTAATCGCCAGTGGGTCAGTGAATGTCTACGTTAATGGTCTATTAGCCGCACGCGCGGCCGGGATGCTCACGCCCGGCGAGACACCGCCACCGGAGCCACAATCGCCGCAGAGCTTCGCCGACTACGGCGGCATGTTGCTCTCTGCGGTCGGCCAGTTTGGCAGTGCAATGTGGCAGCCCACGGTAGCCTCCGCCGATGCGGGTACCTCTCCGCTGGAGCAGGACAAAGTGGCCTGTGAAAAACACAGTGCACCGCAATATCTGGCTCAGGGGTCGAAAAGCGTCTTCATCAATGGCCAGCCTGCAGTGCGCGCAAAGGATAAAACCACCTGTGACGCCACCGTGAGCGACGATGTTTCCCCCAATGTCATCATTGGTGGTGAAACCGTCACGGTAAGAGAGATAAAAAGCGGCAAGGTGCCAGGTCTGGCCGTGATGATGATCGGCCTTTCCCTTATCCGTGGTCGGCCCAGTCAGATCCTGAAGAATATGCCCTGCGCGCTGGCCAGTGCCGTGGGCGGTATGGCGGCGGACATGGCTATCAATGCGGCCTTCTCGTCGCTGTTTCCGGTTCATGCGGCGACCGGCGTCAAAGTCCTTAATGATGATGCCGAGCGCGATTTTTCCCTTCCCGGACGTTTCCCTCTCAGTTTTCAGCGCAGCTATAACAGTCTGACCCAGCGCACTGGCCTGTTTGGTCAGGGCTGGGCCACGGTGTTTGACAGTTACCTGACGCTGGAAGGGAATCGGGCAACCTGGTTTGATGACAACGGGCGCGAGCTGAGCTTTGACGTTCCCGGGGAAAAAGAGGTGCTCTACAGCATCAGCGAAGGGCTGATGGTGCGGCGCAACGCGTCTGGCGATATCGCCATTGCCGATGACGACGGTGCGGTATGGCGTCTTTACAGGCGCACGGCCGCTGATCCGCAGGTGCTGCGCCTGGCTTCACTGAGCGACGAGTACGGTAATGCGCTGGAGATGGGCTGGGATGAACAGGCTCGCCTGGTGCGTATCCATGACGCGCCGCTGGCAATTGACGTTACGCTGCACTACGACGACAAACAACACGCGCGGCGTCCGACATCAGCCAGCCATTTTGATGGCGATCAGCACTGGCCTCTCACGCGCTGGACCTACAATGATCGGGGCCAGCTTGCCAGCGTTACTGATGCCGCAGGCGTTGTCTCACGACGCTTCCGTTACAACAACGATGGATTGATGGTCTGGCATCAGCTGCCGGGCGGACTGGAAAGCGAATATCGCTGGCAGAAGCTGGATCACTGGCGCGTTGTAGAAAACCGCACCAACAGCGGTGATGGCTGCCACATGCATTACGATCTTGAGGCGGGCATCACGCGCGTGTCGACCTATGACGGTCAGCAGCGCGAACACCACTGGAACGCCGCGGGTCTCATCACCTGTTTTATTGATGAGCGCGGTGAGAAATGGCGTTATGAGTGGGATGAAAACGAACTCCTGACGCGTCGCATCGATCCGCTGGGCAACGCGGTGAGCTTTACCTATGACGATCTGGGCAACCGTGTTGAAAAGAAGGATGCTGACGGTGGTGTGCAGGCGGTGCAATGGCTGTCACACCGTTCGCTGCCCACGGTTGTTGTCGGAGCTGACGGTTCCACAACGAAATACTATTACGATCCCCATCACGGCCTTGAACGTGTTGTTGATGCGCTCGGGCAAAGCACGCTCTATCAGCGGGATGAGTTCGGACTGGTTGTCGAAGAGACTGACGCAGCAGGTAATAGCTACCGCCGTGAGTTTAACGATGCCGGCCAGGTTATCCGTGAAACCGACTGTTCAGGGCTCACCACGCGCTACCGTTATCATCCCCTGGGCTGGCTCAGCTGTGTCATCGCGCCGGATGGTGAAGAAACCCGTTATCACTATGATGCCGCAGGCCGTCCTCTTCAGCTGGAACGTGCAGAAGAATGGGAAGAGCGGTTGCACTGGAGTGAAAACGGAATGCCGCTGGCCTATGAGTCGGCTGATGGCAAACGCAGTGAATTCCGTTACGACAATGTCGGGCGATTGATCGCCAACCGTAATGCGCAGGGTGAGACGGTTCAGCGACGCTGGGACAGCCGTGGCCGGTTGACGGCGCTGCAAAATGAGAACGGCGAGCAGTATCAGTTCGAGTGGGGCGCAGATTCTCTGTTGCTGGCCCAGGTCGGGCTGGATGGCGTTGCCACACGATATGACTATGATGCGGCGGGCCGCACGGTATCACGCACATTTGCCGCCGGACATCCTCAGTCCATTACCCATCGTTACCACTGGAGCTGTGCAGGACAACTGCTGGCGCGGACCACGCCGGAAGGCCAGACGCGCTATCACTACAGCGGAGGGGGTCAACTGGGTAAAGTGTCGCAGCATCTGCCGCTGTCTGACACCGAGTGGAGCCAGCAGGCCGAGCAGGAGATTACCTTTAAGCATGATGCGCTGGGGCGCATTGTTGCTGAACAGGGGGAGCAGGGCGAACTGGCCTGGGAGTATGACGCGCTGGGCAACTGCACTGCCCTGACGCTGCCGGATGGCCGCAACCTGAAGCAGCTTTATTATGGTAGCGGCCATCTGCTGAGCATCGCATTAGACAACCTGCCGGTCACGGAATTTACACGTGACACGCTGCATCGGGAACTCAGCCGGACGCAGGGCGGCCTGACCATGCGCAGTGAGTATGATCGCTTAGGCAGACTGCGCCGCCGTGACGTGTTTAAGGGTGACTCACAGCGACCTGCACCGCGCGTCTGGTCCCGCCGGCGCGACTTCGATTACGGCAACAACCTGATCCGTGAAGAGCGCGACGATAATCCGTTCAGCCAGACATTATGGAACTACGATAACGCCGGCCGGCTGTTGTCTCAGGACGGTGCGCAGCCGGGTAATGAACAGTGGCGCTGGGATAGCGCAGGCAACCCGCTGGATCGCCATAGTGCCGCCCATGTGGTGCATAACCGCGTCACTGAACTGAACGGTATCCGCTGGCAGTACGATATCCATGGCCGTACCACTGAGAAAGATGATGGCCACACCCGCTGGCGTTATCGCTATGATGGTGAGCATCGCCTGACAGACGTCATCTGCGAGCCGCGGGACCGCAATAAGCCGCGCACTAAGGTGAGTTTCCGCTACGATCCGCTTGGGCGTCGTATCAGTAAAACCAGCCAGCAGCTGTTACAGGGCAGGCCGTCCGGGAACGCCGTCACGACGCGCTTTGTGTGGGAAGGCTACCGCCTGCTGCAGGAAATCCACGACGGCACTCCGCTGACCTACGTTTACAGCGACAGCCAGAGCTATGAACCGCTGGCCCGTATTGATGGCGTGGAAAGCCCGGAGATTTACTGGTTCCATAATGCGGCCAACGGAATGCCGGAACTGCTGACTGACGCTGAAGGGCAAAAAGCCTGGGAAGGAATTAACAGCCCGTGGGGCAAGCTGCTGCGTGAATCCAGCCAGCGGATGCCGGTCGTTCAGCAGAACCTGCGTATGCAGGGCCAGTACCTGGACCGGGAAACCGGACTGCACTACAATCTGTTTCGTTATTATGACCCGGACAGCGGACGGTTTATCCAGCAGGACCCGATAGGGCTGGCGGGCGGGATCAACCTCTACCAGTATGCGCCGAATGCGCTGGGGTGGGTGGATCCGTGGGGGTTGAGTAGGTGTCAAAACGAATGGAATGGATTTCAATCTAAATCTAGAGGTGTTTTCAAAACACGTTCAGATGCTTCCAAAGCATATAAATTATGGAAAAATCAAGACTGGCAAAACTTAGAGTCCTTCATGGGGCCTGGAGCATGGCCTCCAAACCGAGGGTTCATCAAAGCAACGCCGATAACGCTGAAAACGGGTGCTAAGATCGATAGATATGGCGGGCGTATCGACAACGGTGTATTCAGTGATCGAGGAACCTTTGTATCCCCTGCTGGAGCATCTTTCGAAAGTCGAGCGTTACCATTGGATACGTTAGGTAGACCATATAAAACATATGAAGTAATTGCACCGGTACATGCAGATGCAGGACCTGCTATCCCCTGGTTTGATCAACCTGGGGGAGGAACGCAATATGAACTATCTAAATCTATCAGCCAACTTTTGGCCGAAAATAAAATTAGAGAGATATGAAATTTATGAGCCTGAAATTTTATAACTTCAAACCTAGAAAAAATCTATATGATGGCAAAGAAGATTTTTTTTATGATTTTTCAGAAAAAGTATATATTCCATTTTTAAATCAAGAGGTCGAATTAAAAAATATAAATGCAAGACCTCTGTGGGATGTCAGCAGTTCTTTAAAAGAAGAGATTGTAAGTAATATTCCCGGAATAAAGGTTTTGACATTTCATGATGATTCGGAACCTTCTTATAAGCATAATAATCTTGATATATATATTTATTCTTGTTTGTTAGAAAGTAACGATATTCATATTGTACTGGCAGAAGGCGAAAGCCAACCTGCCAGATATAAAATCATATTGCTAGGTTTAGTAATAGCTGGATAGTATTTTTGAGGGGTTAAGGCGAGGGGAGTCACTCGCCTTCAGTACTCATCTACACAAATATTTATTAATCTTTCAATAAAAAACTAAGGCAATTACGTGGGTTTTTAATATGTGACATTAGGTCTAGAGAGTCTCAAGACACAACTGAAGCCATTTAAATCTTAATCAGGAAGTTCATCACGTCGTGATCTTTAACGATGTAATCTTAACCTTCCGCACGCATTTTGCCTTCCTCTTACACTCCTTACTTATCCTTACCCTCGATAAGCTGCCAGTATATCCGTGGCGAACTCCACCAAAAGACGAGCCGCATCTAGGGGCTGCTGACCACCCGCAGTGAGTACGGCCGTCTTGGCCGCTTGCATTGATGGGAACTCTTTAACGGCATTGCCCAGCGCCCGTCAATACGCCGCTGGGATTACGACTACCGCAATAACCTGGTGCGGGAATAGCGGAACGATAACTCGCTCGACGGCACAGCTGAGAAGGTCATTTACAACTCGGGCGACGCATCTGCAAAACGCGACCACTGATGTTGGGCGGACAGCCAACCTGCAGGGCGTCACAACCCTGTTTATCTGGGAAGGGTTCCGCCTGCTGTAGGAGGGGAAAGCGAGACGCAGGTATTAGGCTATTCTCAGAACCTGCGTATGCAGGGCCAGTACCTGGACCGGGACTAATTTGCTTTAAGCAAATTTGAACATCGCTTCAGCGATGGCCCCAAGGGGTGAGGCACCGCAGGGGCCGAATCAACCGGACTGCACTACAATCTGTTTCGTTGTTATGATCCGGACAGCGGACGGTTTACCCAGCAGGACCCGATAGGGCTGGCGGGCGGGATCAACCTCTACCAGTATGCACCGAATGCGCTGGGGTGGGTGGATCCTTGGGGGCTGACAAATGAGCTGGTAACATTTTGGCCCCCTAATGATGGTGCATTAGGACCTGTAAAAGTAAGCATTTTGAATCCAGGAGAATTAATTGATCGTTATGGCTACCCCGGCGGTAAGTATACATCTCCGGTTGGTACCCCTTATTCTATGCGAGCACTGGCTCCTGGAACTGAAACCAAACCATACACGGTATATGAAGTTATGAAACCCATTCCCAGAGTGCTCGAAAGTAAAATAGCGCCTTGGTTTGGTGAGATTGGCTTAGGTACACAATATCTTTTACCAGAGTCAGTGCAGTCTCTAATTGATTCCGGACATTTAAAAGAAGTTAAAACAGGGAGAAAATGTGGATAAAAAATTATTAATCAAAATGTTATCATCTATGGATATTCCAGCGGATAGCTATTCAATTGATGATATATCTAATGAATCTTTATGTTTAATCTATGAAGGGTTGCTTTGGAAGATATTTTATAGTGAAAGAGGTCATCGTACTGACGAAAGATGCTACGCCGATGAAGAATCTGCATGCAAAGCATTTTTGGCGAGATTGAAACACATGCTGGGATGTTAAATAAGAATGTTAAAGCTGGAAGATTCTCACGATGAATCTGTTGGCTTTAATTTTAGGCAGAGTGAAGTTGGTAGGCGGATATTATTCCCCCTTTCGTTGTTTAAGCTCTAAGTTCTTATGCTAAGCGTGCGTCTCTTATCCTATATACGCCGCGCGTCTGGTCCCGCCGATCTAACTTCGATTACGGCAACAACCTTATCCGTGAAGAGCGCGACGATAATCCGTTCAGCCAGACATTATGGAACTACGATAACGCCGGCCGGCTGTTGTCTCAGGACGGCGCGCAGCCGGGTAATGAACAGTGGCGCTGGGATAGCGCAGGCAACCCGCTGGATCGCCATAGTGCCGCTCATGTCATGCATAACCGCGTCACCGGACTGAACGGTATCCGCTGGCAGTACGATATTCATGGCCGTACCACTGAGAAAGATGACGGTCACACCCGCTGGCGTTATCGCTATGATGGTGAGCATCGCCTGACGGATGTGATCAGCGAGCCGCGTGACCGTAATAGGCCACGTACAAAGGTGAGTTTCCGCTACGATCCGCTGGGACGCCGCATCAGTAAAACCAGCCAGCAGCTGTTACAGGGCAGGCCGTCCGGGAACGCCGTCACGACGCGCTTTGTGTGGGAAGGCTACCGCCTGCTGCAGGAAATCCACGACGGGATCCCGCTGACCTACGTTTACAGCGACAGCCAGAGCTATGAGCCGCTGGCCCGTATTGATGGTGTTGAAAGCCCGGAGATTTACTGGTTCCATAATGCGGCCAACGGAATGCCGGAACTGCTGACTGACGGTGAAGGGCAAAAAGCCTGGGAAGGTATCAACAGCCCGTGGGGCAAGCTGCTGCGCGAGTCCAGCCAGCGGATGCCAGTTGTTCAGCAGAACCTGCGTATGCAGGGCCAGTACCTGGACCGGGAAAAATTTGCATAAGCAAATTTGAACATCGCTTCAGCGATGGCCCCAAGGGGGTGAGGCACCGCAGGGGCCGAATCAACCGGACTGCACTACAATCTGTTTCGTTATTATGACCCGGACAGCGGACGGTTTATCCAGCAGGACCCGATAGGGCTGGCGGGCGGGGTCAACCTCTACCAGTATGCGCCGAATGCGCTGGGGTGGGTGGATCCGTGGGGGTTGATGAAGTGTAAAGACCCTGCGAAAGAAGCAACAAAGTGGCAGGGGCCACATAACGATAACTATTGGGCGGTAAAATTCCATTGAAATGGCATGACCCGCCTTTTGTCAGCAGAAGGCGATGGTCCCGAAGAGTGTTTGTTGCAGGAGAGTGGACGTCTGAGAAAAAGAACCGCCAGATAAAATGCAAAAAGCCCGCTCAGATTTCCCTGAGCGGGCTTCTCTAAATTTGGCTCCTCTGACTGGACTCGAACCAGTGACATACGGATTAACAGTCCGCCGTTCTACCGACTGAACTACAGAGGAATCGTTTGAACGAGGCGAATATTAACGGCGTCGCCCGAAGGTGTCAACAGCAAAAAATACATTATCATTCAACTGGCTAGCTTTAGCGCAAAGCGATCGCGATTTAAGCAGTTTGCGCTGACAGGGCGACGATTCTCGTCAGCGGGTCCTGCTGATAAAAGTGGCGCAGATGCTGGTACATCGCCGGGAAGCGCTCGGCCAGCAGGTCCGGCGCGGTAAAGAAATATTCCGACAGCACGGCAAAGCACTCGGCCGGGTCGCTGGCGGCATAGGGATCGATGCTCGCCGCCTGTTCGCCCACCAGATCAACTTCGCTTTCAATCGCCGCCATCGCCGCCCGCAGATCTTTCTCCCACAGCGCCACCTCACGCAGCGGTATCACCGGAATCCCGCTGGTATAACCGCCGCCGCGGGCATCCAGTTTATGCGCCACTTCGTGGATCACCAAGTTGTAGCCGGAAAGATCAAACGAGTCCTGAATATCGAGCCAGTTCAGTACCACCGGACCCTGGGTCCAGCTCTGACCGGCATGCACCGCGGGCGCGCTGTGCACCAGACCCGCTTCGTCCTGCCAGAGATCGTCAACTTCAAACGGCCCCGGATAGATCAGCACATCGTGAAAGCCGTCCAGCCACTCCAGCCCCAGTTTCAGCACCGGCAGACAGAACAGCAGGGCGATGCGCACGCTGCGCAACTCATCCAGCTGAACCCCTCCGAGCGGCACCAGCTTTTTCTGTTGCAGGAAACGTTGCGCCAGGTGCACCAGCGCCTGCTGCTCCTCTTCACTGAGCAGAGTAAAAATCGGCTGCGCCAGACCAGGCTGCCACGGCAGCGCGCCCAGTGCAGGGTCGTTATGCGTTTTCCACGGCCATTTAAACATCGTCACTCCCGCACAGAACCGGACTATCTCGCTATCCTGGCGCGCCAGATATAAAAATGCCAGCATCGAAAACAGCATGCTGGCACCATCGATCTGGCTGCAGGGCTTAAGGCTGTCTATTCAACCCGTTAGCGCAGCCGTTGTCTGTGATTCAGCCCGCAAAGCGCAGGCCTGAGGTGTTACTTACGCTCAATGCGCTGGAACTCAATCACCCAGACCCACGGGTTTACTTCCCAGCTGGTGGCACCGTACTGCTTTTGCCAGGCTTTACGGTACGCCTCTTTAGGCGATTCCGAATTAACGTTCATAGTGAAGAAATTGTTGAGGAAGTGCGAATCGGTCTGCACCCCTTCGGCCATAATGTCATCTTCACTGATGTCCTGAATCTTCTCGGCCCGCACCCCGGTAATTTCCAGGTTAATGCGGCTGGCCCAGCGCGGCATGTGGATGGCGGTCTGCCAGCCAAACTGCTCGGCTTCCGGACTGCTCATTATATGCTGTCCCAGCTCGTTACTGTCCGCGCGATACTGGCAATAAGCCGGCTGGCGGAATGGCGTCGGATCGCGCTCATACTCTGCCAGCGCATCTTCGGGCACCAGCGGACCACGCCAGGTTTCACGCACCCACAGCACATCGCCGGGTTTGCCATACGGACAGTGATAACTGATATCCGTCATCGACATCATTTTGTAGCCATGCAGATGGTTAGCACTCACATCGAAAGCATGCACACCTTCGTGATGATCCTGTCCCGGGCCGAAAGCCTGAGTTTTCATAATGCGCCGGGTTTGCGTTTGCTGGCCAACCAACAGGGCACGAACACGCTGTTCGGAAAAAAGAATCGGCCGTTCTTTCATGGATTACCTCTTTTTATTAGTAGAACCCGGTTACTGCTGTAAACATCCCCTTGCTGCACTTCAGAGGATTATCATAAAGGGTATAAATCATTTTGCTTAATAATTTGTCGATGGGTCTTCAGGCGACAATGGCCGCTTTTGGTGTTAAAAAACCTCAAAATGCAAAAACCGCACCAAAGCTTATCATGCAACGTCCATAAAGCGCTGAATAGCCCGGATACAGTACGTTATAACGGTAAAAATAGGAACCTTTTCGGAATTGTTCACCTGTGATTATTGACAGTTTTTCCGTTATTTAAGGAATTTGATCGCGCGCAATGCGGCCAGCCAGATTTTTTTCTGCTGGAACAAACATTACACCCATTAAACTAATTCGCTTAGCGACGATCCGATAAGGAAAGCCCGAAAAGCGCTGAAATTGCGGTTATTTTGTATAAGAGATGCTATAAAAATGATCCAGATCTCATTTTCCTGCCGGAAAACCCTGGCAGCGCCGCTCTTTTCCTCAGCACTGAAAGAAAAGAGTCATTAGCCAGTCGCTATGATGGCTTGCCGTTTGCGCACCGATCGCGACGCAGTTTTGCGATTGAATACTACAGGGAGATAAATTATGTCACTCACACTCTGGCAATCTCGCTATGAAAGCTGGTTTCAGGCCAACTGGATCCACGATGACGGCGCCCATGATATTGCGCACTTACGCCGCGTATGGATGAGCGCACAACGGATCATGGCAGGCAGCGTCGCCAATCCGCTGGTGGTGTTAACCGCCTGCTATTTTCACGATGTGGTCAACCTGCCGAAAAATCACCCTGAACGCCATCTGGCTTCGACCTACGCCGCCACGGAAACGCAGCGTATTCTGCAACAGGATTTTACCGACTTCCCGGCAGAGCTGATTGAGGCGGTAATGCACGCCGTTAAAACCCACAGTTTCAGCGCCGGCATCCCGCCGCAGACGCTGGAAGCCAAAATCGTTCAGGATGCCGACCGGCTGGAGTCGCTCGGCGCCATTGGCCTGGCGCGGGTATTCTATACCGCCGGGGCATTGAATCGTCCGCTGTTCGACAGTGCCGATCCGCTGGGAAAAGATCGCGAGCTGAATGATGTGAAATGGACGCTGGATCACTTCCAGAAGAAGCTGCTGCGGCTGCCGGAAACCATGCACACCGAGACCGGGCGGATGCTGGCGGAACATAATGCTGACTTCCTGGTGCGCTATATGGCCAAGCTGTATGCGGAGTTGCAGGGCAATCTGACCGGGATGGACGAAGGCGTGCTGCGGGACTTCACGCCATTACGGACCGAATATTAAATTTTTGTGACAGTATGTTAATCGAAACGGTCATCCGGTAGCGTGGAAGCAATAACAAAAAGGAGCAGCACGATGACCGAAACCGTTAATTTGACGATTAAAATTGATCCCGCACTGAAAGAAAATATTAAACAGTTGGCGCTGGAGAACCAGATTTCGATGAGCCAGGAAATTGTGCAGCGTTTGCAGGCCAGTCTGGAAACGCATCCGCATCCGGCGATTGATAATCAGGATCTGACCGAAGCGTCACCCGACGGGCTGACCAGTGCGGAAGTGAAACAGATTCGCCTGCTGCTGAAGAAGCAGGGCAAGAAGAAGAAGTAAATGCAAACCCGTCGCCTGACGGGTTTTTTTATTTTATCTCGCCTCACCGCCGTGGCGAAATTGCTGCACCGTCTGCGCCAGCCGGCTGGCCTGCTGGTGCAGCGCATCTGCCGCGTTGCTCTGCTGCACACTTAATCCTTCACTGGCCTGTAACTGCTGATTGAGCGCCTCCACCTCGGCGGCAATGTGCGACACCCGGGCGCTTTGCGCGCTGGCGTTGTGTTGCAGCTCATTCAGTCGCGTCACTACTGCGCTGACCGCCTGCCCGATCTGCCCGAACAGCGTTTCCAGCGACTTCACT
This sequence comes from Pantoea sp. UYEF8, assembly GCF_040546285.1. Lineage (NCBI taxonomy): Bacteria > Pseudomonadati > Pseudomonadota > Gammaproteobacteria > Enterobacterales > Erwiniaceae > Pantoea > Pantoea sp. UYEF8. The sequence goes on along the minus strand of NZ_JBEPNM010000001.1, from coordinate 29,042 downwards.
TTGCTGAAGCCACTATCAACATGGTGTCGGGTATGCTGGATTAGCTGATCAATCTGGCGCGTCGAGTGACCGCTTTTGGTCGAAAGTAAGCCGATCTCTTTTGCCACCACCGAGAAGCTGCGGCCATAGATGCCAGCGTGCGCCGATTCAATGGCGGCGTTCAGGGCCAGCAGGCGGGTCTGCAGCGACAGGCTATCCAGCAAATCGACTATGCCGGCAATGTCACCCGAAGCCCGCACGATGTGCCGCATCTGACTTTCCATCTGATCGACCTGACCGGCGCACTGCTGCATTAAGCGGTCGGCGGATTGCGCCTGATCGGTGGCCTGCAGCGAGAAGCGGGTGCTGTTCTCCACCTCTTCAGAGACCCGATGCAGACGCTGTGACAGATGACTGAAGCTGGCATTCTGCGCCTGATGTTGCTTGCGCGCCTGCTGGTTAGCGTGCTGCATCTCGCCCGCAGCGGCGGTCACGCTGACGGCCACTACGTCAATCTCATGAATGATGTGGCGCAGGCCCTGGCGCATCTCATCCATCGCATTGAACAGCTGTAACGTCTCACGCGACTGCCTGCGGAGTGGGGCGGCAGACGCCAGCAGATCGCCGGTGGCGATAGCCTGTAGCTGGCGACTGGCCTGCTGCAATGGCGTAATCACCCCGCGCAGCAGCAGCACGCCGCCCGCCACCAGCAGTCCGGACAGCAGCCCGGTCACCAGCAGCGACACATTGCGGGTGCCGGTTAAGCTCGCCAGCGAACTGCGATTGACGGCGGCCAGCTGGCGATTTGCCTGGCTGATCTCGCCGAACCAGGCATCGTTAAACTGCTGCTGGTAGGCTTGCATTGGCACCATAAAAAAGGCGTCGGTGCTGCTGGCAGCCAGCCCCTTAAGCTGCTCGGTTAGTCCCTGGCTCAGCAGAATAAAGCTCTGTTGCAGCGCACTGTCAGGCGCAGCCTGGTAGCGGCTGAACAGCCGTTCGGCCTCGCTCAGCGAGGCGTTCGCACTCTCCGCCAGGCTTTTCCAGCTGTCGACCGATCCGCTCTGCTGGTCCTGCATCAGATAAATTCCCGCCCGATGACTGTTATCACTGGCGGTCAGCAGTTCGATGCGGGCGCGATCGAGCAGAGCCAGCCGCTCGCGCAGATCATGGGTCTGCGCCAGGCTGCGCTGCGCCTGGCTAACCTGGGCGGTCAGCAGCACAATACCGGCCGATTGCAGCAGGCAGAACAGCACCACGAACAGAATGAAATGGCCACGCAGGCTGGTCAGCCAGCCCGGCAGCGTAAGGGAAAACCGGCGATTACGACCGCGCAGCGGCAATAAAGTAAGCAGTGACATCACGCAACCCGAAATAAGAAAAAGCGCAGTATTAAGGGGTTACGTGACATCTTTGTGACAATCCGGCCGGATGACGGCAGAACAGCAGAATCGGTTTTCTTAACGGAAACCGCGCACCTTAATCAGCGCGTAACTGACGAATATGGGGCAGCAAAAGCTGAGCGACCGCCGCAAATACCGGCACCACCACCGAGTTACCAAATTGCTTATAAGCCTGGGTGTCCGACACCGGGATACGGAACGGTTCACTGCCCGGTACGTCGAAGCCCATCAGGCGGGCGCACTCGCGCGGTGAGAGTCGGCGCGGACGGCGCGCCATATTGGCCGGATGATGAAACTCTGCTTCGCCCAGTGCGCTATCCCAGCCGCGATCGATCAGAATTTCCGAACCATCCTTGTAGTAACGTGCCGACAGAGTACGCACGCAGCAGTCGGGATTACGCGGATCGTTAAGCCCGAAGCCGAAGCCGTTGCCTTTAGCCTTGTGCTTTTTGGCGTACTGGTAGAGATAGCGCCACAGCACCGGTGACAGAATATATTTCTCATCTGGCTGCGGTTCCAGCAGGCTTTGCAGGCTCGGCACCTGCGGCGGGAAGAACTTTTTGATATCGCGCAGGGTGAAATCCTGACAGCCTTTGATATCGCGGCGGATGCCAACCAGCACGATGCGTTCGCGGTGCTGCGGCAGAAAATGGCGCGCATCAATGACCTTCGCATCCGGGCCGCTGGCGGCGGCATCGGCCACTTCATAGCCCAGCTCATCCAGCGTCTCCATGATAATGGCGAAGGTCCGGCCCTTATCGTGGCTCTTGAGGTTTTTCACATTTTCCAGCACGAAGAACGGTGGCTTTTTCGCCGCCAGAATGCGGGCGACATCGAAAAAGAGCGTGCCCTGAACCTGGCACTCAAAACCGTGCGCGCGGCCCAGCGCATTTTTCTTGCTGACGCCGGCCAGCGAAAATGGCTGGCAGGGGAAACCGGCCAGCAGCACCTGATGATCGGGGATCGCCGCATCAATCGCGCGGTAAATGTCGGCGTCATCGCTGAGGCCTTCTGGCTGCGTTACCTGGCGGATATCGGTGTTGAAGTGATGTTCGAGCGGATCGCTATAGTGATTGGCCTTATAGGTGCGGACCGCTTCTTTATTCCACTCGCTGGTGAATACGCATTTGCCGCCGATGGCCTCAAAGCCTTTACGAATGCCGCCAATACCGGCGAACAGATCGATAAAGCGAAACTCAGGCGCGTCATAATGAGCCGGCCGGCTTGGCAGCAGGTCCTGCAGCAGCGCCAGTTCAGCGTCACACAGCGGCGGCAGCGCGCTTTTGCCCTGGCGTACCCGGTTGAGCAACGCAGGCGTCCAGTTGAGAAAGCCGGCCTGGTGCAGTCGGGTGGTCACATCCCGGACCGAATAGATGTCGAGCACTTGCTGTAACAGTTGAGACGCATCAGACGGTGAAAGAGCAGCAGAGAGTGGTTCAGCAATGGCGGCGGGGTGCATGCGTTTTTCCTTAACAGTGAGCCGCCTATGCTATCACTCCTGACGCAGCGAGGAAATTGGCGGCGTGTGCCACCGGACCGATTGGCCGGAGGGACATTTTTTACGGCAGCAATCTGATAGCGAGCCTCTGCTGCTTTCGCTTTTCGTGGCGCAGGCTAAAGTTGAAGGACCAGCAAAAAAGGAGAATTTATGGCTGACGTTCACTCCAGCGAAACACGCAGCAAAAATATGCGTGCCATTCGCGCGCAGGATACTGCTATTGAGCAGCGTGTGGCGCTGTTGCTGAAGGATCGCGGATTCAGCTATCGGGTACAGGATAAAAATCTACCGGGCCGACCCGATTTTGTACTGCTGGAGCAGCAGGCAATTATTTTTGTGCACGGCTGCTTCTGGCATCGGCATCACTGCTATCTTTTCAAACTGCCGGCCACCCGTACCGAATTCTGGACCGGCAAGATCAACAGCAATGTCGAACGTGACCGGCGTTATGTGCGTCAGCTACAGGAGAGCGGCTGGAAGGTCCTGATCATCTGGGAGTGCGCCCTGCGCGGCAAACTGCGGCTGGCGGATGGCGATCTGTTGGAGCGGCTGGAAGAGTGGCTGCTGGCAATGACGCAGAGTGCCGAGATTGACCATCAGGGTATTCATCATTATCGCGAAGAGTGAGCCTTGCTAATCAGCAACATAATTGGTTAGATCTGCGCTTTCTCCGTGGCCAGGAGCCTGACATGAGCAGCATTAAACTGACGGTTAAACGCCTCTACCAGCTGCGCGACGAGCGCATGGTGAACACCAAAGCGACCGCGCGTGTTTACCTCGGCGACAGGCTGATCGCCACGGAAGAGATCACCGGCATGACAGAAAGCCCGGTCAGTAAGTATTTACATGCTGAAGGCGCGGTGGGTGAAGCGGTGCGGGTAGAGTGGGATTGTGAGGGCATCGCCGAGATGACGGTGACGGAAATCGAGCGCTGCCCATGTTGTCAACATAACGAACCAGACTAAGGATACGATTTTGGCGGGAACCAGCTTACTGACTTTACTTGATGATATTGCAACACTTCTGGACGATATTTCCGTCATGGGGAAAGTGGCGGCGAAAAAAACCGCTGGTGTACTGGGTGACGATCTGTCGCTGAATGCCCAGCAGGTGACCGGCGTAAAAGCCAACCGCGAACTGCCGGTGGTATGGGGCGTCGCCAAAGGATCGTTTCTGAACAAACTGATCCTGGTGCCGCTGGCGCTGATTATTTCCGCTTTCGCACCGTGGCTGATTACGCCGCTGCTGATGATCGGCGGCGCTTATCTCTGCTACGAAGGCGTGGAAAAAGTGATGCACAGTCTGCAACACGACAAGCAGCATAAATCGCCGGAAGCGCGTCAGCAGCGCCTCGAGTCGCTGGCAAAGCAGGATGCGGCGGAGTTTGAAAAGAAGAAGATTAAAGGCGCGGTGCGCACCGACTTTATTCTGTCAGCAGAGATTGTGGCCATCACCTTGGGGATCGTGTCGGAATCGCCGCTGCTCAATCAGGTGATTATTCTGGCGGGCATCGCCATTCTGGTCACCATTGGCGTTTACGGCATTGTGGCGGCGATTGTTAAAATCGACGACCTCGGCTTCTGGCTGCGCGAGAAGTCCTCACCTATCGCTCAGGGCATCGGCAGCGTGTTGCTGGCAGCGGCACCGTGGCTGATGAAGATTCTGTCCGTGGTTGGCACCATTGCGATGTTCCTGGTCGGCGGCGGCATTGTGGTACATGGCATTGCGCCGCTGCATCATCTGATTGAAGAAGTCAGCAGCGGTTTCAGCGGCTGGATCGCCATGCTGCTGAGCAACGGCGCCAATCTGGTGCTCGGTTTTATCATTGGGTCGATCGTGCTGTTAGTGGTGAACCTTATTGCCAAACTGCGCGGGAAATCGGTATAAAGCGCACTGTAATTACGGTCAGGAGAATGACGATGAACGACGACATGTTTGAATTTGATATCGACGCGCAACTTGAGCAGGCTGAAGCGAAAGCAGAGAAAAAGGCCAGCGAAGTGCCGGACGATCTGAGCGACGAAGCGGATTGCGAAGGCTGCAAAATCTGATTCCAGCCTGAACCCCATTCAAAGCGGATAATAATTATTATCCGCTTTTTTTATTTTCAACATATCCAACTGCTTAATTCTGAATTTGCCGCTTATTTGCGTGCCTTAACAGGCAGAAACCTTTTTTGACTGCTATAAAGAAAATAATCAAACCACAGGGTCAATGAGGAGGGCGCAACATGGTTTTTGCAATCAGTGAAGAAGTTCAGCACAAGAAAGACGGACAGACGATGGTGGTGACCGGCTACGCCAGCGGAATGGTCGAGTGTCGCTGGTATGATGGCTACGCGGTACGTCGTGAAGCATTTCGCAGCGAAGAGCTTAGCGCCTCAAATCCCGCCCGACAGCTTGCCAGTTAAGCGGCCTGCGATCAGGCCTGTAGGTCGCGAGATCTGACAGGCCCCGCTTTACCGCATTCCCTTTACCTTTTCCGGCACACTCCCTGTGCCTGGTTCTCCTCAGACGTTGCCGTCGTTATCCTCTTCTACCGCCTGATAAATGCGCTGCAGAATATCCGGGAAAGCTGACTGCACCCGACTCCAGCTCGGAATAAACGGCTTATCGTTTGGTCGTTCAATAAATGCCTGACCGGCTTCCAGAATCGACTGGGTAAACATTTCCACCGCGGCTTCCTCGACGTGCTGATCAAACTTCAGCCCGTTCATCGCCGCCTCGTGGTTGTAGATCTCCATCATATCCAGCGCATTACGGTAGTAGGTGGCTTTCAGCACCCGGAACGAGTCGCTGGTCAGCGGCACGCCATGGTGGCCAGCTTGCGCAGCAGCGACTGCACGATGTCGCTACTCATGCGTTTCAGGCCGCCGGTACCATCCTCCTCCGCCAGCGGCTGATGCTTGTGGTCATAGTTATCGGCAATTTCCACCTGACAGGACTGACGGGTGGTGTAGTTGCGATAGATCTCTGAAAGCACGCCAATTTCCAGACCCCAGTCGCCCGGAATTTTGATGCCGTTCAGCACGTGCGTGCGCATCGCAAACTCACCCGACAGTGGATAACGGAAGCTGGAGAGATAATCGAGGTATTCCGAATGGCCATAGACTTTTTGCAGCGAACGCAGCAGCGGACCGACCAGCAGACGCCCGACGCGGCCGTTCAGCTTCCCGTCGGCGACGCGGGCATAGAAGCCCTTGCAGAATTCATACTGAAACGCCGGATTAGCCACCGGATAGAGCAGGCGAGCCAGCATGCCGCGCTCATAGGTGACGATATCGCAGTCATGCAGCGCGACGCAGCTGGTGCGGTCAGAAGCCAGCGTATAGCCGGTGCAGAACCAGACGTTGCGTCCCTTGCCTGGATTAGTAGGCGATAAGCCTTCTTTATCCAGCTCGGCATCAATCGCCTTGAGACGTGGGCCGTCATTCCACAGAATGCGGTGCCGCTGCGGCAGGCGTGAGAAAAACTCGCGGGCAAACAGAAACTGATCGCGGTCAGCGCGATCGAGGCCAATCACGATCTCATCAAGGTACGGCACCTTCGCCAGCTCATCGACAATCTTAGTCAGCGCCGGTCCTTCCAGTTCAGAAAACAGCGACGGCAGGATCAGCCCCATCTTGCGTTTGCGGGCAAAGCGCACCATCTCCTTTTCCAGTGATTCCACGCTGCGGTGGGTGAGATTATGAAAATTGGTAATAACGCCGTTCTGAAAAAAATCACTCATCGCACCATCCTTTTAATGCCCGTGGGCAGCTTACAGAGGTTGAGTCAAAAAGTAGTCCAGCCCTTCACGCCAGCCTTCAGGGCCATAGTGCGCCGTATGGTAGACCTGCTGCTGATCGGTCCGGCTGAGGGTGACCGGTGTTTTACTGTAGCCTTTAATCACGACGGCGTAGTCGACCGCGTCCAGCATCGGCGCGTCGTTAGGCCCGTCGCCCAGTCCGATAGTGGTAAAGGCGGAACCAGACTGTTGTGCCAGTAGCCAGCGCACCGCCTCGCCTTTGCCGCTGCCGGCTGGCATGACGTGCCAGAACCGGCCGCCTTGGGCCAGCGCCAGTCCTTCAGCGGTCAGCGCGGCGCGGAAACGGTCAAAAGCCTCGTCACTGTCGCGCCAGACCACCACTTCAGAAGCATCGCGCTGGCGTGACAGGGCGGCATCCGCTTCACTCAGGCCGGTCATCGATGAGACCGCCTGATCGGTAAAGTCATGAAAGCCGGTAAACCGGTACTGCGTCTGCAGCGCCGCCAGCCGGCTACAGATCGCCTCATAAGTCAGGCTATTGTCGGGCAGATGAGTTCGCTGCTCCCCGCTCTGGACCACTGCGCCGTTTTCCGCAATAAACGGCGCACCGGCAATGCCGAGCCTCTTCTGTAGCGGGATAATTTCGGCTGCCGTTTTGCTGGAACAGATCACCAGCGGGACGTCATGTTGTTTCAGGGTGGTCAGCCACGGCGTGGCGGCATCCCAGCGATAGCTGTGGTGGTCGAGCAGCGAACCATCGAGATCGGTAATAATCATTAACGGCTGTTGAAGATCGGGCATCGGTCAGCTCCTGTCAGCACGGCTAAAGCGGCGATTTTTCAATATTATAGTTGAATATGGCTCACACTTTTTTCTTAAGCGCCCGCCGGATAAATCCAGGAATAATCTTAAATCGAAACGTTGTGGATCGGCGGGATGCATGAAGTGTGCAGCGGCTAAGTCGCTGTCTGCTGCGGTGTTTTCGGTAACATACGCCGCCTTATTCACCGTTTCGTTGCAGAAATGTGCATAGCAGAGACTTGTCTTAAAAAAGGGAAGGCGTAGTCTGCAAGGGTGTTAAGAATTCCCTGGTGTAACGAATTGAAATTTTTACCCGGCCATCCCGCCGGGTATTTTTTTGAAATCGTTTTCAGCGGTTTGCCTCACAGGAACGACAGTCACAGATATCCATTTCAAAGGCGTCGGCCAGTTCAGTTCCGCGCGGCAACAGCTGCGGTGCTGGTCGCTCATCAGCCACTGGCGGCTGCGCCATAGATTCGTGCATCTCAGCGGCATTCCCGGCCTGTAACGCCTCCAGCAAACGATCAACATCAACATTCATCGCTGACTGAGACGGTTTGGTATGCTGTTTTTCGCCTGTCATTTTCTGACTCCCGCGCGCGGACAGAATGATCAGTATAGTGGCTGGTGCAGAAAGGGGTGAGGGGGCGATCACAGCAAAAAAAAGCCCGCGCTGCGCGGGCAAAATCCTTGTTACTTTTAGGTTGACTGCCCCTATGGGGTTGGCGCAGTAGAGAGAGTGTAAGGCGGGCGCGCGTCAGAAGTCTTGCGGCGAAGTGTTAAGGAATTGAAAAAACGCAGGCTTACTCAGATTTACCTGACTTTTCGCTCATTGAGAGCAGAATCGGCTATAGTTCGTGATAAAGTTGATTTTTATCAATACCTAAAGGAATGGTTATGGACATCTTAAGAATTATTATCGCGATCCTGTTACCGCCACTTGGCGTCTTTATGCAGGTTGGTTTCGGTGGTGCCTTCTGGCTGAACATCCTGCTGACGCTGTGTGGCTACATTCCGGGTATCGTGCACGCTGTATGGGTGATTGCCCGTCGCTAACGCTCGGCATCACTGCGGTTCTTCGTTTAGACTGTGCAACAGGAAATAATCAGGAGAACCGAAATGAAGGTGAATGACCGCGTCAGCGTTAAAACCGATGGTGGCCCGCGCCGCGTCGGAACTATTCTGGCCATGGAGCCGTTTAATGAAGGCACCATGTTTCTGGTGGCGCTGGAAGATTACCCGTTAGGCATCTGGTTTTTTAACGAGGATGGTCATCCGGAGGGGATTTTTGTTGAGCCTTACAGCACAGAATAAACCGGCCGGCACGTCGCGCCACTGCTGATGCGATCCTCCTCCCCGTGGCGGGGAGGAGGCAAAGCCAGACCGCCGTCACTGACCCGACGGCATCACTGCTCTATTAATTCTGTACTTCCCTGTCGGCACTCTCTGTCTGCACTCCAACTGCGCTTAAAACGTTTCCCAGTTATCATTACCGCTTGCCAGTGCCGGACGAGGCGCAAGGGCAGGGGTTTTCACCGGCGCGGTGGCGCGGCTGGCGGTGCCAGCCAGCACCGGTGTATCCTGCAGGCGGAAAGCCGATACCGCCTGAGTCAGTTTACCGGCCTGATCTTCCAGCGATGCAGCCGCCGCAGAGGCTTCTTCGACCAGCGAGGCGTTCTGCTGGGTGACATTATCCATTTCGGTAACGGCCTGGCTGACCTGCTGAATCCCACGGCTCTGTTCGTCAGAGGCGGCGGCAATCTCTGCCATGATATCGGTGACCCGACGTACCGCTTCGACAATCTCGCCCATAGTGTTACCGGCAGCGCCGACCTGCTGCGAACCATCTTTAATCAGCGTGACCGACTCGGCAATCAGCGACTCAATCTCTTTTGCTGCCTGCGCACTGCGCTGTGCCAGATTACGGACCTCACTCGCGACCACCGCAAATCCCCGACCCTGTTCACCGGCACGAGCGGCTTCGACCGCCGCGTTCAGTGCCAGAATGTTGGTCTGAAAGGCGATGCTGTTGATGACGTTGGTGATCTCGGCAATCTTTTTCGAGCTACCGGAAATGTTGGTCATGGTTTTTACAACGCCGCTGACCAGGTCGCCGCCACTGCGGGCTTTACCGGAGGCATCGCCGGCCAGCTGGCTGGCGTGATGGGCATTTTCGGCGTTCTGCTTCACCGTGGCGGTGAGCTGTTCCATGCTGGCGGCCGTCTGTTCCAGTGCTGCCGCCTGCTGTTCAGTACGCGAGGAGAGATCGGTATTGCCAGCAGAGATTTCGCTGGAGCCCTGATAAATGGCGACGGCACCTTCACGCACCGTGCCGACGGTTTTCACCAGCGACTGCTGCATTAACTGCAGATTGTGGATCAGGGTGCCTATTTCGCTGCGACCATGTGGCAGCGGTGGTGCCGTCAGGTCGCCCTGTGCGATACGCTCAATGCGTGACACCGACTGACGCAGCGGATTAATCACCACCCGACGCAGGAAGACAAAGGTCAGCAGCACCAGCAGCAGCGCAGCGCCAAAGGCCACCGCCATCGCAATAAAGCCAATACGCGACTGATGGTTGGCTTCTGCGGTGATCGCATTGGCGCGGTCGGTACGGATTTTGATCGCCTTCAGCAGCACCGCATTGTAGTCGGCGTCCAGTTTGCGGGTAACGTCGGTTTCCTGCGCGATAATGCCCTCGAAGCTGCCTTGCTTACCGGCGTTAATCATCGGTATCAGGCCTTTCTCAATATAGTCGTTAAAGCGTGCCTGCAGCGTGGCATCCAGCGCGACATCCTCGGGCGACTTCACCTTGCGGTCGGCGTAGACTTTAAACCCGTCTTTAGCCTGCTGAATACGTTTCTCTGCCGACGCGAGGTTAGCGCGAAACTCATCCATCTCACCGATACGCGCCGCGGCGCCGGCCTGAATAACCGTCAGACGGGCAGTACGTAAGTGGTTTGAACTGTTCGAGATACCCATCCGCACCTGAATTTCGTCAGTGGCGTCACTGAGCGAGTGATTACCTGAAATAAGAAAGTAACTGGCGACACCAATACAGAGTGCGAACAGCAGCAGAATGCCGCCGAAGATCAGGCTAAACAGCGGGACAAGGCGGAGGTTCTGCCATATACCCGAGGTGTTCTGTCCATCATTAACCAATGCAGTGTTCATATCCTTGCTCTCTTGAGGCTGTTGTTATAAGGCTTAACATCGGCAAAAGAGCGGAAAGGCTTAGCGGCAGGAGTGAGATCTGGCTCCCAGTTTGAGGCAAAAAAAAACCGGCCATCCTGGCCGGTTTTCATTGCGGGTCGTTATCTTACGTTAACGTAGATACCCGACGTGACGTTATCAGTTAAACGCACCACATGATAAATAACCTGCTTATTGTGGGTTTTGATTTTGCGTTTAATATTACCTTTATGTGACGAAACAGTTTTCGCCTTTATTTGCATTTTATCTGAGATCTGAATGGTGTCATGACCTGACATCCACATCTTCAGCATATTTGACTCGGTCTGGCTCAGCGTTAATGGATGAACATCCATTCCTGAAGAGATACGCGCAGACTGATTGAGTTTTTTCTGCAAATAGGTGCTAAGTAACGAATCCAGAGTCGATGTCTTTATCGATTTTGACGTAATAATCAGGTTCTTACGAACGTAGAGGTATTCCTCAAAATGGATATTGCTTATCGCCATGAATATAAAGAACAGCGTATCAGGGTGCTGCGTAATAATGCTGCGGATACGTTCGCTGGAGTCGGGTTCATGAATAAAGCAGTCTTCATTAATAAAGACGACACCAGGTTTTAATTGTTCACATTTTTGCTGTAGTTGCTCAATATCGGAGGCAGAAGTGATATTTTTCTTCTTAACTCCTTTAAAAGACATGTAGTCCGATAATCCCAGGCGTGTGTAGTTGCAGGAATCCATAATAATCGTTGGCATAATAGCGACCCTCACCAATTTGTTATCCGTTTAAATCAACGATGAATTACGCGTTGCGGTACGAGAGAGATTTCTAAGGCACTTTTTTATTCTGCTCGTGCAGTGTGGTAACAGGCAAACGCCTGTAAAAGTCTTCATCCCTGACCCGTTCTGCAAAAATATTGTGCTGCTTTGACGTCACACATTCTCCGGTTATGGCGGGGAATGCCAGTGAAAAACCGGAGGTTAAGTAAGACTCTGTTTTTGGGAGCGCTGTCACTATCGCTGAAAACCCGGAGTTTTCTGATAGGACAAATCTTAAAAGCATTTGTTTTACGAAAGTGTGATGTCTCAGCGTGTGTTGACAATGCCGGAAAAAACATTTTTTAACAAGAAAAATCACTAAAGAATTTTTTTGTTCAAATTCAACGAATTGCCTTTTTTATCAACAAATTCACAGTCTAACCGCTGCTGTGAACCGCCCAACTAAAATACGCGAAGCCCGGTTTAATAAGAATTATTTTCAGACTCTCAGCACATTTATCAGAATTTCCTTAGTTGCATTCTGGAAAATATGGTTTGAAAAATGCACGGATGGTTTTGCGTTACTTAAGTATCAGTAAGCAAAGATAGTTAGAAACTTAATGTTCAGGGACGGGATAGTTCTGTCAGGAACAGGGCGAGTAAATCAAACACTTCACCGAACAAATGCTCACAGAACGGGGCGAGCAGTGGCATCAGCATACTGATAGTCAAAATGCCTACTGATAAGGTGATCGGGAAGCCAATTGCGAAGATTGATAACTGTGGTGAAACACGGTTTAACAAACCTAGTACCAGATTTAGCATGAGGAGCAAAACGATTAAGGGTAGCGCTAACATCATGCCATTAAGGAAAATTAATCCGCCCGACTTCACCAGCGCCATAAACGCATTGGCATTCAGTGGATGTCCGCCAATCGGCAACGTATGAAAACTGTCCGCCAGCAACGAGATCAGCCACAGGTGTCCGTTGAAGGTCAGGAACAGTAACATCGCCAGCATGTCTAAAAAACGCGCCAGTACCGGCATGTTGAGGCGGCTGCCGGGATCAAAAAAGGTGGCGAACGACAGGCCCATCTGTAAGCCAATCACTTCCCCGGCGGTCCGCACCGCGGCAAAAGCAAACTGCATGGTAAAGCCGAGCGCAATGCCAATCAGCATCTGCTGGATTAGCAGCCAGAAGCCGGCCGGCGAAAACAGCGTCACGTTAACCGGCGGCAGCAGCGGCATTAACAGCCAGGTGATCATCACTGCCAGACCAATTTTGACCCGGTGACTGATAGATCGTTCATTAAGCAGCGGCGCAGAGGCCAGCAGCGCCAGAATACGCACCAGTGGCCAGAAGAACTGGCTCACCCAATGTACCAGCTGGCTGCTGTCGAGAGTAATCATCAGCCGATGATGTAAGGCAGGTTGGAAAAGACGGTGCGGATATAGTCGAGCAGCAGATTCAGCATCCACGGGCCGGCAATAATCCCGGTGGTCGCCACCGCCAGAATTTTCGGAATGAACGACAGGGTCTGTTCATTGACCTGAGTGGCGGCCTGCAACAGGCTGATAAGCAATCCACTGACCAGCGCGGCCAGCAGCATCGGGGCGGCCAGCATCAGCGCGACGCGCATCGCTTCCTGGCCCATTACCATTACTGATTCGGGTGTCATGTTGTGCTCCGGGAATAGGGGGGATCAGGAGTAGAAGCTTTGCGCCAGTGAGCCGACCAGCAGTTGCCAGCCATCGACCAGCACAAACAGCATCAGCTTAAACGGCAGTGAGATTGTCGCCGGTGGCACCATCATCATCCCCAGCGCCATCAGCACGCTGGCCACCACCAGGTCAATAATCAGAAACGGGATAAACACGGTAAAACCAATCTGGAAAGCGGTCTTCAGCTCGCTGGTCACGTAAGCGGGCAGCAGGATGCGCATCGGCACCGCTTCCGGGCCGGCAATCGGCGCGGTATTCGCCAGGCGAGCGAACAGGGCCAGATCCGCTTCACGGGTCTGACGCAGCATAAACTCACGCAGCGGCTGGGCGCCTTTCTCGATCGCCACATCCATGCTGATTTTGTCCTGGCTGAACGGCAGGTAGGCGTCCTGATAAATCTTGTCGAAGGTCGGCGCCATAATAAAGAAGGTCAGAAACAGCGACAGCCCCAGCAGAACCTGGTTCGGCGGTGCAGAGGGCGTACCCAATGCGTTACGCAGCAAACCAAACACAATGATGATGCGGGTAAAGCTGGTCATCATCAGCAGCACCGCCGGAATAAAGGTCAGGGCGGTGATAAACACCAGCGTCTGCACCGGCAGCGACCAGCTCTGGCCGCCGTTTGGCAGCGCATGACTCACCAGGCCCGGAAGCTGGGCATGGGCAACCGGTGCCAGCAACAGCAGTGGCAATAAAGGAAGCAGTCGACGCATCATTGGGGTTTTCCGGGACGTTTAACCAGATTCTGTAACAGCTGACGAAAATCCTGTGGGGCAGCCTGCGCTGGCGTATTCTCCAGCGGCGCACCCGGCGGTAGCGTATGCAGATGGGTAATCTGCTGTGCGGTCACGCCAAGCACCAGACGGGCATCGGCGGTATCGACAATCACCACCCGCTCACGCTGGCCGACCTGCACGCTGGCGGTCAGTTTAAGCTCCTGGCCGCTCACCTTCTTCGGCGCGAAGCCAAAGCGGCGTGCCAGCCAGGCGCAGGCCAGAATCAATAAAATAATCACCGCTAACATGCTGCTGACCTGCACCACCATTGAGCCGGTGGAAATCGGCTGAGCGTGTGGCGCAGCAGGTTGCAGACTTTGATTCTGGCTAGTCATTCTCAGCGACTCAGACGACGCATACGTTCGGACGGAGTAATAATGTCAGTGATGCGCACGCCATATTTGTCGTTGACCACCACCACTTCACCCTGAGCAATCAGGTAACCGTTGATCAGAATATCCAGCGGTTCGCCTGCCAGGCCGTCGAGCGACACCACTGAACCCTGCGCCAGACGCAGCAGCTCTTTGATGGTCATCTTGGTACGGCCCAGTTCCACGGTCAGTTTGACCGGGATATCCATGATCAGATCGATATCCTGCAGTGAGCCAGAAACGTTACCGCTCTCGAATGACTTAAACACGTCATCGGTTTGCGGGGCGCTGCTGCTGCCGGCCTGCTCATTCATTGCTTCAGCCCACAGATCGTCCGCAGAGATATCGTCAGACGGCTTATTACTGTCACTCATGGGGCTGTTCCTCGTTCAGCGAATTCAAAATCGGGTTAATCAGGTGTTCGACACGCAGGGCATACTGGCCATTCATCGTGCCATATTGGCTGGTTAAGACCGGCACGCCATCGACATGGGCGATAATGCGTTCCGGTTTCTCAATCGGCAGCACGTCGCCGGGCTTCAGCTGCAAAATCCGTGACAGACGCAGCGAGGTTTCGGCAAAGTGTGCAATCAGTTCCAGCTCTGAGTGCTGCACCTGTTTTACCAGGTTGTCACGCCAGTGGTTATCTTCCTGGCGCGAGTTCTCGAGCGGCGGATTGACCAGCAGTTCGCGCAGCGGCTCAATCATTGAAAACGGAATGCAGATATTAAATTCACCCACCAGGTTACCAATCTCCACCTGGAACGGCGTGTTAACCACGATGTCGTTCGGTGAAGTGGTGATGTTGGTGAATTTCACCTGCATCTCTGAACGCACATACTCGACGTCCAGTGGATAAATGGCTTTCCATGCGTCGCTGTAACCGTCCAGCGCCAGCTTCAGCATGCGACGGATAACGCGCTGCTCAGTATGGGTAAACTCGCGACCTTCTACTTTGGTCGGGAAGCGACCATCGCCACCGAACAGGTTATCAACCGCGATAAACACCAGACTGGGTGAAAACACTACCAGCGCCGTACCGCGCAGCGGCTTCAGGTGGATCAGGTTCAGGTTGGTCGGCACCGGCAGGTTGCGGGCAAACTCGTGATACGGCTGAATCTTGATCGCGCCGACGCTGATATCCGGGCTACGACGAAGCAGGTTAAACAGCGCCATACGGAAACTACGGGCAAAACGCTCGTTAATAATCTCCAGCGCCTGTAAACGCTCGCGCACCACGCGGCGCTGGGTATTCGGGTCGTAAGGACGAATATCGCCTTCCGGCCCGTTTTGTTTCTTTTCTTCTTCCGCGCTGCCACTGTCGCCGTTTAATAGGGCGTCAATTTCAGCCTGGGAGAGAATGCTATCGCCCATTGATTCACCTCAAAATGAAGGCAGTAAACAGCACATCGTTCACGGCCTGCGGAGGTTGACCTTTTACCAGTGGTGGTGCCAGCGCCTGTTTGATTTGTTCAACAAGCGCTTGCTTTCCTTGCTCCGTCGCCAGCGCCGCAGCGCTCTGACGCGAGAGCAGCAGCAGCAGACGACTGCGCACCTCAGGCAGATAGTCATTTAACCGACGCCGTGTATCCTCATCGGCCAGACGCAGGGTAAAGCCTACGTACAGCACGCGGTCAGGATCGTTGTCGGGATTGACCAGGTTAACCGTAAATGTATCAAGTGCAAAAAAGACCGGGGCGGGAGGCGGTTCGACTTTCGCCACCTCCGGCTTATCGCCCTCATGTTTATTCATCATTCGCCAGACTGCATAGCCTGCCACGCTGCAAGCGGCCAGAGTCACAATGAGCAACACCGGAATTAAGAGTTTACGTTTGCGGCCTTTAGCTTTCGCGTTATCAGACATGTTTGCAGTTACTTCCTGTGAATTATGGGCAAGCCTCTCGGCTCACCTGGACAGATTATCCCGCGTCTTAAGTCAAACAATGGGAAGAAAAGACGCGGGTTTTACGCTTACCTTCAGCGTTTGTCGCTATCAGGCAAAAGTGTCGACCGCGCCATTACCGTTTACCCGTGCCTGAAGAGCGGCGGGAACGGCAATCGGCGTGATGTCGGTGTCACTATCCTGAGCGAGAGAGAAGCGGCCATACTGTCCATCGCGGCGCGCCTCCTGCTGTTGCTGGAAGTTCTGGCCTTGCGCGGAACTGTCACTGCTGACCTGACTCTCACCCAGGTGGATTCCGCTCTCTGCCAGCGCACTGCGCAGCTGCGGAATCGCGGCTTCCAGCGCCGCTCTGACGTGGCTATGGCCGGAAACCAGATTAATTTGTGCCTGGTCGTTATCCAGTTTCAGGCTGATCTGGATGGCGCCCAGGTCTGCCGGATGTAAGCGCAATTCGGCGTTTTGCTGACCGTTGCGGCTGAACATCACAATTTGCTGGCTTAACGCCTGCTGCCACTCATCGCTGCCCAGCTGCGCATTCAGCATCGGGGTCGAGGGCGTGCTGGTGGTCGACGACGCCATTACCGGCGGCGCCAGGCTGCTGGCGCTGGAGATCGGCGTGCTGGCGATCAGCGAATTATCGCTGGCACTGGCTTTGATGGCGGCCTGATCGTCCTGTCGGGTTAAATTGCTCAGCACCTGCTGAAAACTGCTATCCAGCGTCTGCGCGGGGCTGAGGCTGTTACTGTTCACCGCAGCCGTGCTGCTCTGGCTGGCTGTGCTACTCACCGCGGGCGCATTCAGCGCGGCGGTTTTAACCCCAGGCGAACTCTCCGCGCCGGGTTCTTTGCTCGCCTGATCGCTGCCGGTGAGCATCTGTGCCAGTGACGTCAGGCTTTTGCGCGCGCTGTCGTTCTGGACAGCCAGTTCACCCTGCGCCTCACTGACCGGGCTGACGGCTGCGCTGGTGGCGGCCGGCGTGGTCGGTAACATGGCGAACAGCGCCTGCACATTTTGCATATCGCTGGCACTTAAGGGCGCGGCTTCTGGCTTGTCTTTATCATCGGCTGATTTTGTGCCGGCTTTAATATTTTCCGGCTTAAACAGTGCGCTTAGCGCCGCCGGATTATCCAGTGCGGCGATCAGGGCATTCAGTGGTGCGCCAGGCTGCGCATCGGTGTCGCTTTCTGTTTTGAGATCAGCTGATTGCGCCGCTTTTCCCTGCTGTTTCGCCAGGCTCAGCAACTGGTTTCCCAGCGCGGTCAGAAAGTCGTGCGGCAGGGCATCGGTGCCGGCAGCTGCATCGGTTGAAACTGATGTATTCGCGTCGGTTTTCACCGCCGCTTTCATGGCAATGTTTGGCAGCGTAATCATTCGCCTCTCCTCAAAGCGGCCCGTTGGGCAAATTCATCCATCCGTTTCTGGTCGAGACGGTTTTCCTGTCGTAATGCATTTTCCGCTGCCCGGGTGATCAGCGTCTGATAGGCGTTCAGCCGCTGCTGTTTCTCACGCCAGTTGATCAGCGCCTGCTCAAGACGCTGGTTCCAGTTATTGAGCTGGTTGCGGTGCTGATCGATCGCTTTTTCCAGCGTCTGAATAAACTGGTGGTAGTTGGTCCAGCGGGTGCTGGCAATCCCGGTCGACATATCGTCATTCAGCTTGTTGCGATATTCGTCCTGGTAGTCGAGCAGCATGGTCAGCTGCTCATTGGCAGCCTGCTGACCGCGACGCATATCGCCGAGATAGATGGCGGCGCGTTCCAGATCCTGTTCCGCTAAATCGCGTAGCGTGTCGATGGCATTTGCAGTTTTCATTGCCGTTACCTCGCGTTAATCGCGTCGATTAGCCGAACAGCGCATGCAGATGCAGGCAGGCGTCGTCATAATCGCTGCGTTCGAAAATGCCCTGTTGCAAAAAGGCTTCCATCTGCGGATAGAGTTTGATCGCTTTATCCAGCATCGGGTCGCTGCCTGCGGCATAGGCGCCCACGCTGACCAGATCGCGGTTACGCTGGAAACTGGACAGCAACTGCTTGAACTGGCGTACGCGCGCATAGTGGTTTTCATCAATCAGCGAGGTCATCGCACGGCTGATTGAGGCTTCAATATCGATCGCCGGATAGTGACCGGCTTCTGCCAGCCGCCGCGACAGCACGATGTGACCGTCGAGGATGGCGCGCGCCGAGTCAGCAATCGGGTCCTGCTGATCGTCGCCTTCGGTCAGCACGGTATAGAAGGCGGTAATTGAACCGCCGCCGTCGATGCCGTTACCGGCGCGTTCCACCAGCGCCGGCAGCTTGGCGAACACCGACGGTGGATAGCCTTTGGTGGCCGGAGGTTCACCGATCGCCAGCGCGATCTCACGCTGCGCCATGGCGTAGCGGGTCAGGGAATCCATGATCAGCAGCACATGTTTGCCGCGATCGCGAAAATCTTCGGCGATGCGGGTGGCGTAGGCGGCACCCTGCATACGCAGCAGCGGCGAAACGTCAGCCGGCGCGGCGATCACCACCGAACGCGCGCGGCCTTCGGCACCGAGAATGTTCTCGATAAAATCTTTTACTTCGCGACCACGTTCGCCGATTAGCCCGACCACAATCACGTCGGCTTCGGTGTAGCGCGCCATCATGCCGAGCAGTACGCTTTTACCGACGCCCGAACCGGCGAACAGGCCCATACGCTGGCCGCGTCCTACCGTCAGCAGGGCGTTAATGGCGCGAACGCCGGTGTCCAGCACATCGGTAATCGGGGTACGCTGCAGCGGGTTGAACGGCGGGGTGATCAGCGGCGCGCGGTAACCGGTATCCGGTGACGGCAGGCCATCCAGCGGGCGTCCGCTGCCGTCCAGTACCCGGCCCAGCAGCTGCGGACCCAGCAGCATTTGCTTACCGGCCTGCGGGTTTTCACCGTTCTGCAGTGCGTACACCCGCGCGCCCGGTAAAATGCCATCCACTTCTTCCAGCGGCATCATCAACAGTTTTTGTCCGTTGAATCCCACCACTTCGCTTTCGATCTCGCTGATGGTTTTGCCATCATTACGTTCAATGATGCAGGTCGCGCCGAGCGGTAACTGCAGGCCAGTCGCTTCCAGCACCAGGCCGGTGGCACGGGTCAGTCGCCCGTAACGGCGAACCGGCTGAACCTGAGCAATTCGCTTTTCGAACGCGTCGAGCGCGCCCAGCCAGCGATTGAGCCGAGTGGTCATTACACTTCTCCTGGCGCGGCAAGGCGGCACAGTTCCTGCCAGCGCGTCGCCACGCTGGCATCCAGATCGCCATCTTCGGCGCTGAGTTTACAGCCGCCTGGATGCAGGGTACTGTCCGCCAGTAAACGCCAGCCGTGCAGGTCGAGCGTCGGGCCGAGCGTCTGCTCGATACGTTGCAGATCATCCGGGTGCACCCGCAACTGCGGCTTGCCGTTGAACATCGGTTCCTGCTGCAGTAATCCCTGAATCTGACGCAGCAGGGCGCTGCCATCGACCGCAGTCGCCTGGCCAATTACCGAGCGGGCGGCTTCAAGTGCCAGCTGCATCAGTCGCGAGGCGATAACGCTGTCCAGCGACTCCAGCGTGTTCTGGAACTCGGTGACCAGCTGCTGCATCCGCGCCTGTAACGGCGCGTGCTGCTGCTGAGCATCTGCCAGACCCTGCTGAAAACCGGCTTCATAACCGCTTTTCTGACCTTCGGCAAAACCCTGCTGCTGACCTTCGTTGTAGCCCTGGGCCTGTGCCTCTTTACGCATCTGCTGTTGCTGACGCTCAAGCAGCAGCTGCTGCTCGTCCACCCCGGAATCAAATTCGGTGATCTCGGGCAGCGGCTCCGGTTCAGGCTGGTCGAAGCGGCCTAGATCGGCCGGCTGCCACAGTTGCCATGGGCGGGCAGAAAATGCATCAGACATAGGTTTCCTCGCCACCACCAATCACCATCTCGCCCGATTCGGCTAAGCGGCGCACCACCAGCAGGATTGCTTTCTGCTCGTTTTCCACCGCCGACATCCGCACCGGACCGCGGTTGGCCAGATCGTCGCGCATGATATCGGCCGCACGGGCTGACATGTTTTTGAGGAATTTCTCGCGCAGCGGCTGTTCGGCACCTTTCAGGGCAACCAGCAGCTGCTCGGACTCCACTTCCTGCAACAGGCGCTGGATACTGCGGTCGTCCACTTCCACCAGGTTTTCGAACAGGAACATCTCGTCGATAATTTTCTGAGCCAGTTCGCCGTCGAAGTCGCGTACTGCTTCGATAACCGCTTCTTCCTGCTGCGTCTTCATCAGGTTGATAATCTCGGCTGCGGTTCTCACGCCGCCCATCTTCGCGCGCTTGAGGTTGGTACCGTCCAGCAGACCGTTGAGCACTTCGGTCAGTTCGGCCAGCGCCGCTGGCTGGACACCGCCGAAGGTGGCGATACGCAGCATCACATCGTGACGCAGACGCTCGTCGAACAGCGCCAGAATATCCGCCGCCTGACCACGCTTGAGGTGGACCAGGATGGTGGCGATGATCTGTGGATGCTCGTCGCGGATCAGGTCGGCAGCCGCCTGCGGCTCCATAAAGTTGAGCGTCTCCATCCCGCTGGTGGTTTCGCGGGTTTCGAGAATATCTTCCAGCAGGCTGGAGGCGCGCTCTTCGCCCAGTGCTTTGATCAGCACCGAACGCAGATAATCGTTGGAGTTAAGGCTCAGCGCCGCAAACTGCTCGGCATCGGCTTCAAACTCGCGTAACACTTCCGTCAGCTGCTTGTGCGAGACCTGACGCATATTGGCCATCGCGGCGCTCAGGTGCTGCACTTCACGCTGGTTCAGGTGTTTGAAAACTTCCGCTGCGCGCTCTTCGCCGATAGTCATCATCAGGATGGCGCTTTTTTCGGTTCCGGTCAGACTCATAGCTCTTTACTCATCCATTCGCGAATCACCAGCGCAACAACGCGCGGATCGTTTTCAGACATGTCGCGGATGCGTTGACTCATCACCTCTGCGCTCATGCGGTTGTTAGACTTACGTTCCTGATCCAGCTCATCTTTGCTGAGCTGAACGCTATAGGCTTCTTCTTCTGCCGGTTCAGCGGCACGGGCAGCAGCAGCTTCTGCAGCGGCTTTCTCCGCAGCCTGCTTACGCACCAGATGCGGACGGACCAGCTTGCGATACAGAATGAAGGCAACCAGAGCAACCAACAGCCATTTACCGGCATTCATCAGCTGATCAAAGAACGCTTGCTGCTGCCAGAAGGGCAGATCACCGGTCGTCGGTTCGGTGGTATTGAACTGCGAGTTCACCACGTTCACGCTGTCGCCGCGGGTCTGGGAGTAGCCCATCGCTTCACGGGTCAGGTCTTCAATCTGCTTCAGTTGCTGTTCGTTCAGCGCAACCGCTTTCCCTTTATCGTCTTCGCGATAGTTGACCACCACCGCCACCGACAGACGCTGGACATCGCCGACGTTAAGCTTGGTATGACGAATAGTGCGGTCCAGCTCATAGTTAACCGTGTCATCACGGCGTGAGTTGGTCGGCGTGCTGCTGGCCGCGGTGGTGCTGGTGGTCTGGCCGGCATTATTCTGTCCGTTAGCATTCTGACCATTGGCGTTCTGACCGTTGGCATTCTGGCCGTTAGCTGCGGGTGCATTGACCGGCGCGGTGTTGGCTGGCGCAGGCTGGTTGGACAATGCGCCCGGTACGCCGCCCGGATAAGGGCTGCCTGATTGATCGCTGGTGCTGGTCTGACGCGAGCGAATCGCGGTAGCAGATGGATTCGCATTAGGCTGATATTTCTCATCCGTCTGCTCGCTGGTGTCGAAGTTGATCTGCGCGGTAACCTGCGCATGCACGTTGCCCTGGCCCAGAATCGGATTCAGGATCGCTTCGATACGTTGCTGATAACGCGTTTCAACATCAGAGGCATACTTCAGCTGAGCATCATTCAGATCGCGGCCGACGCTATCGGAACGGGTCAGCAGGCGACCGGTCTGATCGACCACGGTAACGTTACCCGGCGGTAAACCCGCCACGCTGCTGGAAACCATGTG
This sequence comes from Pantoea sp. UYEF8, assembly GCF_040546285.1. Taxonomy (NCBI): domain Bacteria; kingdom Pseudomonadati; phylum Pseudomonadota; class Gammaproteobacteria; order Enterobacterales; family Erwiniaceae; genus Pantoea; species Pantoea sp. UYEF8. Next base: position 6,878 of record NZ_JBEPNM010000001.1, on the reverse strand, counting down.
GGCGATGGCCTGAATCTGACCTTCATCCAGTGCACGGCCAGGCTGCAGGGTTAAGGTGACTGATGCCGACGGTGCTTTCTGCTCACGGACAAATAAGGTGGGTTTAGGCATCGCCAGATGGACGCGGGCGGTTTTTACCGGACCCAGCGATTCGATGGTGCGAGCCAGCTCGCCTTCCAGCGCGCGCTGATAGTTGACCTGCTCGCTGAACTGGCTGATACCGAACTTCTCTTTATCCAGCAGTTCGAAACCAACCGAGCCGCCTTTCGGCAGACCCTGTTGTGCCAGACGCAGACGCAGCTCATGCACCTTCTCATCCGGCACCATCAGCGCACCACCATTTTCGGCGAAGCGATAGGGGATATTCATCTGCGTCAGCTGCGTGACGATTTCACCGCCATCTTCATTCGACAGATTGTTATAGAGAACGCTGTAGCTGGGTGCTTTGGCCCACAGCACCATCGCAATCACGATAGCGATAACGGCGGCGGCGGCGACGACTAAAGGAATACGCGGATTTGCGCGCAGGCGAGCGAGAAGGTCACCGAAGCCTTTCTTTTCTTGATCTTGTGTGGCGGCTGCACTCGCATTCATGACCGATTCCTGCCTGACGTAATTGACCGGGTTAGTTGAGATGGCAAAACAGACTCCCTGACCTGCGTAGATAAAATTTCCACTTCAATGCCAGGCATTATTTGTTGAAACCAAAAATTCGATGGCTGGATAAGCCGGGTTTTTTGCTGTCATTTAGCGCCTTTGTCTCATTGACAACGTGTTAGATTTTTGAACACAGAAAAACCCCACTCTTTTATATGAGGTATCGTTAATGTCCATTCAGGCAATCGACGGCGTACTGCAACAGCTTCAGGTCACCTCGCTGCAGGCGAGCAACCGCAGCAGCGAAGCCCCTAACCAGATCGATTTTGGCGCCACCATGAAAGCTGCGCTGGATAAGATCAGCGAGACGCAAACCACCGCCCGTAGCCAGGCGCAGGATTTTGAGATGGGGAAACCCGGTATCGCGCTGAACGATGTGATGGTCGATCTGCAGAAATCGTCTATTTCTATGCAGATGGGGATTCAGGTCAGGAACAAGCTGGTGTCGGCGTATAGCGATATTATGAATATGCAGGTTTAGGCGGGTAACTGTCTGAAGCTGTTGAGGTTTCTCATACTGCCACTTTGGTGGAGCACGTATGTAGCACAAGATCGCTCATTTTCGTGTTGATGAGTGATAGCTGGTCCGTGTTGTTCTCTGACATCCAGGCGCCATAAACCCGGTACACCATCTGCGCATCGGAGTGACCCATTTGCGAAGCGACGTAGTTCGGGTTTGCGCCTGCTGAGAGTGCCCAGCATGCGAACGTATGACGGGACTGATAGGCTTTCCGGTAATGAAGTCCTGCACGTCTGAGGGCGCCGGTCCATTTCTGTCCGAGTGACTCTGTTGAGTAATATGCTCCCGATCGGCCGTTGACTTGCGTTCACGCTGGGATTGAACACGAACGTCTTCGGCTCCTCAATTCGCTCACCATATTCCCTGGTATGAAAAGTGAAGGGGTCTGAGGGTACATTCGGGTCAGCTCTCGCTGGTCACGCAGGATATCAACCGCTGCATTCATCAGGCATATGACACGGTTTCCCGCTTCCGTCTTTGTCGGCGTGAACAAACCCTGTGGTGTGAGGTTACGGCTGACTGTCAGCTTCTTCGCTTCAAGGTCAATATCTTCCCATACCAGGGCGCACATCTCTCCGTGATGTAAACCCTGATGGCTTGATGGTAGACAGCGCGTTTGGCATTTTTTACAAGCGTGTTTTTACGCATCTGACGTTACCGGTGACGGATCAGGGCTTGCCAATTTCCACCTGAGAAACATGTATGCTGACATCGGCGACGGTGGAATCGAAATAAACTCAAACTGTTATTCTGCTTACGGAACTATCGAGTCGTACATATTTAATTCTGATGTGAGTGGCAATGGTACTGACGGCGCAGCGTTTACTCTGGCGGATGTTATTGCATCAAATATTAAACTGGGGATGCGCTCAAACCGATCACCTGCTGAAGCCTTTCTAGTCACTGGCGCGGCACATCAACTTTATATTACGGCGACTTGTCTTAATGGGTAGGCATTCGTAACCACGGGCTCCTATGCTATAAAGGTTACAGGAGGAGGAACGATACGACTAGGTAATACTGCTCAACTGACTACGGGTAATGGCCTCTATTATTCTAAGGATTCCGTGAGCTCAATCACTTTCCCGATTGCGTACGATTTGACTGGTTCTGCTGTGTCCCCGCTAGGTTTTATAGTCGTAAGGTTACTATTACAGATGATAGTGTGGCACTAGTAGCAGCGCCAACAGGTGACTATATTGCTAATATACATATCACACCCACTGCAGTTCCAGCGGCAGGAAATCCTGCAGGAGCAGTATGGTTACGAGCCAGCTCATCGCCATCTGCTGCGACTGTTTCATTGAGCACAACAATCAATGTGTCAAACACAACGGGGATACTGACAGGAACAACCGGAACTGTTGGAAATCTTACTATATCAGCAGCAATTAATGGAAATTACTATATTGAAAACAGGACTGGAGCATCTAAACGCTTTATCTCGATTTTGCTTGGGGATTGAAAATAAGGCCAGTAATACACTGGCCTTATCCTTATTTATTAAATTTATCATACACAAAGAATGTTATTTTTTTGTACTTCAAAATCACATCTGGTTTACCATACTGCTTTTGAACCCCTTCAAAGCATTTTTTTATATCGTGGCATGTTTCGCCAACTTCAGTCATAGCGATAAAAGCTTTACCCTGGTAAGGTCCATACCACGTACTAAATGACTGTGAGTGCTTCCTTCTCCACTTAATCATTCCTGTATCTTTATCAAAAATTACAGGCCTGATTACAACATCCCCTCCAGATCTCCAAGTCGCATCGTTGGCTCTAAGCCCCCAGTAATCCCCATACCCAAAATTAAGACTGTTATCCCTCATAAACTGTATCATCTGCAATGAATCACTATCAGCATTGTTTCTACCATGAGAAAAGTGTGACCATGCAGATGAAAGCAAAGAAAGAATTAAAGCAGGAATTAAAACTACTAATATGTTCCTTTTATAGTTGATGAGAATAATAGCAGGGACAAGGTAAATTACATTTGCCAAAAATCTTGCAGAATATTGAGCCTTTCCTGGATTTCCAATGATAAACGTAGATGATATGCCAAGAATTGATAATAACAGGAGTATGTTTATACTGCGATCTAAGTTTTTTATCAGTACGAATATGGTTAGCATTATAAACAAAATAGCGGAAATTACATAAGCCGCATTTTTCTCTACGAAGAATAAATTAACAATTCTTCCATAATCCCAAAAGAACCACTTTATATTATTTTTGATTACGTCTAAACTGGCTAATTCAAAATGAGTTACGGGGACATACATTAACTTCTGAACGATCCCACTAAAGAATACAACTATTGTTATGATGAACATTGAAAACTGAATGACAGCAGTCAATCCGCCTAACTCCTTCTTTATCTGCGCATATATAGAATAGAGAGCTAGAGGCAGCAAATAAGCAACGACATACCATGGGTCAGAAACTGCTGCAGCAAGTGAAATTACGCAAATTACAGTCGTTGCAATGAAACTTTTTTGCCATCGAATATATATTAAAACACAAATAAGACCATACAAGTTTATGGCATTGTGAGAGAAAAGATGATGCACGAACCCTATCACATAAGCGAAATATGATAAGCATGATAGGTATATTATCAGCAAGAATGAAGATTTTTTCTTCGTAACTTGATAAACAATCAAAGATGCGACTAGTGACGTAAGCACTGTTTGTGATACAGACATCACCTTTAGCATAAAAATGCTTGGATCACCACAAACATAGAATATCAAAAAGTGAACAGGATAAATAGCAAGATACCAGTTATCCACCGTTGGCTGCCACAGCTTTAGAACTGATAGGCCATGCTCACCGACCTCCTTCCATGCCAATGCAGAGTTAACCATGTCTGCATTGGCAGAGAAATATCTATCTACAATGATAAAGGTTATTACATAGCCGACAATCAGCGATGATATTAAATACAAGTAGCTTTTCGTATTCACGGTCAATCCTTTTTCTTTATGATATACCGAGGCCTGTTTTTCGTCTCGATATATATCCTTCCAATATATTCTCCTAGAACGCCTATGCCAATTAGCTGAACCCCTCCTAGGAATAGTATTGATGTTATGATTGATGGATAGCCCCTTAGAGGGTTACCAAAAATCAACGTGTCAGCCACCATATAAGCGGCGTAAATGAAAGACAGGCCTGCAGCGAATACCCCGAGGTATGTCCATACCCTGAGGGGGAACGTCGAAAAAGATGTAATGCCCTCCAGCGCAAGGTTCCAGAGTTTCCAGCCGTTGAATTTAGTTGACCCCGCGATGCGCTCTGCTCTTACATATTCAACAACGTCAGTCTTGCCTCCCACCCAGGATAAGACGCCTTTCATGAATAGATTTCTTTCCTGTATCAGTTTTATGTTCTCAACAACGTCGCGTGACATTAGTCGGAAATCGCCAACATTTTCTTCAATTTTGGGCTTGCTTATGAGGTTGTGCAGATGATAGAACCACTCAGCACTTTTCCTTTTGAGACGGCTATCTGAAGATCTATCCATGCGCTTAGCTAGTACCACATCCGCACCATCTCGCCATTTATCAATCATCAGCGGTATGACATCAAGAGGGTCCTGCAGATCTACATCGATAGGAATAACAACTTCACCAGTGGATTTTTCTAATCCGGCAAATAAGGCTGGCTCTTTACCAAAATTACGAGTGAAGAAAACATTTTTTACTAATGGGTCCTCCTTCTCCATTTCTTCCATAAGAAAAGGAGTGAAGTCTGTGCTGCCGTCGTCAACAAATACAATCTCAATGTCATGTTTTTCAAAGAGCTTAAAGCACCTCACATGACGATAGAAAATGGTAATCGCATCTGCCTCGTTGAATACGGGGACCACTAGAGATATTTTCATTTTCTCTCCCTGAAAATAACATATTTAGAATAAATGAAGCCGCATACAAGGCTTATGAATGAGAAAACCACCAGTGTGGCCAAAGGATTTATGCTCATTTTATCGCCATAATAACCTACTAGAGTCGCTATCGATTCCATAAAAAAACGCACATCATATATCTGATAGTTGTTGCCTCAGCGCTAAAAGTCCACTTAGCGTTAGCAAAAAAAGAAAACGTAACCGCAACAGAGAATGCAATGGAATTTGATAGCGAGTGTGACTGACCATTTTTCACACAAATTACAAATACACACCAATGTATCAGCGTGTTCAAAACACCAATGGTCATATACTTGGCAAACAACTGAGCCATGTTATGCTCCCCAAAAAAGATGCGGAATTTTCTCATTGCTTAAAGATATGATCAAGGAATCGATTATATATCGCCCGACAATTTTGTATAAAAAAGCCCGGCGACCGGGCAATGACTCAGCCGCTCCTGTCTCAGCAGGCTGCGGGGTATAATTTGAGATTAGTCACTCCTCAGCGCAGATGCCCAACCAAAATCCCTTTCACAACCGTGCATTTACAAATCCGCTAGCCGTTTCGGCTTGATCAAACGCCCCCACCGATATTGCTGCTTATCCATACAGTGTTTGTTAAGGTAGGATTTAGCATGCCACGCGACTACGAAATCAAAGGTGCCTTTTTACAGGCTATAAGCAGAGACGGCAGGGGCCGGCAGGTAGTAACCACCGGAACATTCCTGCGAAAACTTGAGGCGTTCAGCCACATATGGATGCTGCAACAGTGCAATCAGTGGATACGGCGCGAACAGCACATCTTCAGAGAGCTGGTAACTATTGGCGGCGATAACCGCACTTACGCACTGATTAACATGGGATATGTGAGGTAACTATGGGCTTTCCATCTCTTGTGCAGGACTATGTTGAGCAGCGGCTTAACCTGAACGATCTTCTGATGCCGAACCCGGCCAATATGATGCGTATTGAAACGCTGGAGGGGGGCACGCTGATTGACCGTTCTGCCCGGATGAAATCTGGATTTGCGCCGGCAGAAAATGACCAGCATATATAAGTGTGCCGGGAATGGTATGGCTTAGGGTAAGTCAGGCCGGCATTCCTAATTGCTGCTCTCCATGTTTGTGGCAGTGACGACCCCGCGTAATAGCTGTCGCTAATATTGTTGATCGCGTTTACTGTCGGGTTGAATACAAAGGTGAGCTCCTCTTCGCACAAATACTGGCAAAACCGTCCTGAAAAACCAGTCGGCAGGCGGGCTGTATTACCAAGCCAGGTGATGGAACTGAATAACATCAGCCATGGTTCTGCCGGACCAAGGAGCATCGCCATAATGGCAATCCAGAGAGGCTATCGGATGTGATGCTGGCTTGCTGGCAGACTGATGAAAGAGCTGGGGCTGGTCAGTTGCCAGCAGCTGACTCATCGATATAAACGTGACTGTCATGAACACCTCGCCATCCCGAATCATCCTGAGCGGCAGTTCGCAGTGACAGAACCAAATCAGGTGCGGTGACGTGACTTATATCTGGAAAGGTAAGCGCTGGGCATACCTTGCAGTTGTTCTCGACCTGTTCGCGAGGAAACCGGTGGGCTGGGCAATATCGTTCTCTCCGGATAGCAAAATGACGGCTAAAGCGCTGAAAATGGCAAGGGAAGCTTGCAGCAAGCCAGACGGCGTGATGTTCCACAGCGATAGTAATAATGCCAGTGTCAGTTTTTATCATCACTCAGTTTGCCGTTTAACCTGATTGGTGTGATTACTGATGCAGTGAAGACCTTCCCGCAT